>CALMNW010000022.1 GCA_937872095.1 uncultured Verrucomicrobiota bacterium
CACAGAGACATCAAAGAGAATGCCTTGGGATTCTTTGTGATCTTTGTGGCCAACCATTCGGAGGAGTCCATTTCTGGGTCCCGAATCCGGTTTAGCAGGAAAACAGGAAACGACAGGAGAACAGGTTGGGAAAATTTTGCCGCAGAGAACACAGAGACATCAAAGAGAATGCCTTGGGATTCTTTGTGATCTTTGTGGCCAACCTCTCTGCTTATGGATCGGATCAGCCCCCGGGTCCCGCCACAGGCGGGCAGGCAACGCCCCTTTTCTGGATCACGGATCCAAAATTTTTTAGCAGGAAAACAGGAAATGACAGGAAAACAGGACCGGAAGGGTCCCCTTCTGAATCCTGACTCCTGAATTCTGGATGCTGCGCGCCCTGGGCGCGCTCAGAACGAGTAGCTGGCGTTGACGCCGCCGAAGAGGATGTCTTTGTCGGCGTAGACGCCGCCGGCATCGACGTCGTCGCGGATATCGCCGTCGAGCAGGGTACTGAAGGAGCCCTTGAGGCCGACGGAGGCCTTTTCGGTGACGGCGTAGCTGAGGGCGGCGTCGAACTGGGCGTGGGTGAAGGCGGAACCGGCGCCGGAGCCGTAGTTGGTTTCGACGTAGTAGTCGCCGGCGAACCCGAGCACGGCGCCGAGACTGAGCGAGAGCTTGTCCGCCAGGTCGAAGCCGTGGCCGACGGTGAACAGGACGATCCAGTCGTCCTGGTTGTCCAGTTCGTGGCAGAACTTGACGGCGGGCGCCAAGAAGACGTCTTCGGCGGCGAGTTTGGCGTAGACCTGGTAGGAGCCGTCGGCCGGGGCCTGGGACACGGTGGCGACCGTGCCGTCGTCGTTGGTGGCGACGGTGCTTCCGCTCTGCGGGTAGATGTAATAGAGGCCGCCGAAGGAAAGGCCGACGGGGCCCATGGCCGGGGCGGCCCAGCTGAGGCTCAGATCCACTTCGCTCCATTCGCCGGAGGTGTTGGGCGCGGTGGAAGCGGGATTGTCGGTCAGGTCCATGTTGGCCCACAGGCTGTAGCCGAGTCCCAAGGGGCCGGCGACGTCGAGCCCGGGCTGGAAGACGGCTTCGTCGTTGTATTCCAAGCCGTTGTAGACATAGGCGGACAGGACGTCCGCATACACCAAGGCATCCGCCGCCTGCGCGAAGGTCGGCGCAACCGCAACTGCCGCGAGCATCAGCAAGGCCATCGTCTTTTTCATGCAGGGAACTCCTTTGGATGGTGGAATGGATCGGACCGGTACGGGGAATACTGTCGGCCTTCCGCGGGCGGGTTGTCAACGGTTTTGCGGCCGAAATCCGTTCCATCCTACTCGTAATCGTAATCGTAATCCGGCTGATCGGGGAAAGACGGGAGGCGGGAGCAAAATCAAGATTACGATTAAGAGTAGGATTGCGATTAGGATTAAGGGGGGTGGAGCGGATGTGGCGCACCCTGGGCGCGCCTTGGGCTTGAGTTCGGGCGGGGATCGTGGGAGACTGTCGGCCGTGAGTTTGCCCAAAACCAACTCGGCCGCAGCGGCATGCGCGGCGCGGCGGGTCGCCGCGCGCGAGGAAGGCGAGGCCGTCTCGGCCTTTTTGCTGCAGCCCGATCTTTTCGGCACGCCGCTGACGCCGGGCGAACGGGAAGAATTCAGCACCCGCCCCGCCGCCTCCGTCGGCCACGCGGACGACGCCTATTGGTTCGTGCGGGACGCCGCAGGCGCGATTTGCGCGGTAATCGGCGTCCGCATGAACGTGGAACGGACGGGAATCTACGAAGTGAGCGCCCTGGCGATCCAGGCCGCCAGCCGCCGGCGCGGGCTGGGCCGCCGCCTGCTGGAGCTGGCGCTGGATTTCGTGGCGGAAGCCGACGGCCGCGGGCTGCTGTTCGAGACGTCTTCGGATCCGTCCTACGCCCCGATGCACAAGCTGCTGGGCAATCTGAAGTTCAAGCAGGTGGGGCGGTTCCCCGATTTCTACTATCCGGGAGAAGACACGCTCTGGTATTATCGGGCGATTGAACGGTAACCCCACCCCGAGAAACCCGATGGCCCATCCCCGCCCCATCCTCCCCGTCCTGCTGGCCGCGACGATCCTGCTGGGCGGCGCGCTGGTCGTGCAGCGCGACCGCATCCCCGAATCCTTTTCGCTCTCCAGCACGGTGCCGTTCGAGAATCTCTCCAAGGCGGCGCGCGGCGCGGACGGCTCGTTCGCGGTGGTGTTCGACTCCAACAAGCGCATCGCCCGCGTGGGGCCCGGCGGCGAGCTGATCTATCTGATTCCGGCCCGCAACGATCCCGAAAAGGGCTTTTTTTTCGCCAACGAAATCGCGTTCGATCCCGCCGGCCGCCTGTACGTGGCGAGCACCTACATCGACACGGGCACGCTGACGGTCAACCGCGAGGCCGTGGTGCGGTTTTCGCCGGAAGGCCGGCCCGAGGCGGTCCTCTACTCGCTCGAACACGACCCCGACCAGTACACGGACAACATCGGGACGATCCGTTCCCTGCAATGGACGCCGGACGGCCTGCGGTTCTGCCTGGTGCGCGCGGACGGCATCCACGCCGTGCGGGTCGATCCCGCCGGCCTCCAACCGGCCGAGGAGATCGTCACGCCCCTCGCCCGCGAGGACGACAACGTGATCTACGCGACGGTGGCGGCCGACGGCCGCGAGCTGGCGTATTCGACCGCGGCCACGGAAATCTTCGCGGCCAAGCCCGGCGAGACCCCCGCCAAGCGCTACGACGGGCGCGACCTGCCGGACGAGGTCATGTCGATCCCCTCGGACCTGCACTATCTGGGCGATGCGCTGACGTTCTCCGACCTGGGCCGCGACGCCATCGTGAAGCTGACGGGCACCGACGCCGCGGAACCGCTGTTCGACAAGGCGATCGCCCAGGCGCACGGCTACGCCGACGATTTCTACGAGTGCAAGAGCTTCCAGATCGGCGCGGAGGACCTGGTGCTGCCGAACAACGGCAAGGTGGTGCATTTCCGGACCGCCGCGCCCGCCGCCATCCAGACCCTCGACCGCGCGCAGGGCAACGCCGCGCTCTGGGCCAAGCGCGCCGCGATTTGGCTGCAGCTGGCCCTGTTCGCCGGGCTGGTCCTCGCGCTGGCGATCCTGGCCATCCGGCACGCGTCGCCGGCGGGCCGCCGCCTGGCGCAGCAGGTCGCACTGGTGGCCCTCATGATCGGCACCGCCGTGGGCATCACGACCTACATGATCTTCAACAACATGAACCGGCGCCTGGAAGAAGAAGCCCGCAACAACCTGCGGGGCTATCTGGCGGTCGGGCAAATCGTGGTGGACGCCGACGCGGTGGACCGCATCCAGCACGTGAAGCACTACATGAACGCGGACTACCAGGCCGTGCTGAAGGAACTGTGCCAGACGATCACCCGCAACGGGGCCATCGACCCGAGCACCTATTCGGGCGTCTACAAGGTCTTCGGCGACAAGCTGTCGGCGCTGGCCTACCACGACGGCCTGCGGGGCATCTTCTATCCCTACGACTACCAGTACGGCAAATCCATCTACGCCAAGGTGGCCGAAACCGGCGAGCCCTACGTCGGCGAAATCGTGGACATCTACGGCGTCTGGCTCAACGGCGTGGTGCCGCTGGTGAATTCCAACGGGACCACGGTCGGCCTGCTGGAAGTGGGCGTGGACCAGTCCGCCCAGCGCGAGGCCAACCGCGCCCTCTTCAAGAGCGCGCTGATGGACCTGGCCATGGTCCTGTTCGTGCTGCTGTTCGTCTTCTTCGAAATCGGCTTCTTCAGCTCCCACGTGATGGACCGGGCCGACCGGGGCGACGCCGCGGCCGGCCAGCGCTACGACGAAGGCGCGCTGCGGTTCACCTCGTTCCTGGCCATCGCGGGCGTGTTCCTCTCGGCCTCGTTCCTGCCGCTGTACAGCAAATCGCTGGCCCCGGCGCTCGGCCGCGTGCCGTTCGACGTGGTCGTCGGCTTCCCGATGGTGATCGAGACGCTGTGCGGGGCCGTGGTCGCGCTGCTGTACGGCCACGTCCGCTTCCGGGCGGGGCTCAAGACGGACGTCGTCCTGGGCTGCCTGGCGATCATGGGGGGCATGGCGGCCACGGCGCTGTCGGACACGTTCGCGCGGCTAATCGCGGGCCGCGTGCTGGTGGGCATGGGCATGGGGCTGCTGATGATCGCCTTCCGCACGTATTTCCTGATCGAACCGGACGAAGGCCGGAAGGAATCCGGCATCATCGCGCTGACGGCCGGGGTCATCGCGGGCATCAACGTCGGATCGGTTTCGGGCGGCATGCTGGCGGCGCGGATCGGCATGAAGCCGACGTTCTGGATCCAGGCGGCGCTGATGGCGCTGGCGGCCGCCGCCGCGCTGGCGCTCGTCCGGCCCCGCCTGCGGCCGCCGGCGAACGGCCGGGCCGCGGGCGCGCCGACGCCCTGGGGATTCCTGGGCGACCGGGCGGTGTGGAGCTTCTTCCTGTTCGTCTTCCTGCCGGTGACCGCGTGCGGCCTGTTCCTGGGCTTCCTGTTCCCGCTGTTCGCCGCGGAACAAGGCTGTTCGATCAACGAAATCGGCCTGGCCTTCATGCTGTTCGGCGCGGCCAGCGTCTATCTGGGGCCGGCGCTGACCCGGCTGACCACGGCGCTGTTCGGCGCGCGGCGGTCCATGCCCGTCGGCGCACTGACCATGACGGCCGCCCTGCTGCTGTTCGCCGCGTTCCAGACGCTCGCGGCCGCATACGCCACCATCATCCTCTTCGGCCTGACGGAAAGCCTGGTCTTCAACCAAGGCATGTCCTACTACTCCTCGCTGCCGAGCGTCCGCCGGTTCGGGGCGGACAAGGCCATGGGGGTCTACAACGTCTTCGAGTCGGCCGGCGAAGCGCTGGGGCCGATGGCCTTCGGCCTGGCCGCCAGCCTGAGCCTAGGGCTCGGCATCGCGGCCATCGCCGCCGCGCTCGGAACCGGCGCCGCGATTTTCTGGGCCCTGGGCCCGCGCAACGGGGGAAGCCGCCCGTGAAGCTGCTGACCTGGTATCGGCGGCAACCCGTCCGGCGCAAGATCTTCATCCCGTTTTTCGCCATCACCCTGTTTTCGTCCACCATCTTCACCGTCTACGGTTTCATCCAGAACGTTCGGGCCATCGAGAACGAGATCGACAAGCGCCTGCTGATCGCCGCGCTGACGATGCCGCAACTGCTGCCGCCGGACTACTTCGACCGCGTCCAGACCCCCGACAGCATCACCGAGGAGGAGCACTGGAACAACACGCGGCGGCTGGAGATTTTCCTGAGCAACGTCGGCGGCACCTACCTCTACGCGCTGCACCAGGTGAGCAACCGCTATTATTTCGTGGCCTCGGCCGCGCTGGATACGCCCTACTGGACGGAATACGAAAAGCCGGCGCCCAACATCTACGAGGTCCAGAAGACCTGGGAGCCGAACATCTCGACCACGCCCGATCCGGATTACGGGCTGCTGCGGTCCGTCGTCATGGGCCACAAGGATGCCGCCGGCCGGCGCTTCATCATCGGCGCGGACATCCACGCCTACGAAGTGGAGGCGCTCAAGCGGCGCGCGTTCCTGAACTTCTTCCTGATGGGCTTCGCCAGCTTTCTCCTCGCCGTCATCTTCAGCTACGCGGCCAGCTGCTCGATCACCCGGCCCTTGAACCGCCTGTCGACCTTCACCCGCCGGCTCGTGGAAGGCGGGTTCTCCGCCGACATCCGCCTGGACGCCGCGATGTTCCCCGACGGCAACCAAACCCGGGCCGAAACCGCCATCCTCGCCTACGACTTCGACCAGATGCAGGCCAACCTGGCGGAGCACATCGAGCAGCTCAAGCTGACGCAGTCGGCCCGCGAGCGCGCCGAAAGCGAGCTGCGCATCGCCGGGCAGATCCAGGAAACCTTCCTGCCCGGCCCGTTCACGCCGGCGGAGTTCGGCGGCCGCGTCCAGCTGCAGGCGGCCATGAAGACCGCCAAGCAGGCCGGCGGCGACCTGTTCGACTACTTCGCGCTCGACGACGCGCACCTGTTCTTCGCCATCGGCGACGTCTCCGGCAAGGGCATGCCGGCGGCCATGTTCATGTCGGCCGTCGTCGTGCTGCTGCGTTCCGCCGCCAAGCAATGGCGCGACCCGGCGGAAATCCTGCGGCGGGTGAACGACGACCTCGCCATCCGCAACGAAAGCTGCACGTTCGTGACGCTGTTCGTCGGCATCCTCGACGTCCGCACGGGCGAGATCGTCTTCGCCAACGGCGGCCACAATCCCCCGCGCCTCCGGTCCGCCGCCGGCGCCGTCGCCGCCGTGCCGACGAAAACCAACATGGTCGTGGGCGCGATGGAGGGGCAGACGTTCGTCCGCGAAACGCTGGCCCTGCGGCCCGGCGACGTGCTGGCCCTCTACACGGACGGCGTCACCGAGGCGTTCAACGAAGCCGACCAGCTCTACGGCGAAGCCCGCCTGGACCGCTGCCTCGGCGCGCTGCCGGCGGAGGCGACCGCCGCGGAAATCCTCCGGGGCGTCGTCGCCGACGTCGCCGCCTTCGCCGGCGCGCGGGAACAGTCCGACGACATCACGATGCTGGTGCTGCGCTGCTGCGAGCCCGCCGGCGCGAAAACGACTTGATGGAGCTTCGACCGATGCGGCAGGATGACGGACGCAGACCATTCCCCAGAAAGGCGGCAGACCATGCAACTCACCGTTGACAAGCAACCCCAGGCGACAATCGTGGCGGCCAGCGGCAAGCTGGACGCCGCCGGCGCGCCCGAACTCGAAACCCGCTGCAAGGCGCTGATCCAGGAAGGGTCCAACCGCCTGCTGCTGGACTTCGCGCAGGTGGAGTACGTCAGCAGCGCCGGCTTGCGCAGCCTGCTCGTGCTGGCCAAGGCGGTGAAGTCCGCCGGCGGCGGACTGGCGCTGTGCGGCCTGGTGCCGACCGTGCGCGACGTCATGACGATTTCCGGCTTCGACAACATTCTGCCGCTGGCCGCCGACCGCGCCGCCGCGCTGGAACTGCTGAAATAGCGCCCGGCCGGATCCGCCCATGCTCGCGTGGTCCATGACCAACGATTCCGCCGACCTGGCGCGGGTGCTGGACGAGGTCGATGAACGCCTCGCTCCGCTGCCGCTCTCGCCCAAGCGGAAGTACGCGGTCCGCCTCGCCCTGGACGAACTGCTTTCCAACGTCATCCACCACGCCTACGACGATGCCGCCGTGCACCGGATCGACCTCCAGCTCGAGCCGGGCGAGCCGTTCTTCCTGACGATCGCAGACGACGGCAAGCCGTTCGATCCCACCGCCGACGCGCCCCCGCCCGTCCTCGACGGCCCCGTGGAAGACCGGCCCATCGGGGGGCTGGGGCTGCACCTCCTGGCGCAAATGGGCATGCGGCTCTCCTATCGGCGCGAGGCCGGCCGCAACCTCGTGCGCGTGGATTTCCCGGAGGCCTAGCCGTGTCGTCCATGTTGTACATGAGCAGCCCGATCAACGCCCTGCTGGAAGGGTTCTACCGCGACGACGTCACGATCGCCACGCTGCGCGAAAAAGGCGATTTCGGCATCGGCACGTTCAACAACCTCGACGGCGAAATGATCGCGCTGGGCGGCCGCTTCTTCCAGCTCGACCTCGACGGCAACGCCCGCCTGGTCGGCGACGAGATGAAAACCCCCTTCTCCACCGTGTGCCGGTTCCAGCCGACGCTGACGGAAACCATCTCCGGCCCGCTTTCCTGGGAAGCCTTCTCCGCGCAGCTGAAGACGATCCTGCCGTCGGACAACATGTTCACCGCCCTCCACATGGAAGGCCGGTTCCGTTCGGTCGTCACCCGGTCCGTGCCTCGCACCGAAAACTACCGGCCCCTCTCCGAAGCGACGGACCACCAGAAGCTGCGCCGGTTCGAAAACGTGGACGGCCATTTGGTGGGTTTCTACACGCCACCCTTCGTCCCCTCCGTCAACGTGCCCGGCTACCACTTCCATTTCATCGACAAGGATTTCACCGCCGGCGGGCATCTGCTGAATTGCGAGCCGGAGCATCTGGACGCCCGGCTGCAGGTGTTCTTCAGCATGGAACTGACGCTGCCCAAGACCCTCGACTACCTGACGGCCTCCTTCACGCGCGACGCGAAGAAGGATCTCGACAAGGCGGAACGATAGAACGGCCCTCTCTTTGGAGCCCCCGACGACCCCGTCGGGGGTTGGCTGTTTCCGGCTCCAAACAGCCGAGGGAATCAACCTCCCCCATCAAAAACATAATTCGTGGATTCTGCCCCGATATGGCCAATCGTCGGCTCTTTCAACCAAACCCTTCCTCACCGGATTGGCTTCGACATAGGACCATTTCTCGGAATATTGGTCGGCGTTCCGGAGATAACGATCGAAATAATCCTCCTGCCATAAAGGCGCTTTCGCACCGTTCAGGGCCTTCCACCGGCGGGAAGAAAACGATTTCCACATCTGCACCCATTTTTTCATCGGCATCGCTTCCCGGCCCGCGCGCGCAAAAAAGTGCACATGATCCGGCATCAGGAGATAGTCGCCCACCCACCAACCGTTTCGTTTCCCCGCCAAGGCCCAAATATCGCGAAGGATTCCATGCAGCGCGTCATTGGCAAGAACCTTCTGCCGATGAGCCGAAACGACGGTGAAAAACACAATTGGCTCGGCGGCAAAAGGCGAAAGATGCGCCAAATGTTTGGACATGCCCTCATTGATGCGAAGGACAAGAGTAAGAGTCAAGGGGATCTTGAACCACAATCTTCCCGGGACGAGGTCGTCCCGGCTCCAAACAGCCATTGCACCCTCTTTGGAGCCCCCGAGGACCCCGTCGGGGGAAAAGTTGTTTTCCAAAACAACCGGCACGGAGTCGTGCCGGCTCCAAACAGCCACTGACACTCTTTTTGGAACCCCTACGACACCGTCGGGGTTTGGCGCGTTTTCATGTCTTCGGCCGGCGCGCGGCGAGGCAGGCGGCCAGCGCCGCGTTCATGAGCCACAGGACTCCGAGGTCGAATCCGTAGGTGCGGAACGTCGCCGTTCCGAGCCGTTTTTCCCCGGCCATGAAGGGCGCGCGGCCCCACGGCGATTCGGCCGGCTGGTAGACGGGATCCGCCAAGCGCACGAGACGCCCGCCCTGTTCGCGGATCGGATCCTGCACGCCTTTGCGGCGCACCAGATCGACGATCTTCCGGTTGACGTTCGCCTTGACGAAGGCGGCCAGACCTTCGTCTCCATGCTCGGCGAGCAAGGCGTCTTGGATCGCGTTGCGCCGGGCTTGCGCCGCGTCGCGCGCGGTTTGCAGCTCGCGCGACCAATCGCGCAAGGAGGACTTCAGCGCTTCCAAGACGGCGCGATCCGGCGGACGCCACTCCGCGACCGCATCGGCGGCGCCGGCGAACCGCTGGGTTTCGGTTCCCAACTCGCGGAATTCGCGGACGAGCAGCGCGCGGATATCTTCGGCGCGGTCCGGCGCCGCGAGCACCAGCGCATCGAGCCGGCCGCGCAGCGCCGGAATCCGGTCGTGCACGAGATAATCCAACCCGGAGATTTCGCGGTCGACCGCCTCGAAATTCCGCTGGTAGGCGTTGGCCTGGACTTGCTCGACGGCCAGCACCTCGAAGGCCCAGCGGGAAGCCGTCAGCTCGCCGAACCACGGCGGCGCGGCGTTCGGCGCGGCGCGCGAACGCAGATCGTCGAAGTCCACGATGAGCCCGCCCAGCAGCATCTGCGGCAGCAGCAGCAGCGGCAGCAGGATGTACGTCGTGACGGCGGACTTGAACCGGGCCGAGACGTTCAAGCCCAGAAATCCGCCGAAGACGGCCGCCGAAAACAGCGCGAACCACAGCTTGCCGTAAAAGTCCGGTATGCGCAGCACGCCGACCCCGATCGCCGCGCAAATCGCGGTTTGCAGCAGCGCCAGTCCGGCGACGTGCAGCATCTTCGCGCCCGCGTAGGCGCTCCAGCTCAGGTGCAGGAAGCGCTCGCGCCGCAGCACGCGGCGGTCGCGCACGATCTCTTCCGCGCTGACGCTCAGGCCCAGGAAGATCGCCACGATGACGGCCATGAAGAAATAGACCGCCAGATAGGGATTGCCGCCGAAGACGTAGGCCGCGCCGGCCGCGCCGCGGCACAACCAGACCGTGAGGCCGGCCAGCAGCGGCGGTTCGAGCAGGTTCACGAGCACGTACGCCCGGTTGGCGACGCGCGCGCGCACCGTTCGGGAGAGAAACACGCGGAGCTGCCCGGCCCAGCCGGGGCGGTTCAAATGGCGCGGCGGCGGTTCGGCGACCGGCGCGGCGGCGGCCGGCGGCGGCGCGCTCTGCCGCCAGGCGTCGTGCCAGAATTCCGGCGAGAAGCGGCGCTCGCGGGTAAACCGCCCGTCGGCGTCGGTCGCCTTGGATTCGATGAGCGCGAAGATCTGCTCGGGATGGACGTTGCCGCATTCGGGGCAGACGGCGCGGTCGGCGCCGGCCAGATGGACGGTCTCGCGGAAATGGCGCGCGGCTTCCAGCGGATGCCCCATGTAGATGGACACCCCGCCCTTGTCCAGGATCCACAGCGCGTCGAACTGCCGGAACAGGTTGGAGGAGGGCTGGTGGATGATCGCGATCACCAGCCTTCCGCGCGCGGCCTGCGCCTTGAGCAGGCCCATCACGACGTCGGAATCCGCGGAAGACAGTCCCGACGTGGGTTCGTCCACGAAGAGAACCGATGGCTCGCGGATCAGCTCCAGCGCGATGTTGAGCCGCTTGCGCTGGCCGCCGCTGATGGTTTTCGCCAGCGGGTTGCCGACCGGGAGATCGGCGATTTCCTCCTGCTGGAGTTCGGCCAGCATCCGGCGGACGCGTTCGCGGCGCTCGGCGTCCGACAGGCCGGCCAGGCACAGCCGGGCGTTGTAGTCGAGGTTCTCACGGACAGTCAGGTCTTCGAACAGCAGATCGTCCTGGGGCACGGTGCCGACGACGCCTTCGAGCGCGGCGGGATTCCGGTGGAGATCGATGCCGTTGAGGAGGACCCGGCCGGCATCGGGTTTCAGGCTGCCGTTGAGCAGCTGGACCAGCGTGGATTTCCCCACGCCGCTGCCGCCCATGACGCCGACAAGGCGCCCGCCGGTTTCGCGGAAGGCAAAATCCCGGATGCCCCCCTCGCCGTTCGGAAAGCGGTACTCGAGCCCTTCGGCCTCGAAGCGGATCGGGGCGGCCGCCGCGCCGCCGCCGAACAGCCGCTCGATTTCGCAGCGATAGACCGCCTGCCCGCCGGCGTCGCGGAGGATCGCGCCGGCTTCGAGCGGATAAAACCGGCCGGCCGCCATCGGATTGTCGTCGAGGGAAATCTCGCCCCGCAGCGCGCGAACGAACAGGCGCTCGGTCCAGGGACTGTCGAGCGCGGCGATTTCCGCGCGCCACCCGGCGCGGCGGAAGCGCCGGCACCGGTCGCCGTCGGCTAGGTCCGGCCCGGCGGCGACGAATTGCCGCCACGCCGCGAGCTCGGGTTCCGGCACGTGGAAGGCCGCCGCCACGCGGGCCAGCAGCCGGTCGGCCCGCTCGCCGGCCTCCGGCAGCGCTTGGCGGATCTGCAGCGAATGCAGCAGGAACGACTGCTTTTCGGCGGGCGACAGGAGCTGGTCGAGACGGGCGCAGACGCCGTCGAGCGCCTTCTCCGGCGCGGCGGAATCGGTTTGGCCGGCGTAGAGTTCCAGCAGATCCGTGAAAATGCCGAAGCTGGGATCCGCGCGGCGCAGGCCCAGCGTGCCGACGAGATACTCTTCCACCCAGCGGGCGGCATCGCCTTTCCGGTCGCCCGCCAGCGCGGCAAACACGGCGAAGACGTGGACGATCCCGTTCAGCGAGTGTTCATGCATGGGACGGAGCCGAATCCTCCGCTAGCGGACGATGTGATTGCGGGCCTTGCCGATGACGGGGCGCAGCGCATCCAGCTGCGCCGGCGTGATGACGGGCTTGTCGCCCAGAATGATGAAGATGGAAGCCAGGAAATTCAGCCGGTCGTGCGCTTCCACCCAGGAGGCGAATTCCGGGCTTTCGCCCATGCGGTTCAGCAGCTGGTTGTAGGCCTGGAAGGAATCGCGCAGGTAGGCGACGTACATCATGGACGACGCATCGTAGTTGGAGAGATAGCACAGCTCCGAGGTGAGATAGAGGCCTTCGAGCAGGAAGCCGTAGAGATTGTCCGCCGCGAATTCCACGCCGTCGCTGGTCTGCAGCTTGTCCTGCCAGAGCTTGTTGTTTTCCTGCTCCTTGGCCAGCTGCCGCAGCCGTTCGTCGCCGCCGGGATCGTCGATCCCTTCGAGCGCCTCGCGGTAGCGGCGTTCCATCTCGGGCTGCGGATAGCCCACCAGGTCGAGCAGCCGATAGACGGCCTCGCCGTAGCGGGCGGCGTCCGCCTGCCGGCCGAACGTCGACGCGTAGGTCAGATCCATCAGATAGATGCCGCTCATCAGCCGGCGCATCACGATGCCTTGGTAGCCATCGACGTCGACGGGCGCGACGAGTTCCGGCAGGTAGGACGCGCCGATTTCGCGCAGGGCCGCCATCACCTCGCCCATCTGCGGGCTTTCCTTTTCGATGGCCTCGAAGTCGCTCCGGATCGCCTGGCGCAGCGTCTCGGAAATTTCGGCCGCCGGCGCGGCGGCGACCGCCCCCAGCAACAGGCATCCCAACGCCATCCCGAATGCTTTCGTCTTCATGCGTCACCTCTCTGCGGGCGGCAGGCCCCGGACCGAGGCGCCACCCCGAGGCAAATGCTGGACCATTCGCCGGGTGGCGTCAATCGGTTTCGCGGTTCCGCCAAGCCGTTTTCTTGCCTCGCCGGGGCCGCACGTGCTACAACGCCCCCATCAAGAAAGGCGGAAACCATGGCGCTGACCATCAAAGTATTGGAAAACAAACCGCGCGTGTTCGTGGTTTCGCTGGCCGGGTCGCTCGACAGCACGACGGCCCCCGCGCTGGAAACGAAACTGGAGTATCTGCTCGCCGAAGGCGGGGCCAAGGTCATCACGCTGGATCTGGCGGAGCTGACGTTCATCAGCAGCATGGGCATCCGGATCATCTTCAAGACCCGGAAAGATCTGTCCCGCGCCGGCGGCTACCTGTGCCTGGCGCGCATTCCGCCGCCGGTCCAAAAAGCCCTCGAGATCATCGAAGCCCTGCCTTCCATGCAGATCTTCGCCAGCATCGAGGAAATGGACGCCTATCTGGCCAAGATGCAGGGGCTGTAGATTTCGAATTCCGGGGGGCTTGCGGAAGGTTCGCGGTGAATCCGCATGGACGCGCGGCACCGGATCTCAATATCCAATATTCAATGTCCAATATCCAATGTTCAAGTGAACAGCCTGGGCATTGAATAAACAGCCCCGGCCTCAGCGGGGCCAGTTACAACAAAACCGGAAAGGCGTCTAGCGATCCCGCGGCGAGCCGGCCGGTTCGGTGGACAGCCCGATCGTGACGTGGCTGTTCCGGATCTGGCTTTCGATCCGATGGCGGAGGCTGGCGGCCACGGCCTGGATCTCCCCCGCCTTTTTCTCCGGATCGAATTCCAGGAAGATGTCGACGTAGGCTTCCGCGCCCGCGCGGCGCGACCGGATGCCGTGCAGGAAGGCGTAGTCGTCGAAATGCCGCGCCAGTTCCCGCAGGATCAGGAGCTGGTCCGATTCCTCGAGCGTCCGGTCGAGCAGGTCGCCCACCGACGTGGAGAAGATGCCCAGCGCGGCCATGAGGATGGAGCCGGCGATGACCAGCGACGCCGCCGGATCGACGTAGCGCACCCATTCGTAGCGCGCCAGCGCGAGGCTCAGCCCCAGCGAAAGCAGGATGAAGACGTTGGCCGCCGCGCGGGTGAAATGCAGCCGGGCCTGCGCCTCCAGCAGCGGCGAGTGCTCCGCCTGCGCCGCGCGCCGGCTGCGCCGCGCCACGACGGCGTTGATCACCGCATACACCGCCTGGGCCGCCAGGCTGATCTGCACGCCGATGCCGGCGACGTGAGTTGGATGCACGAAGTTGCGCAGGGCGTTGCCGACGATGATCAGCAGGCAGACGGCCATCAGCATGCCCACGATCAGGCTCGTCAGGTTCTCCATTTTGCCGAGGCCGTAGTCGAACCCTCCGCCCGAACCGCGCGCCATCCGCCGGATGGCCCACCACGACAGGAACACCGCCACGAACTCGAGGAAGGTCTTGCAGAAATCGGCCAGGATCACCGCCGAATGGGCCGCGATCATGGCGGCGAACGTGATCGCCACGTCCGCGAACGCCATGACGGCCGCCTGGCGGGCGGCCCGTTCCCGCGGATTGCCGCGCGCGCGGGCGGCCGCAAGGCCCTTGGCCCCGGCCGCGGAGGCCAACTTGGATGCCGCGTCGTTCATGGTGCGCAGGATAGCCGGCCGGCCCGCATTCGCCAAGCGGGATCGGCGCGCCCCCTCTCCGATTGACCGCCCTCCCCCGGCCGGCGTATGCTCGGCCCATGGATTTTTCAGCCGAAATCGCCCGTTTCGTCACCGCCGCCGTCGGCGGCATCTACATCGTCGACGAGCAAACCCGCGAGATCGCGTTCGCCGATCCGTTCGTGGAACGCCTGTACGGTCCCGCGCTGGCGGGAAAGCGCGCGGCCGACGTCTTCCCGTGGGAAGCCCGGAGCCTCCACGCACCGCTGGCCCGCGGCGAGGCCACGGAGTGGGAATGCGTCGACCGGGAACGCAAGATCTACTGGCGCCTGCACCACGGGCTGTTCGACAAGGACGGCGCGACCTACAAGATCGGCCAGCTGACCGACACGACCGAATACATGCTCCTGAGCCAGGAGGTCACCGAATATTCCGTCCTGTCCGAAAAGGTGTCCACGTTCCAGTCCGCCATGCTGGAAAAGATTTCCGCGTCCCACTCCGCGCTGCTGCCGGTCGTCGCCGGCTTCTTCAAGACGCCCCGGATCTACTTCCTGCTGGCCCGCAACGGCCGGCTCGAAACCGCGGCCTACGCCGCCGGCGCCGGAGCCGAAACGCGCGGCCGCGCCCCCCTCGCCCCCGCCCACGACGCCGCGTTCGGCGCGCCGGGGCGCATCGAACTCGGATTCGCCGATCTCGCGGAACCGGTTCGCGCGTTCATCGCGGCCCAGGGCGGCGAAACGCGCAACCGCTACGTCCGGCTGTGCGCCGGGACCTTCTCCGACCAGCGCTACGCCCTCTATCTCGAACTGGACGAGCGGACCGACCGGAAAGCCCTGGACATCGCCATTCTCGCCGCGATCATCGCGCTGTGCGTGGAAAACAGCCTCCTGCGGGAGGAAATCATCTACGAAAGCGAGCACGACAAGCTCACCGGCCTCTACAACAAGGGCAAATACCTCGCCCGGCTGAAGAACGAATATCCCCATCTCGATTCCGTCGCCATCTTCAACTTCGACGTCAACTATCTCAAGCAGACCAACGATCGCTACGGTCACGAAGCCGGCGACCGCCTGCTGATGAAGGCCGCCGCCAGCATCCGCCAGGTCACTTCCGAAAACGTCCATGGCTACCGCCTCGGCGGCGACGAATACCTGATGATCGCCTGCAACGGGAAAGAAGCGGACGTCGAGCCCCTGAAGGCGCGGTGGGAAGAAGCGCTGGCGGAAGTGAACCGGGAAACGGGCGACGGCATCCCGTGCATCATTGCCGTCGGCACGGCGTTCGCCGAAAAGCCCTACGACTTCGCCGAGCTGATGAAGATCGCCGACGCGCGCATGTACGAAGACAAGCGGCGCAAGAAGAAGCCCGGCGAAGAAATCCGCTGATTCCCCTTCAGCGGAAACCGTCAATCAGCCGGTTTGCCTCATCGCGACTGATGATTCAACCGCACCCAGTTGCTTCGGCACCATGAGCTAGCGATTCGGCTCTCGCCCCAGCCGATGCAGGCGCTCAACCAGATCGCGCGGAGCAACAAACACCATGGCTCTTCCCCGCTTGCCCGGTTCCAGCAATTTCTTGGCCTGCAGCTGGAGCAAATCCGTCCGTGCCGTTTGATAGGCTACGCCCTGGCTTTCCTGGTGGCTCCAAATGGTATACTCCCGCCCGGGATGCTTCAACGCATGTCGCAACAGATCGGTCTGGCGATGATTGAACAGCCGAAGCGCCCGCAGACTGGCCTCCAATTCGCGCACTTCAACCGTCTTGCGATCGATATAGGCATGGAGTTCATTGATGGCCTGTTCGAGCACCTTGGCCTGATGAACGATGAAATAGGTCAGATCGTTGTCGTCCGTTTCCACCAGCAGATAGGACCGGGCATACTTCGCCGGGGCCTTTCGCAAAATGGTGGAAATGGAAATGAACTCAAACAGCCAGAATCCGCTATGCAACATGGCCCAATAGAACAACGCCCGCGCCGTCCGTCCGTTGCCGTCCACGAACGGATGGTCGTAGGCCAGCCAAAAATGCAAAATGATCGCCCGCACGGCCGGATGGATGAAGAATCCCGGCGTCTTGCCGTTGGCGAAGTCGCACATGGCTTGGCAACGCGCCGGCAGTTCATCCGCCGGCGGCGGATCGTGATACACCTCGCCCTCGATGTCGTTCACGACGATCCGCTGATCCGGTCGGCGGAACCGACCCGCCATCTCCGGATCGTCCAATGTGTTCTCGGCGACCAACCGGTGCATTTCCATGACCAGATCCGCGGTCATTTCCCGATCCTTGATCCCCACGATCCGCCGCATCGTCCGATAGTTGTTCAGGATCATCTGCTCGCTTTTGTCCCGAGCCGAACGTCCGGAACGAAGCATTTCCTTGGCGACTTCCCGCGTCGTCACGGCTCCTTCGAGCTGGCTGGACGTGATGGCCTCTTCGATCAACGACCGAATCAGGTACTGGTCGCGCGTCTGGGGATTTTTGATTGCTTCCGGCGTGGACTGCACAAAGCCGCAGGCCTGACGATCAATCCGGTGCAGTTTCTCTTGAACCAGATCGGGCACCCAGAATTGAAACGGATTCCCCTTCTTGTCCAACAACGGCAGCGAACGAAATTGTCCCGTACGCCTGGTCTTCAGGGCAAACCACCATTCTTCCAACGTCACCCCCTCCGGCGGCGGCAACCGACGCAAGGTGTCCCAATGCGGATACTGCTTTTGAATCCGCTCGTCCAAGGATGTCCCCAGTACCTGCGCCAGCTTATGCGGGGACAATTCCATGATCTTGCCAAACAGGAGGTCTTGACTCGGAGGCAATTGTGGCCGTTTGAGTTGCATATTTTTTAAATTCTCCTGCCAGTTAACTACTAGTATGTACTAAATTAGTAGTTCGGATACAACTACTAATTATACATATTTTGACACAAGATAAGTATTCTTGTATCAAATTGCGCAACAAGGTATTATATATTCCACCCCCCTTATCCATTTGACCCGTTGATTTTCGATAACCAGCTTGAATATCCGGGCAGCCACCCCGACCACATGCCAAGCCGTATCGTTGAAATCGTCGGAATGGATGGGAAAATCAACCGTCCGCAGTTCCGCGCCCCCTCTTTACCACCATCGCAACGGCCCTACGGGGTTTCGCCCGCGACGGCGGCGCCTTTGCGCTTGAGATACTGGACGACCCGCATCCGGCCCGAGACCGACGCTTTCAGCAGGACCGATTCGCCCCGGTCATCCTTGGCGTTGACGTCCGCCCCATGATCCACCAGGCATTTCGCGACGGCCAGGTTGCGGACCGCCCGCATCAGCGGGGTTTCCCCGCTGGCGCTCCGCGCGTTCACGTCCGCGCCCTGCGCCACGAGAAACTCGACGACGTCCAGCTGGCCGATCCAAGCGGCTTTCATCAGCGGCGTTTCCCCCAGATCGTCCCGGGCGTTGACGTCCGCCCCTTTGTCCACGAGATATTGGACGCTTTCCAGGCTGGACACCATGTACATCAACGGCGTCCGGTCGTAGGCGTCCCGGGCGTCGACGTCCGTGCCCTTCAGCAGAAAGGCTTTCACCCCGGCCAGATTGCCCTTGTTCGCGGCCTTGTGGATGGTCATGCAGCCGGCCGAAAACGCCAGTGCCGCCGCCAGCAATCCAAACAGAATGGACTTTTTCATCGCGCGCCCCTTTTTCTTCGATGTCCTTCCGGTCGGGAACAGGCTCCCAAATCGTCCGGCCCCCGGTCAAGAAACGAATGGTCGCCGCGCGGTTCGATTCCGCCCGGATGGGCCCGGATCCGTCCTGCCCATTTCCCGCCGGCATACCCGCCACTTGACATTCGGTGAATTCGGCGGAAAATCTTGTCCGTCAATGGCGGCGGTCCGTGACGCCCCAAGCAGAAAGCCATGCCGATGAAGAAGAAAAGCGTTCGCAAGGCCGGTCCTGCCCCGGTGACCGTTGGCGGCCTCCAGAAAATCGCCTCCCGACTGGCTCCCAAGACGGTCGTCATCGCCGGGGGCGACCGCAAGGAGGATCTGGCCGTCGTGAAAAGCCTGCACGGCCATGCCTTCGTCAAGCGCTGCATCCTGGTGGGGGATGAAACCGGGATCCGCGAGGCGGCCCGGCGGTTGCGCATCGTCGTCCATCCGGCGGACGTCGTGGCCACGGCCAGCCAGGAGGAAACCGCCCGCCGCACGATCGAACTCGTCGAGAAGGGCGTGGCGGACGTCATCCTGAAGGGCAACATCTCCACGCCGATTTTGAACCGGGCCATGCTCAAAATCCGCGTCCGGGACACGATGTCCCTGGTCACGATGTTCGAATCGCCCTGCATCGCCGGCGGCCGCCCGCTGCTGCTGACCGACGCGGGCGTGACGACCTTCTGCAATTTCAGCCGCATGACGGGCATGATCAAGAACGCCGCCGAAGTGGCGCGGCTGGTGCTGGGAAAGGCCCGGCCCCGCATCGCCCTGCTGTCGGCCAACGAAAAAGTGATCGAGTCGCTGGCGTCGACCAAACTGGAATCGGCGCTGACCAAGAAGTATTGGGAGGACATGACCGTCTACGGGCCGCTGTCGTTCGATCTGGCCACGGATCCCGAATCCGTCCGGATCAAGGGCGTCTCCAAGGGAGACGATCCCGCGATGGCGGAGGTGGCGGGCCAGGCGGACGTCCTCGTCTGCCCGAGTCTCGATGCGGCGAACATTCTCTACAAGACCCTCATGGCCATGACGCAGCGCGGCATGGCGGCCATGGCGGGCATCACGGTCGGCGTCAAGGTTCCGTACATCATCCTGTCGCGCGCCGACGGCGAGGCCAACAAGCTCGATTCCATCGCGCTGTGCTGCATCTACGCCGACCGGTACAGGCAAAAGCAAGTGGCGGAGAAGCGCAAAGCGAAAACCATCGAGACCGTCGCGGCGCGCTACAACGTCCTGACCATCAATCCGGGTTCCACGTCGGTCAAGGTCGCGCTGTTCGAAAACAACGTCTGCCTCGAAAGCCGCGAACTCGACTATCCCCACAAAAGCCGCATGCGAGGCGCCGAATTCGACGCCGAAATCGCGAAATACATCCGGCTGGTGGAGGATTTCATGAAGCCGCATGCGGCGATCAAGCTGGACGCGGTGGTCGGCCGCGGCGGCTTCCTGTACCGCACCAAGCGGCGGGTCGAAAGCGGCGTCTACCAGGTGGCGACGGTCAAGCGGGGAAAAGTCGTGGTCGAGAAGGACATCCTCCGGGGCGTCCACGACCATGCGGAAATGGATCACGCCTCCAACCTGGGCATCCCCATCGCGGCGCGGCTGGCCGTGGAATACGGCATTCCCGCGTTCACCGTCGATCCGGTGGTCGCCGACGACTTCGATCTGCTGGCGCAATTTTCGGGATACGCGCCGATCGTCCGCCGGAGCACGGCCCACGTGCTGAGCGTGCGGGCGCTCGCGGCCCGGGCGGCGGAGGCGCTCGGCCGCCCGCTGGAGGAGATCAGCCTGGTCGTCGCCCACATGGGCGGCGGGATCACGGTCGCCGCGGTGCGGAACGGCAAGATCGTCGACAATTCGATCGCCCTGCTGGGGGGCGGCCCGTTCACGCCCCAGCGGGCGGGCGCGCTGCCCACGAAGGAACTCGTCGATCTGTGCTACGGCGGCAAGTTCACGAAAGAGGATCTGTTCGTCGAACTGACCAAGCGGGGCGGGCTGGTTTCCTACCTGAACGAATCCCGGGTGGAAAAAATCGAAGAGCGGCTCGCGAAGGGCGACACGCAGGCGCATTTGACCCTGAAAGCCATGGCCTACCAGATCGGCAAGGAGATCGGCTCCATGTACGTGGCGGCGGGCAACGACGTGGAGGCGATCGTGCTCTCCGGCGGCGTCGCGCGTTCCGAGCTGGTGGTCGGGTTCATCAAGCAGCGGATCGGGCACTTGGCGCCCATCCTGATCTATACCGAGAACGTGGAAATGGCGGCCATGGCCGCCGGCGCGCGCAAGGCGCTGTCCGGGCAAATCGCGCCCAAGCGCTACAGCCTGGTGCTGTAGGCCGGACGGATCACCCCATCCAGATGACGGGCTTGTCCGGATTCCACTTCACGGACACCTTTTTCAGCTTGGTCCAGAAGTGGACGGAGCTCTTGCCGGTGATGTCGCCGCCGCCCACGATGGAATCCTTCCAGCCGCCGAACGAGAACGGCTCGCGCGGCACCGGCACGCCGACGTTGACGGCGACCATGCCGGCCTGGATGCGGTTGAGATAGATTTCCGCGGCCCGACCGCTCTGCGTGAAGATCGATCCCCCGTTGCCGTAGGGCGAGGAGTTGGCGATCTCGAGCGCTTCATCGAGATTCTTCGCCCGGACGATGGCCAGGACCGGGCCGAAGTTCTCTTCCACGGCCAGTTCCGAACCGACCTTCACGTGGTCGACGATGGTCGGTCCGAGATAGTTGCCCTTTTCCAGGCCGGCCGGCGGCGTGGCCTTCCGGCCATCCAGCAGGAGCTTGAAGCCTTCCTTCTCCGCGCGGTCGATGAAGCCGGTGATGCTCGCCTTGGCCTCGGCGTTGACGATGGCGCTCAGATTCACGCCCGGAACGAACTTCCGGGCTTCCTCGACGATCTTTGCGATGATGTCGTCCACTTCGCCGACGGCGACCAGAATGCAGGCCGACATGCAGCGCTGGCCCGCGCAGCCGAGGAACGAAGCGGCGATGTTGGCGGCGGTGTTGGCCGGATGGGCGTCCGGCAGCAGGATCAGGTGGTTGTTGGCGCTGCCCAGCGCCAGCGCCCGCTTGTAGGTGGCGCAGGATTTCGAATACACCATTTTCGCCACCTTGGTGGATCCGACGAAGGTGACGGCCTGGATGTCCGGGTGTTCGCAGATGCCGGCGACGAGTTCGCGCCCGCCGCAGACGATGTTCAGGACGCCGTCCGGCAGCCCGGCTTCCTTGAGCATTTCGGCGATTTTCAGCACCGTCAGCGGAGCCTCGCGGGAAGGCTTGATGACCATCGTGTTGCCCAGCACCAGCGCGTTGGGGAGGGTCCAGTGCGGCACCATGTGCGGGAAGTTGAACGGCGTGATCGACGCCACGACGCCCAGCGGCACCTGCATGTGCCGGCATTCCACGCCGCGGCTGACCACTTCGAATTCGCCCGTGGCCACCTGGGGCATCGAGCAGGCAAACTCGGTCAATTCGAGGCTTTTGGCCACTTCCGCCTGCGCCTCGGCGAAGTTCTTGCCCATTTCGTTGTGCACGATCTCGGCCAGTTCGTCCACCCGCGCGCTCAGCAGGGCGTAATACCGGAAGAAAACGGCGGCCCGTTCCTTCAGGGTCATCCCCGACCAGCCCGGAAACGCCGCCTTGGCGGCCGCGACCGCCTTGTCCAGTTCCGCCGCGTCGGACATCGGGATGGTCGAGAGCAAAGCGCCATCCACGGGACTGTAGCGTTCGGCCCGAGGGCCTTGGGGATTGCTGGGCTTGCCATCGATGAAATTGCTGAGGTCGGAGTATTTCATGGCGTTGTTCCTTGTTGCTGTCGGATGAAATTACCACCCGGTTCCGCCGTTCACAAACCAAAAGAAGGAACTTCTTCCCGACCTGAAAAATTCCGCGAAACGGCTTTGCCTTTGCGGGCCCGTCTTGCGATAGTGGGCCTTGTCGGCCGGCATGGCCGCCGGCGGGGAAAACAGCCTGCCCGGGTGCCGGCCCATAGGAGACAACACCATGGCGCGCATCGTGAAAGCCGGACTGATCCAGTGTTCCCTGCCTCTGCACGAAGGCGAAGGCACCCTTTCGCAAATCACCGAAGCCATGATCAACAAGCATCTGCCGTTGATCGACGAGGCCGGCAAAAAGGGCGTGCAGGTCCTCTGCCTGCAGGAAATCTTCAACACCCCGTATTTCTGCCCGGCGCAGGATCCCAAGTGGTTCCGGACCGCGGAGAAGATTCCGGACGGCCCGACGGTCAAGCTGATGCAGGAATACGCCAAGAAACACCAAATGGTGCTGGTCGTGCCGATCTACGAAGAAGCGATGACCGGCGTCTACTACAACACGGCGGCCGTGATCGACGCGGACGGAAAGTATCTGGGCAAATACCGGAAGAACCACATCCCGCAGGTCGGCGGCTTCTGGGAGAAATACTATTTCAAGCCCGGCAATCTGGGCTATCCGACGTTCGAGACGCGCTACGGCAACGTGGGCGTCTACATCTGCTACGACCGCCACTTCCCGGAAGGCGCGCGGCTCCTGGCGCTGCACGGCGCGGAGATCGTGTTCAACCCGTCGGCCACCTGCGCCGGCATCTCCCAATACATCTGGAAGGTCGAACAGCCCGCCCATGCCGTCGCGAACGGTTTCTTCATGGGCAACATCAACCGCGTGGGCGAAGAGAAGCCCTGGAACATCGGCCGCTTCTACGGCACGAGCTACTTCGTCAATCCCCTCGGGGAAATCCTGGCCGAAGGCAGCCAGGACAAGGACGAGGTCGTGATCGCCGACCTCAACCTCGACCAGATCCGGGAAACCCGCGACAAGTGGCAGTTCTTCCGGGACCGCCGGCCCGAAACCTACGAAGACATGACCAAACTTCTGCCGTAGCCGAATCGCGCGCAACCATCCACCAGGAGGCAACCATGGCCATCATCATCAAGGGCGGCACCGTCGTGACGGCGGCGGACGTCGGCGTAGCCGACATCCGGATCGAGGGAGAAACCATCGCCGCGATCGGCCGGGATCTGCCGGCCGGAAAACGGGACCAGGTCGTCAAGGCGGCGGGACAGTACGTCTTTCCGGGCGGCGTCGACGTGCACACGCACTTCGAATTGCCGTTCATGGGAACGGTCAGCCGCGACGACTTCAAGACCGGGACCCGGGCCGCGCTGTGCGGCGGCACCACCACGGTCGTCGACTTCATCATTCCCGCCAAGGGCAGGCCGCTGGCCGAGGCGGTGGAGGCGTGGCACGCCAAATCCAAGAAGGCGGTGGCGGACTTCGGCTTCCACATGGCCCTTCCGGAATTCAACGAAGCGGTCGCCAAGGAGATCCCCGCCATCATCAAGAAGGGCATCACCTCCTTCAAATGCTTCATGGCCTACAAGGGCGCGCTGCAGATCGACGACGGCCAATTGATCGGCGTTTTCAACGCCGTCGGCAAAAACGGCGGCCTGGTGATGGTGCACGCGGAAAACGGCGACATGATCGACGCGTTGACCCGGACGTATACGGCCAAGGGCAAGCTGACGCCGGAATACCACTGGCGGTCGCATCCGGCCCTGGCGGAGGAAGAGGCCGTGCACCGGATCATCGAGCTGTCCCGGTTCGTGGACCAGCCCATCTACATCGTCCACCTGTCCAGCGCCGACGGCCTGGAGAAGGTCAAGGAAGCGGTGGCCCGCGGCTACAAGGTGTTCGCCGAAACCTGCCCGCAATACCTGCTGCTCTCGAGCGATCTGTATCTCAAGCCCAACTTCCAGGGCGCCAAGTGGGTGATGTCTCCCCCGCTTCGTCCGGCCGACCATCTGGAAAAAATGTGGGAGGGACTGGGCCGCGGCTACGTCAAAACCGTGGCCACGGACCACTGCTCGTTCAACTTCAAGGGGCAGAAGGAAATGGGCCGCGAGACCTTCGCGAAAATCCCCAACGGGATCCCGTCCATCGCGGACCGGTTCAATCTGCTGTACACCTACGGCGTGGGCAAGGGCCGGCTGAGCCTGACCCGGTTCGTGGACGTGGCCTGCACGGCGCCGGCCAAGCTGTTCGGCATGTACCCGAAAAAGGGCAGTATCGTCGTCGGCGGCGATGCCGATCTCGTCCTCTTCGATCCCGAGAAGAAGGGCGTGGTTTCGGCCAAGACCTCGAAACACAACGTGGACTACAGCGCCTACGAAGGCATGAAGCTCAAGGGCCTGCCGGTCGCCGTCCTGCTCCGCGGCAAATTCGCCGTGCGCAACGGAAAATACGTCGGGGAACAAGGCGCCGGCCGGTTCATCGCCCGCGGCCCGTCCGGAAAAATGGTCTGATCACAGGAGAACGCATGAACGCCCAGGAAATCGCCGACGTCAAGAAGTGGGAGCGCGAGCACGTCATCTATCCCTGGAAGGTCCAGGGCTGGTATGAACCGCCGGTCATCGAGCGCGCGGACGGCATCTACATGTACGGAGCCGACGGCAAGCGCATCATCGACTTCTGCTCCGGCCTGCTGAACGTCAACATCGGCCACCACAACCGGCACGTGCTGGACGCCATGCAGGCGCAGATGGAGAAACTGTGCCACATCGCCTCGCCCTTCGCCACCGAACCGCGGGCCAAGCTGGCCAAGATGATCGCCGAGGTGACGCCCGGCGACCTGGACTACGTGTTCTTCACGAATGCCGGCGCCGAGGCGAACGAAAACGCCATCAAGGCCGTGCGCTGGTTCACCGGCCGGCAGAAGATCTACTCCAACTGGCGCGGCTATCACGGAGCCACGGCGGCCTGCTCCACGCTGACCGGCGATCCCCGGCGCATCCCCTGCGAGCCCGGCATCCCCGGCGTCGGAAAGTTCTTCGGCCCGTATTGCTACCGGTGTCCGTTCGGATACAAGGACAACAAAACCTGCGGGATCCAGTGTCTCAAGACGTTCGAAACCCAGATCATGCTGGAAGGGCCGAAATCGATCGCCGGCATTTTCATGGAACCCATCATCGGCACCAACGGCATCATCATCCCGCCGGTCGAATTCATGCAGGGCGTCCGCCGGATTTGCGATGAAAACGGCATCCTGCTGGTGATGGACGAAGTCATGGCGGGCTGGGGCCGGTCCGGCAAGTGGTTCGGCTGCGAGCACTTCGGGGTGGTGCCAGACATCATCACCACGGCCAAGGGCGTCACTTCGGGCTACGTCCAATTGGGCGCGATGATCTGGAGCAAGAAGGTCTGGGATTTCTTCTGCAAGCACCCGTTCGTCGGCGGCCTCACCTACTACGGGCACGCCTTGGCGTGCGCCACGGGCGTTGCCAACCTGGAGGTCTACCACCAGGAAAACCTGATCGAGAAATCGCGGATCAACGGCGAATACCTCGAAAAGAAGCTGTGGGAGCTGTACGAGAAGCATCCCTCCATCGGCGACGTGCGCTGCAAAGGGCTGTGGGCCTGTCTCGAGCTGGTCGAAAACCGCGAAACCAAGGAACCGCTGGCCGGCTATGCCGATTGCAAGCAGAACGTCATGGGCGAGTTCACCAAGCGGGTGCTCGACCTGGGCCTCTGGGCGTTCGCCAAGTGGGACTACATCTTCCTGGCCCCGCCGCTGATCATCACGCCGGAACAGATCGACGAGGCCGTCGCCATCCTCGACAAGGCCTTGGAGTATCCGGATTCGCTGCTGAAGAAATAGACGGCGACGCCCCTAAAAACCGAATATCGCCCAAGCCCCCCCGCCCCGGCCCGGAACGGGAAACCGCCAGGAGGAACCATGGAACGCGTCGTCGACGGCATTCACGAGTGGGTAGAAGAACTGTCCGGGCCGTTCGTCAGTCCGGACATGGCGCCGGTCAAGGCCGCCGCCCGGAAGTGGAATCTCTGGGACATCGCCGCGCTCTGGGTCGGCATGGCCGTGTGCATCCCCACCTACATGCTGGCCTCCAGCCTGATCGTCGGCGGGATGAACTGGTGGCAGGCCATCCTGACCATCTTCCTCGGCAATCTCATCGTGCTGGTGCCCATGGTGCTCAACGCGCATGCCGGCACCAAATACGGCATCCCCTTCCCCGTGTTTGCCCGGGCCTCGTTCGGCCTGCAAGGCACGCATCTTCCCTGCCTGCTGCGGGCCATCGTCGGGTGCGGCTGGTTCGGCATCCAGACCTGGATCGGCGGCGCGGCGACGCACCAGATCCTGGCCACCGTCTTCGCGGGCTGGCGGAATCTGCCGATGGTGGACCTGGGCGTCGTCGGCGCCCAGCCCTTGGGCGCCTGGCTCGGATTTCTGATCTTCTGGGCGGTGAACTTGGCCATCGTCATCCGCGGCATCGATTCCATCCGGTGGATGGAAAAAGTGGCGGCGCCGTTCCTGCTGGGCATCGGCGTCTGCCTCCTGGTTTGGGCGGTCGTCCGGGCGCACGGCTTCGGCCCGATGCTGAGCCAGCCGTCCACGTTCGAGACCCGGGCGGATTTCTGGCGCTTTTTCTTCCCGGCCCTGACCGGCATGGTCGGCTACTGGGCCACGCTGTCGCTGAACATCCCCGACTTCACGCGCTATGCCAGAACCCAGAAAGACCAGATGCTGGGCCAGGCCCTGGGCCTGAACACCACCATGCCGTTCTATTCCTTCATCGGCGTGGCGGTCACCTCGGCCACGGTGATCATCTTCGGCCGGGCCATCTGGGATCCCGTGGAGCTGCTGGCCCAGTTCAAAAGCCCCCTGCTGGTGCTGCTCTCCATGGGGGGGCTTTGGATCGCCACGCTGACGACCAATCTGGCCGCCAACGTGGTGGCGCCCGCCAACAGCATTTCCAATCTATGGCCGCGAAAAATTTCGTTCCGGCTCGGGGCGGTCCTCACCTGCGTGATCGGGGTGGTCATCCTGCCGTGGAAGCTGCTGGAAACGCCCGGCGGCTTCATCTTCACCTGGCTGATCGGATATTCCGCGCTGCTGGGACCCATCGCCGGGATTCTGATTGCCGACTATTACGTCGTCCGCAAAACCCGCCTGGATCTGGGCGGCTTGTACGGCGCCACGCCGGCGTACCGATACCGCAACGGGTTCAACGTGGCGGCCATGATCGCGCTGGGGGTCGCCATCCTGCTCAACCTGCCGGGCTTTCTCGCCGAAATCCAAGTGCTGGACCGCACCCGCGGCATCGGCGCCCTGGGGCATTCCTTTTACAACTATGCCTGGTTCGTCGGGTTTGCCGTGGCGTTCGTTCTTTACTTGATCCTGCAGCGGTCACTGCGCGGGCAGCCCGCCGGGGATTAGGCGGCGGGTGTTTTCCCATGGTATGGGTAGGGCGCCTTGGCTCAAGTCGCCGGAATCGGAAAACGCGGCGGGTTGGGCCAACCCGCCCTGTCCGATCCCTAGATCTTGGCCTTCAGCTGCTTCTCCAGGCCCTTGCCGAGCGTGACCGTATCGGCCCGCCGGTAGGTCGGCGGCATTTCCTTGAAGGTGATCAGCCCGTCCACGGGACAGGCGAAGCTGCACACCATGCAGCTCAGGCATTTTTTCTCGTCCAGGACGGGCCGCCGTTTCTGCGCGTCCCAGTCCAGCGCCCAGCCGCCGGCGTCCTTGCAGACGGTATAGCATTGGCCGCAGCCGATGCAGCGGTCCAGGTCGTATCGGGCAACGCCCTGGCGGCTCAGATCGAAATCGTGGGTCTCGTGCAGGTTGGGCAGGGCCTTGCCGATCAAATCCCCGACGCGCGCGATTTTCTTGGACGCCAGGTAGTCGGAAAGCCCCTCGATCATGCTTTCGACGATCTGCTGGCCGTAATGAATGATGCCGGTCGTCACCTGGATCGTGGTCGAGCCGATGAGCAGGTATTCCAGCGCGTCCACCCAGGTCTCGATCCCGCCGATGCCCGAAAGCGGCAGCCCCAGCTCCCGGCATTTGGCCAGTTCGGCCACGTACCGCAACCCGATCGGCTTGATGGCCGGACCGGTGAATCCGCTGGCCGCGCCCTTGCCGAAGACGTTCGGATTCGGCACCCAGTCGTCGACGCCGACGCCGCTCAATCCCGCCACGGAATTGATCGCGGCAATGGCGTCCGCGCCGCCCTTCTTGGCATACAGGGCCGGCACGGTGATGTCCGTGATGTTGGGCGTCATCTTGGCGACGATCGGGATGCGGCACGAGTTCCGGCAGGTTTCCGTGAACTTCTGCACCAGATCCTGCACCTGCCCCACCTTGGCGCCGGATCCTTCCACGGTCATGTGCGGACAAGACACGTTGACTTCCAGCATGTCCGCGCCCGCATCTTCGCTCGCCTTGGACAGATCCGCCCATTCCTGGTTGGAGAATCCCATGATGCTGGACATGACCAGCCGGTCCGGCCAATGCTTCTTCAGATACATGATATCCAGCAAGTTCGCCTTCAGGCCGCGGTCGGAGGTCTGCTCCACGTTCTGGACGCCCAGCAATTTCTTCCCGCCGCCGAAGTAGCCGTTCATGCGCGGCGAGGGATGGATGATCGGCAGCCGGTCCGACACGATGGTCTTGTAGGCCACCCCCGCCCACCCGGCCTCGAAGGCGCGCTCCACCATCTCGGCGCTGTTGGACACCGGGGAAGAGGACAGCATGAACGGATTCCTGAGCTTGAACCCGCAGAAATCAACCGACAGATCGACTGGCTTGGCCATGGGAGTCCTCCTATTTCTGCAACCGACGCCGGATGGCATGCGCGGCCGTCTTCCCATCCTGGACGGCTTCGATGATCAGGGCCGGGCCCCGAACGATGTCGCCGCCCGCGAAAATCATCTTCGCCGAGGTCGCCCCGGTCTTTGAATCGACCGGAATCAAACCGTCGCGGGTCCGCTTGACGGACGGAGCGATGCCCTCGCCGCCGGGAACGGCTTTCGCGCCGATCGCCTCGATCACGGCATCCACCGGCAATTCCCACTGGGACCCTTTCACCTCGACGGGCCGCCGCCGGCCGGAGGCATCGAGCTCCCCGAGTTCGGTCCGGACCAGCTGGATCGCCTGCAAACGGCCCCGGGCGCCCGTCCGATATCCCACCGGCTGATTCAGCAGGAGGAAATGGATTCCGGACCGCAGCAGATCCTGCCGCTCGTCTTCCTCGGCGGGCATCTGCGTGTAGGACCGGCGATAGACCAGATAGACGTCGCGGGCCCCCAGTCTCCAGGCCGACTCCGCGGAATCCATGGCCACCGATCCGCCGCCGATCACGGCGACGCGTTTGCCCCGGATGGATTTCCCGATTTGCGCCTGCTTTCCGTCGCGCAACGCGCACAGAAACTCCGTGGCCGTAAACAGGCCGGGCAGGGACGGAGCCGAATCCTGCAGGCGGATCGGTTCCCACAGACCTGGCGCGAGAAAGACCGCCGCGAATCCTTTCTTCAGCAGCTTCTCCGCCGCGCCCGGACCCCGGATGGGCGCGGAGCACTTGAAAACCACGCCCAAGGCAACCAGATCCTTCAGCTCCCGATCCAAAAATTTCGGGTCGAACCGATAGGCCGGCACGCCGTACCGGAGCACGCCGCCGGCCTTCGCCTTGGCCTCGAATACCGTGACGGAAAATCCCGTCTGGGCCAATTCGGCCGCGCAGCTCAAGCCCGCCGGACCCGAGCCCACCACGGCGATCTTCTCCCGCCGACGCTCCGCCTTCTCCAGGGGACGGAACCCGACCGCCCAGGCGTGCTCGACCAGCGCGCGCTGGATCTTGCCGATCTGGATGGGGCCGCCGACCAGGCCGGTGGCGCTGCATTCCCGTTCGCACAGCTGCGCCGTCGGGCACAGCGCGCCGCACGCCCCCCCGAGGATGTTGTTCCGCTTGATCGTGCGAATGGCCCCGGTGACGTTGCGGAATTTCAGCTTGCGGATGAACGTGCCGGGATCCGTGCCGCCGGGACAACCCGCGGAACAGGGCGCGTCGTGGCACAGCAGGCAGCGGTCGGCTTCCGCCATCGCCTCCGCCAAAGTATACCCTTTGCCCATGCCCGTCAGTGGATTCGATTTCTTCACCGGAGTACCTCCCGCCGAATTTGCAATGAAGATGCGTGCACCCGTTCAACTCCCGCGCCCGAGGGGGCCAGCCTGAAGAAGCCCTTGCATGATGAAGAAGGTGCAAGAACAGAACCCGAAACACAAGCCCGACGTTGGACTCTTTTGCCTTTTGTTCCTTAGCCCCTTCCCCGTCCGGCGCCGGAGGGGCCCCGGCGCGGCTCTTTATCATCTGGCGAAACGCGGCCGAATGGACTAGGATCGCAGAATCGAAAGTCGAGCGCATCCCCGAAAGGTATTTGATATGGAATTCAGCAAATCCAATTGGAAGCGGGCCCTGGAACAAGCCGTGCGGGATCCGAAAGTGGGCATCCGGATTGCCCGCCTGTGCGGCGACGAGCATTTCGGGCTGTACGTCGCCTCGGTGCCGGACCGGGTGGGATGTCACGTCCACTTCCATGGCGGCGAAACCTACGAGATCCTCGCGGGCACGGGGGAACTTCATCTCGGTTTCGTTCGCCAAGAAAACCCCGGCCCGATCGAATGGCGAAAACCCGAACCCGTCGAAGCCGGCGATGCCTTCATGATCGGAGCCGGGTTTGCGCACCAGCTCCGCAACAAGGGCACGGACGACCTGGTCATCATCTTCGGCTGTCCCCCCTCGCATCTGGACAACCAGCTCGATCGCCGGATGATCGACCCGCCGACGTAACCCCCGCGCCCCGCCTTTTCCCGGCCGGCGGTGCCGACGGGAACAGGCCAGCGGGAAATCGGCCGACCGGAAAGTAGGATGGTGTGCCTGGCGGGGGTCGAACCCACAACCTTTAGCTCCGGAGGCTAACGCTCTGTCCAATTGAGCTACAGGCACGCCCGGAATCGACTGTTGCGGACACTACGGGGAGGCGCCTCGCCCCGCAAGCCAAAAAGCGCCGTCAGCGGTTCCGGTACAGCAGGGCGCAGCCCAGCAGCTGGCTGCCGACGACGGGAATCCACGGAATCATGTCGGGCCGCCATTCGGGGCGGTCCAGCAGGGAATCGGCGATGATCATGAACAGGTAGAAGATGAACAGCAAGATCAGGGCCAGCCCGATGCCGATGGACGACTCCTTCCGGTGGGAGCGGATGCCCAGCGGGATGGCCAGCAACGTGAAGGAAAAGCACGACAGCGCCAGCGCCAGGCGCTTGCTCGCGTCCACCGCCATCTTGGTCCGCATCCGCTGCACGTTCTGCTCCTGGATGTCCGGGAAGGTCTGCCGCACGTCCCGGATGGATTGGACCAGTTCCGAAAAGGTCATGGAGGCCGGCTTCTTCTTGACCTTCCCCTTTTTCAGCATCTGGCGCAGATCGAGGGTGACCGGATAGCTGTCCGCGCTGAGGGTGCGCGCCTTGCTCTGGTCTTCGGGGTGTTCCTTGTCGTACTCCGTCAGGCGCACCTGCCGGAGATCGATTTCCATCACGCGCGTCTCGGCGTTGAATTCCACGGTGCCGGTTTTGGCGCGGACTTCGGCCCGCGCGCCTTTTTCGTCGAATTGGTAGAGGATGATGTCCTCGATTTGCGCGCCCGACTTCTTGCCGATATAGACCTTCACGCCCGGGAAGTCGTTCACGAACCGGCCTTCGTCCAGCAGGGCGAGCGGGTCCTCTTCGCCGAGGTCGCGCAGCATCTGGCGCCGCATCCAATGGCTGCGCGGCGCCACTTCCGCGTTGATGTAGAGGCAGACGAGCGACAGCAGCACCGAGCAGAACAGGATCGGCGCGGCGATCTGCCACAGGCTGACGCCGCACGACTTCATCGCGGTGATTTCCCCGTCGGCCGAGAGGCGGCCGAAATGCAGCAGCACGGTCGTCAGCACGCTCACGGGAATCACGAACGAAAGCGTGAAGGGGATGTTCAGCGCGAAGATCTTCATGATCAGCAGGCCCGAGATGCCGCGCGACATGTAGTCGATGGCCTGCACCACCACGCCGACGTACATCACGAACGTCAAAACGGCCAACGTGATGGAAAAACTCTTGAGAAAGTCCCCCATCAGATAGCGGTTGAAGACCCGGGTCATGCGCCGGCGCCTCTCCGGCGGCGCGCCGCCTCGACGACGTTCCGCAGCAGCATGGCGATGGTCATCGGCCCGACGCCGCCCGGCACGGGAGTGATCGCCGCGGCCTTCTCGGCCACGTCCGCAAAGTCCGCGTCGCCCACGAGGCGATACCCCGACGCCTTGGAGGCGTCCGGCACGCGGTTCACGCCGACGTCGATCACCACGGCGCCCGGCTTGACCATGTCGCCCGTCAGGGTATGCGGGCGGCCGGCGGCCACCACGACGACGTCCGCTTCGCGCGTGAAGTGCGCCAGGTCCTTCGTGCGCGTGTGGCACAGGGTCACGGTGGCATCCACGCCTTTTTGCGAGAGGAGGATCGACAGCGGCCGGCCCACGATCTGGCTGCGGCCGATCACGACGACGGTCGCGCCGGCCAGCGGCGTTCCCGACCGGCGCAGGATTTCCACGACGCCGGCCGGCGTGCAGGGCACGAAGGACGGCAACCCGAGCACCATGCGCCCGACGTTCGTCGGATGGAAGCCGTCCACGTCCTTGGCCGGATCGATGGCTTCGATGACATCGCGCTCGATGGAGGAATCGGGCAAGGGCAGCTGGACCAGGATGCCGTCGATGGCGTCGTCGGCGTTCAGGGCGCGGACGATCGCCAAAATCTCCGCCCGGGTCGCGGTCGCCGGCAAGGCGATTTCCCGGGAATAGATTCCGGCCGCCGCGCAGGCCTTTTCCTTGCCCGTCACGTACGACCGCGAGGCCGGATCGTCGCCCACGAGCACCACGGCCAGGCCGGGCACCGCGCCGGACGCCGCTTTCATTTCCGCCACGGCGGCGGCGACCTCCGCGCGCAAGTCGGCGGCGATGCTTTTTCCGTCCAGGATGCGGGCCACCATGCGACTCCCCCGTTTAGAAGCGATACCGGACCGTCACTTGGCCCGTGGTGTCTTCGAACCAGTCGAAGCGCGCGCCGAACGCCAGGTTTTCCAGCAGCCACAGTTCGCCGCCGCCCACCACGCCGAACTGATCCTGCTCTTCGAAATCCCGATCCATTTCGCCGATCGTCCAGGTGCCGTCCACCTTGGAAAACGCCGGCCCGACGTAGAGGTGGAAGCTCTGGAATTCGCCCGCGTACGCGTTGCGATAGGAGCGGGCGAAGGACAGATGGTAGTCGATCGGCACCATGACGAGCGTTTCGCTCCAGCTCAGTTCGCCCTCGCCGTCGTCCGAGCTGGTGCGATAGCCGTACTGTCCGTCCAGCTGCAGCGTGAGGCGCCAGGCGGTCTTATGCAGCCCCTGGTAGATCTGCCACAGGTTCAGGCGCGCGCCCAGCAGGCCACCCGCCCCGGGGTCCGCCTCTGCGCGCATCAAGCCGTCCAGATGCGCTTCGGACGCGCCCGCGTGCCCGTAGAGCAACAGCCACGGCCACGGCGAAACGCCGATCATGACGTCCGCGACGTTCGCCTGCAGATCTCGCTCGACGCCGTCGAGTTCCACGGGCCGCGACATCCGCATGTAGCTCAATCCGGCCTGCCAGGGCACGGGATCCCGCCATGTCAACAGGGCGGACTCGCCGCTCGCGTCTTCCTCCACGTTCAGCGAAGCCCAGGCGACCGGCGCGGACAGCGCCAGCACCAGCACCCAACCACAGACGATTTTCTTCATGGGATCTCCCTTCAGGTGGCTTCCGCCGGAGCTTCCGGCGCAGTCCCTTCGGCGGGAGGCGGTTGCGCCTCGCCATCTTCGGGCTCCACCGGCGTCGCGCTCATCACGACGTCTTCGTCGTCCAGATCGATCAGTTTCACGCCCTGCGCCGAACGGCCCGTGATGCGCACGCCGTCCACGGGCATGCGGATCATGGTGCCTTTTTTCGTCACGATCATGATGGCGTCGTCCTCGTGCACGGCGAGCGCCGTGACGAGGTCGCCCGTCTTGGGGGTCAGGTCGTTGGCGATCAGGCCTTTGCCGCCGCGCCGCTGCACGCGGTATTCCGCGAACGGCGTGCGCTTGCCGTAGCCGTTTTCGGTCACCGTCAGCAACATGGCGTCTTCGTGCACGACTTCGACGCCCTCGACCACGTCGCCCTCTGCAAGCGAGATGCCGCGGACGCCGCCGGTGGCGCGGCCCATGGGCCGCGCGTCCGTTTCATGGAAGCGGATGCCCATGCCCTTGCGGGTCACCAGCAGCAGATCGTCATTGCCGCCGGTCAGCTCCACGCCGATCAGGCGGTCGCCTTCGTCGACATTGATGGCGATGATGCCGGCGGACCGGACGTTCTGATAGGCGTCCAGCGCCGTCTTCTTGACCGTGCCCTTTTCCGTCGCGAAGAACAGGTGCTTGTCCGCGTCGAATCCGCGGATGGGAATGATGGCCGCGATCTTCTCGGCGCCCTGCATGTCGAGCAGGTTGACCAGCGCCTTGCCGCGGGAATCGCGGGCGCCTTCGGGAATTTCGTAGGCCTTCTTGAAGTACATGCGGCCCTGCTCGGTGAAGAACAGCATCCAGTCGTGCGCGGAGCAGTTGAAAACGTGCTCGACGTAGTCCTCGTCCTTCGTGTCCATGCCCGTCGAGCCTTTGCCGCCGCGTTTCTGCTCGCGGTAGACGCTCGTGGGCGTGCGCTTGACGTAGCCGGCATGCGACAGCGAAATCACGCAGTCCTCGTCCGCGACGAGGTCTTCCATGTTGATTTCGCCGGGATCGGCGACGAGGTCGGTTTTCCGGGCGTCGGCGTAGGCGGCGCGGATCTCGCGCAGGTCGTCCTTCATCACGCCGAACAGCTTCTGGTCGTCCGCCAGCAATTCCTTCAGGTAGGCGATGCGCGCCTCCAGCGCCTGGTATTCCGCCACGATCTTGTCGCGTTCCAGCCCGGTCAGCTGGTAGAGGCGCATGTCGAGGATCGCGCCCGCCTGCAGCTCGGAAAAGCCGAAGCGCCCCATCAACTGCACCTTCGCCACGTCGCGGTTGGGCGACGCGCGGATGATCCGCACCACTTCGTCGAGGTTGTCCAGGGCGAGGAGCAGGCCTTCCAGGATGTGCGCGCGGGCTTCCGCCTCGCGCAGCTCGAACTTCGTCCGCCGCGTCAGCACCTCGAAGCGGTGGTCGATGAAGCACGTCATCAGATCCTTGAGGTTCATCACGCGCGGGCGGCCGCGGTCGATCGCCAGCATGATGGCCCCGAACGTGACCGACAGCTGGGTCTGCTTGTAGAGGTTGTTCAGCACCACCATCCCGATGGCGCCGCGCTTGAGCTCCACCACCACGCGGATGCCGTCCTTGTCCGACTCGTCGCGCAGGTCGCTGATGCCGTCGATTTTCTTCTCGTGCACCAGCTCGGCGATTTTTTCGATCAGCGACGCCTTGTTCACGGCGTACGGGATCTCCGAAATGATGATCCGCTCGCGGTCGGTCTTCCATTCCTCGACGGCCGCCTTGCCACGGAGGCGCAGGTGGCCCCGGCCCGTTTCGTACATCTCGCGGATGGGCGTCAGCCCGCACAGCGTGCCGCCCGTCGGGAAATCCGGCCCCTTCACGTGGACCATCAGGTCCGCCACCGTCGCCTGGGGGTGGTCGATCAGGTGGATGATGCCGTCCACCACCTCGCCGAGATGGTGCGGCGGGATGTTCGTCGCCATGCCGACGGCGATGCCCGTCGAGCCGTTGACGAGCAGGTTGGGGATGCGCGCCGGCAGCACCTTCGGCTCCATCAGCTTCTCGTCGTAGTTCGGCTGCATCTCGACGGTATCCTTGTCGATGTCCGCCAGCAGGTCTTCCGCCGCTTTTTTGAGGCGGCACTCGGTGTACCGGTAGGCCGCCGCCGGATCGCCGTCGATGCTGCCGAAGTTGCCCTGCCCGTCGATCAGGAGGTAGCGCGTCGAAAATTCCTGCGCCATGCGCACCAGCGTGTCGTAGACGGCCGAATCGCCGTGCGGGTGGTATTTGCCGATGACGTCGCCGACCACGCGGGCGCACTTGATGTAGGACCGGTTGTGGACGTAGTTGCCTTCGCGCATGGCGAACAGGATGCGCCGGTTGCCCGGCTTGAGCCCGTCGCGGGCGTCCGGCAGCGCGCGGCCCACGATCACCGACATCGAATAATCGATGTAGGCCCGCTGCATCTCTTCTTCGATGTTGATGCGCTCGATGCGGTCGGTCGCGTTCTGCGGGGCCACCGCCGGGAGGGGTTCGCCCGCGGCCTCGCCGCCGGCTTCGTTGTTCGGTTCGTCGCTCATGGTCTGGTCTTCCGCTTCTGCCCGGGGGCTCGTCGCTCGTCAAATGTCCAAGTTGCGCACGTTCAGCGCGTTTTCCTCGATGAAGGCGCGGCGGGGTTCGACCTCGTCGCCCATGAGGACGGTGAACGTCTGGTCGGCGCGCACGGCGTCCTCCAGATTCACCTGCAGCAGCTTGCGCTTCGTCGGCTCCAGGGTGGTTTCCCAGAGCTGCTCGGGATTCATTTCGCCCAAGCCTTTGTAGCGCTGGATGCCCAGGCCCCGGCGCCCCACTTCGCGCACCAGATGCAGCAGATCGCCCAGCGCCCGGATCGGCGTTTTCTTGCCGTCCACCTCGGCTTCGTAGCGGGGCGTATCGTTGCGCAGCAAGGTTTCGATGCCGAATCCGCGGGCCTTCAGCTGCGCGAACTGCTTCACCAGCCCCGGCGCCTGGTGCAGCTCGTCCCACTTGAACTGCGCCGGGTCCAGCGGACCCATGCGCGCTTCGGCCTCCTCGCGGATCCGCCGCATTTCTTCGTCCGAAAACGCCAGGTGGATTTCCTGCTGCTCGACGTCGCCGCCGGGCGGGATCACCCGCACGCGGTACAGCGGCAGGCGGTTGTTCGCCGCGTCGTAGCGGCGCACGTAGTCGTCGAAATCGATGCTCTTGCGCGCCATGGCCTCGGCCACGTGCTCGATTTCCTCGAGGATCCGGAGCACTTCGGCCATCTTGCCGTCTTCCAGCGCGGGCGAACCGTCGAGGTTCAGCAGGCGCACGTCTTCGACGCCCAGCTCGATCAGCACCCGCGACAGGTGCCGGTCGTTGTCGATGTAGCGCTCCTGCTTCTTGCGCTTGATCTTGTAGAGCGGCGGCTGCGCGATGTAGACGAAGCCGCGTTCGATCAGCTGCGGCATCTGCCGGTAGAAGAACGTCAGCAGCAGCGTCCGGATGTGCGAGCCGTCCACGTCCGCGTCGGTCATGATGATGATCTTGTGGTAGCGGGCCTTCGCCACGTCGAACTCGTCGTGCCCGATGCCCGCGCCGATCGCGGTGATCATCGTGCGGATTTCCTGGTTGTTGAGCATCTTGTCGAGGCGGGCCTTCTCCACGTTGAGAATCTTGCCCCGCAGCGGCAGGATCGCCTGGAAGGTCCGGTCGCGGCCCTGCTTGGCCGAGCCGCCGGCCGAATCGCCCTCCACCAGGAACAGCTCGCACAGCGCCGGATCGCGCTCGGAGCAGTCCGCCAGCTTGCCGGGCAGCGAGCCGGAATCCAGCGCGCCCTTGCGGCGGGTGAGGTCGCGCGCCTTGCGGGCCGCCTCGCGGGCCCGCGCCGCCAGCACGCCCTTTTCGACGACCTTGCGCGCGACCGCCGGGTTTTCCTCCAGGAACGTCGCCAGCCGCTCGTTGACGACGGACGACACGATGCCTTCGACCTCGCTGTTGCCCAGCTTGGTTTTCGTCTGCCCCTCGAACTGCGGATCGGGCACCTTCACGCTCAGCACCGCCACGAGGCCCTCGCGGATGTCCTCGCCGGACATCGCGTCCTCGTCCTTCAGCAGCTTGTTCGCCCGGCCGTAGGTGTTCACGACGCGCGTCAGCGCGCTGCGGAACCCGCTCAGGTGCGTGCCGCCTTCGATGGTGTTGATGTTGTTCGCGTAGGTCAGGACCGATTCCGCGTAGCTGTCGTTGTACTGCAGCGCGATTTCGACGGCGACGCCGTCCTGTTCCTTCTCGAAGGCGATCACCTCCGGATGCAGCGCCACCTTGTTCTTGTTCAGGTGCTGGACGAATTCCCGGATGCCCCCGTCGTAGCGGAAGGTTTCCTCGCGCATCGAGCCGTCCTGCTGTTCCTGGCGGAACAGGATCTCGATCCCCTTGTTCAGGAACGCCAGTTCGCGCAGCCGCGCGGCCAGGATGTCCCACGAAAACTCCAGCGTGCTGAAAATCTGGTCGTCGGGATACCACGTCACCTTCGTGCCCCGGTCCGTGCACGAACCGATGATCTCCAGCGGCGATTTCGTGATGCCGCGCTCGAAGCGCATGCGGTAGATCTGGCCTTCGCGCCGGACCTCGACCTCCATCCACTCGCTCAGCGCGTTCACGCAGCTCACGCCCACGCCGTGCAGCCCGCCGGACACCTTGTAGCTGCCGTGGTCGAACTTGCCGCCCGCGTGCAGCACCGTCAGCGCCACCTCCACCGCCGGCTTTTTCAGCTTCGGATGCAGGTCTACCGGGATCCCCCGGCCGTTGTCCGTCACGGAAACGGATCCGTCCGCCGCCAATTCCACTTCGATGCGCGTGCAATAGCCCGCCAGCGCCTCGTCGATGGAGTTGTCCACCACCTCGTACACGCAATGGTGCAGCCCGCGCTGGAACGTGTCGCCGATGTACATCGCCGGGCGCTTGCGGACCGCCTCCAGCCCCTCCAGGACCTGGATTTTCGACCCGTCGTAGGCCTCGGTTTTCGTTGCGGGGGCCGCCCCCTTCAAATCGTTGTTTTCTGCTTCAGCCATGATGCCATTTCTCTTTATTCAAATAATTAAGAGAGCCTAGTCGAAACCCCCTCGAAATACAATGAAAACCGATGCCCAATCCGCAAAATTCCCGCTCAGGTAAAACGGTTATGAAAACGGGCCCGAAATCCCCCCAAAATCGCCGTTTTTCCCCCGGGACTGAAAAATCGCGGTTTTTACCCTAAAAACAGGCCATAACACAAAGCAGGAAGCCAAGAAACACACAAAAACAGGAAAAAATACCTTCCAATCCTGTTTTCCTGTGCAATTTCCTGTTTTCCTGCCAAATTTCCCGTTTTTGGCTGTTTGCGCGTCCAAAATGGGCCGATTTTCGGGATAAATCAGGTTTCGTCGGTCTCGGCGGCGCCGTTTTTGTTCTCCAGGCGCCGTTTTTTGAAGAAATCCTTGATCAAGGCCGCGCATTCCTCTTCCAGCACCCCCGAAAGCACTTCCGCGCGGTGATTCAGCTCCGCCGACTGCAAAATCTGGAACCGCGAGACCGCTCCGCCGCGCAACGGATCGTTCATGCCCCAGACCACCAGGGGTATCCGCGCCAGCACGATCGCCCCCGCGCACATCGGGCAGGGCTCCTTCGTCACGTAGAGGATGCTGTCGGTCAGCCGCCAATCGCCCGCCGCGGCGGCCGCCTGGGTGATGGCGATGATTTCCGCGTGCGCCGTCGGGTCCTTCAGCGTCCGCGTCTGGTTCCACGCCTGGCCCGCCAGTTCTCCTCCGTTGAAGATCACCGCGCCCACCGGCACTTCGCCGGCGTCCGCCGCCATTTTCGCCTGCCGCAGCGCCAGGCGCATCCGCGCCTCATGGATCGCCATTCCGGGAACGTCCGCGTTCATGGTTCACTCTCCTTGGCTTCCCTCAGCGCCCGGAAGCCGACGTCCCGGCCGCGATAATCCGCGGGGAACGGTTGCCGAAAATCCACTTTCAGGCGGTCCGGATCCCGTTCCGCCCAGCTGCCGCCGCGCGCCAGCCGCTGGCCGGGCGGCGCATCCGGAGCCGCCGCGCACCATTCGTACAGATTGCCCGCCACGTCGTACAGCCCGAACCCGTTGGCCGCGAAGCGGCCGCCCCGCGCCGCCGGCCCCTCCGCGTCGAATTGGGCCCGTTCCCGCGGCTGTCCGCCCCAGCCCCACGGATATGGCGCGCCATCCACTCCGCCGCGCGCCGCCGCCTCCCATTCCGCTTCCGTCGGCAAGCGCACCACGTCTCCCGTCTCCCGCGAAAGCCACCGGCAATAGGCCTCCGCCTCCGCCGCGGTCACTTCCGCCATCGCCTGCGCGCGGGTCCCGGCCTTCACCGCGTAGCCACCGCCCGACCGCCGGGCGATCTGCGCCGTTTCCGGAAAATCCGCCGCGCCCGCGGCGTTCAGATAGTCCACGAAATCCGCCACGGCCACCTCGCACCGCCCGATGGCGAATCCGCCCGCTTCCCCGCCGCGGACCGGATGCCGCGGAATCGCCGCCCAATCCCCCGCCCAGGCGGAGCCCCAGGCCAGCCACCCGGCGATCCCCATGATCCAACCTCGCTTCATCCTTACCATTAAAGCGCATCGGCCTTTGACATTCCATCGCGAAATCCCCATACTGCTTGCCGATAGTCATCTTGACGCGAAAGGTGGAAGCATGGAAAAGCGCAAAGCGAAATGTGGCGGCTACGGCATGTTCACGGGCATCTGCGGAATCGTCGGTCTCGGCATCGTCTTCGGGCTTCTGCTGGGCATCCCCTTCAAGCCGGCCGAGTGGACGTTGTCGGATCTCGCGGCCCTGCTGGCCAACGGCATCGCGCTGGCCTACGTCGTGCTCGGCGCCGTCGATTGGATCGCGCAATTCCTGGCGCTCTCTAAAAACCCCCTGCCCGCCGAACTGGATCTCTCCGAACGCGCCGTCGCGAGCGAGCGCGTGGCCGCGCTGACGGGCCATTCCCTGCTGCAGCGCCACGTCCGCCGCTTGCTGTCCGCCTGGGCCGCGGGCGCCTCCGGCCCGCAGGTCGCCGCGATGGCCACCAACCAGACGTTCCGCATGCTCTCCGTGCTGCTCGCGGAAACCGCCGCCATCCTCGTGCTGCTGGTCGCGGCCGCCGGCTTCACCGCGCCCGGTTCGCTGCTCACGCTGGGCACCGGCTTGATGGCGCTCGTCGTCCTCGCCGGGCTCGCGCGCTTCCAGCTCGCGTCGAAAATCGCCGGCTACATCGAGTCGCATCTGCTGGCCCGCATCGGCAACGACACCCCCGCGGCCGCCGGCGTTGAATTCGTCCAAACCATCGCGAAGTCCGTCGCCGACTCCACCGCCAGCCTCGCGGCGGCCCAAACCAAGTTCGCCGAGCAGCTCGCCAAGACCCAGAGCGAAACCGCCGCCCAGCTCGCCAAGGCGCAGCTCGACGCCTCCGCCCAGCTCGCCAAGGCCCACCAGGAAGCCTCCGCGCCGATCGCCAAGGCCCATCAGGAAGCCGCGGCGCAGGTCGCCAAGGCGCAGCAGGATTCTTCTTCGCAGGTGGAAAAAGCGCAGGCCGACATGGCCGCCAAGCTGACCGCCGCCTTGGAGCAGTCCTCCGCCCAGATCGCCAAGGCGCAAGCCGAAGTCGCCACCCAGCTCGGCCGCGTCACCGCGCTCGCTTCTTCCATCGACAACGTCCTCAAGCTGCAGCAAGCCGTCGACGGCACCCTCAAGGGCGTCGCCGTCACCGACGAATTCAAGTCCACGCTCGTCGAGCTCAAGCGGCATCTGGCCGAATCCGACCAGCTGCTCAAGAACGCGGCCAAGCCGCGCACCATCCGCCTCGTGGAGAAGGACAACGAATAGCGAACCGGCCATGGCCGATTCCCTCGCCGCCCCCGCGCCTGAATCGCCGGGGGCGGTTCCGTCTCCGCCCCTCGCGCCGGGCCTGTACCTCGTCGGCACGCCCATCGGCAACCTGGAGGACGTCACTCTGCGCGCGCTGCGCGTCTTGCGATCCGCCACGCACGTCCTCGCCGAAGACACGCGGCACACGCGCGTGCTCCTCGACCGCCACGGCATCCGCACGCCGCTGATTTCCTGCCACAAGTTCAACGAGCGCGCCCGCGAGGAGGAAATCCTCCGCCGCATCCAGGCCGGCGAAGCCCTCGCGCTGGTCACCGACGCCGGCATGCCCGGCATTTCCGATCCCGGCGCCCGCGCCGCCGACGCCGTCCGCGCCGCCGGCCTGCCCGTCACCGTGATCCCCGGTCCCTGCGCCCTCAGCGCCGCCGTCGCCCTGTGCGGCGCCGTCGAGAGCCGCGGTTTCCTGTTCGAAGGCTTCCTCGACCACAAGACCGCCGCGCGCCGGCGGCGCCTGAACGAACTCGCCGCGTTCCCGGCGCCGGTCGTCTTCTACGAATCCACCCACCGCATTCTCAAGCTCTTCGACGAGGTCGAACAGGAACTCGGTCCCGCGCGCCGGCTGTTCATCGCCCGCGAACTCACCAAGAAGTTCGAGGAAACCGTCGCCGGCACCCCCGCCGAACTCCGCGCCCACTACCAAACCCACTCGCTCAAAGGCGAATTCGTCGCCATCCTCCTGCCGGCCCAATAGGCCCGGCATACGACAAGGTGAAAACATGATTATACTGCTTCTGTCGATGATCGTCGTTTGGGGTGGCTTGATCGGGCTGTGGATTTCCGCGGAGAATCGCGCTTCAAAGCGGAAACGCATCGCATTGGGCTTGCTCGCCCTGATCGTGTCGTTGCCGGTTTCCATCGTGCTTTCCGTCGGGATTACCCAGCTCGACGACCAATCCTACTATGCGGCATCGGTTCGAATTCTCCTCGATGAAAGCATCGGCGCCTTGGAAGCCCAAGAGGAGGGATTCCTGCCGCGCCTTCAAGCCTTTCGCACCTCCCAGCGGCTCTCCTACGAAACTCGCGGAAACCTCCTCGAAAACGTCCGGTGTTTCCACGAGGAAGGAATAGCGCTAAGACAAAACCAGAAACGCTGAATCCTGCGCCGCACAATCCGCGGATGCAGGGTCGCGATCGAAAGACCCCCGCGACCTTGCGTCGCGGGTGAATCAGGTTGAATCTGCTTCCCCTCGCCCAAAAAATGCGCCACTCTTTGGCCGCCATGAAAAAAGGAAAACCCACGCCGTTCTTCCTGCTCGGCCATCCCGTCGGCCATTCCCTTTCCCCGGCGATGCACAACGCCGGATTCAAGGCCCTGGGGCTGAAGGCGCGGTACGACCTCCTCGACGTCGCCCCCGGCGACGTCCCCCGCGCGCTGGCCGATCTGCGCGCGCAAGGCTGCGGCGGCGCCAACGTCACGATCCCCCACAAGGAAGCCGCCTACCGCTTTCTCGCCGCCCACGGCGCGCTCTCCGACGTCGCGAAAATGCTCCGTTCCGTCAACACGGTCGTTTTCCGTCCCGACGGTTCCTGGTTCGGCGACAACACCGACGCGCCCGGATTCCTCGACGCCCTGAAGGAAGCCTTCCGCGCTTCCCCCCGCGGCAAGCGCATCCTGCTGCTCGGCTGCGGCGGTGCCGGCCGCGCCCTCGCGCTGACCTGCGCGCTGCAGGGCGCCGAATCCATCCTCGTCGCCGACGTGAATCTCGCCGCGCGCCGGCGCCTGCTGTTGGCCTTGCGCCAAACCGCGCCCGGTTTGCCCGTCGCCGGCCTTTCCCTCGCACGGGCCCGCGCCGCCGCGCGCGAATGCGATTTGATCGTCCAGGCCACGCCCGTCGGCATGCATGCCGGCGATCCGTCGCTGCTGCCCGCCGATTCCTTCCGCAAAGGCCAGATCGTCTTCGATCTCATCTACAATCCCGCCGTCACGCCGCTGCTCGCGACCGCGCAAGCCGCCGGCGCGCGCACGGCCAACGGCCTCGGCATGCTCCTGCATCAGGGCGCGCGCGCCTTCCGCCTCTGGACGGGACGCAAGGCGCCGATTCCCGTCCTGCGCGCCGCCCTCGAGAAAGCCCTGAAAGCCCGCTCCGCATGACGCCCCTCTCGCCAGCGGCCTTTCCGATCCTGACGCTTTTCATCTTCCTGGCCGGGCTGTGCATCGGCAGCTTCCTCAACGTCTGCATCTGGCGCATCCCGCGCGACGAATCCATCGTCTGGCCCGGCTCCCACTGCCCCGCCTGCGGCCACGCCATCGCGCCGTGGGACAATCTCCCGCTGCTGTCGTGGCTCGTGCTCAACGGCAAGTGCCGCCATTGCCAGGCCCCCATTTCCCCGCGCTACTTCATCGTCGAACTGCTCACCGGCGCGCTCTTCGCGGGGCTTTGGCTCGTTCACGGCTGGACCCTCCAGACGCCCGTCTATTTTCTCTTCACCGCCGCGCTCATTCTGGGCACTTTCGTGGACTTCGACCATCTCATCCTGCCCGACCGCGTCACGATCGGCGGGATGATCGCGGGCCCCATTCTTTCGTTCGCCTTTCCCGCGCTGCACCAACAGACCGACCGCCTGGCCGCGCTGATCCTGTCCCTGATCGGCCTCGCCCTCGGCTACGGCATCCTCTGGCTCGTCGCCACCATCGGCCGGCTCGTTCTCAAGCGCGAAGCCATGGGCATGGGCGACGTGAAGCTGCTCGGCGCCGTCGGCGCCTGCCTCGGCTGGCCGGCTGTCCTTTTCGTCGTATTCGTTTCCTCCCTCTCCGGCACCTTGCTCGGGTTCGCCCTCATCGCCGCCGGCAAAAAAGAACTGCAAAGCAAAATCCCCTACGGCCCGCACATCGCCCTCGCGGCGGTCCTCTGGATGTTCTGCGGGCCGGCCTGCATCGATCTCTATCTTTCCTGGGCTTTCGCTTCCCGTCTCGCGCCGAACGCGCCTCTCTAGGAGACCGCCATGAACTTTTCCGAACTCCCCGCACAGCGACCCCAGCGACTCAGCGCGACCGCGATCTCGCTGGGCCTGCTCGCCGTCATCGCCGTCGGCGCGGTGCTCCAGGCCGCGCAAGGCGTGGTCATTCCCCTGCTCATCGCGTGGCTGCTCAGCTACCTGCTGGCCCCGGTCGTGACGGTCCTCGTCCGCCGCCTGCGTTTTCCGGCGCCCCTCGCCGTCGCCGGCGTCGTCCTGCTGCTGTTGCTCGCCTCTTGGGGCGCCGGCCTCGTCATCCACCAGCGCCTGCTCGCCTTCGCCAAGGCCTTTCCCGCCTATCAGGACCGGATCTCCGCCCTCTACGCCCACTACGGCACCGAACTCAACATCCCGGCCTCCATCCTGAAGGACTTCGATCTGACCGCGCAGATCGGCCCCCTCGTCCTGCGCACGTCCCGTTTCTTCATCGCCTTCTTCACCAACGCCATTCTCGTGATGATCTTCCTCGTCTTCATGCTGCTGGCCAAGCCGTTCGCCAACGACAAGCTCCGCGCCGCGCTGCCCGACCGCGCCGACGCCATCATCGGCATCACCAACGCCATCTCGCGCCAGATCGGCGCCTATCTCGGCGCGCTGTTCGTCATTTCCCTCGTCACCGGCCTCGTCGTTTGGGGCGCGCTCGCCTGGATGGGCATCGAATTCGCTTTCACCTGGGGTTTGCTCGCGTTCGTCCTCAACTTCGTGCCCACGCTCGGTTCCATCGTCGCGAGCATCCCGCCCGTGCTGATGGCCCTGGTCCAGTTCGGCCCCGAAATCTGGCCGGCCGTCGGCGTCGCCGCCGTTCTGTTCGTCGTCCAGCAGACGCTCGGCAGCTTCATCGCGCCCAAGATCTACGGCGAGCGCCTCAACCTGTCTCCCGTCGTCATCCTGCTCTTCCTGGTGTTCTGGGGCTGGCTCTGGGGCATCACCGGCGCGCTGCTCGCGGTGCCGCTGGCCGCCGCCATCCAGATCGCCCTGGCCCACATCCCCGCCCTCGCCCCCCTCGCCGTCCTCATGGGTTCCGGCAAGCGCTACGCCAAGAAAAATACCCCGGCACGGCCCGAGCCATAGGCCTCCCGTCCCAAGCATTTTTTACATAGCCTGGAAAAATCCGCGGCGGCGCACAATAAAACCGCCGCCCCGTCCGTTATCCGTCTCGAAAGGCAACGTGGAAACCAACCCGACCATGGGAACCGAAGATGCGCAACTCTTGGCAGCTTATCGCCGCGGCGATTCCGAAGCCCTCGGACGCCTGGTCGAGAAGTACAAGCGGCCGCTCTTCGCCTTCCTGTCCCGGTTCGCCGCGAATCCCGGCGAGGCCGACGAGTGGTTCCAGGAAACCTGGGTCCGCGCCATCGAGCACATGAATATGTTCCGCCAAAAGAATCTGCTCGGCTGGTTGTTCCGCATCGCGCACAACCTGGCCGTCGACGCCGCGCGGCGGAAAAAGCCCGACTGCTCCCTCGACGCCCCGCTGCCCGAAAGCGGCGCGCCGCTGGCCGACCTGATCCCCGCCGCCGCCCTCTCCCCCGCCGACGAAGCCGCCGGCCGCGATCTCGGCCGGCACATCGCCGCCGCCGCCGCGCGCTTGCCCGTCGAACAGCGCGAAGTCTTCTGGCTGCGCATGGACGCCGGCCTGCCCTTCAAGGAAATCGCCCGCATCCAGCGCTGCTCCATCAACACCGCGCTCGGCCGCATGCAGTACGCCCTCGCCAGGCTGCGCGCCGAACTCGCCCCCGCCTACCGCGAACTCCAGGAGTCCCAACCATGAACCCGCACGAACTTGAACAACTCCTTTTGCTCGAACAGTCCGGCGAACTCACCGCGCAGCAGCGCCGCGCACTCGACGCCGCGCTCGCCGCTTCGCCCGAGGCCCGCCGCTTCCGCGACCAGCTCCGGGCCCTCGCCGGCGCCGTTCCCGAACCGGCCGGACCGGCCCCGGACGCCGCCGCGCGCATCGCCGCGCGCCTGCGGCATAAGCCCAAACCCGTTTTCGTCTTCCAGCCCGCCTGGAAGCCCGCGCTCGCCGTGGCCGCGGCGCTCGCGCTCTTCGTCGGCGTCCGGTCCTTCCGCCCCGTTCCCGCCGCCGCGCCGGCCGCCGAAACCGCCGCCGTCGCCGCCGCGGCCGACGATGAATGGACCGACCCGCTCGACGCCGACTTCACCGAACTCGAAAGCCTTCTCGCCGCCATGACCGCCGACGCCTCGTTCGAAATCACGGAACTTTAAAAAGAAACAACCCACCCAGGAGAATACGATGAAAAAGACCCTGATGCTGATGACCGTGGCCGCGCTCGCGGCCGGCGTCGCCTGCGCCCAGGACGACGCGTCCGAAATGAATCCGCCGCCGGCCGGCGCCTGCGACATGTCCGGTCCGCACGGCGGCGGCAAGATGGCCATGCGCGGCAACGAACAGATGGGCAAGCGGGGCGAACGCCCCGCCGGCCCCATGGATGCCGAAACCATGCAGAGCATGCGGGCCATCCACGAGGAAATCCGCGATCTGGCCGGCGCTGCGCGCGTCGAGACCGACGAAGCCAAAAAGGCCGAACTCGTCTCCCGCCTGCGCGCCAAGCTCGGCGAAGTGGCCGACCTGATCCAGGCCAAGCAGGAGCAGCGCCTCGCCCAGGCCGAGGAACGCCTCGGCGGCCTCAAGGAACGCATCGAATACGCCAAGGCCCACCGCGAAGAAATGCTCGACGAACAGGTCCAGCGCGTCCTCGCCGGCGAGCGCCCCGGCCGTCCCGGCGCCTTCAATCAGTTCCCGAACGCGAAGGGCGGCATGCGCGGCGGACCGCGGCACGGTCAAGGCTTCGGCCCGGGCGGCGAAATGCCCCCGCCGTCCATCGGCGGCGACGAGTTGGCGCCCCCGCCCGAGGACCTGCCCGAAGACATGCCTCCGCCGCCCGAGGAATAGATCCCGGCACGCAACAGGCCCCGCCAAACGGCGGGGCCTTTTCCGTTTTCCCGCCGGCCGACCGGCGAGCGGATCAGCGCCCGGAAGGTTCGAGCGCGTCGAGGCGGGCGCGCAGGGCGGCGTTTTCCGTGCGCAGGTCGTCCACCATCCCGCGCAATTCTTGCACGGCCCGCACCAGATAGGGCTGGACGTCGTAGGTGTCCACCATCAGCAGCCCTTCGCCGTCTTCCTTCACCGCGTCGGGGAACACCTCGCGGTACTCCTGGGCGATGAAGTTGTTGTAGTCGCGGTCCGCGATGGACGGATGCTTGGCCCGATGTTCCGCGGTGTAGCGGAACGCCACCGGCCGCAGCTTCGCCAGCGTCTCCAGCGCGCCTTCGATCGTGCGCACGTCGGTCTTGATCCGCGCGTCGGAATTCGCCTGCCAGCTGCCTGCGACGGTTTTCGAGGCTTCCCCTTCCACTTCCAGCTGGTAGGTCGCCGGCGTCCGGCCGATGCCGACGCGGCTCAAGCTGGTGCCATCCAAATCGCGCGCCACGACCAGATGGGGCCCGCTGATGGTGGCCCCGTTTTTGCCCAAAATCTGGAATTGGTTTGTGAAAGGGCCGCCATCGTATTTCAGGAACATCCCGTACGTCTCGGTGTCGCCTTCGGTCAGATAAATCTGCGAGCTCTGGTTGCCGCCGTTGTTCAGCGGCGAAATCGTCAGCGAACCGAGATTGGTGGTGCCGACGACGCGCAGGCCGTTGGCGGCGCGCACGCTGAACTGGTCCACCGCCGTGGAGCCAAAGGGCGCGTTGGTGCTGCTGTCCGCCCAGACGAACGAGCCGTCGTGGTCCGCGCTGGCCCGGAATCCGGCCGCCAGGCTGTAGGTCCCGTGGGTCGAATTGGAATAGCCGCCGGGGATCGCGCTAAAGCTTCCCGCCGCCGAATTGCTCATGCCGCCGCCCACCGCCGCGCCGCCGGCCGCAAAGTTGTCCCAGCCGCCGCCGATCGAACCATAAATGCCATCGACGGAGTTGTCGCCGCCGCCCGCCACCGTTCCGTAACTCCCTTGGCAGAAGTTGTCGAACCCGCCGCCGATGAAGCTGTAGGGCGCGAACAACACGTTGCTGACGCCGCCGACGATCACGTTGTACGAGGCGGACACGTCGTTGCCCAATCCCCCGCCGACCACGTTGTGCGACGCGCCGGCGCGCAGGCGGTTGTTCTGGCCGCCGCCGATCGCCGAATGCGTGGTTCCCGCGTCGATCTGGTTGTCCTCGCCGCCGCCGACGAAACCATATCCCATCGCGCGGTTGCCGGTGCCGCCCGCCACCGTTGCGTAGCTGCCCGTCGCCTGGTTGCCGTAGCCGCCCGCCACCGTCGACCAGCCGACGCCGCCGCCGGCGTAGTTCTGTTCGCCGCCGGACACGGTGCTGGACTGCGTCGCCGCCCGGTTGTGATAGCCGCCGGCGATCGTCGTGATGATCTCCGAGGCGACGTTGCCGTTGCCGCCGCCCACCGTCGCGTTGACCGTCAGGGCCTGGTTGCCGTCGCCGCCCGCCACCGTCGCGCCGCCGCCGGCGACGAGGTTGTTCTCGCCGCCGCCGATCGTGCCCCGCGACCCCCCGTTCGTCACGACGTTGCCGGTCCCGCCGCCGATCGTTGCATTCATTGCCAAGACCCGGTTGCGGGAACCGCCGGACACGACGCTCCAGGCGCCCGCCACTTCGTTGCTGGAGCCGCCGCCGATCGCGCCGTTGGTCGCCGTCACCGAGTTGTTGCGCCCGCCGGACACGACCCCATACGCGACGCCGAGGCCGATCGTGTTCCACAAACCGCCCGCCACCGTCGAAGACAACGCGTTCGAGCGGATCATATTGTAGGCACCGCCGCCCAGCACGCTGCTTTGCGCCTCGGATTGCAGGGTGTTCCCCAACCCGCCGGCCAGCACGTCGTTGTAGCAGTTGTACCCGATTTCGTTGTCGGTTCCGCCGCCGATGACGGCGCCGGGCGACGTAGCCAACCGGTTGGAAAAGCCGAGGCACAGGGACGCGCTCGTGCCCAGTGCGTTCATGCTGGCTTGGAACACGGGCGCGTTGCCGCACCGCACCTCGAGTTCGGTGCCGTCGGTCGTGCCGAGGAACGCCCCGGCTCCCACTGCCGTGTTGCCGTCGGTGCGCCAAAACGTGTTGGGCACCACGTCGTCCACCGCGACGCTGCCATCCGCGATCTTGCCTGAATTCACCGAATCGCCGCCCAGCTTGTCGCTCGTCACCGCCCCCAGCCCGATCTTGGTGGACGTCACGGCGCCCGTATCGAGCTTGTCTTCGGTCACGGCCCCGGCATCTATCTTCTTTTCCGTCACGGCCCCCGTGCCGATTTTATCCTCCGTCACCGCGCCGTCGGCCAGCTGGAGTTCGCCGATGGCGCCGTTGGTCACGCCGGCCGCCAGCCGCGCATAGGCGACGGCCCCGATGGATTCACGCGGAGCCAGCGGCGTGCCGTCGACTTCCGTTTCCAGATAGAGCGCCGCGTTCGTCAGGACGAGCGCCCACGCGGCCGGAGTCAAATCCAGGTCGGCCGCGTAGAGGCCGTCCACCACGGTCACGTCGTTGGTGTCGCCCGCCAGCGCCGTCCCGCCCTCCAACGCGTTGTAGAGACGAAAAACGATCGTCGTCGCGCCGTTGACGAGATTCGTGCCGTCGATCAGCCGCCCCTGCTGGTGGATGGCCGTCGGAAACGCTCCCGCCGCCGTCGCCCAAGCCGCCCACGCAATTACCGCCCAACCGATCCGTTTCTTCATGGTGCCGTCTCCTGCATGTTTTAAATTCATTCTTTCACGACGCCGTAGTGCCGCGCGTCCGTTTCGTCCGGATCCAGCCACGTGCCTTCCGCCGCATGCCAGACGCCGACGCCCGGATCGGCCACCACGACGATGTCCAGTTCGTCGGTCGGCGGCGCATAGGACCCGTCGTGGCCGAGCACGCGATAGCCGGTGCCGTCGCCGCGGCCTTTCCAGTTCACGCGCGCGCCCACCCCTTCCCGCTGGATGTCGGTGATGGCGAACAGACTGTCCGCGTCGTTCGGATCCGTGCCCGCCAGCAGTTCGTGGTCGTCGCCCGCGCCGTCGCCGTCGCTGTCCGCCGCATTCACGTCCGTCGGCGCGGCTACGCCCCACGCCCCTTCGAAATCGGTCCCCGCCAGTTCGGCGCGATCTGCGAGCCCGTCGCCGTCGTTGTCGTCGTCCCATTCGTCCGGAATCCCGTTTCCGTCGTGATCCAATTCCGGTTTCAAAACGAACGTGCCGAGAAAACCGGCCTGATGCCGCAGTCCGCCGGTGCCGCCCGCGGCGGAGGCTTGGATCCCGCCCGGCTGCGCCGTCGCCGAAACCAATTCATAGGTGCCGCCCGCGGCGCGTCCGCCTGCGCCGTCGAGCACGGACGATTCCAGTTCCTCCGTCTGCGCCCCCGCCGGCAAACCCGCCAGCACCACCCACGCCAAACAACCCAGCGAACGACGAAGAATTCTCATGTGGATTTCTCCCTGGCACCGACAAACGATCTCCGGAACCACGACCGGAGAATAGGAATAATCCCCTGCGCGGTCAAGCATGGGCACATCCAGGCGTTTTCCGGATCGGAGCAGCTATTCCCCGCTTGGGCGCCCGGGAAATTTTCATTTTTTAGGGAATTTTCTTATCTTGCCGCGATTTTCCGGCATACTTCCCGGCCATGACCTATCTCGTCGCCGTATCGCTGATTTGGGCCTTTTCCTTCGGTCTCATCGGGAACCACCTCGCCGGACTGCCCCCCGCGTGGCTGGGCTGGATCCGCTTGGCCCTCTCGGCGCTCGTTTTTCTCCCCTTCGTCCGCCGCGTGCCGTGGAAAACCGGCCTAGGCCTGTTCGCCGCGGGCGCCGCCCAATTCGGGCTCATGTACCTCGCCTATCTGACCAGCTTCCGCTACCTGAAGTCCCATGAAGTCGCGCTCTTCACCGTGATGACGCCGATCCTGGTCGCGCTGCTGAGCGACCTCGGTTCGAAACGCTTCCGGCCGCTGAATTTCGCGGCCGCGTCGCTGGCCGTCGGCGGTGCCGCCGTCGTCAAATGGGCCGAACTCGAATCCGCGGCGCCGCTCGTCGGGTTCCTGCTCGTGCAGGCGTCCAACTTGTGCTTTGCCGCCGGCCAACTCGCCTACCGCGCGCTCATGGCCCGCCTCGAAAAGCCCCTGCCCGATCACCGCGTGTTTTTCTGGATGCATCTCGGCGGGTTCGCCGTGCTGACGCCGCTGGCCCTGCCGTTCGCGCTCGCGGCCACCCCGCCCGCCCCGACGCCCGCCCAGTGGGCCATCCTCGTCTATCTCGGCGTGGTCGCCTCGGGCATTTGTTTCTTCCTGTGGAACCGCGGCGCACGGTTCGTGTCCCTCGGCCAGCTGGCCGTGATGAACAACCTCAAGATCCCCCTCGGCGTCGCCGTTTCCTTGTTCATTTTCCGCGAGCCGGCCAACCTCTGGACGCTGCTCGTCGGCGCGCTTCTGATCGGCGTCGCGCTCCTCCCCGTCCGCAAGTCCTAGCTCCTTGGCGAAAAATCATCCCGCGAAATCCCCCCCCTACACCCATCCAATTTATGATATTTATAAATAGCATATATGATATTTATAAATAACATAAAATTCCCGACTCCGAAAAATGAGAGGAAAAGAACGTTTTCGCTGCGACATCCCGCTTCAAAGACCGCGGTTTTGTCTCGCCTTGCGCGCCGCGCGGGCCGATAGTGAAACCGTGCGGGGCGGACGCCGCCCCGGCGCCGGAGAGCCGACATGAAGGAATTCATTCTCGCCCTCGACCAAGGCACGACCAGTTCGCGCGCGCTGCTGTTCGACCGGGACCTGCAGCCGGTTGCCGCCGCCCAGCGCGAGTTTCCCCAGATCTACCCGCAACCGGGCTGGGTCGAGCACGATCCCGAGGTTCTCTGGGAATCGCAGCTCGCCGTGCTGCTCGAAGCCATCGAACGCGCCGGTTGCGGCCCGTCCGCCGTGGCGGCCGTCGCCGTGGCCAACCAACGCGAAACCGTCGTCGTCTGGAACCGCCGCACGGGCCAGCCGATCCACAACGCCATCGTCTGGCAATGCCGCCGCACCGCCGACCGCTGCGAAGAGCTCAAGGCCCGGGGGGTTGTGGATCGAATCCGCGATAAAACCGGCCTCGTCCTCGACGCCTATTTTTCCGCCACGAAAATCGAATGGATCCTCGACCACGTCGACGGCGCCCGCGCCGCCGCCCGCCGCGGCGAGCTGCTGTGCGGCACGATCGATTCCTGGCTGATCTGGAAATTGACCGGCGGCCAACGCCACGTCACCGATTTCACCAATGCCTCGCGGACGATGCTGTTCGACGTCCACGCGCTGCGCTGGGACGACGAACTGCTCGACCTGTTCGGCATTCCCGTTTCCATGCTGCCGGAAGTCGTGCCGTCGTCCGGCCCCGCGGCCGTCTGCGCGCTGCCGGGCTGGAATCCGCGCCAACCGGCCGTCGCGGGCATCGCCGGCGACCAGCAGGCCGCCTTGTTCGGCCAAGGTTGCTTCGAGCCGGGCCAAGCCAAGAACACGTACGGCACCGGTTGCTTCCTGCTGATGAACGTCGGCGCGGACCCGGTGGTCTCCCGCCACGGGCTGCTGACCACCCTCACTGCCCAGACCCGCCCCGGCGCGCCGGCCTACGCCCTCGAAGGCAGCGTCTTCATCGGCGGCGCCGTCCTCCAATGGCTGCGCGACGAACTGAAAATCCTCACCCACGCGGCGGATTCCGACCCCATCGCCCGCTCGATCCCCGACACCGGCGGCGTCTATCTGGTGCCCGCCTTCGCCGGCCTCGGCGCGCCGCATTGGGACATGTACGCGCGCGGCGCGCTCCTCGGCCTCACGCGCGGCACCGGCCGCGCCCAGATCGTGCGCGCCGCGCTGGAGTCCATCGCCTACCAGTGCGCCGACGTCGCCGCCGCCATGGCCGCCGACGGCGGCCGACCGCTCGCGGTGCTGCGGGCGGACGGCGGGGCCGCCGCCAACGATTTCCTCATGCAGTTCCAGGCCGATCTGCTCGCTTGCCCCATCGAACGCCCGGCATGCATGGAAACCACCGCCCAAGGCGCCGCGGCCTTGGCCGCGCTGGACCTCGGCTGGCACACGCCGCAAACCCTGGCCGCGCGCCCCGCCGAAAAGACCTTCGTGCCCGTCCTCTCCGCGGAAAACCGCCAAACCCGGCTCGCCGGCTGGCGCAAGGCCGTCGCCCGCGCCGCCGATTGGGCGCGGAATCCATAGACCGACCGTCAATTGGAGATTGAAATCCGCGGAACAGACGATGAAAATCCCCGACATGAAGCCGAAGGCCCTTGTTTGCCTGCTTTTATGGATCGGCCCAGCCGCCGGGGCCGTCGTGCCGGCCAATTTCGCCCACGTGCGCGACGTGACCGGCCCCGACCGAAGCGCGCCCGCGTTGGCCGAAATCCGCCTCGATGCCGCCGTCCTGGCCGACACCCGGACCGGGTTTCCCGACCTGCGCCTGTTCGACGACCGCTACCGCGAAATTCCTTTTCTCGTCGAACCGCTCGTCGAACCGCGCGAGCGCATCGTCCGCCAGCCCGTCGCCGCCCACGTCGGCGTAATCTACGAACTGTCCGGCAACCGCTTCGAAATCCGTTGCGACCTGGACCCCGGCGAGCCCATGGCCAACGCCGTCGAAATCCGCACTCCCTTGCGCGATTTCATCCGCACCGTCCGGATCGCCGGCAGCGCCGACGGCCAGTTTTGGCAGGCGCTCGCGGAAGCCGAAATCTACGATTATTCCCGTTTTCTGGACTTCCGCCGCACGGTCGTGTCCCTGCCCACGAACGATTGCCGGTCGTTCCAGATCGAAGTCTCCAGCGTGGCCGCCGACCGCGCCGAACCTTTCGCCCGCCTCGTCGAGGCGGACGGCCAGGAGCCCGAGCGCGCCGAAACCATGCGCCAGGCGCCGTTCCAGATCGGAAGCATCGTGTTCTGGCAGACCGCCGCGGACGGGACCGAAAACGAACCCGTCCTGCAAGAGTGGCCGCCGGCAGACGTCGAAACCACCCGCTATCCCGCCGCCCGGACCACCGAATTCCTGCTCGCGACCCGGCGCGCCCCTTTGACGCAAGTCGAACTGGAATCCCCCGTGAGCGATTTCAACCGCCTGGTCACCGTCCAGGTTCCCAACGGCGAACGCTGGCGCACCGTTGCCGACGGCATCATTTCCCGCATCTCCGTGCCGGAGTTCGCCACGAACGCCTTGGCCGTCCGCTTTCCCGAGCAGCGCGCGGAGCGGCTGCGCGTCGTCGTGCAGCATGCCAACGAGCGGGCCGTCAAATTCAGCGGCATCCGCGCCTTCGGCCCGAGCTATCGCCTCGTCTGGATCGCCGAACCCGGCGCCCGCTACCGCCTCGCCTGCGGCGCCGAGCTCGTCGAAGCCGGCGATGCCGACGGCGCGCCGATTCAAGCCGCTCTGGCTGCCGGCGGCGTGCCCCAGCCGTGGCAACTCGCGCCGCCGGAGGGCGAGGAGCCGTTGCCGGTGATCGCGGGCGGCCCGTCGTTCTCCGACTACGTGCCCGGCGGAATCCTGCTCGGCCTCGGCGCCGGCGCCTGGTATTTCGCCGCTCGTGCCCGCAAGAAAAGCCAACATGCGCACGGCTGCCGCTGAAGCGCGGCCGCGCCCAAGGAGGTCGCCATGAGAAAAATCCTGTTGCCGCTGGCCGTTCTCCTGTGCGGCGCCGGCTGCGTCGTCCAATCCCTTCAGCCCTGGCTTTCCGACGAAACCCGCGTGGACGAACCGTCGCTGCTCGGCACGTGGCACGATGCCAAGGAAAAGGCCACGGCGTTCTTCAGCGAATCGGACGATTCCAACTACGACTACAACGTCTTGATGGTAACGGACAACAAGAACACCGCACGCTTTACCGCCAGCCTCCACAAATTGGATGAGCAGTACGTGCTGACCGTCGGCCCGGACGATCCGGACAATCTCAACGGCGTCGTGTTGCTGCCGGGCTATCTCCTGTTGAAAGTCGAATTGGACGTCGATTCGCTGAAGCTCTACGGCATCGAACTGGACACCTTCCGCGAGCGCGCGGAGAAAGCGCAGGTGACGCTGGTGCCCGAATCGAAGGACAGCGGCGACATCCTCGCCGGCGGCACCGCCGAGGTCGAGGCCTTCGTGCGCGCCCAATTGGCCGATCCGGAGTTCTTCGACGCAAAGCCCCTGTATTCCTTCCGCAAGCTCCCGGCCGCGACCCCTTAGAAAAATATCATATTTCATTATTGACATATATCAGATATGATATATGTTCACGGGCATGAAAACGAACGTCCAACCTTGTCCCCAGGATCTCTCGATCGCGGATCTGGCCCGAATGGCGAAGGTGCTCAAGCTCCTCGCCCATCCGTACCGCCTCAAAATCGTCGACGTGCTCGAATCGGAGGACTCCGCCCCCGTCCACGCGCTCGTGGACCGGCTGGACCTGCCCCAGGCCGTCGTCTCCAACCACCTGAAGAAAATGCTCCGCGCCGGGCTCGTCGAATCCGAACGCCGCGGCAAGGAAGTCTGGTATTCCCTCGGCGACCGCCGGTCCCTCACCATTTTGAACTGCATGAGAGCCAAAAAAGGAGCCCGTTCATGAAACAAGCCATCGCCCATTTCTTCGCGGCCGCCCTGCTGGCCGCGCCCGCCGCGCCAGCCGTCACCCTGGACGACGCCATCCAGGCCGCGCTCGACAACTCCCCCACCCTGCAGGCCGCCGAAAGCCGCATCGACTCCGCCGAAGCCATGCTGAGCCAGGCGAAATCCTATTACTATCCGTCCATTGGCCTCTCCGCCACCTACGCCCGCAGCGACAATCCCCCGCAGGCGTTCATGATGACGCTCAACCAGCGGCAATTGAACATGCAGGATCCCGCGTTCAATCCGAACGAGCCCGACGACGTCGACAACCTGCGCGGCAGCATCGGCGCCCAGTGGCGGCTGTTCGATCTCCAGCGCGCCGCCGGCAAGAACATGGCCCGCTTCGGCGCCCTGGCCAGCGCGGAAGCCTTCGCCGCCGCCCGCAACCAGCTCGTGCACGACGTCGTCCGCGGCTTCTACGGCCTCCTGCAGGCCCAGGCCTTCGCCGACGTGCAAGCCCAGGCCGTCAAAAGCATCGAGGAAAGCCTGCGCATCGCCCGCGAGCGCTTCGACGCCGGCGGCGCCGTCAAGACCGACGTCCTCAATCTCGAAACCCAGCTCGCTCAGGCGAACGAAGACCTCATCAAGGCCCGCAACGGCGCGCAATTGGCCCTCGCCGCCCTCAACGCCGCCATCGGCTCGGATCTCGTCGCGGCCGACACCGTCGAAGCGCCGGATACCGCCGTTCTCGACGCCCCGCCGCCGAAATGCACGGAGGAGCTGGCCTTCGAAAAGCGGCCCGAATTGCGCGCGGCCCGCCTGATGCGCCAGATCAAGGAACAGGACGTGAAAAAGGCCCAGGGCGGCTATGCCCCCACCGTCAGCGCCTTCGCTTCGCTCGACGAAGACAGCGGGAACGCTTCCGATTTCGAGCAAAGCTACATGGCCGGCCTGCAGGCGGAAATCAACGTCTTCGACGGCGCCCGCACCCGCGCCGCCGTCCGGGCCGCGAAGGCCGAACTCGCCGCCGCGCGGGCCGACGAAGCCAAAGCCCGCCTCAACCTGCGCCTCGACCTCCAGCAGGCTTTCCTCGGCGTCCAGGAAGCATGGGAACGCCTCGGCGTCGTCCGCAAGAGCCTCGAAACGGCCCGGGAAGCCCATCGCATCGTGCAAGAGCAATATCAGCAGGGTGCGGCCGACGTTTCCATTTTGCTGCAGACGCAGGTCGGCGTCACCGCCATGCAGACGCGCGCCGCCGCCGCCCAGTACGACTACCTGACCGCTCTCTCGAACCTGCAGCGCGCCAAAGGCGAGCTGGCCGAGAGCGCCCAGAAGTCAGAGGTCGGAGGTCAGAGGTCGAAATGATTCCCGTTTGAACATTGGATATTGAATATTGAACATTGAACATTGACTCCCACTTCACATCGGAGGTCCAACCATGAAAAACATCGCCATTCACTTCAAAAAACATCTCAAGCTGGTCATCGGCATCGTCGGCCTGGCGGCCGTCATCGCCTGGTCCGGCGGATTCCTGGCCAAGAAGGTCAAGCCCGGCCAATTTGAGCATCCCGCCGGCATCGCGGTTCCCGCCGAGGCGGCGACTTTCGCGGTCCAGGTCGAGAACGCGCCCGTGCGCGTCGAAGTCGTCGGCACGACCGCCTCCGAAGAAAAGATCAACCTCAGCGCGCGCATTCCGGCCTATGTCGGCGAAATCTTCGCCTCCGCCGGCGACCGCGTGAAAAAAGGCCAGAAGCTCGTGGCGCTCGACGACCGCGACATCCGCCAGCAGCTCGCCGGCGCCGAAGCCCAGCTCAACCAGGCCCAGACCGAATACGAGCGCGCCAAGCAGCTCTTCGAGAAGGAAGCCACCACCCAGCAGGCGCTGACCGCCGCCGAATCCATGTATGCCGGCGCCCGCGCCCAGGTCGAACAGGTCAAGGTCATGCTGACCTACGCGCAGGTCGAATCGCCCATCGACGGCATCGTCACCGAGCGCCGCATCGAGGCGGGCGACCTCGCCAACCCCGGCATGCTCCTGCTGGCCGTCTACGATCCGCTGCGCATGCGCCTCGAAGCCCCCGTCCCCGTCCGCCTGGTCGATCGCCTCGCGCTCGGCCAGGAGGTCGACGTCGCCCTCGAGCGCCCGGCGCGCGTCCTCAAGGGCCGCGTTTCGGAAATCGTCAGCGAAGTGGATTCCTCCAGCCGCACGCAGCTCGTCAAGGTCCACCTCGACGGCGTCGAAGGCGACGTCCTGCCCGGCACCTTCGGCCGCCTGTGGGTCGACGCCGAATCCCGCGCGGCGATCTTCGTTCCCGCCTCCGCCGTCGTCCAGATCGGCCAGCTCGCCTTCGTGCAGGCGGTCCGCGACGGCCGCGCCGTCCGCCGCCTCGTAAAGACCGGCCCCGCCCGCGACGGCCAGATCGAAATCCTCTCCGGCCTCCGCGCCGGCGACGTCGTCCTCGTGAACCCGATCCTGGAGGGCTAGTCCCATGATGGAAGAACGGAAACATTCCTTCACCTCGTCGATCCTGCAGGCGTTCCTGAAGGGGAACCTCTCGATCCTGCTGATCTTCATCAGCCTCGCGGCCGGCGCGGCCGCCCTCCTCATCACCCCGCGCGAAGAGGAACCCCAGATCGTCGTCCCGCTGGCCGACGTCATGGTCATGATGCCCGGCAGCTCCGCCGAAGAAGTCGAACGCCTCGTTTCCTCGCGCCTCGAAAAGCTGCTCTACCAGATCGACGGCGTCGAATACGTCTATTCGATGTCCCGCCCCGGCATGTCCGTGGTCACCGTCCGCTTCTTCGTCGGCGAGGACCGCGAGGACAGCCTGATCAAGGTCTACAACAAGATCTTCCAGAACGTCGATCAGACCACGCCCGGCATCGCCGGCTGGGTCGTCAAGCCGATCGAGATCGACGACGTGCCCATCGTCAACGTCTCCCTGCACGGGGCCGGCACCGACACGCACGAGCTCTATCGCGTCGCCGAAGAGGTCGCGCAGAAGCTGCAGGGCATTCCCGACAGCGCGCGCATCACCATCCACGGCGGCGAAAAGCGGGCCGTCCACGTCTATCTCGACGTCGAGCGTCTCGCGGCCTACGGCCTCTCCCCCATGGAGATCGCCGGCGCCCTCCAGATGTCCAACGCGCAGGCCGAAAGCGGTTCCTTCTCCCAATCCGATTCTTCCATCGTGGTCGAGGCCGGTCCCTTCCTCCAGGACGTGGGCGAGGTCCGCAACCTGATGGTCGGCGTCTACCAGAACCGGCCCGTCTATCTGCGCGACGTGGCGAACGTCGAAGACGGCCCCGATGAATTGAACACCTACACCCGCCTGGGCGCGGGCCCCGCCGCCGCGCAGATCCAGCTGGGCATGGAACCCGGTCAGGTCGATCCCGCCGTCACCATCGCCGTCGCCAAGAAGAAAGGCAGCAACGCCGTCCGCGTGGCCCAACAGGTCGCGGCCAAGCTCGACGAGCTGCGCGGCACCGTCATTCCCGACGGCATCCAGGCGACCATCGTCCGCGACTACGGCCACACCGCCAACGAAAAGGTCAACGACCTCGTCATGAACCTCGGCATGGGCATCCTGACCGTCGTCGGCCTGATCGCCCTCTCCATGAGCTGGCGCGAAGGCGTCATCGTCGGCCTGGCCATTCCCATCACCTACTCCCTCACCCTGCTGTTCAACTACCTGCTCGGCTACACCATCAACCGCGTGACCCTCTTCGCGCTGATTCTCGCGCTGGGGCTCCTCGTCGACAATCCCATCGTCGGCGTGGAAAACATCTCGCGATTCCTCTCGATGAAGAAGTACCCGCGCCTGCAAGCCGTCGCGCTCGCGATGGAAGAGGTCATGCCGCCCATCCTGCTGGCGACGCTGTCCATCATCGTCTCGTTCATCCCGATGTTCTTCATCAGCGGCATGATGGGCCCCTACATGGCGCCCATGGCCCTCAACGTGCCGCTCACGATGATCAGCTCCCTGCTCGTCGCCCTCGCCATCACGCCCTGGGTCTCCAGCAAGCTGCTCAAGGACACCGCCGCCGAAGTCGCGGCCTACGACGTCACGACCACCGGCACCTACCGCGTCTATCGCCGCCTGATGGAACCGTTCGTGTCTTCCCGCGGCCGCAGCACCGTCCTGATGTTCGTCGTCGCCGGCCTTTTCGGCTTCTCGATCTTCCTCGCCGCCTCCGGGCGCGTCCCGCTGAAGATGCTGCCGTTCGACAACAAGAACGAGATGCAGATCGTCGTGGATCTGCCCGCCGGTTCCACGCTCGAAGCCACCGACGCCGTCGTGCGCGAAGTCGAACAGTACCTCCAGACCGTTCCCGAGGTCGTCGATTTCGTCTCCACCGTCGGCGCCGGCTCGCCGATGGACTTCAACGGCCTCGTGCGCCACTACTACCTGCGCCAGGGGCCGAACCTGGCCGACGTCCGCATCAATCTCCTGCCCCGCCAACAGCGGGAAATGGGCAGCCACGCCATCGCCCTGCGCATCCGCAAGGACGTCGAGGCCATCGCCGCCCGGACCGGCGCCAAGCTCAAGATCGTGGAAGTCCCGCCCGGACCGCCCGTCCTCTCCACCGTCGTCGCGGAAATCTACGGCCGCCCCGACCAGAGCTACGCCGAGCTCGTCGCCGCGTCCGAAGCCCTCCAGGCGCGCATGTCCGCCGCGCAGGGCGTCGTCGATATCGACGACTCCGCCGAGGAAAACCAGCAGAAGCTGTTCTTCCGCGTCGACCGCGAGAAGGCCGGCCTCAACGGCATCTCGACCGAGGACGTCGTGCGCATCCTGCGCATCGCCCTCAGCGGCATGCCCGCCGGCACCGTCCACGCCCCCCGCGAGCAAAACGAGCTGCCCATCGTCCTCCGGCTGCCGCGCGAAAAGCGTTCCGATCCCGAACGCCTGAAGACGCTCATGGTCAAGGGCCGCATGGGCAACAGCGTCCCGCTCGGCGAACTCGGCGCGTTCGAGACGGACGTCGTCGACCGCACCATCATGCACAAGAACATGGAGCGCGTGGTCTACGTCACCGCCGAAATGGCCGGCCGCGGCCCCGCCTACGCCGTCCTCGACCTGCAGGCCGACCTGGAGAAAAATCCGCTGCCGGAAGGCCTCCGCGCCGTCTGGACCGGCGAAGGCGAATGGAAGATCACCGTGGACGTGTTCCGCGACCTCGGCATTGCCTTCTCCGCCGCCTTGCTGGCCATCTACGTCCTGCTCGTCTACGAAACCGGCTCCTACCTGCTGCCGATCATCATCATGCTTTCCATCCCGCTGACCATGATCGGCATCATGCCCGGCTTCTGGCTCCTCAACGCCCTCGGCGGCCAGACCGTCGGCGGCTATGCGGATTCCATCTTCTTCACGGCCACCGCGATGATCGGGATGATCGCCCTCGGCGGCATCGTCCAGCGCAACGCCATCATCCTCATCGACTTCATCCGCAGCGAAGCCGCGCGCGGGAAGTCCCTGCAGGACGCGATCATCGAAGCCGGCGCCGTGCGCTTCCGCCCGATCTTCCTGACCGCCGGCACCACCTTGCTCGGCGCCTGGCCGATCACCTTCGATCCCATCTTCAGCGGGCTGGCCTGGTCGATCATCTTCGGCCTCTTCGTTTCCACGGCCTTCACGCTGATCGTCGTCCCCGTCGCCTACGGCCTCATCTACAAGAACCAAGCTCCCACGGAGGGTTGAACATGAAAATGCTGATGATCGTTTGTCCCGAAAACCGCCAGGAAGAAGTCCGCGCGCTCATCGCGCAGCACGACGTCCACTCCTACAGCGAGATCCCCAACGTGCTGGGCGAAGGCAAGACCGGCAAGCACCTCGGCACGCACACGTGGCCCGGCAAGTCCGTGCTCGTCTTCACCGTCGTCGCCTCCGCTAAAAAGGACGAACTCGTCCAGGCCTTGAAGGAATACCACGAAAGCCTCCTGGCCGGCGAAGGCCTCCGCGTCTTCGCGCTCCCCGTCGAATCCATCTTATAGGAAAGGAGTCCCATGACCCCCGCCCTCAAATCCATCCTCGGCGCCGCGATCGGCGCGGCCATCGGCTACGTCCTATACCGCTTCGTCGGCTGCAAGACCGGCACCTGCCCGATTACGGCCAGTCCGTGGACGTCCATGCTGGTATGGGGTATCATTGGAGCGATCGCCGCCTCCGGGCGGTGACCCCGACGTCGAACGGAACCCCGAAACCCAAACGAAAGGAAACAACATGGACCAACCCACCGCAACCCCCGTCTCGCTGCCGCGCATCGGCGACAAGGCCCCCGCCTTCAAGGCCGTCACCACCCAAGGGACGATCGACTTCCCGAAGCAATACGAAGGCAGCTGGGTGATTCTCTTCAGCCATCCGGCGGACTTCACGCCGGTGTGCACCTCGGAGTTCATCACCTTCGCCTCGATGGAACAGCAGTTCGCCGAAGCCAACTGCAAGCTCGTCGGCCTCTCCGTCGACGGCCTCTACAGCCACATCGCCTGGCTGCGCACCATCAAGGAAAAGATCAGCTACAAGGGCCACCAGAACGTCGAGGTGAACTTCCCCCTGATCGAAGACATCACGATGAACGTCGCCAAGGCCTACGGCATGATCCAGCCCAACGAGGACAGCACCAAGGCCGTCCGCGCCGTGTTCTTCATCGACCCGAAGGGCGTCATCCGCGCCATGGTCTACTACCCGCTCAGCCTCGGCCGGAACTTCGACGAGCTCTATCGCGCGCTGATCGCCCTGCAGACCGCGGATGCCTTTGGCATCGCCACCCCCGCCGACTGGCGGCCCGGCGACGACGTCATCATCGGCCCCGCCGGCTCCTGCGGCGCGGCCAAAAACCGCATGGACGGCAAGGAGGACATGGTCTGCCAGGACTGGTTCTTCTGCACCCGCAAGCTGGACAAGGAGAAGGTGCTCTCCACCGTCCTCAAGAAGAAGTAAATCCCACCCGCGTTCCGCGGGCCGCCGTTCGGCCCGCGGGGCGCCCCCCTCGGAAAGGAAACATCCCATGACAGTGGAAAACGGAGTTCGCGTCTTCGCCGGCACCATGGTCCTGATCTCGGTCGCCCTCGTCTATTTCGTCAGCCCCTGGTGGCTGTTGCTCACCGCTTTCGTCGGCATCCAATTGATCCAGTCCGCCTTCACCGGCTTCTGCCCCCCCGCCTACGTCCTCCGCAAGCTGGGCTTCAAGAATGCCGCTGCCTGCGGCTGCAACTAGATTTCAAAAACAACCCTACCCCGAAAGGAAACGACCCATGAGCGCAGGAATCCTCGAACTGACCGAAAGCAACTTCGCCGCCGAAACCAAGGCCGGCACCGTCCTGGTGGACTTCTGGGCCCCCTGGTGCGGCCCGTGCCGCATGCAGGGCCCCATCTTGGAACAGGTCGTCGGCAAGGTCGCCGGCGCGAAGATCGCCAAACTCAACGTCGACGAAGCCCCCGCCGTCGCCGCGCAGTTCGGCGTCCAGAGCATCCCCACCCTGCTCGTCCTCAAGGACGGACGCATCGTGCAGCAATTCGTCGGCGTCCAGCAGGCCCCCACGCTGATCTCCGCCCTCGAAGCCGCGAAGTAGACACAACGATCGGCGCCCAGGCCGTCCGGCTCCCGCCGGACGGCCTTTTTCGCTCCGCGCGGCCGGGCTAGAGCGAATTCGCTTATTCTGTAGCCACGGAGCAAGACCGGCACGAGGTCGTGCCGGCTCCAAACAGCCGAATCATCCATATCTTTGGAGCCCCGACGACCTCGTCGGGGGAATGCTCACTGGCTACGGCATTTCAGAAGATGCCCTACTTGCCCCGGGACTTCAGCAGGGTCTGCAGATCTTCCATCTCCGCCTGGAGATCTTCCTCGTGCTCCACTTCGTCCTGCAGGATCTGCAGCACGACGTTGTAGGTCACCGGATCCTTGTTCATCGTGGCGTTGAGCAGCTTCTTGTAGGTCATGATCGCGCACTGCTCGCCCTGGATGTTCTGGGCCAGCACGTTCTTCACGAACGGATTGGCCGGCGCCGCGTAGCCGCAGTTGGTCAGCTTGTACCATTCTTTCGGCTCGGTGACGGGCGTGCCGCCCAGCTGGATGATGCGCAGGGCCAGCATGTCCGCATGCCGCAATTCGTCCGCCGCGTGCTGCGTCAGTTCCGCGATGACGGCTTCCTTCATCGGTCCCTTCACCACTTTGGCGCCGATCCAGTACTGGTAGTACGCCAGCCATTCGTCCGAAAACGCCTTGTTCAGCATCCCGACGAGCTTCTTGACGTCCATGTCGACGATCGCGATTCCCTTGGTTCCCATGCCTTCCCGTCCTTTCTGCCTTGTCGATTCCGTTCGCGTCCGGGATGTCCGGACGAAATGCATTCCGTCTTCCGACGTTTCCAAGCCTATGCCCGCGATCCGGCAGTGTCAATTCCGGGAATCCTCTTCGCCCCGCCGCCGGAAAAAAGTTGCGCTTTCCCCGTTATGATCATATGTTCATTTCATTGAATGCCCGAACAACGGGAAAGGAGAACGATCATGCCGAGACGCGATGGAACCGGACCGAATGGACAGGGGCCCCGAACCGGACGGGGGCGCGGTCCCTGCCCTGCGGAAAAATCAGCTGACGCGAAGATTCAACCTGCAGACGGCCGCGGACGCGGTCTCGGCCCCTGCGGAGGGGGCGGCGCGGGCCGCGGACGCGGCGGCGGAGGCGGAGGCCGCGGCGGCTTCGGGGGCGGACGCTGACATGCCGCGTCCCTTCTGCAAGCGCTTCGTCGGCTGGCAGCCGAACGTCGCACTCTTCAAACCCGCCGGCATACCCGCCGGCGAACTGGAACTCGTCGTGCTCAGCCTCGACGAGGTCGAGGCTCTGCGCCTGGCCGATCTCAACGGCCAATACCAGGAAGCCGCCGCCGACCAGATGAAAATCTCGCGCGCGACGTTCGCCCGCATCGTCGAATCGGCCCGCCGCAAGGTGGCCGATGCCCTCGTCCACGGCAAAGCCCTGCAGATCCAGATCGAACCCGGCGCCCAGCCGCCGCCCCCCGCCTCCGTTCCCGGCGCCTGCCATCGCCGCGGGTGCGGCTGCAAGGGCCACGGCCGCGGCCACGGCCGGTTCGTCGAATATCCCCATCCGAAGGAGGAATCGAAATGAAAGTCGCCATCACCTCTTCCGCCCAGACCTTGGCGGATCCCATCGACATGCACTTCGGCCGCGCCAAGGTTTTCATCTTGGCCGACACCGAAACCGGGCGGGCCGTCGCCCACGACAACGCGCAGAATCTGCACGCCGCGCAGGGCGCCGGCATCCAGTCGGCCGAAACCGTCGCCCGGCTCGGGGCCGAAACGGTCATCACCGGCAGCGTCGGCCCCAAGGCCTACCGCGCCCTGCAGGAAGCCGGAATCAAGATCGCGCTCGTGGAAGCCGTCTGCCCCGGCACCGAAGCCCTGCGGCGCTTCAAGAACGACGAACTGCCCGTGCTCGACAAACCGAATTCCGAAGGCCATTGGGTCTGATCGTTTCGTGAACAGGTTTCCCGCCATCGCGATCGCCAGCGGCAAGGGCGGCACCGGCAAAACCACTGTGGCCGTCCATCTCGCCGCCGCGCTGCTTTTCCAAAAGCGAACGGTCCAGTATCTGGATTGCGACGTCGAGGAACCCAACGGGCATCTTTTCCTCAAGCCCCTGATCGATTCCGTCGAGCCGGCGGGCATTCCCGTTCCCGTCGTGGATGCCGCCCGGTGCACCTCCTGCGGAAAATGCGCGCAGGTGTGCGAATTCAACGCCATCGCGCTGCTGAAGAAACCGCTGACGTTCCCGGAGCTGTGCCACGGCTGCGGAGCCTGCGCGCTCGTTTGCCCCGTCGGCGCCATCCGCGAGGAGCCGCGCGCCATCGGTGTCGTCGAATCGGGTCAGGCCGGCGCCACGACCATCGTTCAGGGCCGGCTGACCATCGGCGAACCCATGTCGCCGCCGCTCATCCGCGCGGTCAAGGCCCGGCGAGATCCGCGGGCCATCGCCTTGTTCGACGCCCCGCCCGGCACGGCCTGTCCCTTCGCGACGACCGTGCGCGGCGCGGATTTCGTCCTGCTGGTCGCGGAACCCACCCCGTTCGGACTCCACGACCTGGTGCTCGCGATCGAAACCCTCCGGCCGCTGGGCGTGCCCCTGGGCGTCGTCGTCAACCGCGCCGACGAAGACCGCCGCGTCCAGGATTTCTGCGCAGCCAACGGCGTTCCCGTCCTGGCCGAACTGCCCGACGACCGCCGCGTCGCCGAAACCTATGCGCGCGGGGAGCTGTTGTTCGACCGCTTGCCGGAATGGCGCGGCCATTTCGAAAACCTCTGGGCTCGCATCGAGGAGCTCCTGTGAAGGAACTCGTCGTCATCAGCGGCAAAGGAGGCACCGGCAAGACCAGCTTGGTCGCCTCGTTCGCCGCGCTCGCCCGCGACGCCGTGCTGGCCGACGGCGACGTGGATGCCGCCGATCTGCACCTGATCCTCGCTCCCGAGATCCGCCGGCGCGAGGAATTCCGCAGCGGCCATGGCGCCGCCATCCGCGCCGGCGATTGCGTCGGTTGCGGCCGGTGCGCCGCCACATGCCGGTTCGGCGCGATCTCGGCCGCCGTCCGTCCGTCGGACGGCACGCGCATTTATGCGATCGACGCGGGAGCCTGCGAAGGCTGCGGCGTCTGCGTCTGGAATTGCCCCGTCCGCGCGATCGATTTTTCGGAACGGATCTGCGGCGAATGGTTCGTTTCCGACACCCGCCACGGCTCGATGGTCCACGCCCGCCTCGCGCCTGGCGCGGAAAACTCCGGCAAGCTCGTCCACCTCGTCCGCGAACAGGCCCGGCACGTCGCGGCGCAGAACGGCAGCGAGATCGTTCTCGTGGATGGCCCGCCCGGCACGGGGTGTCCGGTCATCGCCGCGATGACCGGCACCAGCGGCGTCCTCGTCGTGACGGAGCCCACCGTGTCCGGCGCGCACGATCTCGCCCGCGTGCTGGAATTGACCGCCCATTTCAAGATCCCCGCCGCCGTCTGCATCAACAAGTGGGACATCCATCCGGAGCAGGCCGACCGCATCGAGGCAACCGCCCGCGACCTCGGTGCGACGCCCGTCGGCCGCATCCGCTACGGCAAAGCCGCTACCGCCGCCCAGCGCCGAAGTCTCGCCATCGTCGAAACAGGCGATCATCCCCTCGCCGACGACGTCCGCGCCGTCTGGAAACGCTGGCTGGAAAGCGTCGGCGGCGGAGCGGAGAAAAACCCATGATCACGACCCACATCGCCGTTTTGATAAACAAATCCCGCCCCGCGGAAAGGAAACAACCATGAAAATCGCCATTCCCATCGTCGACGGACAACTGTGCCTGCATTTCGGCCATTGCGCGCATTTCGCGCTGATCGACGTGGACGAGGCCGAAAAGAAGATCGTCGCCCAGCAACTCGTCGAGCCCCCGCCGCACGAACCCGGCGTGCTGCCCAAATGGTTGCACGAACAGGGCGCCACCGTCATCCTCGCCGGCGGCATGGGCTCCCGCGCCCAGCAGCTCTTCGCGCAAAACGGCATCCAGGTCGTCGTCGGCTGCCCGGCCGATCCGCCCGAGACCCTCGTCGGCGCCTATCTCGCCGGCACGCTCGTCTCCGGCGCCAACGCCTGCGACCATTGACCAACCGCCGGCGCGGACGGAACAAGCGACGCCGATCATGAAAACCCAGCTCGAATGCATCCCTTGCTTCACCCGCCAGGCCCTCGACGCCGTGGCGGAAGCGATCGACGATCCCGTCCGCCGCGAAACCCTCCTGCGCCGCCTGCTTCGTGAAATCGCAGAAACGGACTGGTCGGACTCTCCTCCGGCGATCGCCCAACGCCTGCACCGGGCGATCCGCCGGGAACTCGGCGATCCCGACCCCTACCGCGACGTCAAAACCCGCATGAACCGAATGGCCGCGCGCCTCGTCCCCGAAATGCGCGCGCGCATCGCGGCCCACCCCGATCCGCGCGAAGCCGCCGTCCGCGTCGCCATCGGCGGGAACCTCCTCGACGTCGGCGCCAAGACGCAGATCGCCGCCGAGGAGCTTCCCGCCCATCTCGAAACCATCTGGACGCACCCCCTGCGCGGCGATCTCGAAGGGCTTTTTCGCGCCGCCGATCGCGCTCGCTCCATCCTCTATCTCGCCGACAACTCGGGCGAAATCTTCTTCGACCGCCTTCTGATCGAGCGCCTGCCCGCGGAAAAAATCACCCTGTTCGTGCGCGGCGCGCCCGTGCTCAACGACGCGACGGCCGCAGACGCGGAAGCCGCCGGCCTGCCGGAAATCGTCGCCGTGCTCGACAACGGTTCCGACGCGCCCGGAACCATCCTGTCGGACTCCTCGGAAGAGTTCCGCCGCCGGTTCGACCGCGCCGATCTGGTGATCGCCAAAGGCCAGGGCAACTACGAAACGCTTTCCGACGTCGATAAACCCATCTATTTTCTGTTTACCGTCAAATGTCCGCTCGTGGCGGAGCGCGTGGGCGAACCCGTCGGCAGTCTCGTGGCAAAACCCAGTCGGCATCTCCGGGAGAAGGACGAATGAACCGTGCGTTGATTTTCAAGGAACTGCGCGCCCATGCGCCTTTCACGGCCCTGGGTGCGGGTGCCGGCATCGCGCTGCTGCTGGCGATGTTCGGCGCGGGCATTCCGACCCGATCCGCCGTGCCGCTTTTTGCCGTCCTTCATCCGCTGCACGTCTTGCTGAGCGCGCAGGCCACCACGGCCACCTGCCGCCGGCAATGCGGCGGCGGCTCGTGGCGGCTCCTGTGGGTCGGTTATCTCGGGTCCGTAGGCATCGCGACGGTAAGCGACTGCCTCATTCCCTACGTGGGCGAGTGGTTGCTGGACCTGCCCAACCGCGGACTGCACGTCGGGTTCATCGAGCATGGGTGGCTGGTCAATCCCCTCGCCCTGGCAGGCATCGCCCTCGGCGCCTGGAGCGCCAAGACCCGCGTGCCGCACGGCCTGCACGTCCTGGTCAGCACCAGCGCTTCGCTCTTCCATATCGCCATGGCGCTGGGCGGAATGCCTTCTTGGCCGACGCTGGCGGCCATCGCCTTGTTCCTGTTCCTGGCCGTCTGGCTTCCCTGCTGCACCAGCGACATCGTCTTTCCCCTGCTGTTTGCGCCGCGGCCAACGGTCCGCGGCGCTCCTCCCGAAACCAAAACGCACCACGCTTGCGAGGAATGGAAATGACCCCGAACGCCGCCATCCGCCTGTTGAACAGCGAAATCGTCCAAGTCGTCGGCTGCACCGAACCCGCCGCCGTCGCCTACGCCTTCCGCACCCTCGTCCGCCAGCTGCCGGTCGCGCCCGTCCCCGGTTCGTTCCGGGCCGAATTGCGCCTCTCGCAGGACGCCTATCGCAACGCTTCCACCGCCGTGGTGCCGCGCCTGAAGGTGCCGGGCATCCTCGCCGCCGCCGCCGCCGGCTTGGCTTCCCGCGCCGACGACTTCAACGTCTTCGCCGATTTCGATCTCCGGCGCGCCCGGGCGTTCATGAAGAACCCGTCCTGGCTGAAGATCGTTCCCGTCCGGCGCCAGGGTCTCTTCGTCCACGCGCAGCTGCCCGGGCTCCGCACGGGCATCACGCTCGCGGGACGCCACGACCGCATCGACAAGCTCGTCGTCTTCGGCCGGGATCGCACTCCGCGCGAAAAACCGCTGCCGGCCCCGCCGACGCTCGCGGAGATTTTCAAATTGGCCCGCGCGCGCGATCCGCAACTCGAGGCGCTGGCCCGCGATTTCATCCTGCGCCAGGTGCCCGCCGAAAGAGGCTACGCGCCGGAAACCCAGATTGCCCGGCGCGTCGCCGGCCGCATGTCGGGCTACGCGCATCCCGTCATGACCCTGACCGGATCCGGCAACCAGGGCATCTTCATCGGCCTGCCCTACCGCCGGCTGTATGCTCGCCAAGGCGACGCCATTTTGCCCGCCGTCGTGTTCTCCCTGCTGGCCCAGACCACGCTTAGCGCCAAGAACGACCGATTGTCCGCCGACTGCGGACTCGCCACCAAGGCGGCGCCCGCGCTCGCCGCCGGCCTCGCTTTCGCGCGCGGCGCCGGCCCCGCCGAAATCCGCCGGATCTTCCGCAACGTCCCCGCCCGGCTCGCTGGCCTGACCTGCGAAGGCGCCGAGCCCGCCTGCGGCCGCAAAGCGCGCCGCGCCTTCCGGGCCGTCGCCGGTTTTCTTCCGGCTTGACCGCGCTCCGCGCGATCCGCTAAATTTTTAACACAGAACGGCGCCGGACCCGGCGCCGAAGGAGGTGTCTCATGGCGTGGCGATTCGTGATCCACAACCAAGCCTCGGAACCCTACGACGAGGCGGCAATCCGCAACCTGATCGACCTGAAGCTGGTGAATGCCGGCACCTTGGCCTGGCGCGAAGATCTCGCGAACTGGACCCCCGCCGGCCAAATCCCCGAACTGGCCGCCTTGTTGCCGGCGACCGCGACCGCCGCGCCCGGCATCCCGCCCATTCCGGCTGCGGCCGCCGCTTCGGCTCCGCCTCCTCCGCCCGCAGGCGTTCCGCCGCCCCCCGCGCCCGGCGCGGCGAGCGGCATTTGGGAAGAGCGGGCCCGGCGCTTCGTGTACTGGTGCTTCCGTCCCCGCAACGGCCGCCCCTCGAAGGTCCGCGCCTACGTCGACGAAAAGCCCGGCCGGGCCATTCCCGTCGCCGCCGCGGTTCTCGCCGCCCTGGTCCTGTCGTTCGCCCTGTTCATCAACTCCTTCAGCCGGACGCCCGCTCAAGCTGGCGGAGGCAACGGCGGGGGCGGCGGCGCGCCCATGGCCGGCGGGGGCAGCGGCAACACCATGGAAAACTGGTACATCGCCCGCGACGCCCAGCGCTACAACCAGAACGTGATCGACGACGTCTACCGGAACAACCGCGACTCGTTCGACCGGCAAAGCGAAACCTACCGCCGCGCCAACTACGACTGGTACAACGGCAACAACAACAGCGGCGACTGATCCCCCGTCCCCGGCGGCGGGAATCGCGGCTTGCGGCGCCGCAGGCGGGACCCTGGTTTTTTCCATGCTGTGGAAAAAAGTTTTCCACGGTATGGAAAAATCGGCCGCCGTTTTTCCACGGCGTGGAAAATTCACTCGCAATTTTTCCACGACGTGGAAAACTCCGCGGATTCCATGAATTCCCGTTTTGCCATCCGGAGCCCCCGATGAACGCCGCGCAGGAAACCGCCCGGCGGCGCACGCTGGCCATCATCTCCCACCCCGACGCGGGCAAGACGACGCTCACCGAGAAGCTCCTGCTCTACGGCGGCGCCGTCCAGCTCGCCGGCTCCGTCACCGCCCGCAAGAACCAGCGCGCCACCACCTCCGACTGGATGGAGCTTGAAAAGCAGCGCGGCATCTCCGTCAGCTCCACCGTCCTCCAGTTCGAATACCGCGATTTCGTCGTCAACCTCCTCGACACCCCCGGCCACCGCGACTTCTCCGAGGACACCTACCGCGTCCTGATGGCCGTGGACGCCGTCATCATGGTGATCGACGCCGCCAAGGGCATCGAAGCCCAGACCCTCAAGCTGTTCGAGATCTGCCGCATGCGCGGCATCCCCATCTTCACGTTCATGAACAAGCTCGACCGGCCGGCGAAGCATCCGCTGGAGCTGATCGACGAAATCGAAAACACCTTGCAGATGCACGTCTGCGCCATGAACTGGCCGCTGGGCGACGGCGCCGATTTCCGCGGCGTCTACGACCGGCAGGACAAGATCGCGCACTTCTTCGAGCGCACGGTCGGCGGCGCCTACCGCGCCCCCGAGGCCCTTCACGCCGTCACCGACGCCGCCGTGCGCGACCGCATGGCGCCCGACGCCTTCCGGACCCTCGTCGAGGAGTTGGAAATGCTCGACGCCGCCGGCGAAACCTTCGACGCCGCGGCCGTCCGTTCCGGCGACATGACGCCCGTTTTCTTCGGCAGCGCCATCAACAACTTCGGCGTCCAGCTCCTGCTCGATGCGTTCCTGCAATACGCTCCCCCGCCCGGGCCCCGCAAGGCCGGCGACCTCCTCGTCCCTCCCGACCATCCTTCTTTTTCCGGCTTCATCTTCAAGATCCAGTCGAACATGGACCCCAACCACCGCGACCAGATCGCGTTCCTGCGGATCTGCTCCGGCGTCTTCGCGCGCGACATGAAGGCCGTCCACGCCCGCACCGGCAAGGTCATCCGCATGTCCAATTCCCGCAAGATGTTCGCGCGCGAGCGCGAAACCGTGAACGAGGCGTTTCCCGGCGACGTCATCGGCCTCGTCGGCCATCCCGAATTCGGCATCGGCGACACGCTGACGGAAGATCCGGCCATCGCCTACGATCCGCTGCCGCAGTTCGCGGCGGAATGCTTCGCCTATCTGCACCATTCCAGCCCCGCGCAATTCAAGCGGTTCCGGGCCGGGCTCGACCATTTGCTGCAGGAAGGCGCCGTGCAGACCTTCCAGATTCCGGATTCCGGCTCCCGCGCGCCGATGCTGGGCGCCGTCGGCCCCTTGCAGTTCGAAGTGCTGCAATACCGCCTGGAAACCGAATACGGCGCGACCACCCGGCTCGAACCGGCCCCCTGGACCATTCTCCGCTGGATCGACCCCGCCGGCGCGCCGGTCACGCCCGAAATGCTGCCCAGCAGCTGCCGGTTCGCCCTCGACGCCCGCGAGCGCCCCGTCGCGCTTTTTACCGCCGAATGGGAACTCAAGTTCTTCCAGGAGAAGAACCCCCAGGTCGTCCTCCACAAGCTGCCGTCCGGCCTGACGGCGTAAGCCGCGATTCCCCGCGCCGGGAGCGCGGTTCGGATTGCTTTCCGTCCTTCCGTTTGGTTTCATGCCCGGGTTGATTTTCCGCCATGGCGAAACCCGTCCACAACTACGACGAAAGCAAGATCCAGACGCTCTCCGCGCTGGAGCACATCCGCAAGCGCACCGGCATGTACATCGGCCGCGTGGGCGACGGCACGCAGTACGACGACGGCATCTACGTCCTGCTGAAGGAGGTCGTCGACAACGCCGTGGACGAGTTCATCATGGGCTACGGCAAGCGCATCGAGATCGCCATCCAGGGCACGAAGGTGTCCGTGCGCGACTACGGCCGCGGCATCCCGCTGGGCAAGGTGGTCGAATGCGTCTCGCGCATCAACACCGGCGCCAAATACAACGACGACGTCTTCCAGTTCTCCGTCGGCCTCAACGGCGTCGGCACCAAGGCCGTCAACGCCCTCTCGTCCGCGTTTCTCGTCCAGTCGCACCGCGACGGCCAATTCGCCGGCGCGCGCTTCGAGCGCGGGGAAATCGTCAAGGAACTCTCCGGCAAGTGCCCCGGCGCGGAAAACGGCACCTTGATCGAATTCGAGCCCGACCCGGAAATTTTCGGCATGGCCGTCTACCAGGACGAGCTCGTCCAGCGCCGCCTGCGCCTCTACGCCTGCCTCCACGCGGGCCTCGCGCTCGTCTACAACGGCGCCGAGATCGTGTCCGAAAACGGCCTGACCGACCTCATCCTCGAAGAAGTCGGCGAAGAAGCCGTCTACGGCCCCCTGCACCACCGCTCGCCGACGCTCGAAATCGCCTTCACGCACACCCAGCGCTTCAACGAGACGTTCTTTTCGTTCGTGAACGGCCAGTTCACCTCCGACGGCGGCACGCACCTCTCCGCCTTCCGCGAAGGGTTCCTCAAGGGCGTCAACGAATTCGCCAAGGCCAAGTTCGACGGCGACGACGTCCGCGAATCCATGGTCGGCGCCATCGCCATCCGCCTCAAGGATCCCGTGTTCGAGTCGCAGACCAAGAACAAGCTCGGCAACACCGAGATCCGCTCCGACCTCGTCGCGCAGATCCGCGACGTCGTCGCCGACCTGCTGCACCGCAATCCCGAAGCGGCCGACGTCCTCGTCAAGAAGATCCAGGAAACGCAGGATTTGCGCAAGGAGCTGCAGACGGTCAAGAAGCTCGCGCGCGAGCGTTCCAAATCCGTCAGCATCCGCATTCCCCAGCTCAAGGACTGCAAGAGCCATCTGGACCCCCGCCGCAAGCGCGGTCTCGACAGCATGCTGTTCATCACCGAGGGCCAATCCGCCGCCGGGTCCATCACCTCGTGCCGCAACGTCGCAACGCAGGGCGTGTTCACCCTCCGCGGCAAACCGCTGAACGTGGCGGAACTCAACCGCGCGATCATGTACACCAACGAAGAGCTCTACAATCTCATGCGCGCGCTCAACATCGAGGAATCCCTCGACGGCCTGCGCTTCCAGCAGGTCATCATGGCCACCGACGCGGACGTGGACGGGCTGCACATCCGGAATCTGCTGCTGACGTTCTTCCTGCGCTTTTTCGAGCCGCTCGTGCTGGCCGGGCACCTCTTCATCCTCGAAACGCCGCTCTTCCGCGTGCGCAACAAGAAGGAAACGCGCTACTGCTATTCCGAGGAAGAGCGCGACGCGGCGATTTCCGGCCTGCGCGGCGCCGAAGTCACCCGCTTCAAGGGCCTCGGCGAAATTTCGCCGGGCGAATTCAAGCATTTCATCGGCCCCCAGATGCGCCTGACGCCGGTGCAGGTCGCCCACGAACACAAGATCCCCAACCTGCTGCGCTTCTACATGGGCCGCAACACGCCCGAACGGCGCCAATTCATCATGGACCACCTCCGCGTCGCCGCGGAAGACTGAACCGCCGGCCAACGAAAACGGCCCGGGCGCGCGCCCGGGCCGATTCCCGTTTTTCCGCCGGTCTCAGAAGCTCCGGGCGTACAGTTTGGCGAACCGCGGCAACTTGGTGTCCAGCGTGGGCCGCGCGTAGGCGGAATCCTCCATCACGCGGAAAATCTGGATTTGGCCGGCCGCGCGCGGCGAATCCCGGCCGATGACCTCGCCGGTGACCGGCGACAGCAACGGCTCTTCGTCCACCGAAACGTAGAGCACCATGCCCGGCTCCAGGCCCGACGCCAGCCCGCGATCCAGCGAAATCGATTCCTGGCCCCGCTGGCGGGTAATGCGGCATTCGAACGGCAGCGCGTCCGCGCGGCGTTCGATGTCGGTCTGGATCGTCCGGCCCCAGCTGGCGATGGTCGCCGGCTCGAGCGAGGCCGGCGCGACGTGCGAAGCCAGCTGCTCTTTCCGCGCTTCGTCCGCCAGCGTCACCAGGACGAAAAACTGGCCGTCTTCGTTCGTCACGATCGACCCGTTGATGCGAAAGGAAAACGCCGGCAGCCGGCGCGCGCCTTCGAAATATTCGACGTAGGGCGAAGCCTTGAGCATCTTCTCCATTTCGGCGTGGTAGATCGACGCGATGGCGGTATCGCCCTTGAACGGCGGGCAGATCACGGCATGTTTCAGGATGGCGTCCGGCGCTTGATCCGCATCCGCCGCCCAGGCCCCGCACGCCGCCAAGCCGCACGCCAGGCCGACGACGGCCCACAGTCCACTCTTCCTTGCCATGTCCTGCTCCTTCGGTTGCCGGCCCTAGAAGGCGGCGTTCAAGATCGGAAAAAAGGGCACGGGCCCCGCCTCGACGATGTTGATCAGCCCCAGCTGGATGCCCCGCAGCGAAACCGTGCGGTTGATCAGCCCGATCTGGAAGCCCGACACGTCGTCCGCGAGGTTGAACGGCCCGATCTGGAAACCGTTCAGGTCGTGTTCCACCGTGTTGAAGATGCCGGCCTGCACGCCGGCAACCGACCCCATCGTGCTGAACAGGCCAACGCTTACGCCGACGAATTCCGCTTCGACCCAATTGGCCAGGTTCAGCTGGATGGCCGTCATCCGGTCGGACTGGCTGAACAGCCCGACGTCGATGCCCGTCACGTCGTGGTTCTCGCTGGAGGCCAGGTTCAGGCGCAGCCCCATCACCCGGGTTTCCGGGGAGAAAAGCTGCACGCCTTCGCCGCCGATGCCGATCTGGAGCGGCGTCAGGCCGATCGCCAGCGCCGGAGCCGCCAGCAGGGCGGCCAGGGAAAACGTCGCGAGGAATTTTTTCACGTCAGCCTCCGAAGATGGAACGGGTCTTCTGCTTGCGGATTTCCTTCTCGTCCGCCCAGATGAGGCGGCCGGACTTCAGGTCCCGCAGGTTCATCGTGAACTTGTAGTACACGTCCTTGAGGCGGCCTTGTTCCTGTTCGATTTCCGACAGGTTGGAGGTCAGCATGTAGCGCGGCGCATCCTGCTGGCCGGCCGCGATGGGATCCCGCGCCGCGGCCTGCTGGTAGGCCAGCTCCTCGCTCAGCGCCGCTTCCGTCGTCCGGTCCTGGAAGCTGAACTTGCGGGACCGGATCAGCTTCGTGCGGATGCTGTCGGTGACCGATTCCGTGTCGATGTGCTGCATGGTCTTGTTCTTGACCTTGTCGACGATCAGCAGCGGCGGGCCGTCCGTCGAAATGTTTTGGAGGACCTCGTCCATCAGCATCGAGTCGACCATCGTCGCCGCGATCTGCTGCAGGTCGGACGAACCGAAGCTCGTGCTGATCGGTTTCGACGACGTGGCGTCGCCGTATTCGACCGTGGTGGCGCAGCCCGCCAGCAGCGCCGCGAAAACCGCGGCCGCGCACAGATTCAAGATCGTTTTCATTCGCTTCTCCTTGGGGGCGGTTTCGCCCGCCGTTGCTTCACTTTCGATATTCATAACCCCTGCCGAAACGCGGCACAATCCTCACTTGACGATCCAGCGGGTTTTCTCGCCCGCGCGCACGCGCAGCTTGAAGGACGCCGCGGCGGCGTTCGGGGCGATGCCCTGGACCGTGCGCGTCTCCTTGCCGTGCAGCACCAGCGGCCGCCAGGCGTCGGTGTCGGGATCGATTTCGTTCCCGTCCGCGTCGAACCAGGCGAACTTCGACTGGGCCACGATCGATTTGTTCTGGCGCGAGGTCAGCTTCACGCTGGCCTTCAGCATTCCGTTTTTCGTCTGGCCGACCACCATGTCCTCCACGTGGAGCTGGCGGGCCAGCTTCGCGTTGTCGATCTGCAGCACCTGCTGCAGGTTGCCGTCCGCATCCGCCTCCGCGCCCACGGTGATTCCCGATGTGTTCGGCGAGGCACATCCCGCCGCCAACGCGGCCGCCAAGGCCGCCATTCCAACGATCCATCCCCTGTTCATGCGCATTCTCCTCTTCCTTACTTGCTTTCCTGCTGGATCACGTTGATCAAATTCGCGTCCGCGCCGCCGTCGTCGGCGCCGCCGAGGGTCAGCGATTCGTTCGGCATGCCTTCCAGCCGAATGTAGCTGTTGCTGGCCGACTGGCCGACGCCGCCGGCGATCGTCGTCGTGGCCTGGGCATCCGCCGCGCTTTGTTCGCGGGCGATGGCCTGCGCTTCCAGTTCGCCCTTGCGCGCGAGCCCGGCGGCCGACAGTTCCAGGGGCACGTCCAGTTCCATTCCGTCGGCGAACGCCACGCTCTTCTCCCACGTCGCGTAGCCTTCCTTGGTCACGCGCACTTCATGCACGCCCGGGCGGATCCGGAACGTGCCGGGCGCGGTGCCCATCACGACGCCGTCCACTTCCACCGCGGCGCCTTCCGCCGACGCGTTCACCTTCACGCTCGCCAAGGCGACTTCCGCCGGGCGGGCGGCTTCGATCTTCGCCAGGCTGCCCTGCACCCGGCCGGCCAGTTCCGCCGCCCCGCGGTCCAGCAAGGTGTTGACCAGATCGCCCGTATCCATCTGCAAATAGGCGGTCTGCGCAACCTTCTCGCTCACCGGGATCACGTCGCCGTAGATCTGGGAGCCCTGGTCGCCCTCCAGCACGCGCAAGGCCAAGCGCAGCGTCGTGACCACGGATTCCTGCGTCAGGCCGTAGGCCTGGACGCTCATCTTGTTTTCGCCCAGCGAAACCAGCGAAGCGAAGACCAGGACGTCCGCATCCATCAGCTGCGCGACCCGCAGCGCCGACGCTTCCAGCGACGCTCCGTCGACCGTACCTTCCGACTTCGCCGTTTGCAGCGCTTCCACGCCGCGTCGCAGCGCCTGTTCCGATTCCGCGTCGCGCGATTCCACGAAACGGTCCAGCACGTCCTGCGTGCGGATCACGTCGAAACCGGCGTCCCCCAGCCGCGCGCCGACCAGATCGCCGAAGGCGTCGATTTGGGATTCCAGTTTCGCCCCGGCCCCGTTCTGCACGAACAAGGCCGCTTTCGGCGCGGCCTGCGCGGCCGTCGCGCCCAGCGCCAGCACCAACCCCATCGTTTTCCATGCCGTTTTCATCGTTGCGCTCCTTCGCCTGCCATCCTCATGGTTGCACGAACACGTGCGAATATACAGCCAAATCCATGCGGGTGACATAAACGATAGTCGTCCGGCCCGCCTGCAAAGTTACGTCGCCCGACCAGCGCGTGCCGCCGCCGGGGGCGGTCAGTTCGACGCGCCGGTTGCCGGGATCGACCCATGCGCCAAGCACTTGGACGTGCGCCGGCAGCGTCAGCCAGCTCCGCAAATCGGCCTGTTCGGAAAGCACGTTGTAGAGCGTCACCGCCAGCCCGGCCCATTCGCCGCCGTTGCCCCCCTGGTCGTGCGCGGCCTTGGCCGCCACCGCCTTGGCCACGGCCCGCGCCACCTGCCGCGCCAAAATGCCCGGCATCTGCTCTGCCAGCGCCCGCGCCGCCAAGGCCCCCACGTTGCAGATCGGCGCCGTGCTCGCCAGCGCCTGCCCGTCCAGCGCCACGCGCACCGGCGCCGTCGGCGACGGCACCTCCGCGTAGGTCGGCAGGGCGATCGACCCGATCGAATCCGCCGACGGCAACGGATAGGCGAGGGAAATCTCCGATTTCTTCGGCACGAACCCGTCTTCGCACACCACCACCAGCCGGGCCTTCCCCGCCAGCGGATCGCTTCCGGCCGCCGGCATTTTCAACGCGCGCGGGAAACGCCGCTCGAAATCCTCCAGATCTTCCCGCATGCCCAGCCGCTTGGCCAGCCGCACCGCATCCATTTGCAGATAGATGTTCTCCGGCGCGATCTCCAGCGCCTTCTTGACGTCGATGTAGGCGTCGTTCGCCTCCCCCAGCATTTCCCAGATCACCGACGACACGTAGAGCGTCGCCGCGTTCTGGAACGACGACTTCACCTCGCCCGCCAGCTGGTCGAGCCCGGCATAGACTGCGCCCAGATGCGGGTCCCGCTCGTCGTCCGGCGCAGCCTCGCCTTCCTTTTTCTTCGCTTTCGCGATTTCGCGTTCGTGCCGCCGGAGCGCCTGGTCCTGCTCGCGGCTCGCCCGGCGGACTTCGACGCCGGCGCCGGTCAGGTCGCCCTGGGCCAGATAATTCAGCGCCTGGTAGTGGTGCACTAGCGTCCGCTCGTAGCTCGGGGCGCGGTACGGGATCGTCTTGTCGTTCACCAGCATCGCGCTGCCCTGCGCCGCCGCGCCCCGCGCCGATATCGCGGCCCGGTTGTCCTGGTCCTCCGTCGCGGCGATCGCCGTCGCGAACGCTGCGCGCGACGCCGCGAAATCGCCCTCCAGCTGGGCCGTGCGTCCCAATTCCATCGCGAACAGTACGCGCGACGTGCCGTTCAGGCGTTTGCCGAACGTCTTCTGGTAGTCCGGCTTCTGTCCCGTCCGCAGCGGCTCCAGCGTCGTCTGTTCCATCCCCGCCGGATACTGGCTGAACGTGCCGCAGCCCGCCGCAAGCAGCGCCAGCCAACATCCCAGAACCGGCCCGCGCCATTTTTGCAGGTTGACGGGAATGGAACGGCCTTTCACCATAGACCGGAAATCATAGCACCCCCCATGCCTCCGGACAGCCAAAATCTCGTTTGGATCGACGCCCACAGCCACCTGCAGGATCCGCGCCTCGCGCCGCATCTGCCGGGCGTTCTCGCCCGCGCCCGCGCCGCCGGCGTCCGCCGGCTCCATGTCGACGGCACCTGCGAGGCCGACTGGCCCGCCGTTTGCGCCTTGGCCGACGCCCATCCGGACCTGATTCTCTGCTCGTTCGGCGTTCATCCCTGGTTCATCCGGGACCGCAGCGCCCGTTGGCTGCTGAATCTGCGCGACATCCTCGCCTCCCGCCCGGCCGGCATCGGCGAAATCGGCCTCGACGCCCGCCTGGACGACGGTCTCGACGCCGATCGCGAAGCCGTTTTCCGCGCCCAGCTCGAGCTCTCGTACGAACTCGCCCTGCCCGCCAGCCTGCATTGCCGCGACGCCTGGGGCCCGATGCTCGAAATTCTCCTGGCCCTGCCGCCGCATCCCGTCGGGTTGCTCATCCACGCCTACTCCGGCCCCGCCAACGCCCTCGCGGCCCTCGCGGAAAAAAACGTGCACGTGTCTTTCGGCGGCACCTTGACGCGCCCCAAGAATGCCCGCGCCCGCGAAAACGCCGCGCGCGCGACCGCCGGCCGGTTCCTGCTCGAATCCGACGCCCCCGACCTGCCGCCGACCCTGCCCGAGGACGCGGAAAAGCACTTGATCGGTGACGACGGCAAGCTGCTCTCCGAACCCGCCTACGTCCCCGCCGTCGGCCAAATCCTCGCGGATCTGCGCGGCACGACGCCCGGCGACATCGCCGCGCAAACCACCGCCGCCGCGAATCGCCTCTTCGCGAAGCTCTTGGCCTGATCGCTCCATGCCCCTCCAGTCGCCGCCCGCGTCCGATCCGTTACCGCTCTCCCGCAAAATCCATTGCGCCCCGGTTTTTACGTAGCGTGGAAACATTTTTTCCACGGTGTGGAAAAATCGGGCAACATTTTTACGTAGCGTGGAAAAATCCCGCAAAGTTTTTACGTGCTACGTAAAACTCGCCGAAAGTTTTTACGTTCCACGTAAAACTACCGCAGCGTGGACCAGGTCGCGCCGTCGCGCGCCTTGTAGCGGGCGATCACGCCGTTGTCGCCCGTTTTCCGGTACCAGGTGAAGCCCGCCGTCGGCGCCTTGTTGCTCAGCGCCTTCGCCTTCTGCGGGCGAGGGCCCAGGCTCCAGACCGCCCAGGCCAGCGGGCTGTTCGGCGAGTCGTCCGCCTTGCCGCTCGCTTCTTGGCACGAAGGAAAATCGGCGGGCACCCAGACGGGATAGCGGTCGGGCTGCATCGACCCGTTCATCCAATACCGCTCCGGCGCGGCGTATTTGTACGTGCTGCCGGGATGGAACGGGTCCTCGAGCAAGGTCGAGGTTTTCGTCTGCGGGTTGTGCGGCAGGTAGTTGCCGTCGGCCAGTTCCTGCGGCAATTGCAGCACTTCCTGCTGGTCGATGGCCATGCACGACACCACCACGGGCGGGTAGCTGCCGTGGTCGGCGCGGTACGCTTCCAGCGCCACCTCGACCGTCTGCAAGTCGGACACGACGCGCGCGACGCGCGCGCGCTCGACCGCGCCCAGCAGCGGCACCGCCGCCAGGGCGGCCAACAGGGCCAGCACCGCCACCGCAACCACCAGCTCGATCAATGAAAAGGCGTTCTTCAATCGACCTTTCTCAGGCGATAGGCGCGATTGGGCGCATCGCCGTCGTCTTCGATCACGATTACCTTGAGCGGCATGGCGTTCACTTCGCTCCAGGTCTGCAGGCCGTCGTCCGACGCCTCCAGCACGTAGCCTTCGTAGTCCGACGAGAAGCTGACGGCCATCCGGCCGGCGACGTGGGTCCCGACGTCCAGCGTCGGTCCGATTTCCTGCACGAACAGCTCGTAGCCGTTCGTATAGCCGTTTTCCTGGTTCAGGATGCCCACGGCCGAAAACCAGGCCGAGGTGGCCGGCGGCTCGCCCAGATCCGTCAACGGCATCCGCAGCGGCAAGCTGCGGCCGGCGCCGTCGGTCGCCGTGCAGATTCGCTCGGCCCAATTGGTTTTGCCCCAGCCGTTCGTGGTCGCCAGCCGGATGCCGTCGAGGCGCACGCGCAGGCCCTGCCAATGCTCGCCGCCCGTCGCGCGCGTCGCGTCGAAGATCGCGCTGTCGTCCGCGTTCTTCAAATCCGCCAGCGTCACAGCTTCCGCCTGGGGCAGGCCCGCGTTCGCTTTCACCAGGACGACGTCGAAATCGTAGGAAGTCGCGATCCGGTGGTTTTCGTTGATGTTGCGCTTGCCGCCGTAGAACAGCGCCTTGCGGGCCGTCACTTCGATCAGGTCGCCCTTGCGGAACTTGCGGCCGTTGGCGTCGTATTGCACTCGCCGCATTTCGTTCGTCCAGTCCGCGCCGTAGTCGTTGCCGACCGGGATCCACCCACCCATCGCCTCGTAGTTCTGGGCCATCCAGAGCGCGGTGCCGCCGCGATCGCCGGCATCGACGGCCTGGAAAAACACTTGGTACATCCCGCCCGTATATCCCATCGCCGTGGCCGTCGGATCGTAGGTCGGATCCAGCATCTCCTCCGGATCGTTCACGATCACGCCGCGGATCGCGAAGGGGAAGCTCGTCGGGCTTTCCACCCAGGCGGTATAGCCCGTCGAATTCACGGACTGCAATTCCGCGTGCGTCATGACCGCCGTCTGCGCAGACGCCGCCGCGCCGCAGATCATCGCTCCCAGCGCCGCCATCCAGATCGTTTTCACTTCAATGTCCTCGTTCGGTCGTGGTGATCGTCAATTTGCTGTGCTTGACCCCGCGCACGGCGGCCAGCCGGTCCGCCAAGGTCCGCACCTTGTCCGCCGGGCCGCGCACCGCCAGCACCTCCAGGCAGTCGTGGTGGCTCAGATGCACGTGCATGACCGAGACGATCAAGTTCTCCGCGTCGTGCTGGAGATCCGTCAGTTTCGCCTGCAGGTTGCGCGCGTGGTGGTCGTAGACCAGCGTGATGGCGCCCGCGATCTCCTGTTTGCCCCGCCGCGACCGGTGCTCGACCACGTCCGCCCGCACCAGGTCCGTCACCAGCGCCGAGCGGCTCGCCGCCCCCTTCTCCCGGACCAGCTGGTCCAGCTCCTGCGCCAGGCCGTTCGGCAGGGACAGGCTCAACCTTGCAATGCCGGCCGCCGCCGTGTTATTACGATTGTTCATGTTGGTAATAATGCCATGAAAAACGGTTTTCTCAAGTTTATTCTGCTCTTGGCGTGTTTGGTTTCGTGCGCGGCCGCGCCCGATCCCGAGCCCGCGTTCTTCCTCGCGCAAGCCCGCAACGACCCCGAATTGCGCATCGCCGACGTCTACAAGTGGCTGTTCCACGCGACGCGCGGCGGCGAGCACGCCGTCGCCGATGAATTCGCCGTCCGCAAGTGGCTGGAAACCGAATGGGCCACGCTCGGTCCGCCGCAGCCGGGCGAACCGCTCTGGACGCCCCTGGCCGCCGACGGCCGCATTGGCCGCCTGAACCTGCGCCCCTACCGCGCGCGGGGCGGCGATCCCGATGCCCTTCTCGCCGCGTTCGTCCGGGGCGCGGCCGCCTTCGATGCCGATCCGGCCCGGTTCCGCCGCGCCTGGCTCGCCCTCGGCCGCGAGCTGAAAAAACGGCCCGTCGGCCACTTGACCGCGGCCGAATGGCGCCGGTTCGACCGCGAAATGCGGGCCCACGACTATCCCGCCTGCCACCACAGTGCCGCATACGAGCGCGCCCGCACCCCCGCCTATCGCGTCCTGCCCGCCGAACAGGCCCAACCCTTGATCCAAACCCTTGCCCGCAAGGGAAAATCAACCGTTTTCCCCTAAAAATCGTTGCCATTCCGCCGCGGGCGAGTACAGTACGCCCCTAAACGGCCGCCCCCGGGCCGGACCCGAAATTTAAAAAAAGAACCCAGGAGATCCCACATGTTCCAGATCGCATCCATCCACGCCCGCGAAATCCTCGATTCCCGCGGCAACCCCACCCTTGAAGCCGACGTCGTCCTTTCCAGCGGCGTGCTCGGCCGGGCCGCCGTGCCCTCCGGCGCCTCCACCGGCGTCAATGAAGCCCTCGAATTGCGCGACGGCGACGCCAAGCGCTATCTCGGCAAGGGCACGCTCAAGGCCGTCAAGAACGTCAACGGCCCCATCGCCAAGGCCCTGTGCGGCATGGACGCGCGCGACCAGAAGGCGGTCGACGACGCCATGCTCAAGCTCGACGGCACCGAAACCAAGTCCAAGCTCGGCGCCAACGCCATGCTCGGCGTTTCCATGGCCGTGGCCCGCGCCGCCGCCGCCGCCCTCGAAATCCCGCTCTACCGCCACCTCGGCGGCCTCAACGCCCACGTCCTGCCCATCCCGATGATGAACGTCATCAATGGCGGCGCCCACTCCGACGCCCCCATCGACGTCCAGGAATTCATGATCGTGCCGCGCGGCGCCAAGTGCTTCGCCGAAGGCCTGCGCATGGGCACGGAAGTCTTCCACGCCCTCAAGAAGATCCTCAAGGGCAAGAAGCTCTCCACCGCCGTCGGCGACGAAGGCGGCTTCGCCCCCGCGCTCGGCAGCAACGTCGAAGCCCTCGAAGTCCTCGTCGAAGCGATCAAGGCCGCCGGCTACAAGCCCGGCAAGGACGTCTTCATCGCCCTCGACGTGGCCTCCAGCGAGTTCTTCGATTCCAAGACGAAGAAGTACACGCTGCACAAGAGCGACAAGTCCGTGAAGAGCGCCGCCGACATGGTCGCCATGTACGAAGGCTGGTGCAAGAAGTTCCCCATCGTCTCCATCGAAGACGGCTGCGCCGAAGGCGACTGGGACGGCTGGAAGCTCCTGACCGACAAGCTCGGCGGCAAGATCCAGCTCGTCGGCGACGATCTGTTCGTCACCAACGTCAAGTTCCTGCAGAAGGGCATCGACCTGGGCGTCGCGAACTCGATCCTGATCAAGGTCAACCAGATCGGCACCGTTTCCGAGACCCTGGCGGCCATCGCGCTCGCCAAGCGCCACGGCTACACCAACGTGATCAGCCACCGCTCCGGCGAGACCGAAGACAGCTTCATCGCCGACCTCGCCGTCGCCGTGAACGCCGGCCAGATCAAGACCGGTTCCCTCAGCCGCACCGACCGCATCTGCAAGTACAACCAGCTCCTCCGCATCGAAGAGGAACTGGGCAGCGCCGCCGTCTACGGCTAAGCGTCCCTCGCGGTCGCTTCCCTCCCCTGCCGCCCCGCGGCAGGGGATTTTTTTGCACCCGATGGGTTTTGCCCCGCCGATTCCGGTTGCGCCCGCCCCCGCGCCGGGCCTACATTCCGATTCAAACATCCTTCCATGACCTCCACCCGCCAGATTTGCATCGCCACGTATCTCGACGACATGCTCGCGGAAGTCGCGCGGACGCGGCTCGAAGCGCACGGCATCCCCGCCTTCGTGTCGCGCGACGACTGCGGCGGCATGCAGCCGTTCATGGCGAATATGGGCGGATTTCGCCTGCTGATCGATGCCCTCTACGAAGCCGAAGCCCGCGAAATCCTCGCCGGCACGTTCCCCGAGATGGATTGAACCAGAACGCCGCCCGCCATGCCGTCTTTGACCGGTCGAACAATCCGCAACGCCCTTCCGATCTCCATCGTTTTCCAGATGGTTCTGCTTCTATTCGCCTTTCTGGTGACGGATTGCGGAAATCTGCTGCAAATCTGGGCGGTCACAATGGCCGCATACTGGTCGGGAACCTTGTTGATCATGTTCCGGCGCCCTAAAACGCCGACCCGATTGGACCTGTTTTTAATCCAATGGTCTTTCCCCTTCCTCCTGATTCTGATCGCCGTTCCGCTTGTGACGTGGATCTGGAAGCTCCGCGGCCTGTTGTGACCACGCTGGCTTCCGATCGGCTTAGAGCATAATCTAAAATACCGTAGCCCTTGATCATTCCCCCGACGGGGTCGTCGGGGGCTCCAAGGATATGGATGATCGGGCTGTTTGGAGCCGGCACGACCTCGTGCCGGTCTTGCTCAGTGGATACAGAATTAAAGAAATCGTTCTAGCCTCGAGCCGCGATTCCCCGCGCGGGAACCATGACTACGCTTTGGGGAACCGGCAGGTGACGCGGACGCCGCCGGTGGGGCCCGGCGCGACGGACAGTTCGCCGCCGAAGACTTCGGCGCGGTGGCGCATGATGCGCAGGCCGCTGCCGCCTTCGCGGTCGGGTTTCCGGTCGGCTTCGAATCCCCGCCCGTCGTCCTCGATGGCCAGTTCCCCGCCCCGCTCGTCGTAATCCAGCGAGATGACGATGCGCGTGCCGTCGCCGTGCTTGGCGGCGTTGTTCACGGCTTCCTGGGCGATCAGGTAGAGATGCTCGGCCGTGCCCACGTCCCGGGGACGGCCTTCGCGTTCGGCGTAGAATTCGACGTCTTTCCGGTAGAGGGCGCTGGATTCCTCGGCCAGGCGCCGCAGGGCGTCCGGCAGGCCGTCTTCCGTCAGCGCGACGGGGGCGAGGCCGCGCGCGATGCGCCGCACCTGGCTCACGGCGTCTTTCAGGGTGGAGGCGATCTGGGCGGCATCGGTATCCGCGGCGCCCGTGCGCTGGCGGTAGGCGCCGAACAGGTACATCGCGCCCGTCAGCTTCTGGCCGAGCGAATCGTGCAGATCGCGGCCGATGCGGGCCTTTTCGTGCCCGCCGATCCGCAGGACTTCGTCTTCCAGCTTGCGCCGTTCCTCCATCACCGCTTCCAGCTTGCGGTTGGCTTCGGCCAGTTCCGCGGTGCGCCGCCCCACCAGCGCCTCGATGCGCCGCGAGCGCCCGGCCAGCAACAGCAGCACCCCCGCCAAGGCCAGCGAGAGCGCGTCGCCGATCGCCAGGATCGCTTCCGGCGCGCGCGACCGCACGGCGGCCCAATAGGTCGGATCGGCTTCGGCCACGAATCGCCATTCCTGATTGGCCAAACTGAAGTCGCGCGCGAAGCGGAACCCGCGGCCGGATTCCGTCTCGCCTTCCGTCGGTTCCAGGCGCGCCACGATGCCGCGCGCGGCATCGCCCATCGCCGACGCCAGCAGGCGTTCCGGCTGGAACAGCCCCACGGCGAATCCGACCAGTTCGCCGGCGAACACGGCCGGCCCGTAGGTGATCGGCGCGAACATGTAGCGTCCATCGCCGCCGGGCGCCGCGCCGACCGGCGCGCCGCCGAGCGCGAACACGCCCAGGGTCCGCATCGCCGAAATCGCCGCCAAATCCTCGGCGCGGGCGAGGAAATCGTATCCCGGCGGAATGCCCAGGCCGCCCGGCGGGGTCTGGTAGGTCAGCACGAAGTATTCCGCCTGCTCCGGCATGGCCTCGAATCCGCCCCGGCCATCGGACTTCACGATGGCATGCCCGGCCCCGCCCGGTTGTTCGTAGGACGCGCGCACGTCGTTCGGAATCTGCTGGGCGAAACCGTAGGCGCCCAGGATCCGCCGCTGGTAGATCATGCCCTTGCGCACGATTTCGTCGAACGCCGCCGGCGACACTTGGTCCGACAGGCTGTGGAGCTGCCGGATGGAATCGAGCACTTCCATGAACAGCTGGATTTCCCGCAGCGTGCGCGCAAACAGCTTGTCCGACGCCTGCTGGAATTCGCGCTCGATGCGGGCGCTTTCCTGGCGGCTCTGCGACCGCGCGAGCCAGGCCGTCGTGCCCAGTCCGGTGGCCAGCACCAACGCGGCCAGCGCGACCTGCGCGCCCGCCATGCGGAGGGCCTTCGTCTTGGCCGGCGCGCGCTTTTCTGTTCGACCCGCTTGCATCGGAACCGGAGCCTACACCCGCCCCCGTCCCTGCGCGACACGAAAATGGACGCGCAAAACAACGTTGCCCGGGACCGCCTTCCGTGACACAGTTTCGTCCACGAGACCCCATGAATGCCCAACCGCCCATTCCCGTCCGCGCCGGCTTCACGCTCATCGAGGTGCTCGCCGCGCTCGGCCTGTGCGTCCTGCTCGCCACGACGGTCGCGGCCGCCGTCGCCTTCGCCGCGCGCGCAGAACGGATGGCCGAACGCAACGGGGAGGCCGCGCTGCTGCTGCCCGCCCTCTACGCCGCCCAGCGGCTCCGCCCCGACGATCTCCCCGCCGCCCCCCGCGGCTGGCGAGTCGATTCCAGCACCGACATCCTGAAGATTTCGGACGACCTTTTGCAGGAATGGCACCTGTTCGCCCTCGCCGCCGACCGCGACGAAATCCGGCCGTTCTCCTTCCGCATCCTGGACGACGTGCCATGAGCGAACCCGCCCCCAAGACCCTCGTCGTGCTCGCCGCGGCCCTCGGCTGGAACCTGATCGAAAAGCACCAGCCGGCGACGAAGATCCGTTTCCGGCCGGTCGCGCCCGGCCCGCTGTCCCTGACCTGCCCCGCACAGGCGACGCTGCGCACCGCGCTGCCGCCGTCCCGGCACGGGATCGTCGCGTCCGGCTGGTTCCACCGCGATTTGGCGCGGCCCTGGTTCTGGGAGCAATCCGCCGCGCTTGTCCACGGCCGCCGCGTCTGGGAAGACGCGCGCGCCGCCGGCCAGACCGTCGGCATGGCTTTCTGGCAACAAAGCCTGGGCGAGCGCCTGGATTGGGTCCTGTCGCCCAAGCCCATCCACCGGCACCACGGCGGCATCGTGATGGATTGCTACAGCCGCCCCGAGCCGCTCTATGCCGAACTGTGCGCCGACCTCGGCCGCAAATTCGACCTGTTCCATTACTGGGGGCCCCTCGCGCGCGCGAAGGTCGGCCGCTGGATTTCCGCGGCGACGCTGCGGATCCTGGCCCGCCCCGACGCCCCCGACCACCTCTTCGTCTATCTCCCCTCCCTCGACTACGACCTCCAGCGCCACGGTCCCGATTCGCCGCAGGCCGCCGCCGCCCTCGCCGAAACCCTCGCCCAGATCGAGCCGCTGATCGCGGCCGCCGAAGCCCAGGGCCGCGCCTGGCTCCTGGCCGGCGACTACGCCATCGAGCCCGTCGCGCCCGGCGACGGCGCCGTGTTCCCCAACCGCATTCTGCGTGACGCCGGCTGGTTCCACACCCGCGAAACCGCGCGCATGCTCTACCCCGATTTCTTCACGTCCCGCGCATTCGCGATCGTGGACCACCAGATCGCGCACGTCCACGTGCCCGATCCGGCCGACCGGCCGCGCGTCCGCGAGCGGCTCGCGCAGGAAGCCGGCATCGCCGAAATCCTCGACGCCGCGGAGCAGGCCGAGCGCGACGTCTATTTTCCGGAACGCTCCGGGGATCTGCTGCTCGTCGCCGCGCCCGGCCGCTGGTTCGCCTATCCGTGGTGGACGGAACCGCGCCAAGCCCCCGACTACGCGAACCAGATGGACATCCACAACAAGCCGGGGTTCGATCCGTGCGAATTGTTCTTCGGCTTCCCCCCGCCGCATACGTCCCAGAAGACCGAAAAGATCCGCGGCACGCACGGCCGCTCCGGCCCGGGCCACGAAATCGCGGCGGCGGGTCTGTTCCCGGAAGCGAAGACCTTCCTCGACCTCGCCGCCGGCCTCCGGAACCGCCTTTCGCCGATGCGGTAACTCGCGGAAAGGGCGGCCGGAAGCACTTTCTTTTCCGGCCAAGGAACGGGCCCCGGGAATCCCGGGGCCCGAGCCGTTCGCATCCTCGGCCGGCCGGGCGTCGAGACGCCGTTCCGCCGAAACGGCGCTACTCCTTTAAATGGCCTCGAAAACGAGCGGGCTGATCTTGAACGAGAACTTGCCGCTTTTCGGACCGTTGGCGCCGGCGGCGTTCCGGGCCCACACGCGCCATTCGTATTCGCCATAGCCCAGTTCCTGGACCACCGTCGTGCCGGTCAAGACCGTTTCGGCGCCGTTCACTTCGAGGACGTAGGCCACCGCGCCCGGCACCGCCGTCCACTCGAACGTCGTGTCGTACCCCGTCCCCAAGAGCAGGAGCACGTTGGCTTCCCAGCCATTCACCGGAGAAACGAGCTGCGGCGCAACCAGCGCCGGGGGCGTCTCCACCACGTTGGTGACCACCACCGTGGTGCCGTTCACCACGTTGGTCACCACCACGACCGTGGTGCCGCCGTCCGAATCGTCGTCGTCGCCGCCCCCGCAACCGATCGCCGCAAAAGCGACGCCAACCGCCACCAGGCCGACCACCATTCCCTGCCACCATCTACGCGCATTCATGGGTTACCTCCTGTTTACTGTTCCGGACCACCTTCGAGGGTAATGCGCGACCGACAACCTGACAAGCAACACTTTCCGCTATTTTCGGCCCGTCCGGCGCGGGCGGGGGACAAACGAAAACGCGCGGGCCGGAGCCCGCGCGTCGCGCAGCGATCTGGAAACCGCCGGTTACTTCTTCGCCTTCTTGGCGATGGTCGCCTTGCTCTTGGCGATCTTGGCGATGGAGGCGAAGCCTTCCGGATCGTGGATCGCGATTTCGGACAGCATCTTGCGGTTCAATTCGATGCCGGCCTTGCTCAGGCCCTCGATGAACCGGCTGTAGCTGACGTCGTTGAGCTTGCAGGCGGCGGACAGGCGCACGATCCAGGTGCCGCGGTAATCGCGCTTTTTCATCTTGCGATGCGTATAGCTGAGTTCCATCGCGCGATCGACGGCCTCGGTGGCGATGCGAAACAGCTTGCTGCGGCTTCCGTAGAAGCCCTTGGCTTGGTCGAGACGGCGTTTGCGGCGCTTGCGGCTCGCCACGGCATTGGTGGTTCTGGGCATGGGTTTTCTCCTCTATCCTGACGTTAAACGCCCAACTCGAGCGAAAGGGACTTGGCGAACTTGCCGCCGGCCTGCACGTTCTGGCGCAGGCGCCGCTTCTGCTTGCGGGTCTTGCTGGCGGCCAGATGGCGCCGCCCCGGCTTCTTGTGCAACACCTTGCCGGTCGCCGTTTTCTTGAAGCGCTTGGCCACCGCCTTGCGCGTTTTTTTCTTCACTTTCGTTGCCATGGTTCCGTTGTCCTCGCGTCCGGGTCCGGACGAAACGCCCGGTCCCTCTTTCCGATCTTTTCAAAACAGACGGCGACTTGTACGGGATTTGCCCCCGCCCGTCCAGCCAAATCCGCCGTCCTCCGGCGCTTTTCAGGCGGGGGGCGGCGCCTTGACCGCCTTCCGCGCCTTCAGATTGGGCATGAGCACCATCAGGATGTTCTTCCCCATCAGCTTGGGCGCCTGCTCCACGGTGCCGAGCTCGCGGACGTCCGCCAACACGCGGTTCATCAGTTCGAACCCCAGCTCCTTGTGGGCGTTTTCGCGGCCGCGGAAGAACAGCGAGACCTTGACGCGGTGGCCTTCCTCGAGAAATTCCTTCATGTGGCGCAATTTGACGTCGTAGTCGTGGTCGCCCACGGAGGGATGCAGCTGGATTTCCTTCACGCGCGCCGCGGAGGCGTTCCGGCGGTTCTGCTTTTCTTTTTTGCTCTTGTCGTACAGAAACCGGCCGTAATCCATGATCCGGCAGACCGGGGGCCGCGCCGTCGGGGAAATTTCCACCAGATCCAGCCCGGCCGCGCGGGCCTGGCTCTGCGCCTCGTAGGTGGCCACGACGCCAATCTGTTCGCCGCCCGGGCCGATCAGAAAGACCTCGGGCACTCGGATTCGCTGGTTGGTTCGCGTGGGAAATCCGCCGCGCGGATCTCGGGGGTTGGTTTGGTGCAGGGCCATTCTTTCCTTGTGGTTCGGAAGCTCGAAGCCGCTCCGTTTGGCTTTTCTATTTCAGCTCCACGCGCCGTTCGGCGTCCATCTTCGCGATGAACGCGTCCAGCGGCATGGCGCCCAGGTCCCCGGCCACCCGGCCGCGGACCGAAACCGTCCCGTTTTCGATCTCCCGCCCGCCCAGCACGAGCATGTAGGGGATCTTCTGCAACTGCGCGTCGCGGATCTTGGCGCCCATCTTCTCGGCGCGCTCGTCCACGACCACCCGGAAATCTTGCGCCTTCAGCTTGGCGGCCACTTCCTTCGCGGCGGCGGTCTGCTTGTCCGTCACCGGGATCAACATCGCCTGCACCGGCGCCAGCCACAGGGGAAACGCGCCGGCGTAGTGCTCGATCAGGATGCCGAAGAAGCGTTCGAGGCTGCCAAGCAGCGCGCGGTGCACCATGTAGGGCCGGTGTTCCTGGCCGTCCGGGCCCGCGTAGACCAGATCGAAGCGGTCGGGCAGGTTGAAATCGAACTGGACGGTGCTCATCTGCCATTCGCGGCCGATGGCGTCGCGGGTCTTGAGGTCGATCTTGGGGCCGTAGAACGCGCCGCCGCCCTCGTCCAGCTCGTAGGCGATGCCTTCGGCCTTCAGCGCGGCTTCCAGCGACCGCTGCGCGATCTCCCAGCGGGCGGGATCGCCCACGGCCTTTTCCGGCCGGGTCGCGAGATAGGCGGTGATGTCCTCGAATCCGAAGGCCTTCCACATGGCGATGGCGAAGCGGACGCATTCGCGCACTTCGCTCTCGACCTGCTCTTCGGTGCAGTAGATGTGCGCGTCGTCCTGGGTGAAGCCGCGCACGCGCATCAGGCCGTGCAGCACGCCGGCGCGTTCGTAGCGGTAGACCGTGCCCAGTTCCGCCCAGCGCAGCGGCAGCTCGCGGTACGAGCGCTTGTGGCTCTTGTAGATCTGGATGTGGAACGGGCAGTTCATCGGCTTGATGTAGTAGCGCTGCTCGTCGATCTCCATCGGCGCGTACATGTTCTCGCTGTAGAAACCCAGATGGCCCGAGGTTTCCCACAGGCCGGCCCGCCCGATGTGCGGGGTGTAGAGCATCTCGTAGCCGGCGCGATAGTGCTCGCGGCGCCAGAATTCCTCGATCGTCGCGCGGATCCGCGCGCCCTTCGGGTGCCAATGCACCAGGCCGGGACCCACGCTTTCCTGGATGCTGAACAGGTCCAGGTCGCGCCCCAGCGTGCGGTGGTCGCGCAGCTTGGCTTCCTCCAGCATCTTCAGGTGCGCGTCCAGGTCGGCCTGCGACAGGAACGCGGTGCCGTAGAGGCGCTGCATCATCTGGTTCTTCTCGTCGCCGCGGAAATACGCGCCGGCCACGGAAGTCAGCTTGAACGCCTTGATCGCGCCGGTGGTCGCGACGTGCGGTCCGCGGCACAGGTCGGTGAAATCGCCGCTGTGGTACAGGCTGATCGTCTCGCCTTCGGGAATGTCCGCCAGGCGCTCCAGCTTGTACTTCTGGCCGCGCGCCTTCATCATTTCCCAGACTTCGGCGCGGGTCTTTTCCTCGCGCACGAACGGGGCGTCTTCGGCGACGATCTTGGCCATTTCGGCCTCGATCGCGGGAAAATCCTCCACCGTCAGGCGGTGTTCCAGGTCGAAATCGTAGTAAAAACCGTCGGCGGTGTCCGGACCGATGTCGAACAAGGCATCGGGCCACAAGCGGCGCACCGCGGCTGCCATCACGTGCGCCGCGCTGTGGCGCATCGTCTCCAAACCGTTGTGATCAGACTTCATGAAACTGGGTAGAATCCTTCCTAAAAGGCCCAAAACCTACCCCCGCGCCCCCGCAAAGTCAATGCTGGCAAGTCCCTTGCTTCCCGCTGGCGAAGGTCGCCGGTTCCCCGCCCCCCGCCGGCAGAAAAGGGGATTGTTTTATAAAACGATACCCGTCGTGCGGAAGCCCGCCCATCCGGTCGCCACGGCAGCGGCTCCATGCGCGGACGCAAAATTTTCCATGGCGGGCTTGACAATCCGGCGGAACGGTGTTTCTATATGCAGAAACATCGCCCGAAAAAGATCCCGTGAACCCAGGAAAACACATGCTGCTCGAGACCTTCCCGCCCCGCGAGGAATTCCGTTCCCTGCTGGCCGATTCCACCGTCGTCCCCGTCGGCGCCCGCATCCTGGCCGACACCGAGACGCCCGTTTCCGTGCTGGCCCGTTTCGCCCCCCGCCACCCCCACCTGTTCCTCCTGGAAAGCGCCGAGGGCGGGGAACGCTGGGGCCGCTATTCCTTCATGGGCGTCACCGCCCGCGCCACCGTGACGGTGTTCCGCAACGACGTCGTCGTCCGCCAAGGCATCGAGGAGAAGCGCATCCCCCACCAAGGCGCCCCCCTCGCCGTCCTGCGCGACCTGATGAAACCCTACAAGCTGGCGCATCTGCCCGGCCTGCCCCGCTTCTGCGGCGGCCTCGTCGGCTACTTCGCCTACGAAATGATCCATTTCTTCGAACCGCGCGTGCCGAACAAGCTGCCGCCCGAGCGCCCCATGGCCGAGTTCGTCATCCCCGACACGCTGCTCATCTTCGACAACGTCAACCACACGCTCACCGCGCTGGCTTTGGCTTTCAAAGAAGACGGCGAGGCCGACGCCCTCTTCGACGCCGCCACCGCCCGCGTCCAGGAACTCCTCGCCACCTTGGCCCAGCCGGTCCCCGCAGGCTCCCCCACCGGCAAGACCCCCATCCGTCTGCCGCAGGCCGTTCATCCGCCGGAGTACTTCAAGGGCATGGTCGACAAGGTCAAAAACCACATCTACGAGGGCGACGTCATCCAGTGCGTGCTGTCGCAGTCCTTCGTCGGCCCCGCGCCGGACGATCTCGTCAGCCTCTACCGCGCCCAGCGGCACGTGAACCCTTCGCCGTATCTGGTCTTTCTCAAGGCGCAGGACAGCACCCTCATCGTTTCCTCCCCGGAAACGATGATCCGCCTCGATTCGCGCATCGCCACGCTCCGCCCCATCGCCGGCACCCGCCCCCGCGGCGCCACCGAGCAGGAGGACCGCAAACTCGCCGACAGCCTGCTCCAGGACGAAAAAGAGCGCGCCGAACACCTCATGCTGGTCGATCTCGGCCGCAACGAGCTCGGGCGCGTCGCCCGGCCCGGCACCGTCCAGGTCACCGACCTCATGATCGTCGAGCGCTACTCGCACGTCATGCACCTCGTTTCCAACATCACCGCCGACATCGAACCGGGGCACGACGCCTTCGACCTCTTTGCGGCCTCGTTTCCGGCCGGCACGCTTTCCGGCGCGCCCAAGATCCGCGCCATGGAGATCATCGCCGACCTCGAAAACGAACCGCGCGGACCCTACGGCGGCGCCGCGGGCTATTTCTCCTTCGACGGCAACATGGACTTCTGCATCTGCATCCGGATGGCCGTCGCCGAACACGGCCGCCTCACGATCCGCGCCGGCGCCGGCATCGTCGCCGATTCGGATCCGGACTACGAGCACCGCGAAACCCAAAACAAGGCCGCCGCCATGTCCCGCGCCCTCGAACTGCTCCAGACCGCCCAGAAAGCCGAACGGAAACCCTGATCTCTGATCACGATGGCCTCAACCCTGAACTCTGACCTCTGACCTCTGGAAACTCTTATGATCCTGATGATCGACAACTACGATTCCTTCACCTACAACCTCGTGCAGTACCTGCGCGAAATGGCCGCCGACGTGCAGGTGTTCCGCAACGACGCGATCGGCGTCGCCGACATCGAGAAGCTCGCGCCGTCCGCCATCGTGATTTCCCCCGGCCCCGGCCGGCCCGAGGACGCCGGCGTGTCGTGCGACGCGATCCGCGCCTTCGCGGGCAAGATTCCGCTGCTCGGCGTCTGCCTCGGCCACCAGGCCATGGGCCTCGTCTTCGGCGGCCAGGTCGTTCACGCCAAGAAACTCATGCACGGCAAAGTGTCCGAAGTCGCCTGCGACGGCCAGGGCATCTTCAAGGGCCTCGACAGCCGGCCCTTCAAGGCCATGCGCTACCATTCCCTCGCCCTCGCGCCGGAATCCATCCCCGACTGCCTCGCCGTTTCCGCCACCGCCGTCGACGACGGCGAAATCATGGGCATCCGCCACAAGCAACTCGCCGTCGAAGGCATCCAGTTCCACCCCGAATCCATCATGACCCCCGTCGGCAAGCGGATTTTGCGGAATTTCCTGAAAAATTCCGAGAGCGCAGAGGTCAGAGGTCCGAAATCGGAATGAAATGGAGACCCGACGCCCTCGTCGGGCGCCTTCACTTGAACATTGGATATTGATGATTGGATATTGGATATTCGGATCGATTGTTTGAAAGGACCGCCATGAACGTTTCCGCCCTCCTCAAGAAACTCATCGCCCGCAAGGACCTCACCGAAGACGAAGCCTTCGAGGCCATCCACGGCATGCTTTCCGGCGAATTCACCGAAGGCCAGATCGGCGCCTTCCTCGGCACGATGTCCGCCAAGGGCGAAACCATCGACGAAATCGCCGGCGCCGCCCGCGCCATGCGCGCCGCCGCCACCCGCCTGCAGTCGCTCGCGCCCGACACCCTCGACACCGTCGGCACCGGCGGCGACGGCGGCATGACCTTCAACGTGTCCACCACCGTCGCGTTCGTCGCCGCCGGCGCGGGCGCCGTCGTGGCCAAGCACGGCAACCGCGCCAGCTCCGGCAAGAGCGGCAGCGCGGACTGCCTCGAATGCCTCGGCTTCAACCTCGCCGCCGCGCCGGAACTCATGGAACAGGCGCTCAACGAAATCGGCATCGCGTTCATGTTCGCCCCGTCGTTCCACAAGGCCATGCGCTTCGCCGGGCCCGTCCGCAAGCAGATGGGCGTGCGCACGCTTTTCAACCTGCTCGGGCCCCTGACCAATCCCGCCGGCGCCCCCTGCCAGCTCCTCGGCGTCTTCGCCCCCGAACTCACCGAAACCTTCGCCGAAGTGCTCAAAAAGCTCGGTTCCCGCCGCGTGCTGGTCGTCCACGGCCACGACGGCATGGATGAAATCACCCTCACCACCACCACGCGCTGCTCGGAACTCCAGGACGGCCGCATCAAGACCTACGACATCGATCCCGCCGTCTATTTCGAGGACTATTGCACCAACGAAGACCTCGCAGGCGGCGCGCCCGCCGACAACGCGGCCATCACCCGCGGCATCCTCGAAGGCAAAATCGCCGGCCCCAAGCGCGACATCGTACTGATCAATTCCGCCGCTTCCCTGCTTTCCGCCAACCGCTGCGCCGACCTCGCCGAAGGCATCCGCCAGTCCACCCAGGCCATCGACTCCGGCGCCGCGCTCGACAAACTGGAGAAATTGGTCGCCTTTTCCCGCACCTAAACGCTTTCATCCTGTTCATCCTGCTAAATCCTGTTAATCCTGTCTCAAATCCCATGTCTTTCTTGGATCAAATCCTGACCGCCAAGCGCGACGAAATCGCCGCCGCGCGGCATCTCAAGCCGCAGGCCGAGGTGGAACGCCTCGCCGCCAAGCGGGAGGATTTCCGCGGCTTCGCGGAATCGCTCGCCCGGCCCGGGGTCCGCGTGATCGCCGAAATCAAGCGCGCCTCGCCTTCGCGGGGCGACATCCGGCCCGACCTGCATCCCGGCGATCTCGCCCTGGCCTACCAGGACGGCGGGGCCGCCGCGATTTCCGTGCTGACCGAACCCGCTTTTTTCAAGGGATCCGCCAAGGATCTCAAGCGCGCGCGCGACGTCGTCGAACTGCCCGTCCTGCGCAAGGACTTCATCCTCGATCCGTACCAAGTCTACGAAACCGCCGCGATGGGCGCCGACGCCATGCTGCTCATCGTCCGCATCCTGGACGACGACCAGTTGGCGTCGCTGCTCTCCCTCGCCCACGGCGTCGGTCTCGAAACCCTCGTCGAAATCCACGACGAAGCGGATGCCCGGCGCATCGCGGGCCTGGACGCGCCCGTCGTCGGCATCAACAACCGCGACCTCGCCCATTTCCAGACCGACGTGGATCGCGCCGCGCGCCTCGCCGCCCTCCTGCCGCAAGGCGCCGCCGTCGTCGCCGCCAGCGGCGTCCGCGACGACGCCGATGTCCGGCGTTCCCTCGCCGCCGGCATCCGCCGGTTCCTCGTCGGCGAAACCCTTGTCAAAGCCCCCGATCCCGCCGCCCTGCTGCGCCAATGGTCGTCGATTGCAGTTCCCAACCTCCTGAATTCATGATTCTCAATGTTTTTTAATTCTTAATTTTTAATTCTTACTTCTTATGTTCCTCTCCCACGTCAAAATCTGCGGCATCACCCGGCGACAGGACGCGGTACTTTGCGCCGAGGCCGGCGCGGGCGCCCTCGGCGCGGTCTTCTATGCGAAGAGCCCCCGCAACGTCGAACCGGCCGCCGTCCGCAAGCTGTTCGAAGGCCTGGATCCCCGCATCGCCCGCGTCGGCGTTTTTGTCAACGCCTCCGTCGACGTCATGGTCCGGACCGCCCGCATCGCCGCGCTCGACACCGTCCAGATGCACGGCGAAGAAACGAAGGAAAAGATCGCCGCCGTCCTCCGCGAAGGCTTCCACGTCGTGCAGGCCATCAAGCGCACCGGCCCGGAACTGCTGGCCGCCGCCCGCGCCTTGCCCCCGCAGATCGGCCTGCTCGTCGAATGCGGCCGGGGCGCCCTGCCCGGCGGCAACGGCATCGCCTGGAACTGGAGCAAAGCCGCGCCCCTTGCCCAGTTCCGCGCCTTCGCCATCGCCGGCGGACTGAATCCCCAGAACCTGGCCCTGGTCGCGCGCGACAGCCTCGCCGCGGGTTTCGACGCCAGTTCCGGCGTCGAATCCGCCCCGGGCATCAAGGACGAAGCCGCCGTCCGCGCATTCCTCCGCACTGCGAAGGAACTGCCCATGGGCCCCCATCCCTTCTCCTGGAAAGGTACGTCGTCGTGAGCCAGCCCCGCCTTGAAAACGTCAACATCGAGTCCGTCGCCCCGCTCGCCACCCCGCGCGAGATGAAGGCGGCCATTCCGCTCACCGCGGCCGCCATCGCCACCGTCGCCCAGGGCCGCGAAACCATCGAACGCATCCTCGACGGCGAGGATCCGCGCCTGTTCGCCGTCGTCGGGCCCTGCTCCATCCACAATCTCGACGCCGCCGAGGAATACGCCCTCAAGCTCAAAGCCCTCGCCGACGAAATCGCCGACGCGATCTATCTTGTCATGCGGGTCTATTTCGAAAAACCGCGGTCGGCCCTCGGCTGGAAGGGTCTCATCAACGATCCCTACATGAACGACACCTTCCACATCGAGGAAGGCATCCGCATGGCCCGCCATTTCCTGTTCCGCGTGGCCGAAATCGGCCTGCCCGCGGGCACGGAGCTCCTCGACGTCCTCATGCCGCAGTACATCGGCGATCTCGTTTCCTGGAACGTCATCGGCGCGCGCACCGCCGAAGCCCAGACCCACCGCGAGATCGCCAGCGGCATTTCCACGCCCATCGGCTTCAAGAACGGCACCGACGGTTCCCTCGACGCCGCCATCAACGGCGTGCGCTCCGCCATGGGCCCCCACCACTTCCTCGGCGTCACCGAAGACGGCCTGCCCGCCGTCTTCAGCACCACGGGCAATTCCTATCCCCACGTCGTGCTCCGCGGCGGCAAGCAGCCCAACTACGACGCCGCCAGCGTCGCCGCCTGCGAAAAGGCCCTCCGCGACGCCCACCTGCCCCCCAACGTCGTCGTCGATTGCTCCCACGGCAACTCCGGCAAGAAGCCCGAGCGCCAAGGCCTCGTGCTCCAGGACGTCCTCGCGCAGATCGAAGCCGGCAACCGCTCCATCCGCGGCTTCATGCTCGAAAGCAATCTCGAAGGCGGCAACCAGCCCATGCTCGCCGATCCCCGGCAACTCAATCCGCGCTGTTCCGTCACCGACGCCTGCATCGACTGGCCCACCACCGCCGCCCTCCTGCGCGAAGCCCACGCCCGGCTCGGCAAGCTGAGCCGGCAGAAGTCCAAATGAAAACGCAATTTCCAATCAACCCATTGAACATTGGATATTGGATATTGAATATTGGATATTCGGTCCTCCTGCCCACCCCCACCGCTACCCCCCTCCCCCTATGACAAAGCTCATCGGCCAATACCCCGACGCCACCGGCCACTTCGGTCCCTACGGCGGCCGCTTCGTCGGCGAAACCCTCATGTCCGCCCTCCTCGACGTCGAGGCCGCCTGGACGTCCGCCAAGAACGACCCCGCGTTCATGGCCGATTTCCGCGCCATGCTGCGCGACTACGCCGGCCGGCCCACGCCCCTCGACTGCGCCGAACGCCTCTCCGCCCACGTCGGCGGCGCGCGCCTCTGGCTCAAGCGCGAGGATTGCACGCACACCGGCGCGCACAAGATCAACAACGTCGTCGGCCAGGGCCTGCTCGCCCGCCGCATGGGCAAGAAACGCGTCATCGCCGAAACCGGCGCCGGCCAGCACGGCGTGGCCACCGCGACCATCGCCGCCCGCTTCGGCTTCGACTGCAAGGTCTTCATGGGCGCGGAGGACATCCGCCGCCAGGCGCCCAACGTCCGCCGCATGGAACTGCTCGGCGCGCAGGTCGTCCCCGTGACCTCCGGCACCAGCACGCTCAAGGACGCGATGAACGAAGCCCTCCGCTACTGGTCGAGCGCCAGCGACGACACGTTCTACGTCATCGGCACCGTCTCCGGCCCGCATCCCTATCCCGAAATGGTCCGCGACTTCCAGCGCGTCCTCGGCGACGAAGCCCGCGCGCAGTTCCTCGAAAAATGCGGCCAGCTGCCCGACCTGCTCGTCGCCTGCGTCGGCGGCGGCTCGAACGCCATGGGCCTGTTCTATCCCTTCCTCGACGATCCCTGCGAGATGATCGGCGCCGAAGCCGCCGGCGACGGCCTCGACACGCCGCGCCACGCGGCCTCGCTTTGCGGCGGCTCGCCCGGCGAACTCCACGGCGCCCTGACCTATCTCCTCCAGAACGACGAAGGCCAAATCCACGAGGCCTGGTCCATTTCCGCCGGCCTCGACTATCCCGGCGTCGGCCCCGAACACGCCCTGCTCCACGATTTGAAACGCGTCCGCTACGAAGGCGTCACGGACCAGGAAGCCGTCGCCGCCTTCCAGGCGCTTTGCCAGTTCGAAGGCATCATCCCCGCCCTCGAAAGCTCCCACGCCCTCGCCGCCGCCTTGCGCGAAGCGAAAAAGCGCCCCGCGACGCAAAACGTCCTCGTCAACCTCTCCGGCCGCGGCGACAAGGACCTCGACCACGTGACCCGGTACCTGAAAGAAGTCGGAGGTCAGAGGTCGGAGGTCGGGAAAGAATGATCCCCCGATCCACCAATCGCGGCCCGTCTCCCTCCGTCCGGTTTTCCACGCTATGGAAAACTTTTTTCCACGGTGTGGAAAAATTTCAATCCCCTCCCCCCTGAACTCCGACCTCTGAACTCTGACCTCTATAAAACGCCATGAACAGAATCACCGCCGCCTTCCAACGCCTCGCCAAAGAGAACCGCAAAGCCCTCGTCGGCTACTTGACCGCTGGGGACCCGAATCCGGAAACGAGCTTCGAGATTCTTCGCGCCGCCTGCGGCGCCGGCATCGACGTCCTCGAACTCGGCGTACCCTTCTCCGATCCCACCGCCGACGGCCCCGTCATCCAGGAAGCTTCCCAGCGCGCCCTCAAAGCCGGCATGACGCTGACCAAGACCCTCGATTTCGCCGCGCGCCTGCGCCGCGAGTCGGACATCCCCATCATGCTGTTCGGCTACTACAACCCCCTCTTCAAGTACGGCCTCGACCGCCTCGCCAAGGCCGCGTACGCGGCCGGCGTCGACGGGCTGCTCGTCGTCGATCTCCCGCCCGAGGAAGCCGGCCCGCTGCGCGCCGCGCTGAAGGACACCGACATCCAGATCGTCTTCCTCGTCGCCCCCACCACGCGGCCCGACCGCGTGCAGAAGATCGCGCGGGAAACCGGCGGATTCCTGTATCTCGTCACCAAGGCCGGCACTACCGGCGAAGGCGGCTTGGATTACGAAGCCATCCGCAAACACGCCGCGGAGGTCAAGGCCGTCAGCCCCCTGCCCGTCTGCCTCGGCTTCGGCATCCGCAACGGCGCCGACGCCCACCAACTCGCGCCCATGGCCGACGGCATCATCGTCGGTTCCACCCTCTGCAACGTCATCGGCTCCGCCCCCGACGCCCCCGACCTCCCCGCGCGCATGGTCGCCAAGATCCGCGACCTCCGCGACGGCCTCGACGCGAATTGACATCCATTTGCCGCGTTGCTAAGGTGGCGGCGAGGTGAACGCATGAAGTTGTTGCGCGATTTTTCGTGGCGAGCCATCGCCATTTTCCAGCTTGTCGCGCCGGCCGCGTTCGCCGCCGACTTGTCCGAAAACCTCCTGCTCAATCCTTCGTTCGAGTATGAAACCGCCGCCGATTTTCACGGCGGCGTTTATTGGACGTTGAATCATCCCGACGTTCACGGCGACGCCTACGGTTCCGCCCGGCGCGAAAACTGGCGGGCGCAGGACGGCTTCTACGCCATGGCCATCCGCGGCACGTGGGCCAATGCCGGCGACGCCGGCGGCGCCTGGCAGGAAATCCCGGTCTTTCCGGGCACAACCTACCGTTTTTCGGCCTGGATCTGGGCCGATGCCGTCTGGACCGCGGCCACCTGCGAAATCAAAATCGAATTTTGGAACGACGACCGCTCGCAACGACTCGCGACCGTCCGTCGCCCGTTGACGGACGTCGGCGAATCCTGGCGGGAGGAGACCCTCGAAGCCGTCGCCCCCGACGAAGCCGCCTGGGTCCGCGCCGTGGTCCACGTTTCGGGCGCGGGACCCGAAGGCGCTTTGCTGATCGATTCACTGGCCCTTCGCACGGAGGACAAACCATGACGCTGCTGTCGCTGTTGCTTGCGGCCCTGTTGGCCGGCGCCACGTTCGGCGTCCGCAATTCCATTTCGACGTCGGCACCCGCGCCAACCGAGAAAACCGAACGCGAATCGACGAAATGGGAATTGCCCGACTGCATCGACACCGCCACCCAGCAGGACCTCTCGCTCCAAACCGCCGCTTCGTTGTCGCGACAATTCAAGGAAGCCTGCCAAGCGCACGGCGTTTCCAATTCCGACGTCGAATCCAATCTTTTCGCGTTTTTCGACGATTGCGCGGCCTTTTTCGCGCAACAGCCCGACCGGAAAAACAGCGTTGATTTGCTGCAACAAGCCGAAACCCTGCGCGCCGCCCCTTGCGACGAACCCGGCCTGATTTACTGCCAAGGTCGTTTGTTGCAGGCCTCCGGCCAGCCCGCGCAGGCGCTGGACCATTTTTTCCAAGCCGCCGCGCTTTTCGACCGGTTCGGATATCCCGCCGTCCTGAAAGCCCGCAACGCCGTCAGCATCGTCTTCTCGCTCGGACGACTCGACGATGATCCACCCGCCGAACAAAGCAACGCCTGGAAATCCCGCGCCCGGGAATATGTCGCCCAAGCCATCGCCCAAGGCCCGTTAGAGCCCGAAGACTTCCGCCCGTTCTACGAACTCATCAAGGACAACGGCGAAAGGATCTTCGACAAACGCGACAACGACGGCCATCGCCTGCTCGTCGCGCGCATCGCGGAACTCGGCGGCAGCGAGACCTGGCTCGGCCAGTTGCTCGCCGGCCGCGACCACTACGACCAAGCCTGGGATTTCCGCGGCAGCGGCCTTGCCAGCACCGTTACGTCCGAAGGCTGGCAAGGATTTCGCGACCATCTGGCCCAGGCCGTTCCTCACCTGCAAGCCGCCCGCGAACGGCAACCCGGCTTTCCCGAACCCACCCAACTCCTGCTGGCGATCGCCGGTCTCGGGCACTACCCCGGCCCCGAGTCCCGCTTCGAGCTGTTCCGGCAAATCGTGTGCGCCCAAATCGATTATTGGCCCGCTTATCGCTCTCTGATCTGGTATTCCCGACCCCGCTGGGGCGGTTCCGCGCGAAAAACCCTCGATATCGTCCGCATGGCCTCCGAAAGCCAGCGTTTCGACACCGCGGTTCCCGAATTCGCCATCCGGTTGTACAAGATCGCCTCGGACGACCAGGCGATGTATCCCGGTGCCTATGCCGTTCTCGGCTGCACGAACACCTTGTGGCGGGATGCCGACGGCTGGGACACGTTCCGCCGCGTTTACGAAGGCTATCTCCGTTATCCGCACCCCATCCCGTTCGAACGCGCGCTGCTGGCGCGCAACTACCTCGATTACGCCCACCAATTCGACCGTCCCGACGAATTCCTCCGCATCGCCGCGGAACGAACGGCGGACGGTTCGATCGATCCGAATGACTTCGCCCGCTTCTGCGGCTATTCCATCGATCTGGCCGCCGCAAAGGCCCGGCTCCAGACCGAACGCCCCAAGGCTTGGGCACGTCTCCGCCAAGCTTGCGAGACGGGCGACGTCTCGCAGGCCACAACCGCCCTGAACGAACTCGCCGCCGCCGCGCCGGAAGCCGACGCCTATCTGGAACATCTCCGGCGCACCCTCCGGATCCGCACGCAACTCGAGCCCGAACGCGATTGGCAGGATTGCGCCGCCATTCCCGGCTTAGGCCTCTGGATCCAACGCAAGGGCTCCTGGCGTCCCGCTTTGGACGGCGCGTTCCTCGGCGCCACCGATTGCGACCGCAACATGCTCCTCGTCCATAGCTCCGTCCCCGGCGGATGCGAAATCGCCGCCGACGTCGAAATTCTCGAAGTTCCCGAGGGCGAAGCGCCCAATGTCGGCCTGATCGTCGCCCGCAGCCCCTCCACGTTCGCCGCGCTCACCCTTTATCCCGAGCAAAACGAAATCCGCCTTTCGCGGGGCAAAGACAAATACAGCCGCACCGCGCCGCTGCCGCCCGCTTCCGGTTCCGGACCGCGGCGCCTGCGCCTGCGCTTCGCGAACGGCCTCTTCGACGCATGGATCGACGGTACCCCTTGTTTCACCGCCCAGTCATTGCCCAAAATGGACGCGGGCATATCCGTTCGCCCGGGACTCGGGGCCTTCTACAAGAGCGAAAACGCCCGTTGTCTCTTCCGCAACGTCCGGCTCCATCCGACGGCCTCCTTCGAGTCCCCCTGATTCGCCCCGGCCAAACCTTTGCGGCGCGGCAAATCGCGGCCCGCGATTTTTCCACGCTATGGAAAAATCCGGCCGGCCGGTTGAATCCCGGCGCCCATCGCGTATATTGGCCCCACATCATCCAACGGAGAAACCAACATGGCGACCATCACGTTCAAGGGCAATCCCATCCACACCTCGGGCAATCTGCCCGCAAAAGGCGCAACCGCCCCGGACTTCAAACTGACGAAAACGGACTTGTCCGACGTCTCGCTGAAGGATTTCGCGGGCATGAAGAAAATCCTCAACGTCACGCCGAGCTTGGACACCGGCGTCTGCGCGACGTCGGCCAAGAAGTTCAACGAAGCCGTTTCCAGCCTCGGCGACGTCGTCTTGCTGAACGTTTCCGCCGATTTGCCGTTCGCGGCGGGCCGTTTCTGCGAAAGCAACGGTCTGATGAACGTCGTGGCGCTCTCGACGTTCCGCTCGCCGGATTTCGCCCAGGCCTATGGCGTGCGGATCGTCGACGGTCCGTTGGCCGGCCTGACCGCTCGCGCCGTCGTGGTTCTCGATGCGCAGAACAAGGTGCTCCACGCCGAACTCGTTCCCGAAATCGCGCAGGAGCCGAACTACGAGGCCGCGCTGGCGGCAGTCCGCTGACCGGAGGCAACCCATGACCGACGACCTGTGCGCCATCGCCGAAAACCGCGGCGTCCCCGCCATCCGGCGGCACGTCTTCCTGTGCTGCGACCAAACCAAGCCCAACTGCTGCACGAAGGAACAAGGACTCGCTTCGTGGGATTACCTGAAGAAGCGGCTTGAGGAACTGAAGTTGACCGGCGACGGCGGCATCTACCGGACCAAGGCCAATTGCTTCCGCATCTGCCAAGGCGGGCCCATCGCCGTGGTCTATCCGGAAGGCGCTTGGTATCGCGGCTGCACGCCCGAAGTGCTCGAGCGCATCATCCAGGAGCACCTGATCGGCGGAAAACCGGTCGCGGAATATCTCATCGCCCGGCGTCCCCTGCCCGCCCCGTCGGCGGACTAGGCGCGCGCGGGCCGGCCGCGAAAGCCTCTCCGGACCGCTTTGCCATTGTTTTCGCCGGGCGGCTCCGCCATATTTTCCGCATGAACGCCTTTCGCGCCTTCCGCCTTGGCCTCGTCGCCATGGGAATCGCAGCTCTGTTCTGGACCGGTTGCGTCCACGTGCCGACCGGGCCACGGCCCGTGCCGCCGCCTACCGCGCCGCCCGTCCCCTTGAATCTTCCGCCCGTCGTTCCGCCGCCCGCGCCGCCCCCGCCTCCGCCGCCAACCGAGCCGGCCGTCCCCGTCGACGTCGCGTTCGCCATCCAGGTCCGCCTCGACCGGGAGAATATCAGTTGCGGGGGCATCGATGGCCGCTGGGGCGCCAAGAGCGAAAAAGCCCTCGCCGCCTGGCAGAAGAAAAACGGCCAACCCGCCGCCGGACAAGTCGACGAATCCGTCGTCGCCGCTCTCGGCGACACCAACGGCGTCATGACCTCCTATTCCGTCGCGGCCGCCGACCACGCCGCGCTCACGCCCTATCCCTCCTCCTGGCTCGAGCGCTCCCGGCAGGAGCGCATGGGATATTCGTCCATCGAAGAGATGCTCGCCGAAAAATTCCACGTCTATCGCGCCACCTTGCGCCGCCTGAATCCCGGCGCGGCCTGGCCCGATCCGCCCGCCGGCACCGTCGTCGCCGTCCCTTCCGTGGCGACCAAGCCCCTGCCGCCGCTGTCCAAAATCGAAATCCGCCTGGCGCAAAAAACCCTCCGCGCCTACGACGCCGACGGAAAGCTGGTCGCCCAGTTCCCGTGCTCCATCGCGGCCGACAAGGCCAAGCGGCCGGAAAACCAAACCCTCCGCGTCGTGCTTTGGGCGGAGCGGCCCGAATACACCTTCGATCCCGACCTGTTCGCCGAAGATCCCGAAGCCGTCGCCATCGGCAAGCGCCTTCGCATCCCGCCCGGCCCGAACAACCCCGTCGGCCTCGCCTGGATCGGCCTCGACCGGCCCGGCTACGGCATCCATGGCAGCCCGGCGCCCGAAGACATCAGCAAGACCGAATCGCACGGCTGCTTCCGCCTGACGAATTGGGATGCGCTCAAGCTCGTGCGCGCCGTCCGCAAGGACCTCCCCGTCATCGTCCTCCCCTAGGGACGCGGATCAGTCCGGCACCGACACCCCGACGCGATAGGCGCGATTCCCCTCGAAATCCGACTCGTCCTCCAGCGCCATCGCCGCGCCCGTCCCCGGCCGGCTCGTGACGGACGACCATTCGCCCGCGGCGAGATCGCCGCAGGCGTCCAGCGAATAGACCCGGCCCGTCGACGTCGCGAAAACGGGCGCCGGCCGGTTCGTCGGCGAGAGGCCGGCGATCGCGAAGCGCGCGCCGGCGTTCGTCGGGGCGCTGTCCAAGACGAATTCCTCCCAATCGGTCATGCCGTCGCCGTCGAAATCGTTCGTGCCCCCGCCGAAGCGGTCGATCCCGCCGTGGCGTTCTTCCCAGACGTCGGCGATTTCGTCGCGGTCGCGGTCCGCGCCCAGCCGGCACCACAGGGCCCAGGCCGCGTAGGCCTTGAGGTTCGCGTTCAACGGCTGGCTGTGCGCCGCTCCGCAGTCGTACCAATCGACGTTCTGCACGTGCGCATCTTGCCATTCCGTCGCCCAGTTGCCGATCGCCGCGCCGCCCGCGCCCGCGTAGACCGAGCAATCGTCTCCGACGTATTCATAATAGGTTCCGTCCGGATCGTGGTGTTCGACGTCGTTGAAATCGTAGAGAATCCGGTCGTTCGTCGCGCACCAGGCGCGGATCGCCGCGCACGCGGCCTTGTTGGCCGCGTCGTCCCAGATGTCGACGTGCCCCGTCATGTAGACGAACGCCACGTGCGGATAATCGCGCTCGAACGTCGCCATCGGCTCCAGATACTCGTTGGTCAGCGTTCCCGCCGAGTACTTGTCGTCCATCTGCCCGCACCACGACCAGATCACGACGTTCACGTCGGCGTTCGCCGGATCGTCCAGATAGTTGCTCGTGCAGACGACCCAGTCGGGATAGTAGCCCACGTCGTTGCACAGCGCATAATCGTGCAGATCCAGCGCGCCGCCGCTGCCGCCGTTGTTCCACGCGAAGGCGTCCGCCGGCAGCGCCAAGCCCTTGCCCCCGCCGTTGGCGAACCCCACCAGCCCCGACATGCCGTCCGTCAGCTGGCTGCCGTGCGACGTGTGGCCATACGCGATGTGGAGAGACGCCTTCGCCCGCTCGATCTGCGGCTGCGTCAGCTGCGCGACGTCCACGTCGCGGTGGTCGATCAAGACCGGCGCCGCCCCGCACGCGCCCGCGGCGAGAATCGCCGCCGCCAAACCGATCCGGATTCCCGCGCTCATTCTTTCTTCCTCGTGCCGGGATCCGTCTCCGGAATCTGCGGGCGCCCGAACAGGAACCGCAGCCAATGCGGCGTCATGCGCGCCCAGGCCTCTTCGTTGTGCTCCGCCCAGCTCTCGATGCGCACGGCGAGATTCTTTTCGGGAAAGCCCATGCCCTTCAGCACGTTCGCCATCTTCAGCGTTCCGTCCAGCAGCTTCGCCTCGAGTTCGCCCGCGCCGCCGCACGACAGGAACAGCCGCAGATCCGGCAGGTTGCCCCGGGACGCTTCCACCATCCGGAAGCATTCCGGATCGTAGCGGTCCGCGAAGGCCGGCGACAGGCACGCCGCGCCGAAATACACGTCCGGCCGTTTCCACGCCGCGTAGAACGAGATCAATCCGCCCATGCTCGAGCCGGCGATGGCCGCACGCTCCGGCTCCGTCCGCCAGGTGGCATCCACCAGCGGCTTCAGTTCCTCGACCAGGAACCGCAGGTAGGCGTCGCCCTTCCGCGCGGGGGAGTATTCGTCGAACCGCTCGTCGGTGCAGTCGGCCGCCACCACGATGAACGGTTCCAGTTCGCCGTTGAGGATCATGTCCTGCGCCAGTTCGTCCACCTGCCAGTCCTTGCCCCAGGTGGACGTCGACGGATCGAAGACCTGCCGTCCGTCGTGCATGTAGAGCACCGGATAGCGCTTCGTCGGCCGCGCGTCGTAGCCCGGCGGAAACCACACGATCACGTCGCGGTCCCGATCCAGGAATTTCGAATGGATCTGCGGCAAACGCCGGTAATCCCCCGTGATGCCCGGCTTCACCTTCGCCAGGCGATCGTCTTTCCAGCCCGCCACGCGGATCTCGACCGCGCCCCCCTCGACGGGCCGCAGCACGTGGTTCGTCATGAGCTTCCCTTGCGCGTCCACTTCTTCCGTTTCCCAGCTTCCGCGCGTGACCTTGAATTCGACCGGTTCGGCCGTGCGCAGCGACACCGTCGCTTCCCAGCGCGTGTCGGCCGTCCGGGTCATGGGCACGGCGGAAACGTGCCAGCGGCCCAGTTCTTCCGAACTGCCTGTCAGAAACACCTGTTCGCCCACCCCCAGCGATATCGCCGTCTGCACCACCACCAGCATCCGCATCATGTCCGCTCCTTGCCCACGGGCGCGCCCGCACCTTCCGTTTATGCCGGATTTTCCGCCGCCTGTAAACGCCGGAGCCGTTCTTCCGCATTGCGGCCCCTCCCCCCCTGCGCTATGCTCGGCGGAAATTTCAAGGAGATCGCTTCCATGATCCATCCCACCGCCATCGTCGAGCCCGGCGCGCAGCTCGGAACCGACGTCCAGATCGGCCCCTACGCCTACGTCGCGGCCACAGCCCGCCTCGGCGACGGCTGCGTCCTCGCCCCCCATGCCGTCGTTCTCGGCCATACCACGCTCGGTGCGCGCTGCAAGGTCCATTCCGGCGCCGTCATCGGCGATTTGCCCCAGGATCTGTCGTTCAAGGACGAGCCGACCTACGTCGTCGCCGGCGACGACTGCACGTTCCGCGAAGGCGTCACCGTCCACCGCGGCACCAAGCCGGGCACGACCACCCGCATCGGCAACCGCGTCTTCATGATGGCCAACTCGCACGCCGCGCACAACTGCGAGGTCGGCGACCAGACCATTCTCGCCAACGGCGTCCTGCTGGCGGGCTACGTCGTCGTCGGCGAACGCTGCTTCTTCGGGGGCAATTCCGGCGTCCACCAGTTCTGCCACGTCGGCCGTTTTGCCATGGTCGGCGCCGCGCACATCGTCACCAAGGATCTCCCGCCTTTCTGCATCGCGCCGACCAGCGGCAACGCGCTCGTCGCCGGCCTCAACGTCGTCGGCCTGCGCCGCGCCGGATTCACCGCCGAACAGCGCGCCCAGATCAAGCAGGCCTTCAACCTGCTCTACCGCTCCGGACTCAACGTCTCCCAGGCCCGCGAGCGCCTGCGCGCCGAAGCCGCCAACCCGTTCGCGGGCGAATTCGCCGAATTCCTCGCCCAGGCCAAGCGCGGCATCTGCCGGCCTTCCTTCGACGTCTCCGGCGCCGACGAATCCGATGCCTGAAACCCCGTCCATCCGAACCGCGCTCGGGGGCTTTCCCGATTACGAGCTCATCGACTCCGGCCGCCGCTGCAAGCTCGAGCGCTTCGGACCCGTGACCGTCATCCGCGGCGAACCCAAGGCCTGGTGGGAACCCACCCTGCCGCCGGCCGAATGGGACCGCGCCCAGGCCGTCCACGACGAAGACGACGGCTGGGATCTGCGCCCCGGCTGCCCCCGCGAATGGACACTCCGCTACGGCGACCTGACCTTCCTCGCCCGCATTTCGGAAACCAGCAAACATCTCGGCGTCTTTCCCGAACAATCCCCCCATTGGCGCGCGATCCAGCAGACCGCCGCGCCCGGCGCGCGGCTGCTGAATCTATTCGGCTACACCGGCGCCGCCACCCTCGTCGCCGCCGCCGCCGGCTGGCAGCCCACGCACGTCGACGCCTCCAAGCCGGCCACCGCCTGGGCCCGCGAAAACCAAGCCGCCTCGCGTCTCGACGACAAGCCCATCCGCTGGATCGTCGAAGACGCCGTCAAATACGTCCGCCGCGAAGTCAAGCGCGGCTCCCGCTACGACGGCATCCTGCTCGATCCGCCCGCCTTCGGCCGCGGCCCCGACGGCAACGTCTGGAAGGTCGAACGCCAGCTGCCCGAACTGCTCGAGCTTTGTCACGAAGCCTTCTCCGAAAAACCGCGGTTGCTGCTCCTCACCACCTACAACGTCGAAGCGTCCGCCCTCATGCTCCGCAATCTCGTCGCCGATTTGATGAAACCCTACGGCGGGCAGATCGAAGTCGGCGAACTCGCCCTGCCCCATTCCTCCGCCCCCGACCGCCTCCTGCCCCTCTCCATCTACGCCCGCTGGACCGCCCGTTGACCGCCGCCATGAAGACCTTGCGCGACATCGGCGAAAATCGACTCCTGCGGCACCTCCTGCCGCGGCTGCCGCAGCGTCCCGAAGTGGCCGTCGGCCCCGGGGACGATTGCGCCGTCGTGCGCGTGCCCGGTTCCGCCGACGACTGGCTGTTCACCACCGATCCCGTCATCGAGCGCCGCCATTTCCTGCCCGAAACCCCCGCGCGCCTCGTCGGCCGCAAGGCCATCGCCCGCGCCGTTTCCGACGTCGCCGCGATGGGCGGCACGCCGCTGTGGATCCTCGTCGATCTCGTCGCGCCCGCGGCCACGCCCCTCGCCCGCATTCGCGGCCTCTACGCCGGCCTGGCCGCCGCCGCGCGGAAATGGGACCTCGCCATCCTCGGCGGCGACACCGCCGAGGGCGACGCTCTCGAACTGCATATCACCGGCGTCGGCCGCATCCCGCGCGGCACCGCCGTCCTGCGTTCCGGCGCGCGCCCCGGCGACCTCGTCTACGTCACCGGCGCCCTCGGCGGCGCCTACCTGCCCGGCTGCCGCCACCACCTCGCGTTCGAACCGCGCCTCGCCGCCGGCCGCTTTCTCGCCGAACGGAAATTCGCAACCGCGCTGATGGATCTTTCCGACGGCCTCGCCGCCGATCTGCCGCGCCTGCTCGACGCTTCGAAGCGCGGCGTGCGCCTCGAAGCCGCCGCCATCCCGCTCTCCCGCGCCGCGCGCAAGACCCAGCAGCCCCTGCACCACGCCCTGTGCGACGGCGAAGATTTCGAACTGCTCTTCACGGTGTCACCCAAAAACCGTGCGCGCTTCGAAACCGCCTGGAAACGGTCTTTTCCGAAACTGCCCGCCGTCCGCATCGGCGAAATTCTCGCCGACCCGAAACGCCGCCGCCTCCATTTTCCCGGCGGACCCGCGGTGCCTCTCCAGGCCGGCGGCTACCAGCACTTCCTCGTCCACAAAGGCCGCTAACATGACCCACGTCGCTTATCCCGTCGAACTGGAAACCCACTGGCTGCAAGTCGCACAGGCCGAAACCCGCGCCACCACCATCCGCGACGTCCTGCGCCGCCTGCTGCCGGACATCCAGCGCCTCGCCGATCGCTTCACCGTCGCGCGCCCCGCCGACGGGATCGCGACGCCCTATCTGCGCGACACGCGCGCCTGCGCCGCCTATTCGCTGTTCTACGCCCCCCAAACCCATGCCCGCATCGCCCACGTCCTCGCCGAACTCCCGCCCTTCCCCGAAACCGCGCAGCCGCTGCGCGTTCTCGATCTCGGCGCCGGCACCGGCGCCGCCTCTTGGGCGCTCCTCGACCATCTCGGCCGCCGCCCCGTCGCCCTGACCGCCTGGGACCACTCCCGCCCCGCGCTCCGTTGCCTGCACGAACTGTTTGCCGCGCTGCGCCGCGCCCGCTGGCCCGAAGCCACGCTCCGCACGAATCCGGAACCCCTCGAAAATTTCGTTGTTTCCTCCGAAAAATTCGACGTCGTCCTGCTCCACTACGTCCTCAACGAATTGTCCCCCTCGGCCCGCCGCACCTTGCTGGCCCGCGCCGCGCGCTCGCTCGCTCCCGGCGGGCGGATCATCCTCTGCGAGCCGCTGGTCCACGAAGCCGGCGATTTCATGCGCGAGCTGCGGACGCAGGCACTGGCCGACCTCGGCTTGCACGTCCTCGCGCCGTGTCCCCACGAACAAGCCTGCCCGCTCGGCGAACCCTGCCACGACGTCCGCACCTGGAAGATTTCGCAAGCTCTCCAGATTTTGAACGCCGCCCTCCACCGCGATCTCCGCCACCTCGCGTTCGCCTTCCTCGTCCTCACCCCCGCGGAGCGCGAGCCGGCCCAGACGATCCGCGCCCGCGTCGTCGGCTCTCCCGCCCACGCCAAGGGCCAAACCCTTTGTCCCGCTTGCTGTTCCGACGGCCAGATCCATCGTCTCCAGCTGCTTCACCGCGATTTCGACACCGCCGGCCGCAAGGACCTCCGCCATCTCGAACGCGGCCAAATGCTCCGCCTCGACTCTCTCAAGCCTCTCGGCGATCCGGCCCTCGTCCGCGCCGTTCCGGCCCCCTAGCTTGCATCCATCCCGACTCCGTGATATTTTGCTTTTTGCTTAATCGCAGGAGGATTTTTCATGAAAAAAATCGCGCTGGCTCTCGCTTTTCTGTTGCTCTTCGTCCTCGCCGCCGCGGCCGTCGATTTCGACATGCAACCCGTCAAATCCTCGCTCCTCAACAAGGTCGGCTACGATCCCGAAACCAAAGTGCTCGCCGTCCAGATGAACTACAGCTCCGACGTCTATCTCTACCAAGACGTCCCCCAGTCCGTCTTCGACGGCCTCCTGGCCGCCGATTCCAAAGGCTCCTACTACGTGAAGAACATCAAAGGCAAATACCCGACGGAACGGAAATAGCTTTTTTCCGGCTGCTTCCGGCGCCGCGCTTTGCGCGGCGCTTTTTTTTGCGGGCGATTCGCGCTAACGGAGTCGAGCCGCGATTTGCCGGGCGACGTCGTGGCCGCGCGCCGCGGCCCATACGACCAGCGTCGGACCCGTCGCCATGTCGCCCGCGGTCCAGACGTTTTCCAGTCCGGCGCCGGACGGCGCGCTCTTTTCCGGCCCCGTAAAGCCCATCGCCAGCAGCACGAGATCCGCTTTCTGGAAAAATTCCGTGCCCGGCTTGGCCACCGGCTTGCGGTTCTGCCATTCGACCTGCACGCAGCGGATGCCGTAGACCCGGCCCGCTTCGTCGCCTTCGAACGCCAGCGTGTTCGTGGAGAAAATGCGCTCGCAGCCTTCGTGGTGGCTGCTGGACGAACGCAAAATGCGCGGCCATTCGGGCCACGGATTCGCGTCCGCCCGCTCCGCCGGCGGCTTCGGCAGGATTTCGATCTGCGTGACGCTCCGCGCGCCGTGGCGCACCGAGGTGCCCACGCAGTCGCTGCCCGTGTCGCCGCCGCCGATCACGACCACGTCGCGCCCCTTCGCCGACCAGTCGGCGCCCACGGCGGACAGTTCCCCGCCGAGCGCCTGGTTCTGGCGCGTCAGGAAATCCAGCGCGAAATGGATGCCCTTCAGCTCGCGGCCGGGCACCGGCAGATCGCGCGGTTCGCGCGCGCCGCACGCCAGCAGCACGCCGTCGTATTTCCGCCGCAGGTAGTCCAGCGACAGATCCACCCCCACCTGCACGCCGCACTCGAAGCGCACGCCTTCCTGCCGGAATAGGTCGATGCGCCGCTCCACCAACCACTTCTCGAGCTTGAAGTCCGGAATCCCGTAGCGCAACAGCCCGCCCGCGTATTTCGCGGCTTCGTAGACCGTCACGTCGAAGCCCCACAGGTTCAGGTCCGACGCCGCGGCGAGGCCCGTCGGTCCGCTGCCGACCACCGCCACGCGCCGCCCGTTTCGCGGCGCCGCCTTGCGCGGCGCCATGCGCCCCTCGGCGAACGCGCGGTCGGCGATTTCCCGCTCGATCTGGCGGATCGCCACCGCGTCGCTGTCCTTCGCGTTGCAGCACGAGCCTTCGCACAGCGCCGGGCAGATCCGGCCCGTGATTTCCGGATACGGACACGTCGTCAGCACCAGCTGCAGCGCGTCCTCCCAGCGGCTTTCGAGCACCGCCGCATTCATGTCGGGAATCGGGTTCTTCAGCGGGCAGCCCGCGCCGAAGCAGAACGGAATGCCGCAATCCATGCAGCGCGCGGCTTGCCGCGCCAGCTCGTCCGGCGCCAGGTGCTGCTCCACCTCGCTCCAGTCCCGGGTCCGCTCCTTGACCGGCCGGTAGCCGGGATCCACGCGCGGGAGGTCGAAAAACGAACGGTAATGGGGAATGGGATTCATGCGCCTACTCCTTCGCCTTCTCTTCGCGCCGCGTCTTCGCGTCGTCGCGGCTCATCTGGCCGAGCACGAGCCGGTATTCCATCGGCAGCACCTTGATGAACGAATCTTTCCACCGCGCCCAATCGGCCAGGATTTCCTTGGCCCGCGGGCTGCCGGTCCATTTCGCGTGTTGCTCGATCATGCCTTTCAGCTCGCGCTCGTCGTCCGGACCCAGCATTTCCAAGTCCACCATCTCGAGGTTGCAGCGGGCGTCGAACAGCCCCGTCTCGTCCAGCACGTAGGCGATGCCGCCGCTCATGCCGGCGGCGAAGTTCACGCCCGTGGGTCCGAGGATCGCCACGCGGCCGCCGGTCATGTATTCGCAGCCGTGGTCGCCCACGCCTTCGACCACCGCCCAGGCGCCGCTGTTGCGCACCGCGAACCGCTCGCCCGCGCAGCCGTTCAGATAGACTTCGCCGCAGGTCGCGCCGTAGAGCAGCACGTTGCCCGCGATCGTGTTCTGGGCCGGATCGTAGTCCGTCCCCGGCGCCGGCGTCACCGCGATGCGCCCGCCGCTGAGGCCCTTGCCCAGATAGTCGTTGGCTTCGCCCCGCAGCGTCAGCGTCAGGCCCTTGGCCGCGAACGCGCCGAAGCTCTGTCCCGCCGAGCCTTCGAATTCGAGCGCGATCTGCCCGTCGGGCAACCCCGCATGCCCGTGTTCCCGCGCGATGCGGCTCGAAATCAGCGTGCCGACCGCGCGGTCCGTGTTGCGGATGCTCCGCTTCAGCGCGGCCGGCTTCTTGCCCGCCAGCGCGTCCGCCAGCTGCGGCAGCAGCTCGTAGTCCAGCGCGCCGGAAATCGGCGACGGCTGCGGCGCCGTGAACCGGCACGCTTCCGGCTGCGCGTCCACCCGGTGGAAAATCGCGCTGAAATCCAGCCCCTTGGCCTTCCAGAACGTGACGGCCTTGTTGACGTCCAGCAGGTCGGAGCGCCCGACCATCTCGTCGAATTTCCGGAAGCCCAGTTCGGCCATGAGCTCGCGCGTCTCGCGCGCGATGAACCGGAAGAACTGGATCACGTATTCCGGCTTGCCCGCGTAGCGCTTGCGCAGCTCGGGATCCTGCGTCGCCACGCCGAACGGACAGCCGTTGGTGTGGCACTTGCGCATCATCATGCAGCCGCAGACCACCAGCGGCGCCGTCGCGAAACCGAATTCTTCCGCGCCCAGCAGCGCGCCGACGACGACGTCCCGCCCGGTCTTGATCTGGCCGTCGGTCTGCACCCGGATGCGGTCGCGCAGCCGGTTCAGCACCAGCGTCTGCTGCGTTTCCGCCAGACCCAGTTCCCACGGCGCGCCCGCGTGCTTGATGCTCGAGAGCGGCGAGGCGCCCGTGCCGCCGTCGTAGCCGCTGATCAGCACGCGGTCCGCCCGCGCCTTCGCGACGCCCGCGGCCACCGTGCCCACACCGAGCTCGGAGACCAGCTTCACGCTGATTTCCGCCTCGTCGTTCGCGCAGCGCAGATCGTAGATCAGCTGCGCGATGTCTTCGATGGAATAGATGTCGTGGTGCGGCGGCGGCGAAATCAGCGTCACGCCCGGCGTCGAATGCCGCACGCGCGCGATGTCCG
>CALMNW010000023.1 GCA_937872095.1 uncultured Verrucomicrobiota bacterium
AGCCTGACCTCGACCATCAGCTGTATTTACAGGGGTTTTAAACGGGACAGCCCTGGTTCTACGTAAAACTCGCCCAAACTTTTTACGTAGCGTGGAAAAAACGCAGGCCGTGCCGGCGGCGTGGCAAGCTGCGATTTGCTGGCCGGGGAGGGGCGGTCAGGGTTTCGGGGGCTTGTCCTTGTCCTTTTCCTCGCCGGAAAAGAGTTCGGCGGGGTTGAGGTTGAGGGGTCGCCAGCGGGGTTCCTCGAAGGTGCCGGTCAGGTGGAATTCGAGCAGCCGGGTGACGGGCAGGGTGGCGAGGCGCACGAGCGCGGCGACGGGGCCGCTGCGCAGCAGCTGGACCTCGACGCGGAAATCGAGGGTGGTGTCGAAGGCGTAGTCGCCGGCGCCCTTCACGCTGAAGACGGTGCCCTTGAGCTGGACGTCGCGGGACGAAACGCGGCTGTTGCGGATGGTGAAATTGCCGCTGGCGTCGGTCTGGGCGAACAGCGTGAAATCCGGGATGATTTTGGACAGGATCGCCGTGAGGCCGCTGAACAGTTTGGTCTGGAACAGCAAGCCGCCGCGGATGTCGACGTGGCCCGCGCCGGTGACGGAGGGTCCGTTGCCTTCGCCGATGTAGCCGCCGACGCGCGCGGTGCCGTCCACGGTGCCGCGCAGTTCGCCGGCCGGCTTGCCGATGGATGCGGAGAGCAGGTTGGAAAGGCTCGTGTTGTTGGCCGCGAGATTCACTTCGTAGCGCCAGTTCGAATCGCGGCCGACGGGATAGAGGCTGGCCGTGCCGGCGAATTGCCCGCCATAGGCGGTGGCGGCCACGTTGGTGAAGAGCAGCCGCAGGCCCCGCACGGCCAAGTCGAATTCGGCGGCATCGGCTTCCCAGCGGTAGTAGCCGAAGCGCTGGGCTTCGATATGGGCCTTCAACTGGTTCAGGGAGAAATTGCAGTAGTCGAGCAGGCCGTCGACCTGGGCGTGGACGGGGCCGTTCAGCAGGAAGGGCTCCATGAATTTAGCGGCCACGGGCCCGATCATCTGGGCGACGGCGCGCGGATCGAGCGTGCTGTCGACGTGCTCCAGCCGGAGCGTTTGGTTGGAAAACGCCATGTAGACGTCGCCGCGGGCGATGCCTTCCGGCCGGACCACGGTCGCCCCTGCGATGTGCATGACTTCGTTCGTAATATCGAGCTGCCCTTGCAGGGACTGCACGGCGGCGCCGTTGATCGTGAAGTTGGTCGCCTGCACCGGCCCGTAGCAATAGATGGCCGGATTTCCGACCACGCCGCCGACCACGACGTCGCCTTGGATCGGTTCCTGGATGCCGAACCAATCGACGATGGTCCGGAAATTCGGCGTCATCAGGGGCTTCAGCAGATGGGGGTTGAGCGTGCCGGCGGCCCGCGCTTCGAAGCGCTTGCGGTCCAGCAGGAAGAATCCGTCGCGGATCTTGAGGCGGCTGGCGTCGGGACCGGTATCCAGCTGGACGGAGGCTTTGTCGATGCGGATTTCGTTGCCGTCTCGCCGGAAGGCGACATCTAGGTTTTCGACGGGCACTTCGCGGATCGTCGCGCGCGAGAAAGACAGGCTTCCGGAAAACTGCTCGGCCAGATTCGCCAGGGGGGCCGGGCCGACCTGCAGTTCGAGGCGGAGCGGGAAGCAGCAGTTGGTGACCACCGTGGCCGTCGCGACTTGGGCGGAGTCCGGCAAGAGATCGAGGAACGTGTCGGGCGGGAGCGTGTTGAGCAAATGGACGGAAGCCGTTTGGTTGGTCAGGTCGTACCAGCCGGACAGCGCAAGCACGCCGTTTTTCTTGCGGATTTGCAGGTCCGGCACCAGGAGCCGCTGCTCCTTGAGGGCCAGGTCCAGATCGAAGCCGTCGAACGGGACGCCGCGCACTTCGCCGCCGGTCGCGTTGCTCAGTTGAAACGCCACCGCATAGGTTTCGGGTTGGTCGGGGTGGATGTCGAAGGTGAAATCCGCGGAGGGCGACGTGCGGAAGGAAATGCCGTTGGCCTGTTCCACGATCCGCAGCGCCCAGACGGGAGCGTTTTCGATGGTGCGCATGGCGGTCGTCAGCGGATTCCCGAGGGGCGTCCGGGCCTTGGCGCTCGGATAGACGGTTCCGCGTCCCCGGAAATGGACGTTGAGAAAATCGGCCGAAAATTCCCGGAGGGTCACTTCGCGGTCGGTGGCCGAGAACCGCAGATGGATCCGATCCACCGCGATTTCCCGCGAGCCTTGGCGGGCGCCGAATTGGCCGCTCCCCAGATCGGCGTGCAAGGATCCGTCCACGATGGAAAGGATCGGTACGATCTGCCGGCGGTAGATCAAGGGAACGGGATGGAGCGCCACGGTGAGTTCCGCGGCTTCCATGAAGGGCTTCGGCGCGTCCGCCGCCATGAACAGGCGGACGTTCCGGGCGACTAGGCCCCGGTCGGCTTCCAGCGTGAGGCGCTCGATCTGCAGGAAGTAGCCGTGACTGGCCATTCGGTCGAGAAACATATCCGTGAAATAGGCGGGGAGTCCGACCAGATGCAGATAGGCGAAGAGGACGACGATCAGGAACAGCAGGAGAAAAACGAGGCGCAGGACCCAGCTGGACGAATGCCGGATGGCCAGCAAGAGAAACGCCGCGAATCGCCGTCCCCAAGGACGGCATTTCACTGGCGCGGGTGCGGGGCCGGAATTCATGGCAAACATCCTATGCCGCTTGCATGCGGGACGAAAGCCCCAAAATAGGCCTCGCAAACGCCGCTGGACGGAGCCGGACCCGTCGGAACGAGGCCAAAAGCATGGCCGTCCCGCCGGGATTGATGCGCGCCGACCTGGTCATTCGGGCGCATAGAAGGCCGGCAGCCCGGGTTCGGCATTCCATCTGGAAACCCAATCGGTGACTTTTTCCGGCGAGGCGAGAAAATCCCGGAAAAGGGGATGGAGGTCCATGAGCAAGATCGGATCCGAGGATTCGCCACCTCGTTTCTGTCCGGGATACTTGAGGATCAACGGCACGTGTTTTTCCGGGATATAGATGCCGGGGTCGATTTCTCCAAACGGGCGGTCGTACTTGTCCTTGAGCCCGTGATCGGAAAGAATCGCGATCAGGGACGAATCGTAGTCCCCACGCTCCTGCAGAATGCGGACGAAATCGCCGATCAAGACGTCGGCGGCGGCCAGACCTTCCCAATAGGCTTCGCGGCCGAAACAAGATGCGTAGGGACGAAGGGTTCCGTCCCGATTGACGAGCGTGGGGGGGTGCGGGAGCAACATGTGGAAAAACGTGATGTTCGGGGAGGGGACCCTCGACAAGATTTCGTCCAGGACGGGCCGCATGCGCATTTGGGTCTTTTGGGTTAAGTCGATCCATCCGGACGATAGGAAGGGGTTGAAATATTGGATCGGCGCCGGGCCCCCGAATTTTTCAAGGAAAGCGATTTGGGAGGAAAGCAGGCCTTTGACTCCGTCTATGACGGAATATCGGGAAAACGAATCGTACACAGGAATGCAGCAATCCGCGCGCGAGTCCAAGATGTCCGGATAATGCAGATACGCTCCGGAAACGCATTTGAAATGATGGTCCGACAGGTCGAAAATCGATTGCAGTCCGGCCGGGGGGAATGTATTTCCCAACACGCGGCTGCGGAGATCGGAATAGGAGAAACGCCGCGTTCTTTCGTCGGGCTGGAACAAAAAGCGCGGGATGGACACAGTGGTTTCGACGCCGGGGCTGTAGGCATCCCGGAATAAGGTGGCGTGCTGGAGAAGCTCGCGCAAGTGGGGCATCTGCTCCAGCGGAAACTCGGGATTGCCGAACGTGGCGCCGTAGTCCCATTCGTCGAAAAGGAAGATGTACAGGCTGTTTGCAGGACCTGGAGTTTCTTTTTCGGGGGGGAGGGCGTCCAGGCGGTCCGACGGGGCGTTGACGTCCCACCAGAACGATTGCAGCAGGAGCAGGACGAACAAAATGCCCAGAAGGCCATAGGCGGATCCCGTCACCTGCGCATACCGTTTCCGGCAACAAAGCAACAGTCCGGCGGGGAGGACGACATAGCAGGCGATTTTCATCGGGGGGGAATCGATTCCCTGCAGGAGGAACGCCGGGAGGACTTCCGTGGCATGGGCCAGGGCCATCAGAGATCGCAGGAGCAGAACGGTCATGAACCAAACGACAAGGGCTTCCAGCAGGCGGGCGCAGTCGACCTTCCACTGGATTTTGTCCAAGCCGGCTGCTAGCGCTCGGAAGCCGGCGTAGAGGACGGCATAACCGGTGGCCAAGAGCGCGAGGGCGATCAGAAGGGTCGCGCGGGAGTCGGTCGACCAGCCCAGCGTGTAGCGATTGCCTTGTTCGTAAACCAGATAAAACTGGGGCAACAGGGCGACGTATGCGCAAGCGAAGCAGAGCAAACAAAAATGCAAAATCGATTTCAGCATGCGGAACGCTTTCGGCCTGCAACCGTAGTTCATTTGAAGATCAAATGCAATCACGGCTCCATCAATGGGGTGCGGCCGGTCCGGCCCGCCGCGCGTTTCTTGACGTAAGGGGCTGACTTATAGATTCTATGGTCTCAACCGGAACATACATGGAGGTTGCGTGATCCTTTCTGTCATCATTTGTACCCATAATCCCGACTTGAAGCGTTTGGATCGGGTGTTTCGGGCGCTGGCGGGCCAGACCTTGCCTTTGGCCGAATGGGAATGTCTGCTGATCGACAACGCCTCGCGTCCGGAGATTTCCAGCCAACTCGACATGGCGTGGCATCCGTTGGGCCGCATCGTGCGGGAAGAGTCCGTTGGCTTGACGCATGCCCGCCTGCGGAGCATCGCCGAGGCCCGAGCCGACATTCTGGTGTACGTCGACGATGATTGTCTGCTGGATCCGGATTATTTGGAGCGGGCGCTCAAGATATTCCAAGAGCATCCCTTTCTGGGCGCCGTGGGAGGCTATGGCCGGGCGGAATACGGGATGCCGCTTCCGGCTTGGTTGACGCCGTCCCTGCGGCAATACCATCTGGACATGCCGCCGCCGCAGATCGGAAACAGCCTGTCCTATGCGCGGATCCACGGGCGTTGGGGGCCGTGGTTTCCGATCGGCGCGGGCCTGGCCATTCGGCGCCCGCTTGCCGTGGGTTATGCGGATGCCATCCGAAACGATCCTCTTGCGCTGGGGCTGGGCCGATCCGGCAACGTCGTGACCGGCGGCGAGGATTTGGACATGGACATCTGCGTGATGGACCAAGGGTATGCCGTCGGTAAATCAAGCGAGCTGAGATTCACGCACGTCATCCCGGATTCCCGCCTGGAATTGAGCTACATGCTCCGCTTGCTGTATCTGAGCCAGTATTCGACGGAGCGGTTGCTGGTCCACCGGGGCTGGAAGAAACCCTTGCCTTTGAAAGTCCCTTCGATCTGGCAGAAAATGAAACGGCGCGTGGCCGCCATGCGGCGCTATCCGGCGGAAGACCGTTGTTGGCAGGCGCTTGCCCGGGGCAAGATCGACGGGCTGTCCGGCGCGCCGCTGGATCCCCGCTACTGCAAGCGGTAGGTTGGATGAAGGAACGCGGCAAGCAGAAGGGATGTCGATTCGAATGCGCATTGCGTATCTTTGTCCATACTATCTAACAAGCCGCGGCGGCGCCGAAATTGCGGCGCACCGTTTGGCCGGGGAATTGGCCCGTTTGGGGCATGAGCTGACGATGGTCTGCGCCGAGGGGGCGCTGAAGCCGTTTCCCGATGCGGCCTACAAGGTAATCTCATTGCGGCGCAACTGGATGCGCGAACGGATCGTCCGGAGAATGCTCGCGCTGGAAAACGTCCGCGGCGGCTATCGGCTGGCGCAGTGGCTGTTCCGCAGCGGCTATCATCGCTTGCTGGCCCGGGGACCCTGTTGCCCCCAAGTGGAAGACCCGCGCCTGTACGACGATTTCGACGTGGTCGTTTTGATCCATGGGGGAAGCGCCTGGTCCGTGCAGATCGCGCGCGCCATCGAGAAATTGCCGGGCATGCTGACCGTCGCGATGCCGTTGTTGCATGTGCGGGAAAGCAGCGCGGCCCATCCCGTGCTGCGGCGGCTGTTCTCCGGATATCGGCTGATCATTGCCCTGTCGGATTTCGAATTGGCATGGATGGATCAACGGGGCTGGGGACGGGAACGGCTGGCATCGGTGGGCGTGGGTTCCGACGAGCAGGCCATTCCGGCGACGCGCGGAGAATTCCGGAAGCGGCACGGCATTCCCGGCGAAGCCCCGCTGATCGCATTCGTGGGCCGCAAAATCTACAACAAAGGCGTCCAGCATTTGATCGAGGCGATGGACCGCGTATGGGATCGCGAGCCCGAAGCCCGGCTGGCGCTGTTGGGGTTTTCCCACAATCCGCCGGAATGGATCCGGGAAATCATCGCATCGTTGCGCCACCCGGCGGAAGGCCGCATCCTGAACATGGACGACGTCGGCGAACGGGAACGGGAGGAAGCGCTGGAAGATTGCGACGTTTTCTGCATGCCTTCCATCAGCGAATCCTTCGGCATCGCCTATCTGGATGCCTGGCGGCATCGCAAGCCGGTGATCGGCTGCATCGGATGCTGCGCCGAATCCATTATCGCGAACGGGCAAACGGGGATGCTGGTCGAGTTCGGCCAAGCCGGCGAGATCGCCACGGCTATCGAAGCGTTGTTGGCGGACAAGACCCTGCGGACGACCATGGGAGAGGCCGGATATCTCGAATGGAAGCAGAAGTGGACTTGGGACCGGATCGCGCAGCGCACGGAAAAATTGTTTTTCGAACGCCTGGCGGCCCTTTCGTCGCCGCCGGCGCGCGGAAAATGCGGGTGATCAACGGGGGCCGGCAGCGGAGGATGCACCGGCGGGGTAGGGGGCCGGCAAGGGCGAGGGGCGGCGATTTCGGAAGTTTGCGGGCCCCTTCAAATTAGATGCATTTCCGGCCGTATCGGGTTATGATGCCCGCCCAAACATGGTTTTCAATTCGCTAGTTTTTCTCGTTTTTTTCCTGGTGGTGTACGGACTGTATCGCGCCTTGCCCCATCGCGGGCAAAACGTGCTCCTGCTGGTTTCCAGCTACTTCTTCTACGGGTGGTGGGATTGGCGGTTCCTGTCGCTGATTTTCATTTCGACTCTCGTGGATTTCTGGGCGGGACTGGCGATCGAAAAAGCAGAAGACAACCAGCGTCGCCGGCGGATCGCCTTGCTGGTTAGCATGGTCTCCAATCTGGGCATTTTGGGCTTCTTCAAATATTTCAATTTCTTCGCGGACAATCTGGTCGTGCTTCTGCAAAGCCTGGGAGTGGCCATGGCGCCGCGCCACCTGAACATCATCCTGCCGGTGGGAATTTCCTTTTATACGTTCCAGACCATGTCCTATACGTTGGATATCTACCGCCGGCAGATGCGGCCCACGCGCAACTTTTTGGATTTCGCGACCTTCGTTTCGTTTTTCCCCCAACTGGTCGCCGGGCCCATCGAACGGGCCTCCCGCCTGCTGCCCCAAATCCAGAACCCCCGCATCATCACGCGTGCGGACATGAGCAGCGGGACGTGGCTTGTCGCCTGGGGCCTGTTCAAGAAGTGCGTCATTGCCGACAATCTGGCGGTCTTGGTCGACGGAGCGTTTGGCGCCGCCGCGCCTTCGGGCGCCGTTACGCTCGTGGCGCTCTATGCGTTCGCGTTCCAGATTTTTTGCGATTTTTCGGGGTACAGCGACATCGCCCGGGGACTCGCGCGCTGGATGGGGGTCGATTTGATGGTGAATTTCAACAATCCCTATTTTGCATTGAATCCAAAGGATTTTTGGGCGCGCTGGCACATCAGCCTGTCCAGCTGGCTTCGGGATTACCTCTATATTCCGCTGGGCGGCAGCCGCAAAGGGCGCCGGAGAACCTATATCAACTTGGCGCTGACCATGCTATTGGGCGGCCTCTGGCACGGAGCGGCGTGGACCTTTATCGCGTGGGGCGCTTTCCATGGTCTCTTGCTGGTGGGCTACCATGCGTGGGTCCAACGGTTTTCGCCGAAGGGCACCGTCGATTCGGGGCGGTGGATCTGGCTGCGGCGAATCGGCATGTTCCATCTGGTCTGCGTGGGCTGGCTCTTTTTCCGGGCCTCCTCCATGGGCCAGGCCGGCGAGATGTGGACCCGCATATTTACCGGCTTCGCATGGGATGCGCGCGCCGGCGACATGCTGCTCGCCCTGATCGTCTTCTGCCTGCCGCTTTGGCTGGTGCAGGTCCTTCAGGTCAAAACCGGCGATCTGGAAGCGGCGCCGCAACTGTCGCTCCTGCCTCGCGTCGCGCTCTATGCGACGATGATCCTCATGTTCTTGGCGCTGGGCAATACGGGCGGCGGCGCCTTCATCTATTTCCAATTCTGACCATGAGCGCAAACCCGACAACTTCAAGCGTGCGCGAATGGGAACAGGCCTTTCTGCGGAAAGCCTGGTGGCTGTTCCCGCTCGGCGGCGTGTTGGCTTCGCTGGCCGTCGGCGGTCCTTTCTGGGCCTGGGTGGAAGGAAAATGGATGGGGCCGAACTGGGCCCAGCTGGCGGGCGTCCGCGCCGCGCTCTGGGCGCTGGCGTTCGCGGCGATTCCCGCCGTCTGGCGCATCGGGCTGCGAATCAAACGGCCGTTCGGCTGGATTTGGCTGGCCGTCGCGGGCACGGTTTTGGCGGCGGAATGCCTGCTGGCGACGCCGCGGGTGCAGGCGGCCTTGTGGTTGGCCGCGCGCGCCCGGTTGGAGGGCCGGCAGCATTTCATGCGGGAAGTCTGCTACGTTCGCCTCGAAGAAGCCGCCGGCCGGACCGCCGCCGGGCCCGCGGTCGTTTTGGTCGGCTCCAGCCAGGTGTTGCTCGGAGTGGATGAGCATTTGCTTGCGGCCGAGCAATCCTTGCCCGTCATCCGCCGGGCGATGTTCGGCATGACTCCGCTCAGGGCGTTATCCATGCGCGCCTACGTTCCGTTCCGGAACCAGGACCGTTGCGTTCAATATCTCTCGGAATTCGACTTCACGAACCACGACGAGTTTCCTTTCGAGTGGTTCAGGCCCTACGCTTCCTGGCGGACCGTTCCCGACGTGCTGCGCTGCGTTTCCGGACGGGTCAAGCTGCTCCGCTGGCGGCAGGTGGTGGATTATGCCCTCGCCGCGACGACGGAATGGTGGCGCGCCCGCGATTTTCTCCGGCAAATCGCCTTTCACTTTTCGGGCGGCGAACGGACCGAGGCGACCGAGAAAGCTCCGCCCGATCTCGCGGCGGCCGCCGCGAAAGCCCGCGGGCCGTTGAATTTCCGGGCGGGGGAAATCGCCGGTTTCCGGCAGTTTGCCCGGCGGTTGTCCGAACAGGGCGTGGAGTTGATCGTTTTCGAAGGGGGCGTGAACCCCGCCATCGATTCCGAAGACCGCCGCCAGGCCAAGCGAGAGACGCGCGAAATGGTGGCGCATTTCCTGGCCGGGGGCTACGGCCGCTACGTGCCGCTCGAAGAACAGGTGCTGGATTTGGGGCCCGGCGATTGGTTCGATATGAACCATCTTGGCCCGACGGGTCGGGAAAAGCTGACTCGGCGCATCGCCCAAGAGCTTTCAACGCCGTAGAAGCCCTCTGAGGGGGATCGCGGCGGGCTTGGCGGAATCGGAAGGGGAAGAATCCGTCAGTTCCCGATGCCTTCGAACAGCGCCGTGGAGAGATAGCGTTCGCCGCCGTCGGGCAGGATGGCGACGATCGTCTTGCCGGTGAATTCGTCCAGTTTCGCCAGACGCACGGCCACGGCCGCGGCCGCTCCGCAGGAAATGCCGACCAGCATGCCTTCTTCCCGCGCCAGGCGCCGGGCCATCTCTATGGCCTCGTCGCCGGAGACCGGCTCGACGCGGTCCACAAGCGACAAGTCCAAGGTGTCGGGAATGAATCCCGCGCCGATGCCTTGGATCTTGTGCGGGCCGGGCGTGAGTTCCTGGCCGGCGAGCTTTTGGGAAATGACGGGGCTTTCCGCGGGTTCGACGGCGACCGAAACGATCTTCTTTCCCTTCGCGTTCTTGATGAAGCGCGAGATGCCGGTAAGGGTGCCGCCGGTGCCGACGCCGGCCACGAGCGCATCGATGGCTCCGTCGGTGTCGTTCCAGATTTCCGGTCCGGTGGTGGCTTCGTGGATGGCGGGATTGGCCGGGTTCTTGAACTGTTGGGGGAGGAAAAACCGTTGGGGATCCGAAGCGGCGAGAGCTTCGGCCTGCTGGATGGCGCCTTTCATGCCTTCCGCGCCGGGAGTCAGGATCAGGTTCGCGCCGAGGGCGGCGAGAACGCGCCGGCGCTCGATGCTCATGGTTTCGGGCATCGTGAGGGTGAGTTTATAGCCGCGGGCGGCCGAAACGTAGGCGAGGGCGATGCCCGTGTTGCCGCTGGTGGGCTCGATGATCTCGACGCCCGGCTTGAGCACGCCGCGCTTTTCGGCGTCCCAGATCATCGCGGCCCCGATGCGGCATTTGACGGAATAGGCCGGATTGCGGCCCTCGATCTTCGCCAAGACCGTCGCCTTGGCCCCATCCACGACGCGATTGAGGCGAACCAAGGGGGTGCGGCCGATCGATTCCGAGTTGTCTTTGTAGATTTGGCTCATGGGCGGCTCCTTCTGCATTATTTTCCGAAACTTTTTTGACAATACCCCGGGTCAATGCGATATTCAAGTAAGTTTATAGAAATTAAGGTAATTCGAGGAGACGACCATGAGCCAAGGCATCCATACCCTTTCTTTGCATGCGGGGCAGCAGCCGGATCCGGCGACCGGATCGCGCGCGGTGCCGATCTACCAGACCGCGTCCTATGTCTTCAGGAATTCCGACCACGCGGCGGATCTGTTCGCGCTGAAGGAATTCGGCAACATCTATACGCGGCTGATGAACCCCACGACCGACGTGTTCGAGAAGCGCGTCGCGGCGCTCGAGGGCGGCTCCGGCGCGCTGGCCGTTGCCTCGGGGCAGTCGGCCATCACCTTCGCCTTGCTGGCGATCACGCGGTTGGGCGACGAGATCGTCGCGGGCAACAACCTCTACGGCGGCACCTACCAGCTTTTCCACCACACGTTCCCGAAGCTGGGCCGCACCGTGGCGTTCGTCGACTCGCGCGATCCGGCCGCCTTTAAGAAAGCCATCACCGCCAAGACCCGCGCCGTCTATGTCGAAACCATTGGCAATCCCAAGCTGGACGTGCCCGATTTCGAGGCTATCGCGGCCATCGCCCACGAGAACGGCATCCCGCTCGTGGTGGACAACACGGTGGGCGTCGGCCTGGTGCGGCCGTTCGACCACGGCGCGGACGTCGTCGTCGCGTCGGCCACGAAATACATCGGCGGCCACGGCACCTCCGTGGGCGGCATCATCGTGGATTCGGGCAAGTTCCAATGGAACAACGGAAAGTTTCCGGAGTTCACCGAACCCGATCCGAGCTACCACGGATTGAAGTACTGGGACGCGCTCGGCAACGTGCCGGGCCTGGGCAACGTGGCGTTCATCCTGAAGATCCGCCTGACCTGGCTGCGCGACGTCGGCGCGGCGCTGAGCCCCTTCAACGCCCACGAATTCCTGCTCGGTCTCGAGACGCTGCCCTTGCGCCAGAAGCGCCATTCCGAGAACGCGCTGGCCGTGGCCCGCTGGCTGAAGAGGCACCCGTTGGTGAGCTGGGTGACCTATCCCGGTCTGGAAGGGGACCCCAGCTACGCGAACGCGGCGAAGATTCTAAAGAACGGCTTCGGAGGCCTCGTCGGTTTCGGCATCCAAGGCGGCCAGAAAGCGGGCAAGACCTTCATCGACTCGGTCCAGCTGCTGTCGCACTTGGCGAACATCGGCGACGCCAAGACGCTGGTGATCCATCCCGC
>CALMNW010000024.1 GCA_937872095.1 uncultured Verrucomicrobiota bacterium
CCCCGGTTCGCGCGGGCCGCGGGCGCGCGCGGCGAGCGCGCGCAACAGATCGCGATCGCAATCGCGCATCCGCGTGCGAAGGGATTCCAAGGAGTCCATCAGGCGAAGACGACGGTGCGGTTCTTGTAGACCAGCAGGCGGTGCTGGAGCTGCCAATAGATGGCGCGGGAGAGGACGATCTTTTCGAGGTCGCGCCCGAGGCGGACGAGGTCGTCGACGCCTTGGCGGTGCGAAACGCGGATGACGTCCTGTTCGACGATGGGGCCTTCGTCGAGCTTTTCGGTGACGAAGTGGGCGGTGGCGCCGATGATCTTGACGCCGCGGTCGTGGGCGGCGCGATAGGGGTTGGCGCCGGCGAAGGCGGGCAGGAAGGAGTGGTGGATGTTGAGGATGCGCATCGGGAACGCCTGCACGAAGGCGGGGCTCAGGATCTGCATGTAGCGCGCGAGGACGACGAAATCCGCTCCGGCGCTCTGCAGGAGGGCGATTTGCTTCGCTTCGGCCTCGGCCTTGGCGGCGGCGGTCACGGGGATGCAGTGGAACGGGATCCCGTGGCGCTCGACGAGACCGCGGTGGTCCTCGTGGTTGGAGAGGACGAGGGCGATGTCGACGGGCCACTCGCCGCTTTCGTAGCGGGCGAGGATGTCGTAGAGGCAATGGGCTTGCTTGGAAACCATCACGGCCATGCGCAGGCGCTGGTCGGAGCGGTGCAGGCTCCATGCGATGCGCCGGGGTTGGGCGACGGGATCGAACTGCTCGGCGAATCGGTCGAGGGGGAAGGCGAATCCGTCCAGTTCCCATTCCATGCGGGCGAAGAAGACGCCTTCTTCCACGTCCACGTATTGGTCCAAGGCGATGATGTTGCCGTTGTGCCGGGTGATGAAAGTAGACAGGGCGGCGACGATTCCACGCTGGTCGGGGCAGGAAACGAGCAGAATGGCGGTAGGTTTGGGCGTGGCCATGGGCAGCTCCGCGTCAATCGTTTTCGGGAATGTCGGGGGGCAGGCGCTTGGAAAGGTCCGGGGCGGCGTCGGGACCGCGCTCGGCGGCGACGAACGTGGCCACGATCGGGCGATGGTCGGACGCCCGCAGAAGGTCCGGCGAACGGACGATGAAGCATTTGTCGGCGTCCACTTCGGGCAGCAGTCCGTCGCTGGCGAGCATGTAGTCGATGCGGTGGTAGGTGTCGTCGTTCTCGCGGTGGGTCCAGGCATCGCCGACGGAATCGGCGGGCCGCAGATCGTGGAGGAGGGGCTTGCGCTTGTAGGTCCGGATTTCGCGGAGGACGGCGGAAGACGGATCGTCGTTGAAGTCGCCGACGACGAGCAAATTGACGTTGGGATCGTCCTCGAGCGCTTCGCGGACGCGGTTGTTGAGCAGGCGGGCTTCGCTGCGGCGCATTTCGGCCTGGCCGAAGGAGTGGAACACCTTGGACTTGAGGTGGGCGACCATCAGGCGGAGGCGGTATTGCGGATTGATCTGGAGGTCGATTTCGATGATGCCGCGCATGACGGGGAACTGGGTGGGGCCGATGGTGTAGGTGTCGCGGGTATGCGAATTCGTGGCGACGATGGGGAACCGGGACAGGACCGCCAGGTTCAGGACCGACCGGCCGCGCCGGAGATATTCCTCGTGCGCGTAGTCGAGGCCGGCCTGCCGGAGGCTGTACTTGAATTCGGCCCAGGCGGCGGGATCGCCCATTTCCTGCACGGCGAGAACGTCGGGAGAGACCTCCCGGATGGCGGCGATGATCGCGCCGGCTTCTTCGGGGGGCTTGGGCTCCAGGGTGTCGGCCGTGCCGTCCCGGTCCAGCAGGGCGTATTGGTTCAGGTTGAAGGTCATCACCGAAAATTCGCCTTCCGCGGGGCGGGGGAAAGCGGATTCCGGGGCGGCGGGCGCCGGCGTCTCGGCCTGGAAGCGGGAGCAACCGAATCCCCCGGCGGCTCCGAGCAGGGTCAGGCCGACGAGGAAAAACGGTGCGGGGCTTTTCATGGGCGCATCTATTTCTTCTGGTAGGAGGATTCGATGCGCTGGGCGATGTCGCGGTACTTGATGTCCACGGAATAGATTTCCTTGAAGAAGGCGATGGCTTCGTCCTTGCGGCCCATTTCTTCGGCGAGCACGCCCATGACGTAGACGACGTCCTTCTTGGTCTCGTCCATGAGGGTGAGTTCCGAGGCGGCTTTCTGGAGCTGCTCGAACGCGATGTCGGGCTGGCCTTTTTCGCGGAAGCAGAGCGCGAGATAGTACAGCGCGCGGGTGCGGCGCTGGGGATTGCGCTGGGCGAGCTGGAATTCCTCGATGGCTTCGTTGTACAGCTTGCGCAGATAATACTGGTAGCCGAGTTCGTAGCGGAACTGCAGGTCGTTCGGGTAGCGCTTGACCATCTCGACGGCGTCGTCGTAGAGGAACGCGGCCTTGGCCTCTTCCTGGGCGGCGGCGGTGGCTTCGTCGCCGGCTTCCTTGGCCGCGGCGATGGCGGCATCGAGCTTCTTGACCTTGATGAGCGAGGTCGTGCGCTCGATCTGCGGGTCGGAACGGCCGGCGGCCTTCGTCGCTTCGTCGAGGGCCTTGAGCGCGTCGTCGAAGCGCTCGGCGCGGACGTAGAGATCGGCTAGGGCGCGGCGGAAATTCATGTTCTGCGGCTCGCGCTGGATTTCCATCAGGCGCGACGAGATCAAGGTGTCGATGTCGCTTTCGCCCTTCACGGACTTGGCCTGCTGTTCGAGGAGGATGGCTTCCTTCTTGTCCTTGAGCTTGGAGCGGAAGTCGCTCTTCATGTCGTTCCAGCCGCCGACTTTCATGGTGTCGAGCGCGGCGGCGTCCTTGAGGTTCTTGATGGCGACCTGGTCGTTGGGCAGGAGTTCGGCGACCGCCGCGTAGCAGTCCTTCGCGCCGCCGGGCTGGTTGGTGGCGATGTAGAGGCGGGCGAGAAGACGGAGAAAGGCGACGTCCTTGGCGTAGTAGGGCCGCGCGATTTCCAGCGTCTGGACGGCCAGTTCGGGCATCTCGGCGGCTTCGGCGGCCTTGGCGAAGAACTTCAGGAAAGGCAAATTGAGCGGATCGAGGGCCAGCAGCTTTTCGGCGCCGTCGAGAGCGGCTTTGGGATCCTTCTTCAGTTTGCCTTCCGCGCCCATCAACGTGAAGGTGCCTTTCAGCGAGGCCATCTGGTGGGTCATGGCGTTGGGCTTGGTGGCCAGCAGCGCCTTGACCTGCGCGATGCGCAGGTTCTTCCGCCCCAGGGAAAAGCGGGGTTCCACGGCGATCACCTGCTTGAGCATGTCCAGCGCGTAGCCGGCGTTGCCGCGCTCGAGGGCCGACATGGCCTTTTCATACAGATCGCGGGTCTTGCGGGGAATTTGGTCCAACGTGATTTCTTCCATGGGGCGCTCCTTCGGCAAAAGAAACATCGACAAATTGCAACCCGGATAGAATAGGCGGGGGGGAGAGGGCCGTCAAACCTGAAAATAGGCCGGGGGCGGACCGTCAGGGGTTCAGGAACGAGTCGAGGATTTTCAGGCCTTTTTCCACGTGTTTGCGGTCGGATTTGGACAAGTCGTCGAGGATCGTGCCGCTGCCGTCTTGCGTACCTCCCGCCAGCGCGTGGCTCAGCAGGAGATCGAGATCGGGCATCACCTGGGGATCGTGGAGGGCGCCGCGGATGGCCAGCGGGATCGCCAAACCGCCGTTTTCATAAGGAAGATAGGCCGCGAGATCCTTGCCGTCGGTCAGTTTCGCGGTTTCCGCGGGCGAAGCGATCAGCTTGGCGGCCAGATCGATCCGGTCGTCGAAGGGCCGGATCGTGCCGCCGGCATCGAGGCGGTAATCCGGCAGGGCGAGGCGGGCATCGGAAAGCGTGGCGAGGCCGTCGCGCAAAACCAAGGTGGCGGTGGCGACGTCGTAGCGCGAGGTGGAGATGCCGGCGGCTTTGCGCTTCGCTTCCGCGACCTTGGGCTGGAGGCGCGGCACCAGTTGCAGAAGGAGGGGATGGTCGAGCTGCATCCAGACCTGATCCATCAACGAACCGCCGGTGCCGACGGTTTGCAGATCGTCGACGTGCGCCTGGACGTCGGCGACGAGCGCCCGGATGGCGGGTTCGGCGAGGCCGTTGCCGCTGGCGCTCGTTTCCAACTGGAGCGTGCCCGAAACCGCGGCGAAATCGCCGAGTCCATTGGCGGCCAGCGCCCGGCCGATCTCCAGCTTGTTCGCCGTCAGCCGTTCGAGCCGATAAGCCAGCGGGCACGCCAGCAGCTGGACGTCGCCGCGCGCTTCGATCGTGCCGCCGTAGGCCGCGCACGCCGCGGCCGGAATCGTCAGGACGCCGTCGCGCAGCGTGGCGGGGATAGTTCCTTGTTCGAGGAGGTTTTGGCCGTAGGCGATTTTAGGGAAGGAGAAATCGGCTTGGGCCCGAACGTGCCGCAGAAACAGGGCCAGCGCCGGATTCGCCGCCAGCGAGACCGTGCCGGGCGGGGGTTCGCACGGCGGCGGGGAGAACCGAAATTCCTCCGGCAATTCCGCGCCGGCCAGCAGATGGGCGGCGACGGGCGGCGGAAGGGAAAGGCCGCCCTTCAGCGCCAGATCCAGCGCGACGGGAAACTCTTCCGTGGCTTCCGCGGTCTGGACGTTCAGCAGGACGTTCAGCTGATCGGCGAGGGCGCCTTGGACGGCCAGCGTCGCCTCCAGGCTTTGGAACGGCAGCGTGTCCGGCGGCAGGAACGCCTGCAGATCCGCGAAATCGCGGACGTCGAGGCGGGCATGGAAATCCACGGGCCAAGCGCCCGGCTTGCCGGCGTATTCCCCGAGCGCGGGGCCGGAGAGGTCGAATCGGAACGACGAGGATTTTCCGATGGCGACGCTGCCTTCCAGCCGCAGGGGGAGGTCCGGCGCGACGTCGCGCAGGAGGACGTCCAGATTCGAGAGCGTGAAGGATTCCGCGCCATTTTCCGCGTCCATCCGGACGAACTCGATGCGCGCGTCGTCGATCTGCACCTGGCGCAGGGCGAACGCCGGGGCGGTCGGCGGGGCTTCCGGGCGCGCCCCACCGGTCGGCCGTTCGACCGGCGGTTCGGCCGGCGCCGCCGGGCCGGAGGGTTTGGCGGTCACCAGATCCGAGAAGTTGTAGCTGCCGTCCGCCCGCTGCACGATGCGGAGGGTCGGCCGGTCGAGGCGCAGGGCCGAAATTTCCTTCTTCCGGAAATCCACGGCGACGGAAAACGACCGGATCGACGCGAATTCCGGTCCGCCGTCCCGTTCCCGGAGCGCGGCGTCCCGCAGGACCAGCGAAAACGGGAAGAGCTCGTAATCGATCCGCCCGTAGTCGGCGGGCCGGCCGGTGGCGCGCTCGATGAAGCCTGTCGCCGCGGTTTTGAACTTCGGCGTATTGAGCAGGTGCCGCAGCGTGAAATGGGCCGTGAGCAGCAGAAAGACCGCCGTGCCGGCGAGCCAGAGGAGAAACCGAGCCGTTTTCTTCATGGCGGAAAAGCATAGGGCATCGCGGCGGAAATGCCAAAGCCGAAGATGCTTGAAGCGGGCGGCCATTTCGGGGACTTTAGGGGCCATGAATTCCGCTCCCGAAAACCATGCCGTTCCGCCCCGGAGCGCCGTACCCGCGGCGCTGACGTGGGATCTCGATCCGCTGTATTCCGCGCCTGAAGCGTGGGAGGCCGACTTCGCGCGCCTCGACGATCTGGCCGCGCCCGTGCTGGCGCTGCAGGGGCAACTGGATTCCGCCGCCGCCGTCGCGAAGCTGTTGGACGCGGAAACCGCGCTGGACCGCGTGCTGGAGAAGCTGCACGTCTACGCCCACCTGCGCCACGACGAGGACACGGCCGACGACGCCAACCAGGTCCGCGAGGCGCGCATCCGCGCCCGCTACGCCGAACTTGCCGCGCAGTGCGCGTGGATCACGCCGGAACTGCTGGCGCATCCCGAGGAGGAAATCCGCGCGTGGATGGAGTCGCCGGAATTGAAGGACTGCCGCCGCACGCTGCTGAAGGTGCTGCGCAACAAGCCGCACGTCTTGTCCGCGGCCGAAGAAACCCTGCTCGCGCGCGGCGCCGAAGTGCTGGCCGCCTCCGAGCAGACCTACGGGCTGTTGACCAACGCGGACATGGCGTTTCCGGACATCCCGGGGCCGGACGGCCAGCCGCTGCCGCTGACGGAAGGCACCTACCGCGCGCATCTGGAAAACCCCGACCGCGGCGTGCGCAAGGCCGCGTTCGAGACCCTGCTCGGCGGCTATGGCAAGCTGCAGAACACGGTTGCCTCGACGCTTTCCGCCACGGTGAAGGCGCACGTCTTCATGGCGCAGGCGCGTAAATTCCCGTCGGCGCTGGAGGCCGCGCTGTTCGACGACCAGGTGCCCGTCGCGGTCTACGACGGCCTGATCGCCGCCACGCACGAAGCGCTGCCGGCGTTCCACCGCTATCTCGACCTGCGCAAGCGCGCGCTGGGGCTGCCGGACCTGGACATGTACGATCTCTACGCGCCGCTGGTGCCGTCGTGCGCCGCGAAGGTGCCGATGGCCGAAGCGCGCGAATGGGTGCAGGCCGCCTGCGGCCCGCTGGGCGAGGAGTACGGCGCGGCGCTGCAAACGGCGTTCGACGCGCGCTGGATCGACTGGCCCGAAAACAAGGGCAAGCGCTCGGGCGCCTATTCCAGCGGTTGCTACGACAGCCCGCCGTACCTCCTGCTGAACTACCACGACCGCCTCGACGACGCCTTCACGCTCGCGCACGAACTGGGCCACTCCATCCACACCTGGATGTCCAACCGCGCCCAGCCGCACCGCACCGCGCACTATCCGATCTTCCTCGCCGAAATCGCCTCCACCGTCAACGAGCTGCTGCTGACGCACCACCTGCTGGCGCGCAAGGGCGACGCGGCCTTTCGCGCCCACCTCCTGAACCACCTGTGCGATTCGTTCAAGGGCACCGTCTTCCGCCAGACCATGTTCGCGGAATTCGAGCGCGACCTGCACCGGTGGGAGGAGGAGGGCACGCCGCTGACCGCCGAGTTCCTGCGCGGCCAGTATTACGAACTGAACAAGAAGTATTACGGCCCCGGCCTCGCCGCGCACGAGTCCATCGGCCTGGAATGGAGCCGCATTCCGCATTTCTACTACGATTTCTACGTCTACAAGTACGCCACGAGCTTCTGCGCGGCGCTGGTGTTCGCCCGCCGCTTGCGTGCGGGCGAGGGCGTGGACGCCTATCTCGGCCTGCTGCGGTCGGGCAGCAGCCGGGATCCGCTCGACGCCGTCGCCGCCGCCGGGGTGGACCTGCGCGACGCCGGCGTGCTGCGCGAAGCCTTCGCCGATTTCGGCGCCGTGCTCGCCGATCTCGAAGCCGCGCTGGCCCTGCCGGAAAAATGAAGGCGCGCGACGCCATCTGGACCGTCGTCGATTTCGAATCCACCGGCGCGGTGCGCGGCCACGCCGACGAGCCGTGGCAGGTCGGCATGGTCGAGCTGAAAGCCGGCCGCGTGACCGGCCGCTACCACGAGAGCTATCTGCGCGTGGCGGCGGCCCGTCCGTTCAACCCCTACGCCCCGGGCCGCCACGCCGAAATCCGGCACGTCCTCGCCGCCGCCCCCCCGGTGGCCGAGCTGTGGCCCGTCTGGCGCCCGTGGCTGGAAGGCCGCCCGCTCGCCGCGCACAATATCGGCACCGAACGGAAATTCCTGACGCGCGCCGCACCCCTGCACGAACTCGGGCCGTGGATCGACACCCTCCGGATCGCCCGCCGCGTGCGGCCCGACCTGGAAGGCCATGCGCTCGCCGATGTCTGCGAGGCCCTCGGGCTCGTGCCCCGCGCGCGCGAGTTCTGCCCCGGCCGCGAATGGCACGACGCGCTGTTCGACGCCTTTGCCAGCGCCCTGGTGCTGGAAGCCAGTCTGGCCCTGCCGGGATGGGAAGACGTCAGCGTCGAGGCCCTCGCCCAGGGCTTGCGCTGACCCGCCGGGGACTCTGCGGCAAATCGCGGCCTGAAAGTTTTACGTAGCGTGGAAAAAAGTTTTCCACGCTATGTAAAAAAACGAGTTGATTTTTCCACGCTACGTAAAAACTTTCGGCGGGTTTTACGTAGCACGTAAAAACTTTGGCCCTTTTTTCCACGGCATGGAAAACCTGTTGGGGGAGGCGGTTTTGCGCTTGCGGGCGGGCCGGGTTGGGGAGATTCTTGCCGGCATGACCCTCCCCAAATCCACGTGGAACGTCGCGGCGGCTCTGGCGCTGGCGGCGCTGGTCTTCGGCGCGTTCGGCGGGGCGCTGGCCTGCGGGTTCGTGCGGTTCGACGACCACGGCTACGTGTATCAAAACCCGCAGGTCGTGAACGGCCTGACGGTCGATGGGATCCGCTGGGCGTTCACCACCGTCTGGCAGCAATGGTGGCTGCCGTTTCTGTGGATTTCCTACATGGCGGACACTTCGTGGTGGGGGACCGGACCGTGGGGATACCACCTGACCAACCTCCTGCTGCACGCCGCGAATGCGGGCCTGCTGTTCTGGGTTTGCTTCCGCCTGACGGGCGCGCGGGGGCGCAGCCTGGCCGTGGCGGCGCTGTGGGCAGTGCATCCGCTGCGGGTGGAATCGGTGGTCTGGGTCACCGAACGCAAGGACGTGCTGAGCGGCCTGTTTTTCTTCCTGGCCCTGCTGGCCTACGAAAGATACGCCCGGCGGCCCGGCTGGCGGCGCATGGGGCTTGTTTTCGCCGCCATGCTGTCGGGGCTGATGTCGAAGGGCACGGTCGTCGTCCTGCCCGCGCTTCTGCTGTTGCTGGATTACTGGCCCTTGCGGCGGGCGCAGCTGCCTTGGGCGCCCGGCGAAGGACGGCGCTGGGGCCGCTTGATCGGGGAAAAAGCCGTCTTGTTTGGCTTGTCCGCGATTTTCGCGACCATCAATTTCCATACGCACGTCGGCGGAAGCGGTACGATGCCGTGGACGCAGCGGCTCGGTCTGCTCGCCACCAACCTCTGGATCTATCTGCGGCTGACGTTCTGGCCCGTGCGGTTGTCGTTCTTCTATCCCGAACACGACGAGGTCGCGATGGGTGCCGCGCTGGCGGCGCTGGCCGGTCTCGCCGCGCTCCTTGCCGGACTCGTTTGGCTCGGTCGCCGGAAGCCCTATCTGCTGGTGGGGGGGCTGTGGTTTCCGGTTGCGTTGTTGCCGGTCATCCGGGGCGTGCGGCTGGGATTGGCGGGGTATGCCGATCGGTTCACGTATCTGCCTTCCATCGGGCTGATCTTGGCGCTGGTTTGGGCCGCGGGGGAGGTCTGGGAACGCTGTGGGGTTCGGCCGGGCCCGGCGCCGGACCGTCCGGCGCGGCACCTCTGGCGCACCGTTCTCCCGGCGGCGCTGGTCGCGGGATTGGTCGCAAGCATGGCCTTGGCGACGCGCCGGCAAACGCAGACGTGGCGCGACAGCGAGACGCTGTTTCGCCATGCGCTGGCCGTGACGGAAAACAACGCGGTGGCCCACGCCAACCTGGCCACCTGTCTCAAGGAGCAGGGCCGGCGGGCCGAAGCCCGGGAACATCTCGAGGCGGTGCTGGCGATCAAGCCGCAGCGCGCGGATTCCTTGAACAATCTGGCATGGATGTTGGCCACGGATCCGGATGCCGCGCCGGAACAGGCCGCGCGGGCGCTGGATCTGGCCCGCCAGGCGGTCAGGAACGCCGGAACGCCCAGCGCCGCGATGCTGGACACCCTGGGGGTGGCGCAGGCCGCCTGCGGGGATTACGCGCAGGCCGCGCGCACCGCGGAACGGGCGAGGATCTTGGCTCTGGGAAAACGGAACGTCGAATTGGCGGATGAGATCGAGGAACGGTTGCGGCTGTACCGCGCAGGAAAGCCCTACCGCCCATAACGGCGGGGATTGGGCTGGTTCCGCGGAATCTGATCGGATATGAAAGAGAAATCGTGAGGGCGACCTCGACATCCGGTTTTTGGACGCGCCATTTGGACGTCTGGCTGGCGCTGGGACTGATGGTTCTGACGGCGGCCCTGTTCTGGCCGGCGCGGGAGTTCAGTTTCATCAATTTGGACGACTACGTCTATGCGGCGGACAACCCGGTGGTGGCTCGCGGCCTGTCATGGGAGACGGTTCGCTGGGCCTTCACGACGATCCACGAGAACTGGTGGCTGCCGTTGCTGTGGATTTCGTACATGGCGGACGTCGATTGTTTCGGGGTGGGTCCCTATGGCCACCATCTGGTGAACATCCTGCTGCACGCGCTGAATGCGGGGCTGACGTTCGGGCTGCTGCGGCGCATGACCGGCTCGCGCTGGCGAAGCCTTTTCGTCGCGGCGCTGTTCGCGTGGCATCCGCTGCGGGTGGAATCCGTGGCGTGGGTCACCGAACGGAAAGACGTGCTGAGCGGCTTGTTTTTCCTGCTGGCGCTGTGGACGTACGTGCGCCATGCGGAGAAACCGTCGCTTCTGAAACTGGGCGGCGTGACCGCGCTGACCTTGATGGGGCTGATGTCGAAGGCGATCGTGATCGTGCTGCCGCCGCTGCTGCTGGTGCTGGATGGATGGCCGCTGCGCCGCGCCGGCGATCCGCGGAGCCCGGGCGCCTGGAAGGCGTGGCGTCCGTTGCTGCTGGAAAAAGCGCCGCTGTTCGCGCTGGTCCTGATTTTCATTTTTCTCAATCTGCAGAACCACCGCGTTGATTTCGAGGGGGGCAACCTGAGCTGGCCGCTCCGCCTGAGCCTGATCGCGCCCAACTACTGGGTCTATCTCGGCAAGATCTTTTGGCCGGCGCATCTGGCCATTCTCTACCCGGAATTCGACGTGGCAAATTGGCCGAAAGCCTTGGCCGCGTTGGCGGGCTTGGGCCTGCTCACGCTGGCGCTGTACCGGGTGCGCCGGCAGGCTCCCTACGCCATCGCCGGCTGGCTGTGGTTTCTCATCGCGCTGTTGCCGGTCATCCGGGGCGTGCGGCTGGGGTTGGCGGGATACGCCGACCGGTTCGTATACCTGCCGTCGATCGGCTTGTCCTTGGCGCTGGTTTGGGGCGTGGCGGCCGCGGCGGAGCGGTTTCGGCTGCGGCGGGCGGCGACGGCCGGCGGCATCTTCGTCTTGGCGGCCTTGACGGCCACGACGGTCCGGTACCTGCCGGTTTTCCAGGATTCGGGGACGGTTTTTCGGCAGGCGCTGTCTCACCGACCCGCCAGTCCGGCCGCGTTGTTGAACTACGGCGTGTGGAGATTTGCCGCGGGCGAACTGGACGAAGCGGAACGGTATTTCCGGGAGTTGTTGAAGCTGATGCCCGACTACTCGCAGGGCATCGGCAATCTCGGGGCGGTCTTGGTTCAGGAAGGCCGGACGGCGGAAGCGCGGGCGTTGCTGGAGCCGGAAGTGGGCCAGCCCGACGCCCATTGGCTGGTGCAGGGTTCGTGGGGAATGCTGTTGCTGTACGAAGGCCGCGCGAAGGAAGCCATTCCGTATTTGCAGGGAACGGTGGCGCTGCGTCCCCGGGAACTGGGCATGCGGGTCGAACTGCTGCGGGCCCTGATGGAGACGGGCGAGGAAGCCGAGGCCGATCGCCAGCGGGAGGTGCTGCAGGCGCAGATCGGGACGTGGTACGGCAACTACGGTTCGCTGTTTGCCCACAATCTGCAGGCCTGGAAGCTGGGGGGGGCGCGCTATGCCTGGGTCTACTTCGAGAAACTGGCGGAGCAGGGGTGGGACCGCGACGTCGCCTTGCTGAACAATCTGGCCTGGCTGGCGGCGACGGACGAGAAAACGCCGGCGGAAATCCGGCCTCGCGCCGTGGTGTTCGCGGAGCGCGCGGGGGAATTGACGAAGGGGAAAAACGCATTGGCGCTGGATACGCTGGCGGCGGCGCAGGCGGCGACGGGAAATTTCGCCGAGGCGGAAAAAACCGGCGAACGGGCTTTGGCGTTGGCGCTTCGGGCAGACGATGCCGCGCTGGCGGAGGAAATCCAGGGGCGCTTGGCCTTGTATCGGGAGCGGAAGCCATATCGGAAATGAGCGGAAGCCGGCGCTTGGCGCGGATGGAGCTGGTTTTGAACGCAGCGAGTCGAGTATGAAAAAGGGCTCTCGCTGGCGCAGCGTTTTCATGGCGGTGCTGTTCGCTTGGCACCCGACGCGGATGGAGACCGCGGCGGCCAGCGGTATCGCGAGCAAACGGGTTTGGGCTGGTTTCGGGGACGCCGATCCGGCAGGATAGACATCATGAAGGTCCCTTCGAAACCCGTTTTCTGGATACGTCATGGGGATACTGTTCTCGCCGCGCTGATCGTCGCGGCGACTTTGGCGCTGTTCTGGCCGGCAACGCGCTACGATTTCGTGATGCTGGACGATGATCGCTACGTCGTGGAAAACCCCGTGGTGGCGCAGGGGCTAAGCGGGGAGAGCGTGCGGTCGATTTTCGGATCGCTGCAGGAAAACCTTTGGATTCCGCTGACGGGGCTGTCCTACGCGCTGGACGTGGAGTGGGGCGGGCGGCGGCCGTTTCCGTTCCATCTGACCAACGTGCTGTTGCACGCCTTGAACGCCGGGCTGTTGTTCGCATTGCTGCGCCGCTGGACCGGGAGCCGCTGGGCAGCCTGCTGGGCCGCGCTGATCTGGGCGTGGCATCCGTTGCGCACAGAGGGCGTGGCGTGGATTTCGTGCCGCAAGGATGTGCTGAGCGGACTGTTTTTCCTGCTGTGCCTGCGGGCGTACGCCCGGAGTTTCGCGGGGACGGGCCAGTCGCGCGGCTGGTTCTGGGCTTCGGCCGGATTCCTGGCGCTGGGGCTGATGAGCAAGTCGACGCTGATGGCCACGCCGTTCGTGCTGCTTTTGCTGGACGAATGGCCGCTGGGGCGGGCGGCGGGGGCGGCGAAAAACCTGCGGAAAGCGTTCGGCCTGATCGCGGAGAAATGGCCGTTCTGGGGGATGGCGACGGCTGCGGCGGCGGTGTCGCTGCTGGGGCACGAGGCCGCGGGCAGCGTGCATCCGACGAGTCTCGGCACGCGGCTGGCGCGGGTGCCGATCCATGTGGGCTTCTACCTGTGGCGAACATTCGCGCCCCGGAATCTGGCGGTGCTGTACGCGGACGTGGCGACGACCGGTGCGCGGGTCGCGCTGGCGACGGCGCTGGTCGCCGCAGCGCTCTGGGCGACCTGGCGTTGGCGGCGCCGCTGGCCCATGCTGCTGGTCGGTTGGCTTTGGTTCCTGGGCGCGTTGCTGCCGGTGAGCGGCATCGTGGCGTTCGGCGCGCAGAGCCGTGCGGACCGCTACGTCTATTTGCCGGCCATGGGATTGTCGCTGGCGGCGGCCGGCTGGCTGGCGACGCGGGGCCGGCCGCGTTGGCCATGGTTCGTGGCGGGCATCCTCTCCTTGGCGGCCGCGGCGGGGCTGACCCGCCGGCAATTGCCGGTCTGGAAAGACTCGGGCGCGCTGTTGGAACGGGCGCTGGCGGTTTCCCCCGTCCAGCCGGTCGCGTTGATGAACTACGGCGTTTGGAAATACGTTCAGGGCGATCTGGCCGCGGCGGAAGGCTACTTCCTGAAAGTGCAGGAGCAGCAAATCCTCAACGCGACGGCCGATCGTTCGATCTGCGCCGGGAACCTGGGGTACCTCCGGATCCTGCAAGGCCGGACGAAAGAGGCGCAGGAGGTGCTGCGCCCCAAGTTGGGCGATCCCTACGTGTATTGGGCGGTGCCGGCGGCTTGGGGCATGTCCCTGATCTACGAAGACCGTTCGCGGGACGCCATTCCGTATCTGGAAGACGCCTTGCGGCGCCGTCCGGGCGATCCGCGGATTCTGGCCGAGCTGCAACGGGCCTGCTTCGAGGCGGGGCGGACGAACAATGCCCAGCGGTTGGCGGAGATCCAGCGGCGGGAAACCGGCACGGCCTATGCCACTTACGAAGCGCTGTTCCCGCACTACGTGCTTCTGTGGCAGCTGGGCGGGCGGGCCTACGCCTGGCGCTACTTCGAACGGCTGGCCGATTCGGAGTGGGGGCGGAGCGTGCAGTTGCTGAACAACGTGGCTTGGCTGGCGGCGACGGACGACCAGACGTCGCCGGAAATCGTGGCGCGCGCGGTGGTCTTCGCCGAACGCGCCGCGGAACGGACGCAGGGCAAAGCCGGTCCCGTGCTGGACACGCTGGCCGTGGCCCGGGCCGCCGCCGGCGATTACGCGGGGGCCGTCGAGGCCGGCGAACGGGCGTTGGCGTTGGCGGTCCAAGAAAAGAACGCGGCGGAGGCGGAAAGCATCCGGACGCGGTTGGCGTTGTACCGGGCTGGAAAGCCGTTCCGGGAGTGAGTAGGGCGCTTTCGTTTTACTAAAATTTACACGACGTGCACCGCGGGGGCGGGGGGAGGGGGGGGGCGCAGGATGGGGCGGGTTTCAGAATACCGTATCCGCTCCACATCCCCCGACAGGGGCGTCGGGGGCTCCAAAGACATGGCTCCCGAGACAGCTTGGAGTCGGGACAGCCTGTCCGCTCAAGGCGGAATCCAAAAGACCGGCACGAGGGCGTGCCGGCTCCATTCCGGTCGTGATCGGTGCCGCCGCTTTCGTCGGGAGATCATGGGAGCTTCGCGCCGGGCACGAAAAAACCGCCGGGCGAACCCGGCGGTTTGCATTTCGCTGGAAGCGAAATTACTTGCTCATGCGGCGACGCAGGACCATCGCGAGGGCGCCGAGGCCGAGGAGGCTCATCGTAGCGGGCTCGGGAACGGGGGCGGGCGCAACATCGGCGAACGATTCGCCGACGACCATGTTGTCCAGCGTGTATGTGCCCGAGCCGGTGGCCTGGCGAATGAAGAAGTTGTCGATTCCCGTATTGGAGCCATTCACAAAGGACGCGTCGGGGGTGGCTTCGTCGGTGCCGTCCGAGTTGACCCACAGGCTGTGCGTGAATGTCGTGGCATCATAGGCAAGCGTAATCAAGTAGCTCGTGGAGAATGAAAGCTCTGCGGTCTGTGCCAGATTGGCGGTTCCGGCACCAAAGATGCTGATTGCGTATCCCGTACCTGAAGAGACGAGCGCAAAACGGCTTTCCATCGCAGTGCCATCCAAGAAGCCAAACGTGTAGGTGGGAGTACCCCCAACCGCGCTAACACTGAGGTTGAACGCAGCGAAGGTGTCGCCCGCCAGCTGATCGGCGAACGCGGAGCTGAAGCGGAGGTCTTCCGCGCCGGAACCGACCGAGGCGACGTTGCCGTCGGACGTGATCGAGCCGTCGGCGCCGCTGTAAGCGGTCCAGCCGTTGGCCGTCAAGGCACCCGTGTAGCTGAAGTCGTCCGAGGCCAAAATCGCAGCGCTGGCCGCAGAGGCCAACATGGCGATCGCCAAACCAATCATCAATTTCTTCATCGTGATCTCCTTGAGGTTTCGTTTTCTTTATTTAAATCCGTTTTCGGAATAATTCTTTTCCGATGTTGCTTTATCTTTTATCACGGCAGACGAAACGGGGTCAACCCCAAAAAGACCAAATTTTATTAAAATAATTTGGACCGTTTTACCTGCGAGAATATTGGGTGAAATTGCGGGGAGGGCGCGGGCGGCGCGTAATAATTCAAGGCGTTTTTCCGGCGACGCCGCGTGCGCCGTTGAACACAAACGGTCCGAGCCGGGCCGAAAGGAAGCCGACGAGCATCGCGCCACATGCATTGCCAGTTCGGGAACGGACGCCAGACCAGTCCGGCGAACGCGGCCAACGCGGTACCGGCCGCCACGACGTCGTTTTCGGGGTAGAGAACGAACAGATGTGCGGGCCAGATCGTCAGCTGCAGATAGGTCCAGACGTTGCCGGGCACCAGAGCGAGCCGAAGCAGCGCCGAATAGCCTTCCGCCGCGCCGGTGCCCGCGCGCAGGGGATGCAGGGCGAAGAACGCCGCGACGAAGAAGCTGCGCCACCGCGAGCCGGTGGCGCGGAACAGGAACCAGAAGAGCAGCGCGGCGTTGGCCGCATGCAGGAGCACGTTGGCCAGATGGAACCCGAACGGTCCCGGACCGAACAGCTCGAGGTCCGCCATGAAGGACAATCACAGTGCGGGTAACCACCAGTTCAGGTGGACGGTCGTGAAAGCCCAGCGGATGTTTTCGAGCGTCAGGCCGGTCAGCACGTGCGGATTCCCGAGGATGTAGCGGTTGTCGTCGAAATGGACGAAATCGTAGCCGACGGCGGGGTCGAACAGCGCCAGCGTTAGCGCGACGAGAAGCAGGAGCGGGCCGACGGCCCGCCGGGACTGCGCTGGCGGCGTGCGGATTACGGCCGCGGCCTATTTCCAGAACCAGAGCTCGCGGACGATCTGGGCCAGATAGGCGGCGCCCCAGCGGAAGGGCTGCAGTTTGCGTTTGCCGCCGATGCGCGCCGGTTCGTCTTCCGGAATTTCCCCGATCTTCACTTTTTTCTTGGCGGCGCGGATGGACAGCAGAGGTTCGATGCCGAGGATGGTGCCGAACCAGCGTTCGGGGGCATAGCTCTCCTCTTTGTCGAGGTCCAGTTCGTAGAAGAGCTTCGTGCGGTAGGCGCGATACATCACCATCGCGTCGGTGTAGGGACGGTTCCAGGCGTGCCCGTGCAGCAGATCGATCGCATGGGTGAACAACCAGTTGCCGAAGGCGGTCATCCAATCGTCGTCGGCGCTTTTGGCGGGCGGCAGATAACGGGAGGCGATGACCAGGTCGTAGCCCTTTTTCATTTCCTCGATGAGGAGAGGGATGGAGCGGACGGGCGAGTTCCCGTCTGGACTGAACGTGATGACCCAGTCGCCGCGCACGTGGGGAAAGCCTTCGATGAAGGCCCAGCGCAGACCCTTGTGCTTCTGGACGACGACCTCGCAGCCCTGGTCGCGGGCATAGTCGGCGGTGCCGTCGGTCGAGCCGTCCACCACCAGGACTTGGTCGATCCACGACCGGTCGATCTGCGGCAGGATGATGCGCATGGCGTCCAGTTCGTTCAGGGTGGGGATGAACAAGGTCGTGGACATAGGAGCATTTCTTTCAGTGCGTACAATCTGGAAGTCTTTTAGCTTTTCGGCAAGGCTCAAATGCGGCCCGGATTGATTATGAAGCTTGCTTTTCGCACCGATTGGTTGAAAATGCCAATGTCATGCTGATTTCGGCCTCGATCTCGCGAAAGGAAAGAACATGAAAAAGAGCGTTTATTGGTTTGGGGTGTTGGCGTTGGTGTTGGCGGCGGGATGCGGCAAGAAGGAGGCCCAGACGGTAAAGCCTTCCCCGTGGCAGGGATCGGACGTGGCGGTTTGGGTGGATCAGGCCGGCATCACCGGAACCCAGATCCAGCAGGAGGCAAGCCGTCTTTTCACCAAGTTGCCGAAGAACATTCCGGCGGAACAGATGGGCGCGGTCAAAGGCCGGGTACTGCAGCAGGCGATCGAAAACCTCGTGGTCCGCCAACTGGTACGGGCCGAAATGGAACGCTCGGGCGTTCTGATCAGCCGCGAGGAAATCGAAAAAGGCAAAAAGGACCTCGAAGCGGCGATGGGTCCGAACGGCTCGCTGACGATGCTGCTGGCCGACGCGAACGTGCCGATGGAAGAGCTGGAAATGAACCTGAAGCTGGACTTGTTCAAGAACAAGATGACCAGAGACAAGCTGACGGCCGCCATCGAAGCCGTGACGGACGACGCGGTGAAGGCCTACTACGACGAGCATCCGCAGGAGTTCACGCAACCGGCGGGGCGCTTGGTTTCGCACATTCTCGTCCGGGTGCCGGCCGGCGCGTCCGAGGCGGTCAAGACCGATGCGCGGGCCAAGGCGGAGGGGATTCGCCAGCGGCTGCTGGACGGAGCGGATTTTGCGGCGCTGGCCGAGGAGGAGTCCGATTGCCTGAGCCGCACGCGCGGCGGCGATCTGGGCGTGATTCCGCGCGGTCGCGAAGCGCCGGCGTTCGATGAGGCCGTCTACGGCCAAGAGATCGGCGCGCTCGGCGAAGTGGTGGAGTCGCCCGTGGGCTTCCACGTGATCAAAGTGACCGGGGAACAAGAGGAACAATTGATTCCTTTCGACGACGTGAAGGCCCGTCTGACCGCGGTGTTGAGGGCGCGCGCGCAGCAAAAAGTCGCGGCGGAATACGTCGCGGAGTTGAAAGACAAGGCGACGATCAAGCTGGATGGCGTTTTGGCGGTGGCGGCGCAAACCCCGCAGACGAACGAACCGGCCGGCGAAGAACCCGCTCTGCCGGTGGCGGCGCCCGTGACCGTTCCCGCGCCCGAGGTTCCGGCCCACTAGAACGAAGGCGGCGAATTCGCAGGGCCGCCGCCGGACAGCGGGCCGGCGGGGACGGGGGGAGCTTGCCCGATGATCGCGCCGATCCAGAACGGACTTCCGGCGGACCCGCGTCCGTTGCGGGAAGCGGCCTGCGCGGTTTTCGAGCCGGGGGGCGCCTTGGCGGAACTCGCGACGGGCGATTTCGACTACGAAACCCGCCCGCAGCAGGTCGAAATGGTGCGCGCGGTCGCCGCTGCGCTGGAGTCGAATCGGCATCTGGTCGTGGAAGCGGGCACGGGGGTCGGCAAAAGTCTGGCGTATCTGGTGCCGTTGCTGCTGCACGCCAAGCGCACCGGCACCCGCGCGCTGGTGTCCACCCACACCATTTCCCTGCAGGAGCAGCTGGTCGGCAAGGATCTGCCGGTGCTGCAAGATCGCCTGGGGGTTTCGTTCCGCGCCGCCTTGGTGAAGGGCCGGTCGAACTACCTGTGCCTGCGCCGCCTGGCGCGCGCGCGCAGCCACCAGCGCGAGCTGTTCGGCGAAGGCCTCGGCGAGGAACTGGAACGCATTCGCGCCTGGGCGGATCGCACCGAGGACGGCAGCGTGCAGGAAATGCGCCGCCAACCCTCGGCCGAAGCCTGGGGGGCGGTCTGCGCCGAACACGGCAACTGCCTGGGGACGAAATGTCCGGAACGCAAACGCTGCTTTCTCCTGCGCGCGCGGGCCCGGATGCAGGACGCCGACCTGCTGGTGGCCAACCACCACCTGCTGTTTTCCGATCTGGCGCTGCGGCGCGAAGGAGCGTCTTTCCTGCCCGACGTGGCCGCCGTCGTCATGGACGAGGCACATACCGCCGAGGACGTCGCGAGCGAGCATCTCGGCATCCGCCTTTCGCCGCACGGGTTCGAATTTTGGCTGCGGCGCCTGTTCGCGCCGGACTCGGGCAAGGGCCTGCTGGGCTATTTGCGCGCCGGTCCGGCGGCGCAGACGGTGACGCGCCTGTGGGACGCCGTGGCGGAGCTGTTCCACGCGGTTCCGCGCGCGGTGGTCTTCGCCGAACGCGCCGCGGAACGGACGCAGGGCAAAGCCGG
>CALMNW010000025.1 GCA_937872095.1 uncultured Verrucomicrobiota bacterium
GCGGCTTCTTCCATCATTTTCACACTGTTGGACGACCCGACGCGGGTCGCTCCGTTGCGGATCATCAGCATGGCGTCCGCGTAGGTGCGCACGCCGCCGGAGGCCTTCACGCCGAGGCGCTTGGGCGCGACCGTGCGGGCCATCAGCGCGATGTCCTCGGCCGTGGCGCCGCCCTTGTTGAAGCCCGTCGAGGTCTTCACGAAGTCCGCGCGCGCCTTCATCGACGCCTCGCAGGCCTTCGCGATCTCGTCCTTGGTCAGCAGGCAGGTCTCGAGGATGACCTTCAGCAGCGCGCTGCCGTCCTTGCAGGCTTCCGACACCGCCCGGATGTCCTTCGTCACCGCGTCCCAGTCGCCGGACTTCACCAGGCCGACGTTGATGACCATGTCGATTTCCTTGGCGCCCTCGCGGATCGCGCGGCGGGCTTCCAGGGCCTTGATTTCCGGCGCCGCGGCGCCCAGCGGGAAGCCGACCACCGCGCAGACCTTCACGGACGAGCCGCGGAGGATCTGGGCGGCGACGCGCACCCAGGCGGAATTGACGCAGCAACTGAAGAAGTTGTGCTTGAGGGCTTCCTCGCACAGCTTCTTCACGTCGGCCTGGGTGGCCTCCGGCTTGAGGATGGTGTGGTCGATCATGCGGGCCAGCTGGGCGGGGGCGAGGTTGCCGCCGCCCGCAGCGCCGGCCGCGGTTCCGCCGCCGACGATCTGCTTCACGCGTTCGGCGATGCGCGCGACGTCTTGGGGGCTCAATTCCAATTTCATCTCCTTAATGGCGGTCATGACGGGGGTGCCCGCCCGGCCGCTCTCGAGGTCCTGGATCATCCGGACGCGCCGAAGGTGCCTCTCTTCGGTGCAATCCGTGGCGATGAAGACATCCGCGATGGCCTTCGCCTGTTCGAAATTCGTCTGGCCCGACCCGAGGGTCAGGACGTTCGCCCCGTTGTGCTGGCGGGAATTCTTGGCCAGCGCCTCGTTGTAGCACGCCGCCGCCCGCACGCCCGGAATCTTGTTCGCCGTCATCGCCGACCCGATGCCCGCCCCGTCCACCATGATCCCCAAATCGCAGCGTCCCGCCGCCACCGCCCGGGCCACCGCCGCCGCGAAAACCGGATAATCCACGGCTTCCTTCGAATTCGTGCCCACGTCCGTGACGTTGTGCCCCTGGCTCCGGAGCCAGTCGGCCAATTGGGTCTTCAATTCGTACCCGCCGTGGTCGGACCCAACGGCGATTCTGCAGCGACGATTGGACATATGCGGGGTATGTTTATCCCATGGCGCGACAAGGGCAAGCCTTATCTGCCGGTTTTCCGAAAAAGCGTTAAACCGTTTTCACAAAACCTAAAATATGCCCCCGCGCGGGGAATCGCGGTTCATGTCCGCTGCCGGGTTTTCCACACCGTGGAAACTTTTTTTCCACGGTGTGGAAAAATCTACGTAGCGCGGAAAACGGCGGGAAGGGGGGGGACTCGGGCATGGCCCGGTTCCCCGCGCCGGGGGAGACCCCTACGAAAATGTCCAATATAGAGAAAGGACGAAGACGACGAGGGCGGCAGCAAACAGGAGGCTGATCGCCCAGTACGCGATTTGGGCGGGCCACTTCAAGGCGCGCCGGCCTTTCTGGAAGAAGTGACCGGCCGGTGCCCCGAGAAGGACGACCCCCACCATGAACACGATGCGCCACGCGATGCTGGCTCCGCCCGTCATGACGCCCTCCCGGTTCCGTCGTCCCGGTCCCGATGCCGACATGCCGGGACGACTAAATATGGCGACCAAACTCTATGCGCGCTCTTCATCATTTTTCCGAGTTGAGGCAAAAAATGCGGGCAAACCTGACGATCGTTTTCATCGATTCATTCCGGAATGGGGATGTCCTGGACGTCAACCCGCGCGACGCTCACGCCTTCGCTCGCGACGAACCGGAGGCTCCGCAGGTCGGCCGTGAGGGCGGAGGTCTCCAGGTATCTGCCCGCGGAATCGAAAATATACGTGCGCGGGCCGCGCGAATCGTAGCGCGCGTTGTCGTTGTCGACGTAGTAGTTGGTGATCCGGCCGTAGGCCACCCGATGCGCATTCGTGAACGTCGGCCGCCAAGCGCGGAAGTCGGCGATCGTTTTCAAGGAGGGCGGAGGCCGATCCGCCTGCGCGGCCTGCATGGAGCGCAGCATGAAATAGACCGTCGTGCCCATCAGCGCCGCGACGACTGCAACGCCCAACGAAATCGCCCAGATGGAGCTTTTCATCATTTCTTTTGTTGAATCATTCGGCCCTTGAATAGTTCTCAAGCGCTTCTTGAGCCGCTTGGTTTCCTAGTGCGGCAGCGCCAACGAGTCCCTTTGACGCACCCCGCCATAGCGCTTTATGCCGCGGGTCGTTCATGACTTCTACGAGAAAGTTCACCGCTTCAGGTATATTCTTCTCGGCTGCTGGCCGCAGGGCAAATACGGTCGAGGAAAGAAGAAATCCGTGTTCCTTGTAGTTCAACAAGACGTCGAGCGCTTCCGTGTTCCCCATGCCTGCCGCTATGCCGAAAGCATCCGGAGTGAAAGAGCGAAGCCGGGGATTGCCATTTGCGTATTGCAGGGCATCCAGGGCCGTTTGGGAGCCTTTTCCCGCCAAGGTTCCAATCGGCGTAAAGGCAGCCCTCATCAGAACTAGATTATTTGCAACTCGCGCGTGGTCTTTTTCATAATCAATGTCCTGATAGAGCGCCTCTGCGGTCATGGCCAATTCATCGATGGCCGCCAGGCGCCCCTTCGCCGCCAGGCATCCCAGTTTGTCCATGTCCGCCGCGGTGGGGGTTTTCGTATGAACGATGGGAATGGAAATGCACCCTGCCATGAGGGTTAACGCAAAAAGCAATGCCGTCGTCTCTTTCATCATCGTCTCCTGTGAGCGTCGGCGTTCAGGCTGAAGCACACCTATGTCCCGCAGGGGAGAGTGCTTGAATGCCATATTATTTCAATGCACCGTTGATCTCGTTCGCCAGCTCGGTCGCCTCTTGTTCGGACATTCTTCCTGAAAGCCAGAATTTGCCTCCGGCAATCTCCGCTTTTACGATGGGAGCTACAATGAGCGTTCCATCTACGAAAATGACGACACGCTTCTCGATGTTCTGTCGCGTGAGCGCGGCCAAACGGTCGCGGCCCGCATCGGTGAACTCCACTTCGACATATGCGTACGGATCGTGTTCGAGTGTTTGCACGTTCGCGGAACGAACCATGGTCTCGTCGAGATCAGGCGTCTTTTTACGTGCATGAGCTCTGTGGCTTTCGTTACTTGATTCGTAAAAACGATATCATCGGTGTCGGGGGCTGGTTGCGCCGTCGTTACGCGCATTTCAAACATGTGCGGGACGTCATCCGCAAGGGCAACGACAGCCATCAGGACAAAGATCATTGCGGCGAGTGTTTTCATGGCGTTGTTCCTGATATTCATCCACCAGTTTGTCGGGCCGATCGGAGACCGGTATAATGCCAACGGATAAGCCCTCCTGACTGGCCAAAGAATAGCGGAAATGCGGGGAAGGGTCAACGGCGCAACGGGCTGAGGTTATGTAGGGGCGCAGCTTGCTGCGACCGGACGGCAGCCGATAAACCGGTCCGAGCAAGCTCGGCCCCTACGATTGGCAGCCTGAAATCCATCTCGTGCTCTTTCAGGAAATATAGAGCAGGCCATGTTGGGCGAGTAAAAAGCCGTAAATCGCGCCTGCGGAGGCAAACCATTGGCCCGCGCGGATGGCCATTTTCTTTTTCATGTGCATGTCAGCGTTTGTCTATCTCGCTGAACTCGCCTGTCTTCGTTGGAGGATCTCCGATGATTATTCGGGTTCGATTTCGCAGGTGGGTTCACGTTGCCGCCGCATCTGTTCGCGGATTTGAAAATACGCGCGAAGTTCTTTCGAATAGGCGCAACAGGCGAAGACGCCGCCCTGCACCATGGCCACGGCCAATAAAACAACGGATCGCCGTGCGACGGCAAAAGAAGCGAGATCCATGGCCATGTGGAGAAAACTCATGCCGAGCACGGTCAATCGTGCCCAATTCCGGCCGTCGAGAAAATACGGGATCACCCACAGCAGCAAAATCGGCGGCACGGCCACAAGGGCCACGATGGCGCCGCGAACCAGGAGAATATGTTCCCGGCTGTGGCTGCCGTAGATCCGCATGAGATCCGTCGAATTCAGGCTCGACGTCAGGACGACCAGAATGCCGAAACCGACGGCAACGCCCATTATGCCCAAGACGGCAAGAACGCGCTCGACCCATCCGATCGATTTAATGATCGGGGGGATTTCTTCTACGGTGTAAAATCGAAGCGTTGTCGTCATCGTTTCAGTCCAACGTCGCTCGGCGCCTGCAGGATGTCGTTAGGCCCGGTATTGCTCGTCGCTGACCGGTTCCAGCCACTCGATCGACTTGCCGTCGAGTTCTTCGTAGACGGCGATGTGCGTCATGGCCGTCGTTGCCGCGGCGCCATGCCAATGCTTCTCGCCCGGCGAGAACCAGACGACGTCTCCCGCCCGGATTTCCTCGACCGGGCCGCCCCAGCGCTGCACCCGCCCGCAGCCCGCCGTCACGATGAGGGCCTGACCGAGCGGGTGGGTGTGCCATTTGGTGCGCGCCCCCGGCTCGAACGTGACGTTGACGGCCTGCGCCCGTGCCGGGGCGATTCGCTCGAACAGGGGCTCCACCCGCGCCGTGCCCGTAAACCAATCCGCCAGTCCCGATTTCGACGGTTGTGAACCGCATCGCTTGATTTCCATCGCCTTCTCCTCGTTTCCTGGCCTTAACGTCAGGGTTCAGACTGAGGCGCGCTTTGGCGCCGATAGCCCGCAACGCCTTTTCCGGTGTTATTTTCATTCCAAATTATGTCGTCGACCGTTTTAAGCACTCGGTCTGGACCTGCCGATCTGAGTTCGTATCGGTTTGATAATACTGAATAGGAATATGGTATGCCCCAGGCATCAACGAGCGAGATGTTGGCCTTAATATAGGTGGCAGCGAACGGTTGGTGAGTGTTAAGCACGGCCAGGTTGGCGGGCAAGTGCTCGTAGTCCACTTCATACGAATCGATCGCTGTTGCTAGCCCGGCAATATCTAGCTGCACCGCATTCATTTTGTTTGCTTGGCTGTAACATCCCACCGTAACTATTTGGGTTGCCCCAAGAACCCATAATATTGGCGCGCATCTCATATTCATCTTCTCACCGAATGTCAGGGTTCAGGCTGAGGCGTGCTTTGGCGTCGATTGCCGACCCCCTCTTGTTGGTCATTGATGTTGTCATACATCTCATTTTTAAAGAATCGCCTGCAGGAGGTGCCATTAGAGGGCATACCGCCATTGAGAAAGAGGTAATTTCCAATAACCGTGTGGGAGATAGAATATGTATTTGTTTGAGACCATTCTTGTTGGGCAAAAGTCATGCCAAGGGTGACATTTGTTTCCGCTAGGAACCCGTTAATGACGAAAGGAACGTCTTGCGTTATGCAGGTACTCATTTGTCCGTTACCGGATATGCAATTGCCGGTCTGGACAAGATCGAGGGTATATATCGTGTAGCCGCCCTCCGAGATCCAAGTGCCCGACAAATCGTTTTCAGAAGATGCAAATGCGGTTGCGGCTAACACCCCAATGCAAATGACAATCGCTTTCATGTATTAATGTCGAACGTTTACGGGTCGGGGTGTCCGACACCTTGCGGCGGGAGCCCTGGACCCGCTTGTTGGCCTTCGTCTTTCATCTCTAGATATGTCCGAACGAACATATCCCAGTAGGAGCGGGTATCCGGTTTATCGATCACGTTCAAGATGACGCCGGTAGAATGGTTCTCGAACATAACGAGTGCGGGGATTTTATGCGAACCGCAAAATGCCGTTAATAGCTCAAGGGTGTCTTCGGCATCCGCGCGAGGGGACTGAATCGGGATGTTAAAGGAGGAGAGATACCCCAGCCGTTTAAGAGCGGCAATGGCGTCGGCTTGCGTGGCCACGCCCGCTTTCATTGCGTCCATGTCGAGTTGATGCGATCGGTCGAATAAACGGCTCATCTCGAAGGAGGCGCGGTCGTATTTGCACAGGAAATGTTTGATCAACATTGGTTTTGCCGACACGCCAACGACGATGATGGCGATGATTGTGCCCAGGACGATCTTCGGCGTGCGTTTATTCATCTTGTTCCTTTAGGCCGGCGTCAGCTTTCAGGCTGGGGCGCACCTTGGCGCCGATAGCCAGGAATTCCTTGTTCAACTATTCCGATGTCCATGTGTTTAGATTCGTGATGCACTCGAGGGCCGCATTGGTTGGAATATTGTTTGTCCCCTTGACTCGAATGAATCCGGTGGCCTCGTCCGCCGGGACATAGACCGTATTGCTATACAAACCCTCGCCATACGTGATGGCAAGTACATGCCCCGTATTTGTTGGCACCGATGTGATCGAAGAAATATCGGGCGATGTGAAGAATGGGTAGGGAGCAAAGATTTCGTTTGGGCCAAGGATATATAATTCCCCGACTTCTGGAGTAACCGCGACATTATATGTGCGTCCTGATTGAGATAAGGGTGCCGACGTGTCATACAAGAGCAATGAGGAGTCCGTTCCTTTAACCCAGTCAGATACGATGACTCGCTCAACCCCACCGGTGGCCCCCACGGGTTCTCCTTCGTAGGCCTCCAATGCAAAATAATATTTCGACCAAGCGTTAGTGACATTGATGGAAACATAAAAGCTGGTTGGATTCAGGCTGATGTCCTCAAGAGAAATCCAGGGTATGTCGGAGGATCTGGCCGGCGTAGCGAAAATGGCGATGCATACACCAGCTATTATAGCCGCGTATCGGTAATGTACGGTGTGCACAATCATTCCTTTCGTCGAACGTCAGCGTTCGGTTGAGGCGTCTTGCCGCTGTTGGTCGCCGCGGCCTGGGCGGCGACGGCTTGCTTCAATCGCATCCGGTACCAGAAAATCGCGAGACCATTGGCGACGGCTCCGAAGACACCCATCGCGGCAAACGTACCGACGTAGAGCAGGACGGGCAACGCGGGGAGGAGGGCCAGGGGATATGCCAGCAAGACCGGGGACAGCCGGGGTTCCGCGGTCCGGTTGAAGAGCTTGTGGGCCACTTCAACGTTGAGCCAGATGCCGAGACCGAGCGCGAGCGGCAAGGCCAGGACGTAGGGCGTGCGGAGATCGATCAGGCGCAGGAAGAACATCGCCATTGGGCTGGATTCGGGTCTCAGCACGGAGACATGCAGCAGCTTGGAAGACCAGAAACACAGCGTCGGCCAGATCGGCGTCAGGAGAAAGCCGACGACGAACACCGGAGGGGCCGGATTGCGCCCGCTGCGGATCCGTTTCTGAACGTGGAAAACCGAGACCGCCCATATCGCGAAAGAACCGAGAATCAGGAAGGGCAAATACGAATAATCGATCCACACGCTGCTGAGGGCGACGACGACGGACGTCGTCACGCCGATGCCGAGGGCCCACAGACAAAACCACAGCCACATCCATGCCCCGGCGGCCCAAAGCAGAACCAGCCACGGGTAGGTCCCGATCAGCGGGCGATCATTTCCAGGCGGCGCGATCATTTTTCGTTGCAACGTCAGGGTTCTGGCTGAGGCGCGCTTTGGCGCCGATAGCCAGGAACCCATTGTTCGCTTTCATTTCTTATGAGATCGCAATAAGTTCATCTTTGGTCACAACCCAACGACCGTCAATAAGCTCTATAGTGAGGCGTATGACGGACCTGCTCTGATTGGCCTCTGCCATCAGGCAGATGACCTCAGCCTTTGTATCTGTAATCCAATGTATTTCTGAATGGGTAAATAGTAATCCGACTTGTCCCGTTATGGCATCGGTAATGCGACTGCCATTCGCGTCATCTCGGATTGATTCTGACGAAGCCTTAACGGGAGTGGATACATCTTTGAATCGAGCAAGAAATTCATCGGGCGGGGTTGTCTCTCTCCCCATCGCAATGAAGAATACGGCTGCATTTGTCTGAGCCCCTGATGTGTTGTGTTGGAATTGGTGCCTAAATTCTGCCTCAATCACGTCTAATTCATTCGTTGATACGCGTGATTCAGCGCGGGAACATATGCAGGCGAGCATAAGCCCAATGGTGGCAATAATTGTTTTCATTATTTCTTTAGCGAACGTTCTATAGGTCGATGTAGTCATTTGCCGGGGAAAAGGCCGGCTTTCCGGTCAAAAGGGTAGGTAGCTGGAGAGGATTTAGCAAGTGGATAAAATGGTTCGCGAAGGCATTGGGGACCGCGGGTGGCTTCGGACAAACAACACAATTGGCCTTGCATCAATGGGTCGCGATGAATGTCGCGCGGGGCGGGGGTTGTCGTGGCGGAAAAGGATCAGCCCGGATACGAAAGCGATTTCCGGTGATAGGCCAATGTTGGCCTATCGCGGGAGATTTTTCGTACGGCGAGCCGATTTGAAGCGTTTCGAGTTTGGCTTTTGGCCGGTATTACCCTGATAGGCCAATGTTGGTCTATCACGGAAGCCGGGGAAAGGGTGGCAGGCATGGACTTGTGGGAGAAGGGAATGGACCTGGCGGAATCGGGGAATTCCTGTTGCGACGGCGGATCGTTTCAAAGAACAAACCATTTTTCAACTTTGCGACCACAAAGCCATGCGCGCGGTGCATTTCGATCAAAAATAGCTCCTGTAAGGCGTTTTCGGTCATTTTCGAGGCATTTTCGGCTCCCCAAGGTCTTGAAAACCGAGCAGGAACGCAGAAAACACACGAAAACAGGAAAATCTCCGTTCCAATCCTGTTTTCCTGATTCTCCTGTTTTCCTGCTCCATTTCCCTTTTGATGGCCAAAAAATGAAGGAAATCGCGATAGAACGCGAGATGGGGGCGGAAAATGATCGTTTGGGGCCGAAATTTGTCTGTTCGGGGCGCAAAACGGCCGATTTTAGGCGAAAATAGCGATTTTAGTCGTTTGGAAGGGCCTGAGCCGCGATTTTTGGGGCGGGAGAGGCCTTTCTCGCAAAGGCGCAGGGGTTGCAAAGGGGAAGAGGGCCGATAATCTGCTCACACGGAGACGCGGAGGCACGGAGGGGGGCGAAGAGATCGGAACGCTTGCGGGGCTTTTGCGTCGATTGCGTCGCTTGCGTTGAAGGGATCGGGCACGAGCCGCGATTTGTGGCGGCGGGGAGGCTAAGATTTTGGCGGGAGGGAGAACTTTTTCATCGGCAGGAAGACGAAGAGCAGGACGCCGGCGAGGAACAGGCCGATGGAGGTGACTTGGGCGACGTCGAGGACGTACCAGGACTGGCGTTCGTCGCCGCGCAGGTATTCGAGCGCGAAGCGGACGGGGGGATAGAGCAGGAGGTAGAGCGCGAACACGGCGCCGTCTTTTTTGCGCCGGGGATAGGCGAACAGGAGGATGGCCCAGATGAGGATCAGCGCGGCGGATTCGATGATCTGGACGGGAAAGAGCGGAATGCCGGCGAACAGCTTGCCGGGCTCGCAGATGGGCGGATAGACGACGCCGCAGGCGTGGTCGCCGGCGGGCCGGCCGTAGCAGCAGCCGTTGAGGAAGCAGCCCACGCGCCCGAGGCCGTGGCCGATGGCAAGGGCGGGGATGGCGAAGTCGGCCAGGTGCCAGACCGGCAAGCGGTGCTGGCGCGCGAAGAGAATCAGCGCGACGCAGGCCAGCAGGAAGCCGCCGTAGAAGATGAGCCCGCCCTGGTCGATGCGGACGATCTCGAGCAGGTTGGCGCGGTAGTAGGACCAGTTGGCGAAGACGTAGGCGAGGCGCGAGCCGACGATGCCGCTGGTCATCAGCCAGAAGCCGAGATCGGAAGCGAAGCCCGCCGGCCGGGATTCGCGACGGGCGAGCCAAACCCAGGTCAGGATGCCGGCCAAAAATCCCAGGGCGGCCATGACGCCGTAGCTGTGGATTTCCTTGCCGAACACGCTGAACAGGATGGGGTGCATCGGAACGGACCGTAGCATGGGCGCGGCGCCGAATCCAGCGCGGAACTGGAAGAATGCGCCCGGAAGTGGTAAACTCCTCTGTCATGAAAGAGGTTGTCCAACGGATCGGCGAGGTGCTGTGGCGCACGTGGGCCGTGCTCGGCGAGATGGCCCCGTGGGTCTTGGGCGGCTTCGCGGTCGCGGGGGTGCTGTCGCTGTGGCTCAACGCGCGGGTGGTGCGGGAGCATTTCGGCGGGGGGCGGTTCGGCGCGATCTTGAAAGCGGTGACGCTGGGCATTCCGCTGCCGGTGTGTTCGTGCGGGGTGATTCCGCTGGGGGTTTCGTTGCGCAAGCACGGCGCGGGCAAGGGACCGACCGCCGCCTTTCTGATGAGCACGCCGCAGACGGGCGTGGACAGCATCGCGGTGACCTACGGCATGCTGGGCGGGCTGTTCGCCCTGTTCCGGCCGCTGGCCGCGTTGGTCTCGGGCGTGGCCTGCGGTTTCGCCGTGGAAGCCCTCGACGGCGACGAGCCCTCGACGGCGGCGATGAAGGATCCCGAGATCGACGCCGAAACGCGCCCGTGGTGGGCGCGCATCTTCCACAACGGATTCATCGTGCTGCCGCGTTCGGTGGGCGGAGCGCTGGTGCTGGGCGCGCTGGTTTCGGCGACGGTGATGGCGCTGGTGCCGGACAACTACGTCGCGGAAAAGATTTCGAGCCCGCTGCTGCAGATGGTGCTGACGCTGGCGTTCGGCATCCCGGTCTACATCTGTTCGACGGCGGCCGTGCCGTTCGCCCTGGGGCTGTTGGCCGCGGGGCTCTCGCCCGGCGCGGCGATGGCGTTTCTGGTAGGCGGCCCCGGGGTGAGCGCCTCGACGGTGCTCGCCGTCTGGAAACTCATGGGTCGGCGGGCGACGGTCGTCTACGTCGCGGTGCTCGCGCTGTGCGCGATCGGATTCGGGTTGCTGGTCCAGGCGCTGGTGCCGGCCGGCTGGGTGCCGCCGGGCGCCCGGATCGCCCACCAGCACGTCCACGGGGCGGCGGGTCTGCCGTGGGCCATGCACGTGCGCGCCGTTGCGTTGCTCGCCGTGGTGGCGTGGGCGAAGTGGGGGCCCCGGCGGAAACCCGCCGCCGCCGCGCGCTAACGCCGCGGGGCGCGAGCGATTTTCCGCCGATTCCGATCATTTCGGGATTGGAATGGCGCCGACGGGAGGGCTAAGATGGGGCAACATCAAACCGGGAGACGCGACATGAGCGAGATCAAGGTGCGGCAGGCGACGGCGGCGGAGGCGCGGCGGCTGGCGGATTTCAACCAGGCGCTGGCGATGGAAACCGAAGGCTTGGCGCTTTCGGAAACCACGGCGATGTCCGGCGTGGTGTCGCTGATGGGCCATCCCGAACGGGGATTCTACCTCGTGGCGGAAGCGGACGGCGTCCTCGCGGGGAGCCTGCTGGTCACTTATGAATGGAGCGATTGGCGCAACAAGATGTTCTGGTGGATTTCCAGCTACTACGTGAAGCCGGAACTGCGCGGCCGGGGCATCTACGACGCGATGGACCGGAAGCTGCAGGAACTGGCCGCGCAAGACGGCCACGTGTGCGGATTCCGGACCTACGTCGCCAAGGGGTTCAAGCCCGCGCAGGACGTCTGCCGGCATCTCGGCATGGTCGAGAAGGACTATCTGGTCTTCGAAGACCTGCTGTAGATCGTCCTCCAAAATCCCGTAACCGCCGAGCATCCCCCGACGGGGTCGTCGGGGGCTCCAAAGACATGGATTCCGAGGCTGTTTGGAGCCGGGACGCCCTCGTCCCGGACGGATTCAGCGGCCACAGCGAATCGAAGAATGCGCTGGAATAGGGATGGGGGGGGAATCGCCGCCGCGGCTCAGAACAGCGTGTAGATGAAGGGGGCCACTGACGTGCCCGTCGCGATCAGCAGCGCGAGCAGCAGGAGCAGGACGACCATCGGCAAGATCCACCAGGCCTTGTTGTGCCACGCGAACTCGCCGAACTCTTTCAGCATCCTGCCCAAATATTTGAGAAATCTCATGTTCTTCTCCTGATCCGCGCCGGAGCGCGCCTAGTCCAAAACGTAGTCTTCCTTCCAGTTCTTCTTTTCGTTCCAGGCCGGCTGGTTTTTTTTGTCCAGCAGGAACGAGCCGAGCACGAGGTAATCCATTTCCGTCCGCATGAAGCAGCGGTAGGCGTCTTCGGGCGTGCAGACGATGGGTTCGCCGCGCACGTTGAACGAGGTGTTGATGATGACCCCGTAGCCCGTGCGGGCCTCGAAGGCCTTGATCAAGTCGTAGTAGCGCCGGTTCGTTTCGGCGGCGACCGTCTGGACGCGGGCGGAATAGTCCACGTGGGTGATGGCGGGGATGTCCGACCGGATCTGGTTGATCCGGTCGCGGATGGGCACGTTCCGGTTTTCCTCGAGCCCGAGGCAGCGCTCTTTCTTCACCTGCGCCACCAGCAGCATGTAGGGCGAAGGGCGATCCAGCTCGAAATAGTCCGAAACCCGTTCTTCGAGACAGGTGGGCGCGAAGGGCCGGAAGGATTCGCGGTACTTGATCTTGAGATTCATGATGGACTGCATCTTGGGCGAACGGGCGTCGCCGACGATCGAGCGGCCGCCCAGCGCGCGGGGGCCGAACTCCATGCGGCCCTGCAACAGGCCCACGACGTTTTCGGTCGCCATGATTTCGGCGAGGACCGGGGCCCACTCCGTTTCGCCCAGCTTGCGGGCGGGATAGCCCTTGGCGGTCAGGAAGGCTTCGATCCGGTCGTCGTCGAACGCGGGGCCGAGATAGGCGCCTTGCATGGAATCCCGCTTGCCGTCGGGCGTCCGGGGTTGGCCCTGGACCTGGTGCCAGACCATCAGGGCCGCGCCCAAGGCGCCGCCGGCATCGCCGGCGGCCGGCTGGATCCAAATATCTTCGAACGGGCCTTCGCGCAGGAGGCGACCGTTGGCCACGCAGTTCAACGCCACGCCGCCCGCCATGCACAGGTATTTCTCGCCGGTGGTTTTCTTCAGGTGGCGGGCCATGCGGAGAACGATGTCTTCCGTGACGACCTGGATCGAGCGCGCCAAGTCCATTTCGCGCTGGCCGATTTCCGATTCCGCCGCGCGGGCGGGGCCGTCGAACAGATCCGCGAACTTGTCGTTGGTCATGGTCAGGCCGTCGAGATAGCCGAAGTAGTCCATGTTCAGGCGGAAGGAGCCGTCTTCTTTCAGATCGACGAGATTCTTCCAGATGGCGTCGACGTATCGGGGTTCGCCGTAGGGCGCCAGGCCCATGAGCTTGTACTCGCCGGAGTTGACCTTGAAGCCGGTGAAATAGGTGAAGGCGGAGTAGAGCAAGCCGAGCGAATGGGGAAAGCGCAGTTCGCTCAGGATCTCGATCCGGTTGTCCACGCCGTGGGCCATGGCGCTGGTGGCCCACTCGCCCACGCCGTCCACCGTCAGGATGGCCGCGCGCGGGTAGGGGGACGGGAAGAACGCGCTGGCGGCGTGCGATTCGTGATGCTCGGGAAAGTACATCGCGGGGATCTGGCGGACGCCCGCTTTTTCGAGGGCGATTTCCACGTCGAGCGGAATCCAGAGTTTCTGCCGCAACCAGAGCGGCAGCGCCATCAGGTACGACTTCAGGCCGCGGGGCGCGACGCTCATGTAGGTTTCCAAGATCCGGTTGAACTTGGTGATGGGCTTGTCGTAGAACGCCACGGCGTCCAGCTCGCCGGATTTCACGCCGCCTTCGGCCAGGCAGTATTTCACGGCGTTCGTCGGGAAGCCGGAATCGTGCTTCTTGCGGGTGAACCGCTCTTCCTGGGCGGCGGCGACGATGGCGCCGTCGCGGACGAGGGCGGCGGCGGAGTCGTGATAAAACGCGCTGATGCCGAGTATGTTCATGAAAACTGCTTTTGGTAGTGGTCCAGGTTGGGGTTCGATTTTTTAGGCGTCCAGCACGACGCGTCGGGACAGGGGAACCGGCGGTTCATGGGGTCCTTGCCCCGGAGAGTCAGGATGGCGTGCGCGGGCGCGAAAACCAGGAAGTAGAACGGGACCAGCAGCAGATAGGTCAGGCACAGTCCCGTGCCCGCGCCCAAGCGCTGACCGAACCGTTCGATGGCCTTGAAGACGCGGGGCGCCCAAAGGCCGCTGAGGCCGATCAGCGCGCCCATGGCCCAGACCACCGCGCCCATGGCCCGGTGGTGAAGACCGAAGAAGAGTCCGGCGCCGATCGCGGCCAGAACGCCGGCCTGGATCGCCGCCCGGCGGCCGGTATGGTCGGGCGCGGCCTCCTTGGGGGGCTGCCACCAGGGCCAGACCGTTTCCATCACGGGATCGGAGGTTTTTGCGTGCATCGGGGTTTCCAGGGGTTCACGGTTGTTCCATTCCATCCGCCGGGGGCGGCGCTTCTTCGGCGCAGCGGACGTGCTGGATGGTTCGTTGCCAAATTTCGTGCACGACCGCATTGCCGCCGCTTTCCGCCGGCTGGTAGGCGCGGGCGACGAGGCCCCGTTCCACGAGATGCGCCAGGATCGCTTCGGCGGCGATCCGGTGGGCGATTTCGTCGGGATGGGGATCGATGCCGGGGACGGCCTGCATGCGTTCGGGCGAGGTCCCTTGGAACGACGGCAGGAGATCGAGGCCGGGGATGCCTTCTGCGCGGCAAACCTCGCGGATGGCGTCGTGCGCGAACTGCAAGGGGTAGCGTTCGGGTGAGAAATCGAAAGACAGGAGCGGGAAGATGACGGGGACGAAGGCGATCTGGCGCGCCGCGCATTCGTCCCGGAACCAGGCGATGGCGTTCCGGAAGCGCAAGAGGCCGGCGCCCTCCGGGTCGTACAAGTGGCGATAATAGGCCACGCAACGTGCGGCCGAGCCCGCCGCCCACCGGCGCGCGGCGATGAACGCGGCCGCCCGGGAATGGCGCCGGAGGAACGCCTGGAAGGGGGAGGGCACGGGCGTCATCCATTCGTCCCGCCAGCGCTGGATTTTCTGGGGATGCGTCCAGTCCTCCATGTCGTTCAGGCAAATCCCGAGGATCACGATCTGCGGCGGCGGGTCGAGGGCTTCCGGCAGCATCTTGCGCTGCTGGAAGGTCGAGGTGCCCGCGTGGGCGACGACGTGCACCTCGGCGGGCGGCGCGCCGGTGTTGAAGTTGAGCAACCGTTCGAGTCGCGCCCCGTAGGTGTCGTCTTTCTGCACGCCGACGCCCGCGGTGAACGAATCGCCGATCACGGCGATCCGGAGCACGTTGCTTGCGCCGCGGGACCAGGGGTGCTGCCGGTCTACCGCCTGGGAAAAGAAGACGGGACTGCGATCCGCCGTTGGATCCGCTTGGGGGGGGAGGGGCAGAACCCGCAGGGCGATTTCCAATCCGACCAGCAGGATTGCCACGGAAAACGCCAGCAACCCGATTTTTTTCAGTATGGTTTTCATGCGTGCCACCTGCCGTTGCAAACTGACACGGACAATAATATTTCAAAGCGGCGCGCAAAATGCACGCGCGATGTTTTTAGGCCGTCCGGACGGGGGTGTGGAGGCGGGTGCCGTCGGCGATGCGGGCGGGGCCGTCGGTGGGGTTGCGCAGGTGGACGGCCCCCTCGATGCGGACGTTCGCGCCGAAATGGATGTCGCCGTCGATTTTCAGCGACTCGCACTGGAGGAGCGACGGGGCGCCCTTGGGGAAGCGCAATTCGAAGTCGGCGATGTTCTTGTAGAAGCGCGGATCGAGGACGACGTCGGGCGGCGGCGCAAAGCGCAGGGGGTGAAGGGCGACCTGGTGTTCCTCGCCGAGGGTGTAGAGGTCGGAGCGGATGGCGAGCAGGTCGTTGGTGGTTTTGACGGGGGCGAAGCGGAAGCGGGGCACGACGAGGGCGGCGGCGTGCTCGAAGCAGGAAATGGCGGAGCCCATGGCGGCTTCGAGCTGGGCCACGGCGGGGGAGTCGGCGCGCACGGGATCGACGGTCTTGCGGTTGACGATCAGCGGCAGGTCCGGCAGGCCTTCGCAGGCGCGCAGCATGTCGCGCAAGGCTTCGAGATCGAGCCAGAGGTTGTTGGTGTTGAACAGGCGGTATTTCGCGACGTCCTGGAAGTCGGCGATTTCGTCGTCGGGGCATTGGGCGGATTCGCGCAGCAGCAGGCGGCCGGTTTCGCGGGCGCGGGCGAGGTGCCCGCCCTTGCGGTCGCATTCGGTGCGGGCGGTCACTTCCATCAGGAAGGGGATGCGCCGGGAGGCGACGTGGGCGAGAATGCCCATGTGCAGGAGCGCGCCGAGGTTGTCGGCGTTGGAAACGAAGGCGTAGCGGAAGCCGAGGGAGAGCAGGCGGTCGAGCAGGCCCGTGGTCTGGAGGGCGTGGTAGATGTCGGCGTGTCCCGGCGGACACCATTCGAGGGCCGGATTTTCCGGCCAGCGCACGGGCGCGCCGGTGGCGAGATCGAGCTTGGGCACGCGGTGCTGGCAAAACGAAAGCGGCAGGCCGCCGGCGTTGGCGAAACCGGGGTGCCGTTCGGCCAAGGCGGCGAGGGAATCCGCCTCGGTGGAAAAGCTGTTCATCAGCAGCAACGGCAGCGGCGCCCGGCAGCGGCGACGCAGGAAGTCGACCTGCCGGACGATGACGTCGAGAAAAGACAAGCCGTTTTTGGCGACGATGAGCGACTTGGCGCGGTCGAGGCCCATGCTGGTGCCGAGGCCGCCGTTGAGCTTGATCAAAACCGTTCGGGCGATGGCCGTTTCGCCGGCCGGATCCCATTCGTCGAGATCCTCGAGGCGGGGCAGGGAGCCGATGGGCGCCAAGGAGTCGCCGGGAATGACGCCGACGTCGCCCGCGCTCCACCGGCGCACGTTCCGGAGAAACGCGTCGACGACCAGCGGCGGCACGCCGTCGGCGACCATGCGCGCGCGGATATCGGCTTCGTTCGGGGTCGGTTTCATGCGCAGCGTCGGCGCGGGTTATTCCGCGGCGGCGGGGAGATGCGCCTCGATGGCGCCGCGGAGTTGCGCGATCCGCTGGTCCTCTGCCGCGAGCAGCGTCTGATGCACGCGAAACACTTCGGATTTCCAGCGCGGCCGCGCCAAGGCCATGAGCGGATCCACGGGCAAATAGGCGGCGACGCCGGGATGCAGTTCGCTCAGCGAATAGGTGGCGGTGCCGCCGACGAACATGACGGAAACCTTGTCGCCGTCGATGCCGGCCACCTCGGCGTTTTGCCGCAGGACCTGGCCGTCGGGACCGGGCAGCACCGGGAAGACGATCTTGCGGCCCTGCACGCCCAGACCGGGGGCGACGTCGGTGACGATCGGCGCGACGGGCAGGCCGTTCTTGGCGGCCTGGACCAGTTCGCCCATGTGGGTTCGGAGCAGCTTGGTCCGGTCGTCGGCGCTGTTCTCGAGCAGGCGCTGGCGGGTGGTGCCCAACTCGCGCGCAAGGCGTTCGGCTTCTTCGAGGGCCGCCTGCGCGGCTTGTCCCAGCGCGTCGACGTCGGGCATCTGGATGGCGGACAGTTCTTTTTTCAGGCGGTCGATTTCGGCCTCCTGTTCCATGTTCATGGCCTGGGCCCGCTGGAGGATCTCGTTCAGGGGTTGGAGTTCGGCTACCTGCCGATGCAGGTTCTGCGCGCGGGACCACAGCACGAGGTTGATGGCCAGCAGCAGCAGGATGGCCAGCAAGGTGGCGACGGCGCCGGCGATTTTCCGCATCCGGCGGGACTTGGGCAATTCGGGGATTTGCAGGGGATTCCCGCACTCGGGGCACTTGACGATGAACCCCGCGCCGCCTTCGTCGACTTCGAGGTTGTGGCCACATTCCGGACAATCAAAGTTGATCAGCGACATGCTTGCCTTCTTTCCTGCGGGGAACCCATCCCTGCAAAAGCCGAATATAGGGGGAAAGAACGGCCATCGCAAGCACTTTGGGCCGCCCCGCCGGGCCCGGACGGAAATCCGTTGCGCCGCGGAAGCCGGACAGGTATCGTGCAGCCATCATGAAAAAACGCAAGGCCATCGTGGAGCGGAAGACGCGCGAGACGCAAATCCGCCTGGAATTGGACATGGACGGAAGCGGACGCTACGCGATCGATACCGGTCTGCCGTTTTTCAACCACATGCTCGAGCTCTTTTCGAAGCATTCGCTGATCGACCTCGACCTGCGGGCGACGGGCGACCTGGCGGTGGATCACCACCACACGGTGGAAGACGTGGGGCTCGCGCTGGGCGACGCGCTGAACCAGGCGCTGGGCGACCGCAAAGGCATCGAGCGCTACGGGTTCAGCCTGATGCCGATGGACGAGACGCTTTCCCGGGTGGCGCTGGATTTGGGCGGCCGCCCTTATCTCGTGCTGGAGATGGCGAACAAGAAACGGAAAATCCTCGATTTCGAACTGAGCCTGCTGGGCGAATTCCTGCGGGCGTTCGCGACGCAGGCGCGCATGAACCTGCACATTCGCCAGTTCTACGGGACGGATGCGCACCATGCCTGGGAATCCGTGTTCAAGGGGCTGGCGCGCGCGCTGAAAGCGGCCTGCCGCCGCGATCCGCGGGTCAAAGGCGTGCCCTCGAGCAAAGGAATTCTGTAAACCGCCGCGGGCGGTAACCGCCCCGCCGCGGGGCCGGATGGAAGAAATGTCATGATTGGCGTGATCGATTACGGAATGGGCAACCTCGGGAGCGTGGCGAACGCGCTGGCTTTCCTGGAGGCGCCGGCACGCGTCCTGAAAGGGCCGGACGAAATGGCGGACTGCCGGGCGCTGATCCTGCCGGGGGTGGGCGCGTTCGGCGACTGCATGGCGAACCTGCGGCAATGGGGCTACGTGGACCCGTTGCGGGACTGGATGGCGGCGGACCGGCCGTTGCTGGGCATTTGCCTGGGATTGCAGATGCTGTGCGAATCCAGCGAGGAATCGCCGGGCGCCGAAGGCTTCGGCGTCGTGCCGTCGCCGGTGGTCAAGTTCGCGGGCGGGACGGGCCTGAAGGTGCCGCAGATCGGCTGGAACCGGGTGCGCCGGGCGCCGGACCGCGCGGATTGCCCGCTGTTGCGCGGCATCCCCGACGGAACCTATTTCTATTTCGTGCACTCGTACTACCTGCCGGGCGCGGCGGGCTGGGACGCGGGCCTGACCGACTACGGCGGGGAGTATGCCTCGGCCGTATGGCGCGGCCGGACCGCCGCGGTGCAGTTCCACCCGGAAAAAAGCCAGCAGGCGGGCCTGCGGATGCTGAAGAACTTCGTCGATTGGAGCCAGGAGTAGACCGATGGGCGACTTCACGATCTTGCCGGCGGTGGACCTGAAAGGCGGCCAGTGCGTCCGCCTGCGCCAAGGCCGGGCGGACGACGCGACGGTCTACGGAAACGATCCCGCGGCGCAGGCCCGCGACTGGGCGCGCCAAGGAGCCGCGTGGCTGCACGTGGTGGATCTCGACGGCGCCTTCCAGGGCCAGCCCGTCCATCTGGACGCGATCGAACAAATGGTGCGGGCGGCGGGCATTCCCGTGGAATGCGGCGGCGGGTTGCGCACCGACGCGGACATCGACGCGCTGCTGGCGCGCGGCGTCCGCCGCGCGATCCTGGGCACGCGCGCCCTGGAACGCGTGGACGAATTGGCCGCGCTGGCCGGAAAGTACGGCGAGCGCCTGGCCGTCGGCATCGATGCGCGCGACGGCTTCGTGCAGACCAAGGGCTGGACCGAGACGTCGCGCACGACGGCGGTGGAACTGGCGCGCCGCGCGGCGGCGGCCGGCGTGAAAACCATCATCTATACCGACACGGCGACGGACGGCATGCTGAGCGGTCCGAATTTCGCCGGCAACGCGCAGCTCTGCGACGCCGTGGGTCCGGCCTGCCAGGTGATCGCTTCGGGCGGCATCGCGGCGGCCGCCGACGTCGCGCGGCTGCGGGCGCTGGGCAAGGCGAATCTGGCGGGCGCGATCGTCGGCAAGGCGCTCTACGAAGGGCGCACGAGCATCGCGGAACTGCTGGCCGCGGCCCAGTCCTGAGATGAATCGGGGGATCCGGCGGGGCGGATCAGAACAGATCGGCGCAGGCGAGCGCGATGATCTGCGTGCCGGCGTCGTTGGGATGCAACCCGTCGGGACCCATGAGGGCCGGATCGGTCGTGGGCCACTCGGGATACAGCGGGTCCGCTCCCGAAGAGAATTCTTTTTCGAGATCGACGCACTTGATGCCTTCCGCCGCGGCGATCATCCGGACGTTCTTGTTGAGCGTGATGACGCCGCCGGCAAAAAGCTGGTGGCCCAAGATGGGCCGCGGATACGTCATGAGGACCGGCACCACGTTGTTCCGCTTGCAGATGGCCACCATCTGGTTGAGGGCGCCCGCCGCGCTGCCGGCGTTGCTGCTGTGGATGATGTCGTTGACGCCGTAGAGAATGAACATGAAGGCGGGATGGTACTTGTTGATGGCTTCCTGGGTGCGGCCCACGTTGTCGCTCGCGGTGCTGCCGCCCACGCCCGTGTTGTAGACGATCTTGCCGACCAGCCCGGCGAGCCGGGCGGGATAGGGCACGCAGCTGCACTCGCTGCCCTGGGTGATGCTGTCGCCGAACGCCACGACGACGTTCAGGTCGTTGTTGCCGGGATTGTTGTTTTCCAGCGCGCTGTCGCCCCCTCCGCAACCCACCAGCAAGCCCAAAACCAAGGCCATGGCTCCCGTCGAACCCAAACCGCGGAAACGCCGAACGTTCATCTGCCGACCTCCTTGTGCATCTTCACATCTTCTTGGAGCGTACGAAAATGGAAAGATAAGTCTAGCGCAAAATGAGGGAATCCTTGCCGGGACGGCTAGAACAGATCGGCAAAGGCCATGGCGATGATCTGGGTGCCCGCGTCGTTGGGGTGGAGGCCGTCGGCTTGGCGCAGGTCGCCCTCGACGTCGAACTCCATTTCGAGATCCACGCACTCGATTCCCAGCTCGACGGCCAGATTCCGGACATGGCTGTTGAGCACGAGGACGCGCGGCGCATAAGCCGCATGGTCTCCGATCGGCTCCGGATAGGTGGCCAGCACGGGCACCACGTGGCGTTCCCGGCAAATCGCGACCATGGCTTGCAGGGCCTCGATGATCGAACCCGTCTGGACGCCGTGGACGACGTCGTTGTGGCCGTACAGGATCAGCATGAAGCCGGGGTGAAAGCGCGCGATCATTTCCGCCGCGCGGTCGACGTTGTCCGTCGCCATGCTGCCGGACAGGCCGGCGTTGCGGACGATCTTGCCGGTCTGTTCCTGCAAGCGGGCGGGATACGGCGCGCAGGCGCATTGGTCGCCCAGCGTGATGCTGTCGCCGAGCGCCACGACGACGTCGACGTCGTTGTCGCCGGGGTTTTTGTTTTGAAGCCCGCTGGGCGGGCCGCCGCCTCCGCAGCCCGCCAGCAGGGCCAGGGCAAAGACAAACGGCAAAACGCGGCTTTTCGTGCGGGTCATTCGATTTCTCCTTGGAACGATATGGTCCGCAGAGTAGCGAATTTCCGGAAATTGGCCAGCGCGGAAATCCGGCCGGCTTTCGCGGCGGAAAAATGTGGCGCGCGGGGAAGGCGGAGTGTTTAATGGGCGCCGTCATGAATTGCGACGGATCATGGGTCGAAGTGGATTTGCGGAAACTGCGCGGCAACGCGGAGGCCATCCAGGCCTCGCTGGGCGGCGCGGGGCTGATCGCCGTCATCAAGTCGGACGCCTATGGACACGGCTTGGAAACCGCGGCGGCGGCGCTGGCGCGCGCGGGGGTGTCGCGTTTCGCCGTGGCCTACGCGGCGGAAGCGGAGGCGGTGCGGGCCGCGGCGCCGGACGCGGAACTCATTTTGGTGCTGGGGGTGGCGCGGGCGGCGGACGTGCCCCGGCTGCTGCGCGGGCGCATCGCGCCCGTGGTGGTTTCGGCCGAGCATGCGCGCGCGCTGTCCGACGCGGCGACGGCCGCGGGCGGACGCCTGGGCGTCCACGTGAAGCTGGATACCGGCATGGGGCGCCTCGGTTTCGTCTGTCCGGCCGAGACCGAGCTGGCCGCGGGCGTCGCGCGCCTGCCGGGACTGGACGTCCAAGGCGTCTGCACCCATTTCGCGATGGTGGAACCGGAGAAGAAACCGACGGCGGCCCGGGGCCAGGCCGAAAAATTCCGCCAGGCGTTGCCGGTCATCGAAGCGGCGGCGGGCCGCCGCCTCTTCCGGCACATGTCCAGCAGCCGCGCGGCGCTGCTTCTGCCGGAGTGCGACCAGGACGCCGTGCGCGTGGGCATTTCGCTTTACGGCTACGGCGCGGCGGACCCGGACAAGCGCTTCGCGACCGTTCCCGTGCTGAGCTGGAAGGCGCGCGTCATGCAGGTCAAGAAAGTCCCTGCCGGCTTCGCCGTGGGTTATTACGGCAGCTACAAGACGACCGCGCCGACGGAACTGGCGACCATCAGCTGCGGCTACGCGGACGGCTACCAGCGGCATCTGGGCAACAAAGGCCACGTGCTGATCGGCGGCAAGCGCCGCCCCGTGGTCGGCCGCGTCAGCATGAACTGGATCAGCGCCGATCTCGGCCCCGACAGCGGCGTCCGCGCCGGCGACGAAGTCGTGCTGATCGGCGAGCAGGGCGGCGCATCCATCTGGGCCGACGAATTGGCCAAACACTGCGGCACCATCGCTTACGAAATCCTGACGGGCATCTCGCGCCAGATCGAACGGCGCGCCGTCGGGGCCTGAATACGGAAAGAACCCCATGAAGATCCTCATCGCGTCCCGCAACGCCCACAAAATCCAGGAAATCCGCGAAATCTTCGACCTGCCCGGCGTGGAGTGGGTCTCCACCGCGGCGTTTCCCGATCTGCACGACGTGGAGGAAGACGGCGACACCTTCGAGGCCAACGCGCTCAAGAAAGCGACCGAACTCGCCCGCGCGACGGGCCTCTGGGCGCTGGCGGACGACTCGGGGCTCGAGGTGACGGCGCTGGGCAACGCGCCGGGCGTCTATTCCGCGCGCTATGCGGGCGAGCCGTGCAGCCACGCGAACAACAACGCCAAACTGCTGCGCGAGCTGGAAGGAAAGACCGACCGTTCCGCGCGCTTCCGCTGCGTGGCGGCCCTGAGCGATCCGGCGGGCCGCGCCGAAACGGTGTCGGGATCTTGTCCGGGGCGCATCATCGAAAAACTGCGCGGCGCGGCCGGGTTCGGCTACGATCCGTTGTTCGTGCCCGACGGCTTCGAGCAGACCTTCGCCGAGATGGGCAACGAGCAGAAGAACCAGCTCAGCCACCGCGGGCGGGCGCTGGCCCAGGCCAAGGAAAAGTGGGGAGCCTTGATCGCCTCGAACGCCGCGCGCTATCCGGCGTGAGGCGTCCTCAGCCGAGCAGGCCCGTTCGCAGCAAGGCGAGCAGCAGGGCCAGGTTCGCGGCGTTGAACAGCGCGTGCATCGCCATGGGGACGAGCAGCGTACCCGTCCGGGCGTAGGCCAGCGACAGCGCGACGGACAAGACCGCTAACCCCGGGAAGCTGCCGACGTCGCCGTGCAGCGCGGCGAACCCGATCGCCACCAGTGCCAAGCCGATTCCCGCGCCCAGGCGCCGAACCAGCAGCGGCAGGAGGATCCCCCGGAACAGCGCCTCTTCCGCGATGGGCGCGAGGATCACGGCGAAAACGATGAATTGGGCCCGTGCCCAGGGATCGTCGGTCTCGATGAAAAGGTGGATGGCCATCTGGAAATCCGGAGCGCGATCCAGCGCGGTCAGCAGGATCTGCCACGTGAAGGAGACCAGCCAAAGGATCGGCAGGATGGCCAGCCAGCGCACGACGGCTTGCGGCAGAACGGATCGCGTCGGCGCAGGGCCGCCGAAGGGCCGCGATTTGCCGCGCAGGCGCCAGGCGATGCCGCCGAGCAGCGCGACCTGGAATGCCATCACGTCCCAGATGATTGCGGCGGGCAAGAAGCGCCGGACGAGCTGCGCCGCGGCCAGCACCAGCAAGATGGCCAGCAGATCGCGGCCGCGCCATGGATTCGCGACGGCAAACAGGGCCAGCCGCGTTTTCCACGGCGTGGAAAAATCGCGGGGGCGAAGCGCCAAATGCGCCAGCGCCGCGACGCCCGCCACCAGCAGCGTCGCCAGAACCGCGCCGACGGGCAGCAGGAGCCGGAGCGTGTCGGGAGAGGGCCTCAAGCGCCGGGGGAATCGAAGGTCTCGCGGATCGAGTAGATGCGCTTGTCCTGCGATTCGTGGTAGGTGCGGATCTGCACTTCGGCGAGCAGGCCCATCGAGATGAACTGCATGCAGAAGGCGAAGAGCATGAACGGCGTGATGACCCAGAACGGCCGCTTGATCAGATAGAGGTGGTTCGCGATCCCGCCGCCGAAGATCCGGTCGAGCAACACCACCAGCAGCATGAGCGCGCCCGCGCCGCCGAAGAGGAACGCGATCTTGCCGAACAGCTGCATGGGACCGCCCGTGAACCGCAGCAGGAACTTGACCGTGAAAAGGTCGAGGATGACGCGGAACGTGCGGCCGATGCCGTACTTGGACACCCCCGCCACGCGCGGATGGTGCGTGACGACGACTTCCGAGGTCTCGCCGCCGACCCACGAGCACAGGGCCGGAATGAACCGGTGCATTTCGCCGTAGAGGCGGACGCCCTGCAGCACGTCGCGGCGGTAGGCTTTCAGCGTGCAGCCGTAGTCGTGCAGGTGCACGCCGGTGATGTAGGAAATCAGCCCGTTGGCCAGCATCGACGGCAACCGCCGGTTGATGAACGGGTCCTTGCGGTCCTTGCGCCAGCCGGACACGACCGCGTAGTCGTTCTTTTCCATCTCCGCCAGCAGCATCGGGATGTCGGCGGGATCGTTCTGCAGGTCGGCGTCCAGCGTCACGATCACGTCGTTCTTCGCGGCGTCGATGCCGGCGGACATCGCGGCGGTCTGGCCGAAGTTGCGGCGGAAGCGGATGAGCCGGAAACGGGGATAGCGGGCCGCGGCCTCCTTCAGGCGCGCCCAGGTGGCGTCGCGCGAGCCGTCGTCCACGAGCAGGATCTCGTAGTCGCGGCCGATGCCGGCGAGCGCCGCGTGGAGCTTGTCCGCCAGGGCGGCGACGTTGGCCTCCTCGTTGAAGACCGGGATCACGACCGAAACGCTGGAAGAAGAAGTTGTCATGCGGCGCAGTATGGCCCAAGGCCGGGCGCAATTCAAGCGGGGTTTGTTTTGACAGGGGGTTTCGGGGAGTGCTACAACCAAGGGCCATGTGGGCGGCCTGCGGGCGCCCCGCGAGGAGTGTTCCATGGCGAAAGTCGTTCTCGAAAGCGTATATAAGATCTACCCCGGCGACGTGACGGCGGTGCACGACGCCTGCCTGGAAATCCAGGACCAGGAGTTCGTGGTGCTGGTCGGGCCTTCGGGCTGCGGCAAGTCCACCACGCTGCGCATGGTGGCGGGCCTCGAAGACATCAGCAAGGGGTCCATCTACATCGACGGCAAGAAGGTCAACGACATCCCGCCGAAGGACCGCGACATCGCGATGGTGTTCCAGAACTACGCGCTCTATCCGCACATGAGCGTCTACAACAACATGGCGTTCGGCCTGAAGCTCCGCAAGTATCCCAAGGCCGAGATCCACAAGCGCGTGATGGAAGCCGCCGAAATCCTCGGCATCGTGGACTATCTCGAGCGCAAGCCCAAGGCGCTTTCCGGCGGACAGCGCCAGCGCGTGGCCGTCGGCCGCGCCATCGTCCGCAAGCCCAAGGCGTTTCTGTTCGACGAGCCGCTGTCCAATCTCGACGCGAAGATGCGCGTGCAGATGCGCGCCGAAATCAGCAAGCTGCACAACAGCCTCAAGAGCACGATGATCTACGTGACCCACGACCAGATCGAGGCCATGACGATGGGCGACCGCATCGTCGTCATGAAGGACGGCTGGATCCAGCAGGTGGACACCCCGCTCAACATCTACAACCATCCCGCCAACCAGTTCGTCGCCGGCTTCATCGGCAGCCCGCCCATGAATTTCTTCAAGGGCAAGATCGTCCGCAAGGGCGGCGCCGTGCACTTCGAAGAGGGCAAATTCAGCGTCGCGCTGTCCGGCCAGACCGCCGAGAAGATGGCCGCCTACGACGGCCAGTCCGTCGCGATGGGCATCCGCCCCGAAAACGTCGACGAACGCTCCGCGCGGCCCGATGCGGATCCCGCGCACGTCGTGAAGGCCTCCGTCGAAGTCGTCGAAATGATGGGTTCCGAGGTGTATCTCTACGCCAGCACGGGCCAGACGAGTTTCACGGCCCGCGTCGATTCGTCCTGCCGCAAGCAGATCGGCGACGCCGTCGAAGTCGTCCTGGACATGGGCAAGGTCCATTTCTTCGGCGGCGCCGACGAAAAGGCCTTGCTGTAAAGGGGGGGGCGCTGCCCGTGAGCCTGGCTCTCAGCGAATTGCTCCAGACCGCCGCCGTCGCCGTCGTGGCGTACGTCCTGATTACCGCGCTGGCGCTGTTCTTCAAGGCGGAATCCGCCGCCTGGCGGAAGCCGGACGGCAAAACCTCGCCATGAAACTCGGCGTCAACGTCGACCATGTCGCCACGCTGCGGCAGGCGCGCGGCACGACCTATCCCGCGCCGCTCGAAGCCGCCCGCCTCTGCGAAAAGGCCGGGGCCGACGGCATCACCATCCATCTGCGCGAAGACCGGCGCCACATCCAGGATGCCGACGTGCGGGAATTCCGCCGGGCGCTGAAAGTTCCGCTCAATCTCGAAATGGCCAACAGCCCCGAGATCGTGGAAATCGCGGTCGCGGTGAAACCCGCCGAAGTCTGCCTCGTGCCGGAACGCCGCCAGGAACTCACCACCGAAGGCGGACTCGACGCCGCCGGCCAGTTCGACGCGCTGAAACCGTCCATCGCGAAGCTGAAGGCGGCGGGCATCGTCGTCAGCCTGTTCATCGAGCCGTCCGTCCGGCAGCTCGACGCCGCCGTCGCGCTGGGCGCGCCCGTCGTCGAACTGCACACGGGAAAATATTGCGACTTGGCCGGCGCGGCGCAGGCGGACGAACTGCGGCGGCTGGCGGAAGCCGCGGAATACGGCCACCGCCTCGGTTTGCGCATCAATGCCGGGCACGGGCTCAACTACGACAATTTGCCGGCCTTCCGGCAGGCCGTGCCGCATCTGGAGGTCCTGAACATCGGCCACAGCATCGTGGCCCGCGCCGTTCTCGTCGGCATGGAACAGGCCGTGCGCGAAATGAAAGACCTGCTCGCATGAAATTCATCGCCTCGGAATCGCTGCGCAAGGCCGAGACCCGGGCGATCGCCAAGGAAAACGCGCTGGCGACGGGCATGATGGAACGCGCCGGCCGGGGCTTGGCCCGCGCCATCCACGAAATCGCCGTCCAGATGGGCCGGCCCACCGCGCCGGTCCGCTTTTTGGCCGGTCCCGGCAACAACGGCGGCGACGCCTTCGCGGCGGCGATCGCCCTGCGCGATCTCGGCCAGCCGGCGGACGTCTGGCTGACCTGCCCAAAGGAAAAACTGCGCGGCACGGCCAAGCTGTTCTTCGCGGAACTGGCCAAGCTCGATTTGCCGTGGCGGGAAGTGGTGGGGGAACGGGCCTGGCAGCGCCAAAACGAAGCGACGCTGGCTTCGCCGATCCTGGTGGACGCCCTGCTGGGCACGGGCGCGCGCGGCGCGCCGCTCGGCGACATCCGCCGGGCCGTCGAATACGTCAATTCCAAGCGTGCGTTTTCCATCATCGTCGCCGCCGACGTTCCAACGGGCCTGGACGCCGATACCGGCGTGCCGGCCGAATGCGCGGTCCGCGCCGATTTCACCGTCACCATGTGCCTGCCCAAGGCCGGCATGGCCGCGCCGGTCGCCCGGGAATACTTGGGTTCGCTGACCTTGATTCCCATCGGCCTGCCCCGCGACTACGTCGACGACATGCCCGACGCCAGTCCGGACCTGCAGATGACCTCCGTGATGGACGTGCGCCGGCTGCTGCCGCCGCGTCCGCGCGACGCAAACAAGGGCACCTACGGCACCGCGCTGCTGCTGGGCGGTTCCGCGCGCTATCCCGGCGCCATCGTGCTTGCGGCCGAAGGCGCCGTTCGCTCCGGCGCGGGGCTCGTCCGCGTGTCCACGGTGGACAGCGCCGCCGTTGCGCTCGTCGCGCGCGTGCCCGAAGCCATCGCCGACGTCCGCCTCGGCGCCGAACCTGCACTCGACGGCGCCACCGCCGTCCTGGCCGGACCGGGCCTCGGCCGCGGCTCCGAAGTTGCCGCGCTCGTGGATTACCTGCTGCGCGAAACGCCCGTGCCGCTGCTGCTCGACGCCGACGCCCTCAACGCGCTGGCCGGCCGCCCCGAAGCCGTGCGCGCCTGCAAGCAACCCGTCGTCCTGACGCCGCACCCCGGCGAACTGGCGCGCCTGCTGGGTACCGACGTCGCAACCATCCAGGGCGACCGTCTGGCCGCCGCGCGCGCAGCCGCCGAACGCACCGGCGCCATCGTGGTGCTGAAAGGGGCGGGAACCCTCATCGCGCAGACCGGCCAACCCACGTGGATCAATTTGACCGGCAATCCCGGCATGGCTTGCGGCGGCTGCGGCGACGTGCTTGCCGGCCTGCTGGCCGGACTCCTGGCCCAGGGCCTGCCGCCGTTCGACGCCGCCTGCGCGGCCGCCTGGCTCCACGGCAACGCCGGCGACTACGCCGCGCTGCGCTGCACCCAACCCGCCATGCGCGCCGGCGACATCGCCGCCGCGCTCCCCGACGCCTTCCGCTACGTCTCCCTCCGCTGATCCGCCGCGCCCCCTAAGCCCGCGCCCTCCCGCTGCGTTTTATCGCGGCTCAACGCCGAATGACCCCGGCACGGGGTCGTGCCGGCTCCAAACAGCCGTTGGATTTTCCTCTTTGGAGCCCCCGACGACCTCGTCGGGGGATGATTGCCCCTCTGTGGCTCCGCGTCTCCGTGAGAGACGGATCCCGGATCGAAAACCGGATTTTCTCGCGGAGACGCGAAGGTCGCGGAGAGGGGATGCGGATCTCGAAATCGCTTTGCGTCTTTGCGTGAAAGAAATCAGGTCTGGCAGGGATCGTACTTCGCCGCGGCGCGGAGCAGGGCCAGAAAGCGCGGGTCTTTCAGGAAAGCCGGGGAGGGGATGGGAAGAACGCGCTTGGCCTTGGCGGCGCCTTGCAGCAGGTGCGCGGGATCGGGCAGGAACGCGCCGTGGATAAACCCCACCAAGACCTGGCCGCGCCAGTGATAGAGCTGGCAGATGCCGCCCTTGACCGCCGCGTCCGGATCCGGCTTCTGGTAGGAAAGCGCGCCCCATTTGACGCGCTCGTGGCAGGCCGGCACGGTTTTCAGGATCGCCCGGCGAGTGGCTAGCAACAACCGCAACTCCGCCTGCGTGGCGCCCGGAAACAACCGCGCGATCTGGTCTACGTACAGGCGCAACATGGCGGGTTTAGAGATCATAGGACTTACGTCACGGGTCACCGTCGCGCCGCTTGCGGCGCGTAAGGTGGACCCGGTTGTTCGCCTACGTTTGTTTCGTTGCCGTCATTTGGGTTCTCTGCAGGGAGAACCTGATTATACTCGTACAATTTGGAGTCGGTGGTGCCCGCGTAGAGTTTGCCATTCAGCACGGCGATGCTGCAGGTATTCGATGGCGCAGTTGAGAACATTGACCAAGTGGAGAAATCAGTCGTTGCGTGAATGCGCATTTTACTCTCGCCCAGAAGATATAATGCCTTTTTCGAAACGCAGAAGGCTCGAACCGGGCGGCCGCGATCAAATGCCAACTGAATTTTCTCGCCATCGAACGTTAACAGCCGTTTTTGGGTCAGGATCAACATCTTGCCCAAGAAGACTTCTGTGTGTTGCGTATACCAAGGAAGGAGAGGGCCCTGGGTCCAGTTCGCGCCATCGAATACCATGCTGTTCGTCTCGTAACTGCATTGAAGGTAGAGTTTGTTGTTCATGGCCTCGGCGAAATAAAAGCGGTTCCTGTCATCCCCGGGCTGATTGGAGAGCTCCAACGATTTCTTCCACGTCGCACCCCCGTCGAGGCTTCGGAGCGCCACGGCACGAGTATCGCGATCGCTCGACCCGACAAGCCAAAGGTCAGTTCCTGTCAGCGTGGCCATATCGTAGGCGTGTGTGATGGTTTCACCCCCCGGCATATATATACGCCCGTCGCTCCATTGTCCGGCGGGATCACAAACCGAAAACACTGGGTCTCTTGTACGTATGGGATCGATCGCGGGAACGTAAAGGCGACCCATCAGGGGGCGGAACACTTCGATGGACTCGGTCCTGGACGTCCATGCATTTGCAAATGTCCGGGTGGTCGGATCATAGGCTGTGATGACAATCGGCCCTGTGTTCTTGTCGTAGTCGCCATAGCCCAGATACAATTTGCCGTTCCAGGGACACAATGCATGGATTTCCCTTCCCCATGTTGTCGGTTGGGCCGCAGCCGGCGAAATCGTTCCCAACTCGGTCCATGCGTCATTCGTTTGGGCTAATACGGGCAATGGAATGGCGAGCAGGCACCCTGCCGTCGAATACAACAAGGCCTTGAACATTCTCATTCGTTTTTTATTCCTTCCCTTGCGAACGTCATGGGTCACCGTCGCGCCGCTTGCGGCGCGTAAGGTGGACCTGCTTGTTCGATGCGATTTCCTTTATGCATTTTACATTCAGGCCTTTGGCTTCGAGGTTTGTTCCATTGTGCTATTCTTTAGAAGGATGTCCTGGTGGCGTTGTAGCTTGAAGTACCACATAACAAATCCCCAAGCAGCCATTACTGCTCCAATAAGCATTATAACTGGGGTGAGATAATATATTCGTCTTAATGACACAGCCGAGGCTTCCGTTTTTTCGGATTTCTCTCTTAATGAGAGAGAATCCTCAAAAAGAGCAGTGTAGTTCTTAATTGCATCATTAAGTTCCTTACCCAGCACATCACTATGCGGAAGGAGCACTTCTATATTCTTTTTATGAAATTCAGTACGTGAATGTAATGCTTCTATCCCCACCCGCATTTCTGCATCCAGTTGGGCTTGCCTGTCGATTCGGAATTCAAGAAGGGCTGCCATGGAGAAAACAAGGAATACTCCTGATATGGCTGCGAATTTGTAAAGGCTGTCGGTCGGGAAATTAGGAATATTCATTGAGTATCTCTTTTCATCGAACAGTTTTATTGGGCCGACCCGAGGTTGGCTTTACGTGGCGGGGTGTTTTCTGCTGACTGGCAAAAGAATAGCGGAAAAATGGGCGCGGGTCAATGGCGCAACGGGATGCGGGTTTGGGGAATAGGGAGTTCGCCGGAACATCGGCGGCAGGCGCGAAGTAGGCTTTATGCCGGTTGTTGGCTTCTGCATAAAGCCTCCTTCGCGGGCCAGGCCTCGCGGGCGGCAAATTTCGCCAAAAACGGACCGTAAAGAGCGATTTTGTTCGCTGGAGAACAAAAATGGGCTTTTGGGGACCGAAAATCGGCGCGCAGAGGCGCGAAGCGGCGAAAAACGAGGTGCAACGGGCTTGAATGGTCAAAAACGGCATGGGAACGGGAAAAACTACGAAATTCGCGAAAATCGCGAAATAGGGAGAAATCCGATCGAGTGGACCCATCCGTGTCCATTCGTGCCATTCGTGGTGAAAAATCCCCGGTTTTGGGGGCTGGAAGGCCGAAAATCGGGCCAAAATCGACTGAAAATGGCCGTTTTGACGCCTCGAAGGGCAGTCATCCCGAGATTATTTGCCCGCCGGCTTGTCCGCCGGAGCTTCAGCGAAGGTGGAAGCCTTGCGCGAAGGCGGGTCGAGGGATCTGGGCTTATACATTGGCGATGGCCGGCGGAGAAGCCGAGATGTCTCGACTGACGCTCGACATGAACGGATTCAACTGTCGGCGAAAGGTCGTGGACGGTTTTGGTGGCCGCCAGGGGCCCATTTGTGTCGATTTGCGGTCAAAACGGCCGGAAACCGGCTTTCATCAGAGCTTCGGGGCGCGCTGGCAGGTCGGGCAGAGGTGGGTCGAGCGCTGGCCGACGAGAATGCGACGGATGGGAGTGCCGCAGCGGGGGCAGGGCGCGCCGGTCTGGCCGTAGGCGTTGAGTTGTTCCTGGTTGCGGCCGCGCTCGCCGCGCGGCAAGACGAAATGGGTTTTGCCCGCTCCGAACGTGGTGCCGAGGTTGCGGATGCCCTTGCGCAGGACGGAGCGGAGCGCTTGCAGCAGTTCCGCGGCCTGCGCGCCCGTCAGCGCGTCCGAACGGTGCCGCGGATGCAGGCGCGCGGCCCAAAGGGCTTCGTCGGAATAGATGTTGCCGACGCCGGCGAGGAACGACTGGTCGAGCAGCAGCGGTTTGAGTTGGCGTGCGCGGGCCGCGAGGCCGGCGGCGAATTGCGCTTGGGAGATCGCCAGCGGTTCGGGACCCAGATTGCGCAGAACAACCGCGGGATCGCGCACCAGCCAAACGCGGCCGAACTTGCGCACGTCTTCGAAATGCACTTGCCGGCCGTCGTCGAGCGTCCAGACGACGCGGTCGTGGAGGCGCGGACGGGTTTTCGGGGGCTGGACGTCCAGATGTCCGCTCATGCGCAGGTGGACGAGCAAGGTGCGGTCGCCGGACAGTTCGGCCACGATGAATTTGCCGCGGCGGGATAGGTCTCGGATTTCCCGCCCGCGGATTTCGCGCGCGAAGCGCCGGGCGTCGGGCGCGGCGACGGTCTTGGGCCAGAACACGCGCGCTTGGACGATGCGTCGGCCGATCAGACCGACGGAACGCAGTTCGCGGACGACGGTTTCGACTTCGGGGAGTTCGGGCATGGGGGGGATCAGAGGTCGGAGGTCAGAAGGGGGGAAACCATGGATCTCAATATCCAATGTTCAATATCCAATGTTCAATATTCAATCATCAAGTAATTGAACCTGTTGAGGGGCGCTTCAGGGAATGGGAGGGGCCCTGGGCGACGGGACGGCCGAGGGCTCGGAGGCGGGCCTGGACGCAGCGGGAGCAATCGGCGGCATCTTCGTCGATGCACGGTTTGCCGGGATAGAGTTGGTAATTCTTGCGCAGGGGGCCGGGGGTGGCGTTGGGCATGAAGACGTTGGCGCCGCGCTGCAGGGCCAGGTCGCGGCCGTCGGGAAAGACGGCGTCGAACGCGGTGGTGGCGGGGATGTGCGCATCGGGATTGGCGAGGCGCAGGACGGCGATGGCGCGGAAGAACATGTCGGGATCGCCGGCGTAGGCGTTGGGCTGGTCGCCCAGCGGGGTGTCGGGGTTGGGGACGTAGGGGCCGATGCCGATCATGTCGAAATCGTATTCGCGGCAGAGGAGGACGTTGTCGGCCAGGGTTTCGACGGTTTCGCCGGGCAGGCCGATCATGAAGCCGCCGCCGGTCTGGACGCCGAGGTCCCGCAGGTCGCGCAGGCATTGGAGGCGTTCGGCCAGCGTGCAGGCGGGATGGAGGCGGGCGAAGAGAGCGGCGTCGGAGGTCTCGAAGCGGAGGAGATAGCGGTCCATGCCGGCGTCTTTCCAGCGGGCGTAGACGTCGCGCGGGCGGTTGCCGACGGACAGCGTGATGGCGAGGCCGGGCACTTCGGCCTTGATGCGGCGCAGGAGGGCCGCGATTTCGTCGCCGTCGCCCGGGGTTTCGCCGCCTTGCAGGACGATGGTCCCGGCCGTTCCTTGAGCCGCGATTTGCCGGGCGGCGGAGACGACGTCGTCGGGCGGCATCCGGTAGCGCGTCGGCACGGGATTCGATGCGCGGATGCCGCAGTAGAGGCAGTCGTTGGCGCAGACGTTGGAAAATTCGACGATGGCGCGGATGGGCACGGCGTTGCCGCAATGCTCCCGGCGGACGGCGTCGGCGCGGGCGTAGAGCGCGGCCAAATCGGCGCCCGTCGCGCGCAGCAGAGGGAGCCAATCGCCGCGCGCCGCATGTTTTCCACACTGTGGAAATGTTTTTTCCATAGCGTGGAAAAATCTAGCACGTGTCCGGCCGCGCCGAAAGGCTAGAGCGCGGCGAGGGCCTGGTCGACGTCGGCGAGGACGTCGTCGACGTGTTCGATGCCGACGGAGAGGCGGACGAGGTCGGCGGAGATGCCGGCGGCGCGGAGCTGTTCGTCGGAGAGCTGGCGGTGGGTGGTGCTGGCGGGATGCAGGACGCAAGTGCGCGCGTCGGCGACGTGCGTGACGATGGCCGCGAGCCGGAGGCCGTCCATGAACCGGGTGGCGGCCTCGCGCCCGCCTTGGATGCCGAAGGAAACGACGCCGCAGGTGCCGTTGGGCAGGTACTTTTGCGCCAGGGCGTGGTAGGGGTTGCTTTCCAGGCCGGGGTAGTTGATCCAGGCGATGCGCGGATGCTTTTCCAGATGCTTCGCGACGGCGAGGGCGTTGCTGCAATGCCGCGGGATGCGCAGATGCAGGGTTTCGAGGCCGAGGTTGACGATATAGGCGGCAAACGGATTCTGCTGCGCGCCGATGTCGCGCTGGAGCTGGACGCGGGCCTTCACGATATAGGCGGCGGGGCCGAATTTCTCGACGTAGACCACGCCGTGGTAGGTCGGATCGGGCTCGCAGAATTCGGGGAACTTGCCGTTGGTCCAGTCGAACTGGCCGCTGTCCACGATGACGCCGCCGGTGGTCTGCGCGTGGCCGTCCATGTACTTGGTGGTGGAGTGGGTGACGACGTCCGCGCCCCATTCGATGGGCCGGCAGTTGATCGGCGTCGGGAAGGTGTTGTCCACGATGAACGGCACGCCGCGGTCGTGGGCGATCTTCGCGAGTTTTTCGAGATCGGCGATTTCGAGGGACGGATTGGTGACGGTTTCGGCGAAGAACGCCTTGGTCGCGGGCCGGAAGGCGGCCGCGATCTTGGCCGGGGCGTCGTTCTGGTTCACGAAAGTCACCTCGATGCCCATGCGGCGGAGGGTGACGGCGAAGAGGTTGAACGTGCCGCCGTAGATGGCGACGGTGCTGACGACGTGGTCGCCGGCCTTGCAGAGATTGAGGATGGCGAAGAGGGAGGTGGCCTGGCCGGAAGAGGTCAGCAGCGCGCCGACGCCGCCTTCGAGGGCGGCGATCTTGTTCTCGACGCATTCGAGGGTCGGGTTGCTCAGGCGCGTGTAGAAGTGGCCGGGCACTTCGAGGTCGAACAGCTTGCCGAGGTAATCGGCGGAATCGTACTTGAACGTGGTGCTCTGGAAGATGGGCAGCACGCGCGGATCGCCGTTTTTCGGCTGCCAGCCGGCCTGCACGCAGCGGGTTTCGATGTGTTGGTTCGGATCCACGGGGTTCTCCTGGTTGACGGAGCATGGTTCTACCGCTTGGCGCGCGGATTGAAAAGCAGGAAAGGGCGGTCGAAGATCCCGCTTGCCAGAAGCGCCGGGAGAGGACGTAATGCAAGGAGATAACCGTCTACGGGAAGAGCTGCCGATGAGAAGCAACGGGGCAAGAAGCCTATTTGCGGGGGTCATGGCCGGAATCGCCGCCTGGGCCGTGGGCTGCGGGCAGGGGCCCGCCTACGTTTCCGAAGAGGAAAAGTACCAGATCGACGAACCTCCCGGCCAAGAACACATCATCGGCTACGACCAGACGGGATTTCCCGTCTATGGCATCGACGAAGAAGGCCAGCCCATCATCAAGCCGCCCAAATAGGGACGGGCTTTTGGATTCGGGGCATCAAGGGGTTTCAGTGGCGACGCGGTAGAACGTGAAGCCGAGCAGATCGGACACGTCGACGGTGGCCGCGTTGCGCGGGACGTCGGCCGGAATATTCGTCTGGACGATGTTGGTGAAGCCGAGGGCGAGATCGGCGGTCGATTGGATCGCATAGCTCCGGCCGGTCGCGCTTTGCCAGTTCAGGACCAGCGATTCGGTGCCGTCCTCGGGGACGTATTGAATCAGGGCCGAGGTCGCATTGGTCGGATCGGTCCCGGCGGCGATTTCGTCGGCGTTGGACATCCGGTCGCCGTCCGCATCCGCGGCGCCGACCGTCTGCGTGACGGAACCGAAATGCCAAAGTTCCGCGCCGTCGGACAGGCCGTCCGCGTCGACGTCGTCGGACGGCTGGAACTCGCGATACCACAGGACGGCTTCGCCGCCGACGTTGTCGTCGTCGGTCAGAATGCACCCGCCGGCGTCGTCGGTGGCGGCGGAAGGAACGAGGGCGAAACCTTCCAGGTTCCCGATGCGAGGGCCGACGTATTCGGCCAATGGCCGCAGGCGGCGGTCGGCGCCGTCGGCGACGGAACGCAATTCGACCACTTCCAGATAGTTGCTGCCCGTGTTGTGCCAGACGTAAAGCTTGCCGCTGGCGCGGTCGAATTCCAGATCGGCGGTTTCGGTGCGTCCGGTTTTATAGCGGCCGACGAAGCCGTACGTGTTGAAGGCGCGGTTCAAATCGAAGGCATAGACGAAGCCATCCTGCTGGTAGCCGACGAACATCAGGCCGCCCATGCCGTTGGTGCTGGCATAGGGCGCGCCGGTCGAGTCGCAGAACCCCTGTCGGCGCAGATGCTCGTCGGGAACGAAAACGAGGCCTTCCCCGCCGACGTTGACCGTATTCGTGCAGACGGGCCGGACGTCCCAGACATGAAGGGGCTGGACCACGCCGAATTGCGAGACGTCGTATTCGCGGATATATCCGTTTTCGTCCATCGCGAAAACGGCGGCGGCATCGAGATCGGCCTGGCAAATGGCTTCGAGATCGCCGCCGGGAGTCCATTTGGCGGGCGTGCCTGCGGCATTCGTGGCCACTTGGAAGCTGTCCGCGCCGTTCTCCGAGAGCGCCCAGAACGAGCCGGGATTGTTGCAGGCGAGCCAAAGCGTCCGGGTCTGGGAATTCCAGAACGCGCCGCTCCAATTGAAGGCATTCAGGCCGGGATCGATGTCCGTCAGCCGGACGGCGGCGGCATGGGCTTCGGCGGGCCACGGTTCGGCGGCGGGAGCGGTCCAGACGCCGGTCACGAGAAGCAGCAGCAGCGTGCGGGCAACGTTCGGCATGATCTTCACTCCTTTCCGGCCTCATTGCGAATATACGCTGAGCGCGGTAAACGGGGCCATCCAAAATTCGAGGCCGACCGGTATTCGGCCGTTCCGGAATCGATCCGCTACGGATCGGGCTGGATATAGAGGAGGGGGGTGCCGGGGCGGACGACGTCGCCGACGGCTGCCGCCGGGCCGACGACGCGGCCGGCGCAGGGGGCGTAATGGCGGAGTTGCTCGCGGGTTTGCTGGGCGGTTTCCAGATCGGTCAACGCTTGATTGCGGTCGACTTCGGCGGTCTCGAAGGCCTGGCGAGCGGCCGCCAACTGGGCGGTTCCGCTGCGGCCCGTTTCGGTGCGCTGCTTGATCTCCAGATAATCCGTGCGGGCGGTGCCCAAGACGCGTTCGCGCTCTTGCAGGGCTTGGCGCAGCCGGGCGGGATCGGGCAGGGGGGTTGGCAGGGCGAGGGTGGCGACCCATTCGCCGGCCTGCACCCGGCTGCCGGAAGCCGCACGCAGTTCCTCGACCGTTCCCGGAACGCGGGCCCGGACACATAGCGGCTCCAAGGGCGGCAAGAGAACCTCCGGAGGGAGGGACGACCGGCAGGAACCCAGCGCGGCCGCGAAAACCACTGCACGGGCGAAGCGGAAGACGAAGGAAAAAGATGCAGGAACCCATTTCATGCCGCGAAGATACACCGCCCGCGCGCCCATTGGAAATGTGTATTTTCCGGTATGCCGGGACATGCCCCGGCCCCTAATCGGATGCCCCTAAACCCATTATGTTAAACGCTTGACTTGAAAGGGTCCGGAAGCTATTATGAAAATCACATTAGGTTGCGATATTCCCTCCAAGGAACTGCTGAAATGAAATGGCCCTTGTTCGATCCGATCTTCCGCCGCACCGGGACGATGCACTGGAGGCTGGTCCTGTGGCTGGTCGTTGCGATGGGGGCTTCGGTTCCGGTCGCAAAGGGGGCGCTGGGAACGATCACGTCGGTGGCCGTGTCCGGGAATCGATTGCAGATCGCCTGCGGATCGGATCAACTGGAAGTGCAGGTTTGTTCGAGCAACGTCTTGCGGATGGACTACAAGCCCGGGGGCAGCGGCGATGCCCGGACGGCGATCGTCGGGACGACGAACTGGACCTACGCGGGGGCGACGATCGATACGAACGCCGATCCGATCGTGGTGACGACGCCGGCGATGCGGGTGGAAATCGCGCGTTCGCCTTGCCGGGTGGCGGTGGCGGATGCGGACGGCACGCCGGTGGTCTGGGAACCGGCGGCGGAAGGAATATTTTCCGACGGCATCCGGCTGGCGCACGGGGCGGGATCCGATTTCTACGGCATCACCGGGTACAACGTTTGGGACGACTCGTCGGCCGGCCTGTTGCGCTCCTCGGGCGGCTGGGCGGAAGCGGGCTACCAGGGCGATTGCGGCGCGCCGCTGATCTGGAATCGGAACGGCTTCGGGCTGCTGGTGGATTCGGACGGCATCCAGTTCAACGCCTCGGCCACCAATCTGGTGGCGGAATATTGTTCGCGCACGGAGGTGGAGGCCTACCTGCTGATCGGCGGGCCGGAGGCGATCCTGTCGGCGGCGGCGGAAGTCAGCGGCCTGCCGCCGATGTTCCCGAAGTGGGGCATGGGTTTCGCCAACACCGAGTGGGGCATCACGCAAAGCGAACTGACGAACGTCGTGGCCGGCTACCGCTCGCGCGACATTCCGATCGATCTGTACGTGGTGGACTTCGACTGGAAGCAATGGGGCGCGGACCACTACGGCGAATGGATCTGGGACACGACGAAGTTTCCCGGCGGACCGTCCGGCGCGCTCAAGACGCAGATGGATGCGCAAGGAATCCGGATCGGCGGCATCATGAAGCCGCGGATCCACGTGTATACCGAGCAGGGCGGCTACGCGACGACGAACGGTTTCTGGTGGCCGGGGCAGGCGGAATACAGCGACTATTTCTCGGGGCAGCCGGTCAAGGACGTGAACTTCTCCAATGCGGCGTGCCGGACGTGGTATTTCAACCACATCACCAATGCGTTCGACACGGGGATGGTCGCCTGGTGGAACGACGAGGCCGACCAGGCGGGCGGCGGCAGCATGCTGTTCGGCAACTGGCAGTTCCTGAACATGCAGCGGGCGCTCTACGAGGGCCAGCGCGGCCATACGGACCGGCGGGTGTGGTCCATCAACCGCAATTTCTGGCCGGGTTCGCAGCGCTACGCCTACGCGATGTGGTCCGGCGACATCGACGGCGGGTTCACGTCCATGGCGAACCAGCGCGAGCGCATGCTGTCGGCGATCGGCGTGGGCGCGGCGCGGTGGGGCATGGACATCGGCGGGTTCAACAATGCGGACCAGACCACGTCCGAATGCTACGCGCGCTGGATGCAGTTCGGGGCGGTGGTGCCGATCTTCCGCGTGCACGGCCAGCAGGACCAGCAGCGGCAGCCCTGGGTCTACGGCACCCAGGCCGAAGCGGTGGCCACGGCCGCCATCCGGCTGCGCTACCGCCTGATTCCCTACGTTTATTCCTACGACCGCCGGCTGCATGAAACGGGCGTGGGGATCGTGCGCACGCTGGCGATGGCGTTCCCGGACGACGTCCATACGGCCAACGTCAAGGACGCCTGGATGTTCGGCGATTCCCTGCTGGCGGCGCCGGTCGTCGCGGCGAGCCAAACGCAGAAGAGCGTCTACCTGCCGGCCGGCACGTGGCGCGATTTCTTCAAGGGCACGGAATACGCCGGCGGCCAGACCATCGCCTATGCGGTGAACAGCTCCACCTGGGAGGATTTGCCGCTGTTCGCGCGCGACGGGGCGATCATCCCGCTGCAGCCGGTCCAGAACTACGTCGGCGAAGTGCCCGTCACCAACCTCGACCTGCTGATGCTGCCGTCCACGAACGCGACGTCGTTCACGTACTACGACGACGACGGGGAGACCTACGGCTACGAAACCGGCGCCTACTACCGGCAGACGATCGCGCTGGCGGACGCCGGCGAAACGATCCAGGCCGATTTCTCCGCGCCGGCAGGCGATTTCGATCCGGATCTGGAATATTTCTACGCCTATGTGCGCTGCGCGACCAACAACGGCGCGAGCCTGAACGGAACGGAACTGGCCCAGGCCGCCGACGAGGCCGCTTTGCGGGCGGCGCCGACGTCCGGCTGGGCGCAGGCCACCAACCAGTTCGGCTATGCGGCGTTGGTCAAGATCCCCGCCGGCTCCGCGCAGACGCTGGTCCTGAGCAACAATCTGGCGGCGACGCCGCAGTTTTCGCCGGCCGCGGGCACCTACTCCGGATTGGTGCTGGTGGAAATCGCCTGCGCGACGCCCGGGGCGGAAATCCGCTACACGCTGGACGGAACGGATCCCGACGAGTCGTCGGCGCTGTACGCCGCGGCGATTCCCGTGGCGGCCACCACGGAAATCCGCGCGCGGGCCTATGGGACGGGCCGGGATCCGAGTTCCATCGCGGCGGCCGTTTTTACGATCGACGCCAATCTGCTGAACAACGCCGGCTTCGAAACCCAGGCCGGAACCAACTCCGAAGCGGCGCAGTATTGGGAAGCGGATTATCCCGATGCCCACGGCGCGCGGTGGGGCACGGCCGCGCGCGTGGCCTGGCGGCCGACGGAAGGTTCGTGGCACGGGGCCGTTCGCGGCACGTGGTCGCCTTCCGGCGGCACGAGCGGCGGTTTCCGGCAGGAAGTCGAAGCCCTGCCGGGGCAGGAATACGTCTTTGCCGTCTGGTGCTGGGCCGACAACACGTGGTCGGCCACGGCGGAGGGCATCAAGCTGGAATTTCTCGATGGGTTGAACGGCGGATCGAACGTTCTGCTGGCCGTGACCAATTCGACGGCCGACGTCGGGGAGTCCTGGGCGCAGAAATCGCTGACCGCCACGGCGCCGGCGAACGCGACCTGGGTGCGCGCGACGATCTACGCCGACGGCGTGGGCGCGAACGGCGCGCTGCAATTCGACGAATGCTCGCTGGAAGGTCCCGACCGGCACGTGTTCACGGTGGTCTCCGCGCACGGGACGCCCGCTCCCGCCGCGGGCTACCATCTCGTGACGTCCGGCACGGTCCTGACCAACTCCGTGGAAGCGTCGGTTTCCAACGGGCTGCTGGAATACGTGTGCACGGGCTGGACGCTGGCCGGCAACGAGCCCGCCAGCGGCACGACCAACCTGTTTGCGGCAACGGTCACCAACGCGGCGCAACTGACGTGGCTGTGGGAAACCAATTCGCTGGTGCCCAGCGCGATCGAATTCGTCGCGGCGAGCAACGCCGCGGACGAGGGGACGGGCGGCGTCTGGATCGCCTTGCAGCGGGATACGACCAACGCGGCGGCCTCGGTGCGCGTCACGGCCGTCGACGGCACCGCGACCGCCGGGTCGGACTACGTGGCGCTGTCCACCGTCGTGGATTTCCCCGCCGGCACGTCGACGGCCGCGGTCGAGCTGGTGTTGCTGGACGACGCCCTCGACGAAGCCGACGAAACGCTGGCGCTGTGGCTTTCCGATCCCGGCGGTTCCGGCGTGTTGGGCGCGCAAAGCAACGCCGTTTTCACGATCCTGGACAACGACGAACCGATGCCCGACCGCACGCTGACGGTGGAATCGGCGCATGGTTCCTGCGCGCCGGAAGTCGGCACGAACGTCTACGTCCACGGCACGCTGGTATCGTGCGCGGCGACCGGTTCCGTGTCCATGGGCTCGACCCAGTACGTGTGCGCAGGGTGGACCGGCACGGGCTGCGTGCCGGCGTCCGGCGGCGGCGTTTCGGTTCCGGCATTCGCCCTGACGAACGATTCCGCGATCGCATGGCGGTGGGACACGAACGTGTGGCTGGACGTGGCGGCGGAAGCCGGCGGGTCCGTCACCGGCGCGACGTCCGGCTGGCAGGAGCTGGCGGCCGAAGTGTCCCTGACGGCGGCGCCGGACGACGGCTACGTGTTCGCCGGCTGGACCGGGGACGTTGCCGCGGGACAGGTACTGGAGAATCCGCTGGCGCTCGCGCTCGACCGGGCCAAGGCCGTCACCGGCCGGTTCATTTCCGTTTCGAGCGGCAATCTGCTGAACAATCCGGGCTTCGAGGATGCCGCGGGCACGAACGGCAACGGGGCGGCCTATTGGGAAGCGGGCGTGCCCGACGAGCACGGCGAGCGCTGGGGTTCGGCCGCGCGCGTGGCTTGGCGGCCGGCGGAAGGGTCCTGGCACGGGGCGATCTGCGGCACGTGGTCGAACAGCCTAGACTACGGCGGGTTCTGGCAGGAAGTGCCGGCGATGCCCGGACGCGACTACACCTTCGGGGCGTGGTTCTGGGCCGACGCCACGTGGTGGGCCGGCGCGCAGAGCATCAAGCTGGAATTCTTCGACGGCGGCACCAACATCCTGCTGGGCTTGACCAACGCGTTCTACGACGTGGGCGAAACATGGGCGTACAAGGAAGTGGCCGGCACGGCGCCTTCGAACGCGGCCTGGGTGCGCGTGGTCGTCTATGCCGACACCATCGGGGCCAACGGCGCGCTGCAATTCGACGATCTGTCGCTGGCCGGTCCCGACCAGCACGTGTTCACCGTGGCGTCCGAACACGGCGAACCGGTGCCCGCGCGCGGGGCGCACGCCATCGACAGCGGCGCCGTTCTGACCAATTCCGTGCCCAGTCCGGTGTCGGACGGCCCGGCGCAATACGTTTGCACGGGTTGGACCTTGGCCGGTCTGGAGCCGGCGGCGGGAACGTCCAACGCCTTCGCGGTCGCGGTGACCAACGACGCGCAGCTGACTTGGCTGTGGGAAACGAACTCGCTGTATCCCTGCACGATCTCGCTGGGCGCGGCGACGTACCAAGCCGGCGAGGGCGACGGGCAGGCTTTGATCGCCGTGGTGCGCGACGACGCTCAAGGTGCGGCCTCGGTCGAACTGCTGGCCGCGGCCGGCACGGCTACGGCCGGCGCCGATTTCGCGGCCGGCGCGTACGACGTGCAGTTCGCCGTGGGCGTGGCTTCCCAGAACGTCCAGATCGCGATCGTGGACGACCTGCTGCACGAGACGAACGAAACGGTGCTGCTGTCGCTCGCGAACCCGTCGTCCGCGGCGTCGCTCGGCGCGCTCAGCAACGCGACGCTGACGATCGTGGACGACGATGAAGACCTGGGCACGCGGAATCTGGACGTGACGTCGGCGCATGCCTGGTGCGATCCGGCGCCGGGCACGCAGTCGTATCCGTACGGGACGACGCTGGCGTGCGCGGCCAGCGCCACGGTGGCGCAGGCCGGCACGCAGCTGGTCTGCACGGGGTGGGCGGGCACCGGCAGCGTGCCTTCGTCCGGCGCGACCAGCGCCGTGCCGGCGTTCGCCCTGACGGCGGACAGCGCGCTGGCGTGGCAGTGGGCCACCAACGTGAACGTGGAATGCGCGACGCCGGATCACGGGCACGTCGTCGGCTTGACCAACGGCTGGCATCCGCTGGGCGCGACGCTGACGCTGACGGCGACGGCCAGTTCCAACTACCATTTCACGAGCTGGGCGGGCGACGTGCCCGCGGCGCAGCAACTGGACAATCCGCTGACGCTGACGGCCGACTGCGCGCGGGCGATCGGCGCGGAGTTCGGCGTGGATGCCGGCGTGAACCTGCTGCACAACCCCAGTTTCGAGGATGCGGGCGCCAGCAGCGGCGTGGCCGCCTACTGGGCGACGAACGATCCGGACGTCCACGGCGCCGCCTGGGGCAGCATCATCCGCATCAACTGGGACAGCCACGACGGCACGTGGTTGCAGGCGCTGCGCGGCACGTGGGCGGCGGCGGGCGATGCCGGCGGCTGCTGGCAGGAACTGCCGGCCCTGCCCGGCGAGCGCTATCGGTTCGCGGCCTGGTTCTGGGCCGACGACGGCAATCCCTACGGGCCTTGGGATTCCTCCAGCCGCGGCATGAAGATCGAATTCTATGCCGGCGCAAGCGGCGGCGAAACCCTCCTGCTGGCGGCCACCAACGAATTGAGCGTGGTCGACCAGACCTGGCGGAACTATTCGGTCGAAGCCGTGGCGCCGTCGAACGCGACCTGGGTGCGCGCGGTCGTGCAGGCCGAAGGCGTCAGCTACGACGGTTCGCTGCGGTTCGACGACACGTCGCTCGAATTGATGAGCGTGCTCGACGCCCCGGCGATCGCGCCCGCGACGGACGAGGCCGCGACCTCGTTCACGGCCAACTGGCAAGCTTCCGCCGAGGCCACCGGCTACCTGCTGGACGTGGCCACCAACGCCGATTTCACGCCCGACACCTTCGCGGACGACCTGTTCCTTTCCGAATACGCGGAGGGTTCGGGGTCCAACCGCTACGTGGAGATCTACAACGGCACGGGCGCGGACGTGGATTTGTCCGCCTATCGCGTGTGCATGATCGAAAACGGCGGCTCCTGGTCCGAACGGACGCTGGCGCTGAGCGGCACGCTGGCCCACGGCGCCGTCTACGTCGTGTCGGCGCCCGGCGCCACCAACGAGGCGATCCTGGCCGCGACGGACCTGGTGGCGCCGGCCAACGGGCCGCTGGGTTTCACGGGCGACGACGCCGTGGGGCTGGCGCGCGTTTCGGGCACTTTCACCAACGTCATCGACGCCGTGGGGGAGGAAGGCGCCGATCCCGGCACGGGCTGGGACGTGGCGGGGACGGTGGACGCCACCTACAACCACACGTTGGTCCGGCTGGCGTCCATCCGCTCCGGCAATTCCGACTGGAGCACGTGTTCCGGCGAATGGACCGTGCTGGCCCGCGACGACTTTACGAACATCGGCGATCACGCCATGGAAGGCGGGCTGCCGGGGGCCTTCGTGGCGGGCTACCAGGACCTGTCTTGCGCGGGGCTTTCGCAGGTCGTGACCGGCTTGGCGGAAAACGCCACGTACTACTACCGGGTGCGCGCCACGAACGACACCGGTCTCAGCGACTATTCGGACGTCGCCGTGGCCGAAACGCGCACCTCGTTCTGGGTGGTGGCGCTGGCCGGTCCGCACGGATCGATTTCCCCGAGCGGCGCCGTGTCCGTGGTTTCCGGAAACGGGCAGGATTTCCAGATTCTGGCCGACGCGTTCTACCACATCGAAACCGTGGCGGCCGACGGCACGCCGGTCGCCGTCACCAACGGATCGGCCATGATCGTGACGTGGGGACCGGCCGCCGCCAACGGCACGGTCGACGTGGCTTTCGCCGAATCCCTCGCCATCCACGACGTGCCCCAGTACTGGCTCGACGCCTATTATCCCGGCGACACCAACTACGACGCGCTGGCCTTGGACGATGACGACGTCGATGGCGTCCTCACCTGGCAGGAATTCATCGCGGACACGGACCCGACCGATTCGAACGACGTGTTCCGCATCCACTGGGTTCCGGACGTGCCGCTGGCGACGGCGGACTTCACGTCTTCGTCCAACCGCACCTATACCCTGATCGCGTCCAGCAATCTGGTCGAAGGCGTGTGGAATCCCGTGCCGGGCGCGGGTCCGCGCTTGGGCGCGGGCGGGGCCGACAGCCTGCAAGACACGAACGATCCGCCCATCGGCTGGTTCTACCAAGTGCAGGTGGAACGGCCTTGATGAGCATATTCGCGCGGACGCCTCGGAGAGGCGTCCCTACCTTTCGATCATGGTTTTCGGCTGTGGTAGGGACCGCTCTCCGAGCGGTCCGATTCGGTGCGGTTGACGCCGGGCAAGAGCGGACTTATGATGTCGCTCGGTTTGCATGGGAATCCGGCCCCAGTCGTTGCCGGCTCCCGAGTCGAAGCAGGAAGGATGCGCAGCACATGAGGATCGGTCAACGTTGTTTTGCGGGGATGCTGCTGCTGACAGTCCTGTGCGCCGGCTGCGTCCATCCGCCCCAACCGGAACCGGTCGCCCAATGGGGCAAATTGCATGCGGCGGCGGCGGACGACGACCTCGACGCGGTGTTCCGCCTCGTGCGGCGGGGCGCCGACGTGGATGCCCGCGACGAGCATGGCTTGACCCCGCTGATGGCCGCCGCCGTCAACGGCCATCTGTATCCGGCCAAGTGGCTGGTGGAAAACGGAGCCGACGTCGATGCGGCCAACGACGACGGGCTCACCGCGTTGATGGGGGCCGCCTTCTACGGCAAGCTGGATATCGTGCGTTTGCTGGCGGACAAGCACGCGGACGTGAACGCCCAGGATCCCGCCGGGATGTCCGCCCTGATGCTGGCCGTCGAGAACAACCGCTTGACCGCCGTCCGGTTCTTGTTGGAGCGGGGGGCGGACCCGAATCTCCCGAACGCCGCCGGCGACGTTCCGTTGGCGTTGGCGGTCCGTGAAAATCGACTCGACCTCGCGACGGCGCTGCTCGACCGGGGGGCGGACGCGAACGTCCGGGCGCCCAACGGCACGACGGTCCTCATGGAAGCCGCGAGCCAAGGCCGCGCGGAACTCGTCCGGTTGCTGCTGGACCGGGAGGCGGACATCGACGCCAAGACCCCGAAGGGCGCCACGGCCCTGATGGGCGCGGCCGTCAAAGGGCACTTGGACGTCGTGAAAATATTGGTGGAGCGGGGCGCGGACGCGACGGCGAAGACCGACCGCGGCCTCACCGCGCTGGCGGCGGCGAAGGCCAAGAACCATGCCGACGTCGTCGAGTTCTTGAGCAAAAAGCGCGCGAAGGAATAAACCGGCTGCCGAAACCTTCCTGCGGGGGCCGGTTGGCAGGACCGGCAAACGAAGAACCCGAAAACCGGCGATCTCGCCAGATTTTCGGGTTTTCCTGCGCTTTATAGATGGTAGAGGCGGAGGGGCTCGAACCCACGACCCACTGATTAAGAG
>CALMNW010000026.1 GCA_937872095.1 uncultured Verrucomicrobiota bacterium
CCGGACCCGGGCGGAAGCGGCGTGGCTGGGGGGCTGCCCGCAGCCGCGTCCGCGCCTGCGGCCGGACCGGCATCCGGATGCGGCCAAGAAGCGACAGGCCTACGTGCTGGAGCGGATGGAGGCCTGCGGTTTCATCACGGAGCAGGAACGCGCTGAAGCGTGGGCGCAGCCGCTGGCCGCGCGGCCCGGAAAATATCCGTTCCGCGCGCCGCATTTCTGCGATCTCGTCGGCGTGCCGGCGCAGCTCGCGCCGGATGCGACGGTGCGCACGACGCTCGACGGCGATTTGCAGCGGCGGGCGGAAGACGTCCTGCGGCGGCATTTGGCGGACGGTCCGGCCGGCGGCGGGGCGGTGGTGGTGCTCGACGTGAAGACCGGCGCGGTGCGCGCGCTGGCGGGTTCGCCGGACTACTTCGCCGAGCGTCGCGCCGGGCAGGTCAACGGCGCCGTCGCGCGGCGCGCGGCGGGCTCGACTCTCAAGCCCTTTGCCTATGCCTTGGCGTTCGACCGCGGGCTGGCCGTGCCCGCGACGGTGATTCCCGATGTGCCGCTGAGATTCCGCGATCTCGATCCGCGCAATTTTTCGGAAGACTGCCGCGGGCTGGTCAGCGTGCGCGACGCCTTGGTGGCGTCGCTGAACCTGCCGGCGATCGAAATCGAACGGCGCGTCGGACAGGAACGGTTCTGGGGGACGTTGCGCGCGCTGGGGCTGGCGACGATCGACCGGCCGGCGGCGCACTACGGCCTCGGTCTCGTGCTGGGCAACGCGGAAGTGCGCCTGCTGGACCTGGCGAACGCCTACGCCTGCCTCGCGCGCGGCGGCGCCTGGATCCCGGCGCGGTTCGTGGAAACCGGTCCGGCGCCCGCGGCGAAACCGATCTTCTCGCCCGAGGCCTGCTGGCTGGTGAGCGACATGCTCTCCGGCGACGAGCGCGCGCTGGACACGACGGGGCACGCGGCCGACGTGCGCCTGCCGCCGATGGCGTGGAAGACGGGCACGTCCGCCGGCTTGCGCGACGCCTGGACGGTGGCGTGGAATCCGGAAGTCGCGATCGGCGTATGGGTGGGCAATCCCGATGGTTCGCCGGCGGACGGCCTCGTGGGGCGCGAAGCCGCCGTGCCCATCGCGTGGGACCTGTTCCGCCAGATGTATCCGGACAACGCGGGACCGTGGTTCGCGCGGCCGGCGGGGATGGAAAAGCGGGAACTGTGCGCCGTCAGCGGCTGCGCGCCGGGTCCGCACTGCGTGCACCGGATCGAGGACTGGGCCATTGCGCGGGTCACGCGGCGCGAAATCTGCCCGGTGCACCGCGCGGGGCCGGAGGACGCGTGGCCGGCGGCGGTGGCGTCGTTCCTGGCGCGACGCGCGGCGCCCGCGCCAGACGAACCGGCCGAAGCCGTGCGCATCCTCGCGCCGGCGCGGGGCAGCGTCTATCGTTGGCTGCCGGAACTGGAGGCGGACGCGCAGCGGCTGGCGCTGGAAGCGGCCAGCGATCGCGCGGGGGAGACGATCCATTGGTTCGTGGACGATCGGCCGGTTGGCCAAACGCGCCCTGGCGAAAAGATGTTCTGGCCGCTGGCGCGAGGCGAACACCAGATCGCCTGCGGCACGGCGCGGGGTCTGGCCGACCGCGTGCAGATCGCCGTGGAATAGAGCTCCCCTGCGGGAATCGCGGTTCGTCGATTGTTCCGCGGCGTGGAAACCCGTCGGGCCAGTCTTCCCGCGAGTGGATTCCCCCTGAATTCAGGCCGTTCCCATTTATGTTATTTATAAATAACATATATGATATTTATAAATATCATAAATGCTCGGCTTCGGGGGCTGGACGCGGGCCGGGGCGAATCCGCACGTTTTCGCCCAAACCAAATCGAGGCTTTGCAGAGGAAGGAGCGGGGGGTAGCATGAAGATGCGGTCGGCCGCCGCAGAGGAGCGTTTCCCATGAAGGCGAAGCAAGACGGGCAGAAAAAGGACAAGAAGCTCGACTACGACAAGGAGCTGGCCAAGCTGCAGGTAGAGCTGGTGAAGCTACAGGAGTGGATCAAGCAGAAGGGTCTGCGCGTGGTGGCGATCTTCGAGGGACGCGACGCGGCGGGCAAGGGAGGCGCGATCAAGCGCATCACGGAATGCCTGAATCCCCGCATCTGCCGGGTGGTGGCCTTGGGCACGCCGACGGACAAGGAAAAGACCCAGTGGTATTTCCAGCGCTACGTGCCGCATCTGCCCGCGGCGGGGGAAATGGTGCTGTTCGACCGCAGCTGGTACAACCGCGCGGGCGTTGAGCGCGTCATGGGATTCTGCACCGAGGACGAATATCAGGAATTCCTGCGGTCGTGCCCGGAGTTCGAGCGGATGCTGGTGCGGTCGGGGATCGTCCTCATCAAGTACTGGTTTTCGGTCTCGGACGAAGAGCAGGAGAAGCGGTTCAAGGCGCGGATCGAGGATCCGACGAAGCGCTGGAAGCTGAGCCCGATGGATCTGCAGGCGCGGTCGCGCTGGGTGGATTATTCGAAGGCGAAGGACAAGATGTTCGAAGTGTGCGACATTCCGCAGGCGCGCTGGAACGTGGTGAACGCCGACAGCAAGAAACGGGCGCGGCTGAACTGCATCCACCACCTCCTGAGCCAGATCAAGTACAAGGATCTGACGCCGGAGCCGATCGAGTTGCCGCCCAAGCAAAAGCGGCGGGGCTACGTGCGCCCGCCGCTCTCCGACCAGCAGTTCGTGCCGGAAGTGTATTGATCGGCTATTCCGCCGGCTGCATCTGCCGCATCTGCTGCATCAGGGCGCCCATGTCGGGCATGCTTTCCATCACGATTTCCTGCATGCTGGTCGCCTGGACGTAGTCGGCCGGGATGGCGAACAGGGCCGCGTCCGGCGCGGAAAAGTCGTAGTTCTTGAACAGGATGACGGACTGGATGGGCATGGCCGGCTGGCCGGGTCCCATGGGGGCGTTGGCGGTGAGCGTCATCTTGACGGGCATGTTCTTCTGCTTGGGCGAAAAGAGCATGACCATGTCGCTGCGGATGCCGTCCTGGACCATGGTCATGCGGCGCTTGACGCAGGCTTCGCCGTCGTAGGTCTCGGTGCCGAGTTCTTCGATCTGGGGCATGGCGGCGGAAGCGCCGCCGCCGTCGCCGCTTTCGTTGAGGACGTATTTTTTCTTTTCGGGAAAGAGGGAATAGGAGACGGGCCGGCCGTTTTCGGGGATTTCGAGGGCGACCATCTTGAGGTTCATGAACGGCATGGTCATTTCGGTGCGGGTCTTGCCGCCGTCGCGGACGGTGCGGGAATTCATGTTCATGCCCATCACGTTCATGGCCATGTCGACGGAGTAGGTCGTCTGGAGACCCAGTTCCTTTTCGAATTTCATCCAGGGCTGGCTGGCACTTTGCTGCGAGTCGGATCCCTGGGCGAGCGCGGGCGCGGCGAGGACCGGCGCGAGGCAAAGGGCGGCGAGAAGGCGGATCGGCACGTTCATGGTTGCTCCTTGAGAAGGATTTTTGGACACGATACCACGTCGGCTCGCCGGCCGGAAAAGGTTTTCTCGCGGCGGCCGGACTTGGTAGATTGCCGGACATGAAGCAACCGACTTTGTTGATCTTGGCCGCCGGCATGGGCAGCCGCTACGGGGGATTGAAGCAGATCGATCCGGTGGGGCCGGCGGGCGAAATCGTGCTGGATTATTCCATCTTCGACGCGCTGCGCGCCGGCTTTGGCCGCGTCGTCTTCGTGATCCGGCGGGATCTCGAAGCGGCGTTCCGGAAAACGGTGGGGGCGAAGTGGGAAAAGCGCGTGCCCTGCACCTACGCGTTCCAGGATCTGGCCGACGTGCCGGACGGCTTCGCGGTGCCGGCGGACCGGGCGAAGCCGTGGGGCACCGCCCACGCCATCCGCGCGGGGCGGCACGAGATTGCGGAACCCTTTGCGGCGATCAACGCGGACGATTTCTACGGCGCGGCGTCGTTTCGCGCCTTGGCGGGCCACCTGACGGCCGAAAACGGTCCGGTCGGCCACTGCATGGTGGCGTTCCGGCTGGGGCAGACGCTCTCCGAGCACGGCAGCGTGAGCCGCGGGGTGTGCCTGTGCGGAACGGACCGGTTGCTGACGGGCATCCAGGAGCGGACGAAAATCACGCGGCATGCGGACGGATCGCTGTGGGACGAACCGGAGGGCGGCCCGACCGCGGCGCTGACGGGCGAAGAACCGGTTTCGATGAATTGCTGGGGGTTCATGCCGTCGATGTTCGGGGAACTGGACGCGGCGTTCGCGAAATTCCTGCAGGGCGAGGGCGGGCGGTCGCCGAAGAAGGAGTTTACGATTCCGTCGGTGGTGGACGGATTGATCCGGTCGGGGCGGGGCACGGTGAAGGTGCTGGACACGACGTCGCGGTGGTTCGGGGTGACCTATCGCGAGGACAAGGCGACGGTGCAGGAATCGATCCGCACCCTGGTCGCGGCCGGGGAGTATCCGGATAAGGTGTAAGAGGAGCGGGGGGGGCGTTGGAAATGGGGCAGAATATTCAATATCCAATATTCAGGGTTCAATTTCCAAGTGAACAGCCTTAGGGCGGTTGTGGATCGGGGCGATTACCCGTGTCCGAGTGAATCGCTCCGGCATTCTCGGCTGTTCACTTGAACACTGGATATTGAAGATTGATCTCTTCCGGGCAAAAAAGGTCCGTGCCAGGCATTATCGGGGGGGGGTAGCCTGGCACGGATGAATGCAGACGGGGGTGATATGGGGGGATTCACCTAGTCCCATCTGCTTGCTGCGTGGTTAGCAGCAAGTTGTTAAAAATGGATTATGCAAAGAACGCGGGAAAACCGAACATTTCCCCGATTTGTTCGACCAATATACGGGAGGAAGGGGGGGGTGTCAATCCTCCGGAATCGATTTTTTTGATTTTTCGGGAAAAGCCTCGGCCGGCTTCCGCAGGACGGGGAAAATGTGGAGGACGTCGTCGGGAAAGCGGTACTCGGGAAACTGGCGGTGCCGGTGTTCGACGATCTGCCAGGCGAGATCGAAGCGGCCGGCGGTGTACCAGGCCCGGATGAGCTGGTCCATGATGGCGATCTGGATCTCGGGAGGGCGCTGGAGGGCGCTGGCCCAGGCCCGTTCCAGATATTGGGCGGCGAGAGAGGCGTCGCCGAGGCGGAGGTTGAGGCTGCCGAGCGTTTCGAGAATGACGGGATTGTCGGGATCCAGCCGGTTGGCCTTGGTGGCGTGCCGCATGGCCGCCAGGAGTTCGCCGTCGCCGTGCAGCAGGCAATAGGCGAGGTTGTTGAGGATCTTGGGATTGTCGGGTTCGAGGACGAGGGCGGCGCGATAGAGGGGAATGGCGGCCTGGAAGCGGCCTTGGCGGACGAGCACGTTGCCGCGCCCGACGAGGGCCTCGACGTCGGCGTCGCCGGGAAGGGCTTCCTCCTGGAGGGCGGCATAGGTGGCCTGGGCCCGGCGATAGAATCCCTGGTCGAACCAGAAGTCGGCGAGCACGAGCTTTTGCTCGCGGGTCGGTTTCATGCGGCGCAGGGCGCCGGGCCGGACGAGACACAGCGCGGCCTGCTTGAGCGGCTCGCGCCGCGCGAAAAACGAGGCTTCGGGGATGGGTTGGATTTCGCCGTTGCCGTCGAGCAGTTCCACGACGTGGTTCGCCTGGTCCCAGGCGACGGGGATGAAGGCGGCGGCGGCGGGGGAATAATGGACGTCGGGGGGCAGGAGAACCAGCAGGGGACGGTTGCGCTTGAGTTCTTCCCAAAGAAAGCGTTCGTCGGCCTTCACGACCGTCAGCACGAAGCCTTTCGATCCCGCGATGGATCGGAACGCGCTGCGGTCCATGCTTCCTTGGGGCGCGGACGGAGGGATGATCCGGGCGATCTGCTCGTCGGAGATGCGCGCGCCGTTTGCGGCGAAAAAGGCGGCGAGAATGGCGCGATCGGCGCGAAGTTGGCCTTCGGGCACTTTGGGCAGGTGCCGCAGCGCCCGGCGGGCGGGACCGTTGCGGCCGGTCGTGGCGCAGCCGGCGGAGAAGGCCAGCAGCACGAACAGCAGGATGCGTGCCCCCCGCCGAATCGACCGCGAGTGGCGCAGGCGGCTCACGGACCGGGGTGCCTAGCGCTTGCGGGTGTGGTCGACCACGTCGAAGATGCCCGGCGTTCCGCGGAGGATCTGGAGCGCCCGCTGCCGGGCGGCTTCGTTGGGGACGATGCCGTTCAGCGTGGCGAGGCCGTCTGCGACCGTCGCGCTCAAGGTGGCGCTGCCGACCATGGAGTCGTCGTTGAGGCGGCTGTTGGCGATGGCGGCGATGCCTTCGTCGGAGGTGGGGTCGGCGGCCAGGTCTTGGCCTTCGAGGGCGGCGCACCCGGACAGGAGTCCCAGAGCGGCCAGCATCGCAAAAAGGGTCGTACGTTTCATGAGGAACTCTCCGGGTTGTCGCGCGCGGCGGGCGCCGCGCGCCATTCGTTTCATGCCTCCGAACTCTATGCCCTGAAAAAGGGAATGTCAATGGCCGGGCGGTTGCCAGCGGCTCCGGGGTCTGCTAGGGTCCGCACCATGACGGACAAGAAGAATTCGTATACGATCAAGCTGACGCCGGCGCAGATGGACGCGGCGGCGCGGATTCTGCGGGAGGGGAACTACCGGCCCCGGCGAGTGGAATACGCGCTCGCGGCGGCGGAGGGGGAAGATTGCCAGATCGTGCTGTACCAGAGCGGCAAGTGCCTGGTGCAGGGCAAGGGGGCGGCGGATTGGGTGACGTTCGTGCTCGAGCCGCAGGTGCTCGGCGAGGCCCGGCTGGGCTACGAAGACGTGCTGAATCCCGAGGCCAACGCGCCGCACATGGGCGTGGACGAAAGCGGCAAGGGCGATTTCTTCGGTCCGCTGGTGATCGCGGCGGCCTACGTCGACGAAACCATCGCCAAGGATCTCAAGGCGCTGAACGTGCGCGACAGCAAGACCATCACGAGCGACAAGGCGGCGCAGGATCTGGCCAAGAAGATCCGCGCGCGGCTGGCCGACAAGTTCGTCGTGGTGTCGATCGGCCCGGCGGCCTACAACCGGCTCTACGCGACGATGGGCAGCGTGAACCGCATCTTGGCGTGGGGCCACGCCCGCGCCATCGAAAATCTGCTCGAAAAAGTGCCGTCCTGCCCCCGCGCCCTGAGCGACCAGTTCGGCCCCGAGCAGCAGATCCAGCGCGCCTTGCAGCAGAAGGGCCGCAAGATCAAGCTCGAGCAGCGCCACAAGGCGGAAAGCGACGTCGCCGTGGCCGCCGCGTCCATCCTCGCGCGCGCGGGTTTCCTGACGGCGATGGACAAGCTGGGCGAGAAAGTCGGCGTCAAGCTGCCGAAGGGCGCGTCCGACAAGGTCAAGGCCGTGGCGGGCGAGATCGCGCAGAAGCGCGGCGGCGCCGCGTTCCTCGACGTGGCCAAGTGCCATTTCAAGACGACGGACGACGTGCTCGGGCCGCTCGGCAAGACGCGCGCGGGCGAGGGGCTTCCGCCCGCGCCGGAACGCAAGGTGTTCGTGCCCCGGAGGCCCGCGAAATGAAACTGGTTCGCTACGGCGCGCCCGGCGCCGAACGGCCGGGCATTTGGCTGGACGAAACGAAAACCGAACCCGCGCGCATCGTCGACGTGCGCGGCATGGTTTTCGACATCGAGGACTACGACGCGCGCTTCTGGCGCACTTTCGGCGCGGAGCGCCTGAAGGCCCTGCTGAAAGAGCCGAAGCTGAAGACCCTTCCCGCGGAAGGCGTGCGCCTGGGACCGCCCATCGCGCCGCCGCGGCAGATCGTCTGCCTGGGCAAGAACTACCGCGACCACGCCAAGGAGTTCGACGCCAAGGTGCCGGAATTTCCCGTCTATTTTTCCAAGAGCCCCGGCTCCCTGTCCGGCCCGTACGATCCGATCCCGCTGAAGCCGGGCATGGAGCGCGTGGATGCCGAAGCCGAACTGGCGGTGGTGATCGGCAAGCGTGCGCGCGATCTCCACGAGGGCGAGGCTCTTTCCTGCGTCGCCGGCTACTCCGTCTTGAACGACGTGACCAATCGCGACCTGCAGCAGGCGCGCCTGCAGTGGTTTTTCGCCAAGAGCGCGGACGGCTTCGGGCCGATGGGCCCTTGGCTCGTCACGCGCGACGAGATCAAGCGGCCGCACGCGCTGGGCATCCGCCAGCGCGTGAACGGCGAAATCCTGCAGGAATCGAAGACCTCGCAGATGATTTTCCGCATCGATATGGTCCTGGCGGACCTGAGCCGGGTGCTGACGCTGGAGCCGGGCGACGTGATCTCGACGGGCACGCCGGGGGGCATCGGCTCCGCCCGCAAGCCCCCGGTGGTGCTGCACGACGGCGACGTGGTCGAGTGCGAAATCGACGGCATCGGCACCCTGCGCAATCCGGTCGTCCTGGCCTACGGCTGAGCGCGGCGATGATCGCGGACAGCCTGCGCCGGGAACCCCAAACGGAGGCCGAATGGCTCGGTCCGCTGCCCGTGAGGCAGTGGTTCGCGCATCCGGAGCGGCGGCTGGAGATCGACCTCGGCAGCGGCAAGGGACGGTTCCTTCTGGCCCGCGCGGCGAAGGCTCCCGCAACGAACTTCCTCGGCATCGACCGCATGCTGCGGCGCATCCGCAAAGTGGACAACCGCGCGCGGCGGCTGGACCTCGACAACGTCCGCCTGATGCGCGTGGAAGCCTACTACGCGGTGGCCTATCTGATCCCGCCCGCCGCGGTGGACGTTTACTACGTCTTTTTCCCCGATCCGTGGCCCAAGGCGCGCCACGAAGGCCACCGCCTGTTCAACAAGCTGTTTCTCGACGCGCTGCACCGGACGCTCGCGCCCGGCGGCGTCGTCCACGTTGCGACGGACCACCTGCCGTACTTCGAGCAGCTCTCGGAAATTTTCGCGGGCGACGCTCGCTTTGCACTCATCGCGCCTTACGTGCCGCCGGAAGACGAGCAGACCGACTTCGAACGCTACTACGTCGAATCCAAGCCCATCGGACGCCTCTCCGTGCGCAAGGCGTAGGGCGGATGGGGGGCGGGGGCGGAATGTCCAATATCCAATAATCAATATCCAATTTTCAAGTTGGGGCGGATCGAACCCAAAACTCGATCTGCAATGGAACATATTCTGAAATACTGTAGCCATCGATCATCCCCCGACGAGGTCGTCGGGGGCTCCAAAGATATGGATTGATCTGGCTGTTTGGAGCCGGGACGCCCTCGTCCCGGTCTTGTTCAGTGGCTACAGAATATGCGAATATGCTTTGGCAGCAGCGCGAATCATTCCATCTCGTGAAGCGCGATGGGAAGGCATTTCCGGAACGATCTGAAATCCTTGTCGGTCGTGAAGATCGCCAGATCGCAGCGCACGGCGACGGCGCAGATGAGGAAGTCGGTGTTGGACCCTTGGACGCCCTTGGAACGACACAAATTGAAGAACTTCGCCGCCGTCACGTGGTCTTCGGTCAGCAGCGGCAAATCGGGAAAAGCTTCCAGGTGCGAAGCCAGCCGCGCGAACGAGTCCGAATCCCGCACGCCGGAAAGCAGTTCTTGGCGAATGGGGCCGATGATGTCCACGGCGTGGGCCGAGATCAGGCGGCCGAGTTCCTCCGTTTCCGGCTGGCGCCGGGGCGTTGTGCGCCGCAAGGCCAAGGACCAGACGCTGGTATCGACCAAAACCCTCACGCCCGCGCCCGTTGTTTCTTGTAGTCGTAGGCGGGGTCGAAATCAACGGTCCCGAAGCACTGCAACATGCGGTTTTGGCGCAGATGCCGGATATAGTCCGTCAGCGCCTGGGTCACGGCCGCCTTCTTGGTGCGGTGCTTGCCGAGGACCAGCGCTTCCCGGATCAATCGATCGTCGAGTTGCAGATTCGTTGCCATGCTGTCCACCTCCACACATAAGATCACACATTGAGATGTGTAATGTCAACCCCCCGGGGAAGGTTTTCCGGCCAATGTCATCGGACGCCTGTCCGTGCGCAAGGTCGGGGAATAGCCGGATCGGGCCGCCGGATTTCTCGCGGCGTTTCTCTCTCCCGCCTTGCTCCTTGCGTCGAATCGCGCCGCGTCCCGCGGCCAATCGCGGGCTTGGATGGTTGACGTATCCGCCTTCGCGTGCATGATGATTCTATGATCGCCGGACGGACTATAAACGCAGCTCAAAAGGGAGGACGGGAAATGAAGAAAAACGGATGGATCGCGATGCTGCTGGGCGCGTGCCTGCTGGCCGCCGGCTGCGGGGACGGCGGAGATGAAGAGAGCACGGGGGAATTTTCCAGCTATCTCTTCTCGGCGTATTCGGTGGGCTGCTCCTTCGAAGTGCGCATCGAGCGCACGGGCGGCCCGGCCTGGACGGTGCTTCCCGCCAATTGGGTTCAAGCGAGCGACTGGTTCAATCTCGCGACCGGCGGCGAAAGAACCGTGCAGCTGGCGTCGGAAGGGTCGATCGCGTTCAAGTGGTCGGAGACTTCGGAGAGCGCGGAGGCGCTCAACGGTTGCGGCCGGATCGTCGTGACCCAGAGCGGCAACATCTTCTACTTCTACGTGGAGGGCAATCCGCCGCCCGCCCTCGGCGGCACCGTCGAAACCGTTCCGGAATCGACCGACGACGAAGACTAGCCCGTCTTCCGCGCGCCAGCCCGCGCGGAGTTCGAGGAACCCCGCACCATTGTTCCCCCTGCGTTTAATCGCGGCTCAACGTCGCGGGTCAGGGGGCCCATACCAAGGGGAGACCACCGATCATCCAGCGCTTTGATCGGTTGGTGTCGATCCTAGCCGCGCGATTCGGCGTTTGAGCCGGAATCCTTCGACGGCTCTCGTGAGGAACGAGGCCCCGATGATCGTCGTCGCGAAGGCCATGCCGAAAATGCCGCGCGGCAGGCCTTGCTCGATGCCGTGGAACAGAAAGAGCGCAAAGCCGAGACAGAAGAATCCGAAGACCATCTCCGCTACGAGTACGGTCCAGGGAGGAGAGAGAACTTCAAGCCCGCATGGATTGTTGCTCGTCATGTTTTCATTCTCCGGACATCAGTCCGCAGGAGCTCCGTGTTGGCAAAGCCGCTATGTAGGATTTCACTTTCTCGTGAAACTCATCGGCGGAGTACTCGACATGCTTGCTGTCATGTCCGGTAATCGGGCGATTCCCCCAATCCTCTGGTGCTCCATAGAAGGTGACGGTGCCATCCACTACCGGCAGCATCGTCTTGTCGGTAACATCCGTCTCTTTGCCATCTATGGCCATCCTGCGGAAATTGACGAAGGCATAGCATGTCGGTCGTTTTGCGGTGGCGAGTTCGGTTGCCATCAGCTCTTGTATGCGCCGCGCATCATCGTCCGAGCGGGGGCCCTTCATGTATGTGAGCGCGACCCCGGTATCCGTCCTTTCCGCAAAAAGGATGTTGTCGTAGAGCCTGCAGCAAGACGGCAGGGATAGTCGCGGCATTCCTGCATGGACATTCGCGGTCAGAGCTATAAGCAGGGCTGTAACTAATATTTTCATCTGTCGTAAAAGTTACGGGTTAGGAGGCCCGACACCTTGTGGCGGGTACCCGGCAACACCTTGTTAGGCTAAGTCATAATCGTTTTTCTCTTCACGCGTCGTATAAATGAAATGCAATGTCGTTATCCAAAGTATTCTGGCGACATTACGTAGGGGTTCATCCCGAATAGGCAGTTCATTGGGCACGGGTGAAATACTAAAACACTTGTTGTTTATGTCTATGCCTTGCCCAGGAGCTCTTAACTTGGCAATTAGCGAGGGAATATAAGCCGATTGGAGAAACAATATACACTGCTGATCTTTCAGCATAAATTTATATGCGCCAAGGATGTCACCATCGCTAACTAATATAGAGGCTATAGAATATCCGCGTAGAGAATCACTCGTCTGAACTGTTCGAATTATGGGGGAGGGAAGGACTTTCTGAAATTGGTCGAAGCATGTGTATTTCTGCCATGCCTCGGCAGATGGCATGGTCATATCGTGTTTGCCATACTTATAAATGTAGAGTGGCGCATTTGAAAGATGCGATACAATACGTGGGGGAATATGTCCCAGTCGCATCGCCTCATTTACGGCCATATCAAATGTCATCATATTTGGTCGTATGCCTAATGTCAGGACCAGGGGAACCCGACACCTTGCGGGGGGGCTTGCGCCCGATTTTACGCTGATATTTAGTCATATATTATGTGACTTTAATGGAAAATGGAATATCAATTGTCCCTGAGTATGTGAATACCCTAAGAATAATATTCTCTGTATCCCCGCACGACAATTCATCATCCGCCTTGAGCTCAATATGGATTGATTCCCAACCCCCCGGCAGGAGCGAATATGCTTCATCGGGCAAATGGATATAGCCTCCTTTTGGCAGTTTGATGGATGTGAGAGGTTCATCATGTTGAGATTGGCTTCTAGGGATTCTATTCGAAGTAACAAAAGCTACGCGGAAATCTTGTGGCTCAACTCTGTTCTCGCTTGGATTGTGTATATCAAGCTTTAGGCGTATTAGCCATAGATGCCCTTGATTTGACTGAACATCAATAGAAGGGGAGCCGACAAGTGGTTTACCCTCGTGGAAAAATTCCAGTAGCGGAGAAAGTGGTGAATCATTTTCAGTAGGATTCGCAATAGCCCAGCGAACCCGCTTGCTCAATTCAGGTTTCAGGTCTCGAATGGAGCCACCATACACAATGTGGGGGTAATGTTTAAGGTCAAAAGGGATATCATCTGAATTGTGAGTGAGAAGAATTACATTCTTTCCCAGCGCATGTGCGTATCCCGTTTCGTAAAACACGTTCGGATTTCGCGAAGTCATATCTGAAATAACAACATCTGCTTTAGCTATCTGGTTGTAAATGCGCTGGAGAATACTTTCGCTGAAAATCTGTTCATCAACACGCTCTGCATAGGCCCCGGCATCAATGCAGGCGGGTTTGATCCCCAATTCATAAACGTCAGAGAATGAGTCGTCGAAGGGCATAAGCACGAATACAAAAGGCTTTGGACTTGTATCGGTCATAATATCTCCTGAAGCGAACAGTATTTATTCTGTCGACTTTAAGTTGGCTTATTGCGGTCGGGATACATCGTCCTGACTGGCCAAAGAATAGCGAGATAAAGGGAATGGGTCAACGGCGCAACGGGCGGCGGCGTGGGCGCCAAATTCCGGCCAAAATGGGCCGTGAAAGGCGATTTGGGCCGTTGGGGAACAACAAAATTGGGTTTTGGGGACGAAAATCGGTGTGCGGGGGCATGAGGCGGCGAAAAACGACGAAAAACGAGGCGCAACGGGTGCGCGACGGTCAAAAACGGCCTGGAAACGGCGAAAACCGACGAATTTCGGCCTGAAAACGCGGTGAAACTACGAAATTCGCGAAAAACGCGAAAACGGAACTGAAAAAGCCTCAAAACGGGTTCAAACTACGAATGACGCGAATTTTTCGAATGGGGAACGAGAAAAACGAGGATCGAGGACAAAACAGCCGGAACCGCGATTCAAACAACGAAATTCACGAAAAACACGAAAAAGAGGCCTGAAAATGCCTCAAAACGGCCTGAAAATGGGATCAAGCCGCATTTTTTAAAATGGAGAAGGGGAAAACGGGCTCCCAATCGGCTCCCATTCGCATCATTTGCGCGATTCGTAGTTGCGGTTCCGGTTTTCAGCGCGGGACGAAGCGGACCGTGACGGGGACCTGTCCGAGCGGAAGATTGGGGAATAGCGGATCCCGATTCCCGATCCGTTGTTCCCTCTGCGTTTAATCGCGGCTCAACGTCGCGGGTCGTAGGACTCGACACCTTGTGGGGGGTGTCCCGGGACCGATGGGGGGTTGTCCTCGTTCTTCAGTCGGATGGCGTCGAGAATTTGAAGGGCCACGTACAAAATCGCTCCGTTGATTCCGAGCCCGAATCCCACGATGCCCCAAATCCACTTGTTTAGGTGCTTTTTCCCGGCATCGATAAACATCCAGATCGCGATCAGGCATTGGGGGAGCAGCTGCACGTAGCCATAGGCGACGCTTAGCGCGTTGGCGCAGTTCTTTTGCGCGGCGGTCGCGGACGAGGACATCGCGCGCGCCGTCGCGTTCAGCATGAGCGGCGACACCATGTTGCCGATAAACCAAGCGACAACGAGGACGATGAATATTTTCTCGTACTTCTTCATATGTTCTTTAGTCCAACATTGCGCATGGCGAAGGCTTCACGCGACGCCTAAGGCGGCGGGCATGGGCCGCCATGCAGGCGGCAGTTGGCTTTCAACCTCTTGCGTGCATACAGTTCCACTACTCCGGAAAGAAGGGAAGTCGCGGCGACGATGACGGCCGTGCAAATGGGAATGAATACAAGGCCCACGGCTGCTTGTGCGTCTGCCGCCAAATCGTAGTCATGGTGGAAATATACCAGCAATGCCGTTGTCGTTGTGAAGGAGATGAGGAACGTGAGGGGCATGGATTTCCTTCGGAGCAGACAATGAATCATCGGGATTGCCGATATTGCGGAAACAAAGCCAAAGAAGATGACGGCGAATATCGAGAAAAGCAGTTCGGTGGCGAGATTTCCGAACATGCCTATGGGGATGTATTGTAAAGCCCAATTGATCCCGCGGGGCAGGCGGGCAAAATATGGAAGCACCACTGCGTAGGCGATGAGGCTGTATATCAATGTTTTCTGTTTCATCGTTTCAAAATCGATGCAGCGGGTCTTCCTCGCGCCGTTTTCGGGGTTTACCGGGGAAAGGCCGGGTTTCCGGGCAATAGGATAGGGAACGGGGCCGGAATGGGCAAGTGGATAAGATTTGTCTGCGGAAAAGCTCGGGCGGGAAGCCCGAGCCGCGATTTGCCGCAAAAGGAGTGGTTGTCGGACCGTGAAACGCCGAGTTCTCGCGTCAGCGCGGGACGAAGCGGATGGTGACGGGGGTTTGGTAGGGCGGGACGGTGTTGGAATTGACGGCGAGGATTTCGTCGTTGGCGCCGCAGGGGAGGGGCAGGTTGACGATGGCGTAGGGGTCCCAGTAGGTCACGACGAGGGATTCCTCGGCGAGGGCCTTGAAGTGGCCGTCTTTGACGACGGAACCGGTGAAGATCCACGGGGTTTCGGCCACGTTGGCGTCGTCTTCGACGTTCCAGACGAAGGATTCGGCGCGGGCGGTTTTCGTTTCGTCGCCGGATTTCCAGTCGACGAAGACGTCGACGGGCGCGCCGTTGGGCGGGCCCTGGCCGATTTCGGGCATGGGCTCGCCGGCCATGAGCCCGGCGAGGAGCAGGGCGGCCTGGAGATCGAGGGGATTGAGGCCGAGCACGAAGACGGATTCGTGGACCTTGCCGGCGGGGCCGCAGGCGAGAACTTCGATGGGGCCGGAAGTCTGGTTGACCCAGCCGGTGGCGATGACGGTCTTGGTGGCGGCGTCGAGCTTGACGGAACCGATGGTGGCGACGTCGCCGTCCCAGCGGACGGGCGAGGGCTCGGGCTCGGGTTCGGAACCGACGGGGTAGATGACGGGGGGGGAATCCGAGGGCGGAAGTCCGAGGTCAGAGGTCGGGAGGGAAGAATCCGCGGGCGGGGCGGGTTCCTGCGCGAAAGCCGAGACGGCGAGGCCGAAGATCAGTCCAAGGGCGAGAAGACGGACAAGGCGTCGTTGCATGCGATCTCCTGTTGTTGGTAGCGGGCGGTGGTTTCGGGGTCGGACGGGTCCTGGGCGTCGAGTTCGACGGCGCGACGGGCGGCTTCGGCGGCGGCGGCGTAATCGCCGTCGAGATGGCGCAACACGGAAAGGACGTGCCAGGCGGCGGGGGCGTCGGGACTGAGCTGCGCGGCCCGTTCGGCGAAGGCGAGGCCTTCGTCGACGTCGGCGCGACGGGGTTCGGGGAGGCGGGCGAGGGCGGCGGCGAGGGCTTCGAAGACGTCGGGTTCGCCGGGGTAGAGGGCGTCCAGGCGGCGGAAGACCTTGAGGGCGTCGGCGGCGCGATCCTGGTCGAGCAGGGCGCGCCCGAGGCCGTAAAGGGCAGGACCATTGGTCGGGGCGAGGCGGATGGACTGGGCGTAGAGACGGGCGGCGGTGGCGGCGCTGGCGGCGTGGTCGGCGGTGCGGTTGAGCCGTTCGGCCTCGGCCGGCAGCGGTTGGTCGCGCCAGGCGGGTTCGGCGGCGGCGGCGCGGAAAACGAGGAAGGCCAGGAGGCCGGCGGCGAGGAACGTCCGGCGCATCGTCAGTCCTTCAGGCGGGCATCGACGGCGGCGGGTTCGGTGCGCACGAGGGTGATGCCGTTGGGCAGCACGGCGCGGATCGGCAGCGACGCCGCGGGGGCGTCAGCGAGGCCCGTGGCGTCCACGAACAGGCGGACGTCTTCCGCGGCCAGGGCGTTGATGAGTTCGGGCCGACCCTTGACGGTGAGAGTGGCGACGTCGGGGTCGAGATCGATGCGCAGGCTGCGGCCGGGCGGCAGCATGGGCAGGATGGGCATGTCCGGGAAGCGGGTGCTGATGGAGCGCTCGACGATCGCCAAATCGAGGGTGATGGCCGGGGGATCCAGCTTGACGCCGGCGAAGTTTTCGCCGGCAACGAGCGGCAGGCGCCGCTTGTTGATGGAGCGGATGCGGCCGTCGAGATCGACGGGGGCGGTGCTGACGGATTCGACGCCGTCGAGGATCTGGGCGGGGCCGGAGAGCACGACGGTGGCGGGGGTGACGACGGTCTTTTCGATTTCGTAGCCGTCGGGCAGCAGGTTCTGGGTCTCGACCTTGACGGGGACCTGCTTGGTGATTTCGCGATCGAGGCGCAAGGTGATCGACGCGGGACGGATGAAGTCGATGCGGGCGTTTCCGAAGGCGTTGACGTTGGCCGGCCCGAGGGTCACGGTCACGGTCCGGTTGTTCTGCTGGTCGCGGGCGTCGACGGTGGCCTTGATCAGGTCGCGGTTGAGATAGCGCAGGTCGTCGCGCGTGCCGAGGAAGGCGACGTCGATGGTTTTGGCGGAGCATTCCACGACGCTCCAGTCCGGCGGCGGCTGGATGGCGAGGGGAATGTCGGTGACGAGGGTGGAATTGCTGGTGGCCGCGCGGATGGCGTACCAGGCGGCGACGGCGGCGACGACGGACACCACGCGGATGCCGTTGCGGGTGCCCAGGAACTCAAGGATTTTGCGGAGGGTCTTCAAATTCGCGCTCCATCAGTTCTTCGGTGCGGGCGAGGCCTTCGGTGGACAGGTCGAGGTTCCGGCGGAGGCGCTGCCAGCGGCTCTGGGTCTTGGTGCCGCGCATGAGGACGGTGGAGAGGATGCGGCGGAGGCGCTCTTCGTCCAGGCCCCGGATCAGGCGGCCCTTGTAGGCGAGGGAAATCGCGCCGGTTTCCTCGGACACGACGACGACGACCGCGTCGCTTTCCTCCGAAAGGCCGACGGCCGCGCGGTGGCGGGTGCCGGTCTTGCCGATGTCGCGCGAGGACAGCGGGAACACGCAGCCGGCGGCGCGCACGCGGTCGCCTTCGATGATGACGCCGCCGTCGTGGAGCGCGGTGCGGGGATAGAAGATCGTGGCGAGCAGGTCGGCGGAGACGAGCGAATCGAGCCGGGTGCCGGTTTCCTGGATGGCCAGCGTGCCGATCTCGCGCTCGATGGCGATCAGCGCGCCGATCTTGCCCCCGGCGAGGAGCGAGACCGCCTTGACGATTTCGTCGAGCATGCCGCGCTCGCGCTGCGTGGAAAAGACGTGCTGCTTGCCGAGCTCGGCGAGCGCGCGGCGGATTTCGGGCTGGAAGATGACGACGAAGGCGATGACGAGATAGACGGAGATCTGCTGGAGCAGCCAGTTCAGGGTGTCGAGGTTGAACATCCGCGTCAGGACCAGCATGGCCACGACGGCGGTGACGAAGCCCAGCAGCACCTGGGCGCCGCGCGTGCCCCGGAAGAACAGGATCGTGTAGTAGAACAGCACCGACAGGACGAGGATTTCCAGCAGCCCGCCCACGTTGGGAAAGGGGATTTGCCGCATCCAGTCTGTCCACGCGCCATCCATGGGAACAATCTGCCACGCGCCGCAAGGCTTCGCAAGCGCCAAAGGGCCGGATGGGGTATATTGGCGGGCATGAAACGCATCGTCATCCTCGGAATGGTCCTCGCGGCGGGCTGCGCTCCCGCCCGGAGCGGGGCGGAAACGGCGGAGAAGAAACCCATGGAAAAGATCGTCAAGACCGACGCCGAATGGCGGGCGCAGTTGACGCCCGAGCAATACCGCATCACGCGGCAGCAAGGGACGGAGCGGGCCTGCTCGGGGCCGTTCTACGACAACCACAAGCCGGGCACCTACTATTGCGTATGCTGCGGGCTGCCGCTGTTTTCGTCGGACGCCAAGTTCGATTCGGGGACGGGCTGGCCGAGCTACTTCCAGCCCGTCGCGAAGGAGAACGTGGAGCTGCACGAGGATCGCAGTTTCGGCATGGTGCGCACGGAGGTGTTGTGCGCGCGGTGCGACGCGCACCTCGGGCACGTGTTCGAGGACGGGCCGCGGCCGACGGGGCTGCGCTACTGCATCAATTCCGTCGCCCTGCGCTTCGAGCCGCGAAACCCGGCGCAGAAGTGAGGCCGGGGGTGGACGGGCGAAGAATGCGGAAAAGGCTTCGGAAAAACGAGGCGTCAAAACCAAGTCCCGTCTTTTTCGCGCGGACGCTCCGAGGCCGACCGCTCGCGGACACGAGTCCGGCTCGGGTCGTCCGCGAAGCGTCCTCATCGGAAAATCCGGGGCTTATTTTGCCGGGAAAGCCCCTCGTTTTTCCAAATCCTTTCCCGCGCTTGCACAACCTGCGGTTCGCGGGCAAGTTATACCTTTGAATAGGCGTCCTGGGTAGCGAGCCGGGGCTTGGAACGAATCCGATGGAACGGAACAGAAGCGATTGGGCGACGGGTTTTCCGCCGGTGGAGCCGCGGCGGGCGCGGATCCTGATTTTGGGGACGCTGCCGAGCGCGGAATCGATCCGGCAGGGGCAGTACTACGCGCACCCGCGCAACGCGTTTTGGCCGATCATGGGCGAACTTTTCGGCGCGGGTCGGGACCTACCCTATGCGGCGCGGCTGCGGAAGCTGGCCGCGCAGGGCGTGATGTTGTGGGACGTGCTGCAGGCGGCGCACCGACCCGGCAGCCTCGATGCCGCGATCCATCCGCGCCGGCGGACGGCCAACGATTTGCCGGGCCTGCTGGCGCGGCATCCGGAACTGGAAACGATCGCCTTCAACGGCGGAACGGCGGAAGCCTTGTTCCGACAGCACGTGACGGCCACTTGCGGTCCGTTGTTCGACGGCGTGGCACTCGTGCGGCTGCCCTCGACGAGCCCGGCCCACGCGTCGCGCACGTTCGCCCAGAAGCTCGCGGCCTGGCGGAAGGCCCTGGCTCCCCGCTGAAAATATTGCGGTATGGGCTCGGCACTCGGCTATTTTCCACGCCGTGGAAAACTCCGGCCGGCGGTCAGAACGCCCAGGCGAGGAAGAGGGGGACGGTAACGAGCGCCCAGAGGTGGGTCAGCAGGAGACCGCCGGCGATGAAATCGACGTCGCCGCCGTAGCGTTCGGAGAAGAGGACGCTGACCATGGCGGAGGGCATGACGGAAACGATATAGAGGATGCCGCGCGCGACGGGGTCCATGGGGATCAGTCCCAGGACGGGGATCATGACGAGGGGCACGGCGACGAGGCGGATGGCGGAGACGAACCAGATGCGCCAGCCGAGGATGGTCGCGAACTTCAGCGTGGCGAAACGGCTGCCGGCGACGAGCATGGACATGGCGATGGTGGCCGCGCCGAGGGTCTTGAGGCCGCCGCGGAACGTGCCGGCGGCCAGCGCCACCCACGCCGGCGGCGCGGGCCAGGGCAGGAGATCGCGCGCGGCGACGAAGGCGAGGCTGAAGAGGAGCACGACGAACGGCGGACTGAACAGGGACTTGAGCCGGTCGCGCTTGCGTTCGGCGCGGGAGAACAGCATGACGCCGAGGGACCACAGCAGGAGCTCGTAGCCGACGGAGGAGAACACCAGCAGGGCGACGCCGCCGTCGCCGTAGCGGAACAGCACGAGCGGCAGGGGCAGGAACGAGTAGTTGTTGATCAGGCAGTGGAACAGGAACGCTCGGGAAGTCTCCGGCGGGACGCGGCCGAGGAAGCGGACGGCCAGCAGGCCCAGCCCGAACCCGACCATGGCGATCGCCATCACGAGCAGGGGCAGCGTCAGGTTCGCGCGCAGGTCGGCGAAGGAGAGTTCGAGGATCGAGACGAAGATGAGCGCGGGATAGACGATCGACAGCGCGATGCGGGCGAGGTCGTTGGTGCCGTGCGCGGAGAGCAGGCCGCGGCGCCGGGCGAAGAAGCCGGCGGAGACGAGGCCGAGCACGCACAGGATCTGGAAGAAGAACACCATGGATCGGCACTATACTCCGGCGGGCGCGGTCTGGCAAAGCCAAGCGGAGCTCAATCCGCCGCGGCGGGAACGGCCCGGCGCCGGAACAGCCGGTCGAGCGGAACGGCGCAGTTGAGGCCCAGGGTTTCGCTGCCGGGGTTTTTGTCGCCGAGCGAACCGTTGGAGACGTGGGCGAAGACGAAGCCCAGGCGCGACCCGTTGCGGAAGCGCCGGGAAAGTTCGAGGCTGCTGCGGAACTCCGCGTCGAAGCCCAGATCGAGGCCGCTGGCGGCATTGTAGTAGCCGCCGCCGAAGCCGGGGGTGAAGACCCAGCCGCGGCCGAGTTCGACGTCCAGCAGGACGCCGGCGGCGGCGTAGAACTCGTGGTTTCGGCCGGTGCCGAACGAGAGCCAGGGACCGAAATGGCAGCAGCGGACGGCGGGGCGGTATTCGACGCCCCAGTAGATTTCCTGGTGGGTGTCGAGAATTCCCGCCGCCCCCGTGCCCACCACCAGCAAGGGCGGGTCTTCTGCGAACCACGCGTGCGCGGCGGAGGCGGGCGCGGCGCCGACCCACAGGCCGCCCAGCAAGAGCAGAAGAACAAGCGCGCAGATCATGGGCGGATTCTTTCCGGCCGGATCAATCCTTGCAGGGTTCCGCGCCGTCGCGGTCGGCTTTGGGCTTGCCGGTGAAGAGGGTGTAGATCAGCGGCAGGACGGTGATGGTCAGGGCGCCGGCGACGAGGACGCCGGCGACGGAGGCGATGCCGATGCCGGCGCGGTTTTCGGAGCCGATGCCGTTGCCGACGGCCATGGGCAGCATGCCCAGGCCGGAGGCCAGCACGACCATCAAGACGGGCCGGAACTGCTCGGCCAGGGCGGTGAGCATCGCTTCGCGGCGGCAGACGCCTTCGCGGATGTGCTGGGCCATCTTGTCGACGATGAGGATGGCGGCGTTGACGACGATGCCGATGAGCATCAGCATGCCGAGCAGCACGAGCATGGTGATGGCCTTGCCGCTGAGGGCGAGGGCCCAGATTACGCCGATGAGGCCCATGGGCAGGGTCAGCAGCACGAAGCCGGGCCGGCTCCAGGATTCGAGGATGGCGGCGAGGGTGAGCAGGGTCAGGAAGGCCGCGAGCAGGATGGCTTCGCCGAAATCGGCGATGGTTTCCGCCATCATTTCGCTGTGGCCGGCGTTGCTGAGCTCGTAGCCGGGCGGCAGGAGGTTGTTGTTCGCGACGGCGGCGGCCATTTCGGCGCCGACGCCGCTCATGGTGGCGCCGGGCGCGGTGTCGCCGAGGATCTTGACGGTGCGCTGCTTGTCGACGCGGTAGATCTGGGTCTTGACGCGGGCGTCGACGACGTCGGCGACGGTTTCGAGCGGGATGGGCCGGCCGTCGGCGCCCGGCAGGAGGAACTGCCGGATCTGGTCCTTGCCGCTTTGCTCGGCGAGCTTGACGCGGATGTCGTAGGTGCGGTCGCCGCGCTTGTAGCTGGCGGCTTGGATGCCTTCGATGTTGCCGCGGACGATGGTGCCGAGCAGCGCGGGGCTCAGGCCGAGGTCGGAAAGCACGGCGCGCTTGGGCAACACGCGGATTTCGGGCTTGGTGTCGCGCACGGTGGTTTCGAGCTGGTCGACGCCGGGCAGGTCGCGGGTCGCCTGCTGGATGGCGAGGGCCGTGCGGTCGAGCACTTCGAGATCCTCGCCGGAAAGGTTTTGTTCGATCTGGAAATCCTGGCCGCCCATCATGCCGGGCACGGAGGCGGAGACCATGCAGTCCGTCTCGTTCCGGAGCAAGGCGCGGATTTCGACGAGGCGGTCGGAGATCTTCCAGCCGCGTTCGGTCTTGGGCTTGAAGAACAGCTCGATCTGGCCCATGTAGACGCCTTCGCTGGCCTGGCCGCTCTGGGACTCGGCCTTGCCGGCGGTGGTCAGGACGTGTTCGAGGTCGGAAAACCCGAGCAGGCGGGACTGGATCTCGTCGAGGCGCGCGACGGTTTTTTCCAGGTCGTAGTAGGGGGGATTTTCGATGCGGACGAAAATGCGGCCGCGGTCCGCGGTTTCGAAGAACGTGAACCCGAGGCGGGAGCCGCCGAACTTCATCGTGAAGAAGAACAGCAGCACGGAGCCGAGGACGATGGGGAGGTTCCAGCGTTTCTTGCCGGCGATGCGGCGGAGGCCGTCGGCGTAGCGGCCGGCGAGATTCTGGAAGCCGACGTCCCAGCGCTTGCCGAAGCGGGCGAAGGCGGTGTCCTTGCGCTTGGAAGCGGGCTTGAGGAGCAGGGCGCAGAGGATGGGGGTGAGGGTGAAGCTGATGAAGATGGAGGCCGCGTTGACGATGAGGGTGGTGACGGCGAAGGGCGTGAGCATGCGGCCGGCGAGGCTGGTCATCATGGAGATCGGCAGCATGACGATGACGTTGGTGCCGGCGGAGGCCAGCACGGCGACGGTCATTTCGGAGGCGCCGAGGCCGGCGGCGGCCCAGTGGTCGTCCATGGTCTCGAACTTCGAAACGATGTTTTCGAGCACGACGATGGAGTTGGAGACCAGCACGCCGGTGGAGAGGCCGATGGCCAGCAGGGTCGGGGTGTTGAGGGTCTGGCCGGCGAGCCGCATGAAGAAGAGGCTGATGAGGATGGTGACCGGCATGGTGATGGCCACGATGACGGTGGTGCGGACATTGACGAGGAAGACGAAGAGGATGAAGGCGCAGAGCAGCACCGCCTGCCAGACGCTTTCGATGGCGGAGTCGACGGAGGCCTGGATGTTCGTGGCCTCGTCCGAGACCCAGGTCAGCTCCATGCCGCCGGGCAGGGTCTTCCGGATTTCCTCGAAGCGCTTGCGGGTCTCCTTGACGATCGTGACGATGTTGCCTTCGGCCTTCTTGACGACCTTGATCAGGATGCCCTGCCGGCTGTCGAGAATGGCGCGCTGGCGCACTTCGGCGGTGGCCTGGCGCACGGTGCCGAGATCGCCCAGCTTGAGCCGCGCACCATCCTTGTTGGCCACCTCGAGGTTGGCAATGTCGGCGATGTTCTGGTACTCGGCGTCGAAGCGGACGGAATATTCATCGCCGCTGTCCCGGATGCGGCCGCCGGGGAGGCTGAGCACGCCCTTTTGCAGGGCGGCGGTCACGTCATAGGTGGTCAGGCCGGCGGCGGCGAGAGCCTCGCGGTTCAACTCGACCCACACTTCGCGTTCATTGCCGCCGATGACCTGCACTTCGGCCACGCCGGGGACGGTGGCAAAACGGTCGGCGATGGTGTTGTCGGCGTAATCATAGAGATCGTCGATCGGCGCCTCGCCGGAGAGGAAGACGTTGGCGATGGGGGCGGCGTTGATGTTGATCTTCTGGATGACCGGCCGTTCGGCGTCCGCGGGCAGTTCCGACAGCACGCCGTCGAGTTTTTCGCGGACGTCCTGGGCGGCCGTATCGATGTCGGTGGCGAGGTTGAATTCCAGCGTCACCTGGCTGACGTTCTCCAGACTGGAGGATTCGATGTGCTTGAGGCCGTCGATGCCCGAGACGGCGTCCTCGATGTGCTTGCTGATGTCCTTTTCGACGTCTTCGGGCGAGGCGCCGACCCAGGTGGTGATGACGGCGATGTAGGGGATGTCCACCGCCGGCATGTTCTCGATGGAGATCTTGCGGTAGGAATTCAACCCGAGGGCGATCAAGGCGATGAGCAGGCAGCTCATCGCGACCGGGCGTTTGGTGGAGGCGTTGGCGAGGAACATGGCGGTTCTCCTGCGGCGGGGCGGAGGTTAGAGGACGTTGACGGGCAGGCCGTCGCGAAGCTGGGTCTGGCCTTCGGTCACGACCGTTTCGCCGGCGGCCAGGCCGGAAAGGATCTCGGTCCAGCCGTCGTTCTGGAGGCCGCCCGCGACTTCGCGCGCGACGGCCTTGCCGTCCTGAACCACGAAAACGATGCTTTTGCCGTTGCGCACGAGAATGGCCGCGGACGGGACGCCGGGGCCCTGGCGGGTTTCGAAGACGAGGGTCAAATCGGCCATGCTGCCGGGGACGGCCGCCGCGCCGGCATTTTCCAGCAGGCCCTTGATTTCAAAGGTGCGCAAGGTGGGGTTGATGACGGGGCTGCGGTAAGTCACGGCATATGTGCCGACTTCGCGGCCGCCGACGTCGAGCCGGAAGGTCGTCTCGCCGGAGACGACCTCCGGGTAATATTGAGCCGGGAGGAAGGCGGCGGCCTCGACCGTGGAAAGATCGTCGATGCGCAGGACGACTTTGCCGACGGACATCTGCTCGCCGGGTTCGGCGATGCGGGCGCTCACGACGCCGGAGATCGGCGCGAAGATCTTGGTGTCGGCCAGGCTCTTCTCCGCGATGGAGAGGGACGCCTCGGCCTGCTTGACCTGGCGTTCGGCGAGATCCACCTGCGCGGCGGCGACGGCCAGGCCGGCCTCGGCCTGCGCGTGCTGGACTTCGGCGGCTTCGTATTCGTTGTCGCTGACTTTGCCGTCCTGGTGGAGGCGCTCGTAGCGCTTGAAGTCGAGCGTGGCCTTGCGGGCTTCGGCATCGGTCTTCCGGGCGGAAGCCTGGGCGACCGCCAGGGAGGCCTGGGCGACGGCCAGATTCTGCTTGGCGATGGTCAGCGAATTCCCGCGGCTGACGGGATCGATCTGGAAGAGGGCGGTTTCGCCGGCGACGACGGCGTCGCCTTCGTCCACCCAGATCGCGTCGAGGTTGCCGTCGGCGCGGGACGCCACGTGGGCGTAGTTTTTGGCTTCGAGCGTGCCCTGCACGGTCAGGCGGCGTTCGAAGGCGCGTGCGGCGACGGGCTGGGCGCGGACCGCCAGCGCGCGGACGGTTTCGGCGGCGGCGGATTCCTTTTTCCCGCAGCCGGCCGCGAGGAGCGCGGCGGGCAGGGCGGCGGCGAGGAGGGCAAGGGCGATGCGATCGGTTTTCATGTTACTTCTCTGCTTTCGTTTCGGAATCGGTTGCGGGGACGAGGGTCAGGCCCATGGCCAGTTCGAGATTGGCGACGGCGATGCGTTCCTGGTAGCGGCTCTGGACCAGGGCGACCTGCGCGAGGTCCAGGGCGGCGCGCGCGTCGAGCGCGTCGCTGACGGGCACGAGGCCCTCGCGGGCCTGGGCATCGAGGTCCGCCCATTTGGCGGCGGCGACTTCGTAGGCGAGCCGGCGGACGCGGGCGCCCTCGGCGGCGTCGCGGGCGGCGGCCTCGGCGGCGACGACGCCGACCATGACGGACAGGAAGGTGCTTTCGCGTTCCAGTTCCGTCTGGCGGCGCTCGATCTTGGCGGCCTTGTAGCGCGCGACGTTGGCGAGGCCGTCGAACAGCGTCCACGCGCCCTTGAAGCCGGTGAGCCAGTTCTCGGCGTGGGCGGCGAAATCGTTGCCGGTCCACGAGCCGGCGGCGAACAGGGAAATCGTGGGCAGGAAGTCGCAGAAGGCCTGGCGCACCTGGTGTTCCTGGATGACGACCTGCCGGTCGGCCAAGGCCAGTTCGGGGTGGATTTCCAGCGCCTTCAGGACGAGGTCGTCGACGGAACCCGCGGGCCGGTCGGCGGCGCCGGTTTCGCCGGAGAGTTCGATGGCGGCCGTGGGCGAGAGCCCCAGGCCGTGCAGCAGTTCGCCGCGCAGCACGGCGAGCTGGCGGCGGGCCTTGTTCAGCTCGGTTTCGCGCAGTTCGGCGGCGAACCGCGCCTGGTCGCCTTCCCACTGCGCGACGAGGCCTTCGGCGGCGAGGCCTTCGATGCGTTCGGCGGTCTGGCGGGCGGCTTCGAGCTGGGTTTCGAGCGCGGCGACGGTGTCTTGCTGGACGAGCACGTTGAAGTAGGCGACGCTGGTCTGCAGGACGATGCCCTGGCGGACGTAGTGGGCGGCGACGCCGGCGGCGGCGTAGCCTTGGCGCGCGGCCGCGTACAGGAACCAGGTGGACGGCATGAAGATCGGCATGCCGACGGTCAGGTCCGCCGTGCCGAACCGCTTTTCGTGCTGCTGCGGCACTTCCTTCTCGTAGGAGTTGTAGCCGGCGGCGGCGGCGACGTTGGGCAGGAAGGCCGTGAAGGCCACGTTCTTGCCGATGCGGTACAGTTCGCGGTCGAGATCGGCTTTGCGGACGTCGTAGTTGTTGGTCATGGCGATGCGGACGCAATCGGCCAGCGAAAGGGGCTTGGACAATTCGGCCTGGGCCAGCGCCGCGAGGTTCGACGTGAACGCGTCGGTCTGCTCGCGGCGCGCGCGGGCCGGCTCGAAACTGCGGCAACCGGACGTCAGCAGCCCGGCCAGAAACAGGCCGAGCGTCGGAAGAATGATGGGGGGGCAACGCATGGGGATTCCTTTCAGGACTTCAAATCGCGGTCGTTCTGGGCGGCGAGGGCGTCGGCATAGCGGGCGAGAAACGATTGAAGGCGGGGCAAGTCCACGTCCTCGATGGTCTGCAGGGCGGCGGATTCGAAGGCGACCATGTCCTGGACCATTTCCTCGGCCTTCTTTTCGCCCGCGGGCGTGAGCTGGACGAGCTTGCGGCGGCGGTCGTTGGGATGGGGCCGGCGGACGGCAAGGCCTTCCCGTTCCAAGACGTCGAGAATGAACGTGATGGTCTGGCGGGGAAAATAATTGGCGTCGGCCATGGCGGCCGGCTCGGAATCCTCGGGATGGAGGTGAAGATGGACGAGGACCATGGCCACGTTCATGGGCAAGTGCCACTTCTGGCCGCGGATCATCAGTTCCTGGTGGATGCGGCGCCAGAGGGGCAGCATGCTGCCGGCGGGCACTTGATGCAGATGCGGGCAATCGCGCCGAAGGACGTGCTGAGGTTGTAGAATGGGTTTGGTCATGGGACGTCTCGTTTAGATGATTCGAGATGGGATAGTACAACATTGGACTAACTTGTCAAGGGCCGTGCGCGCGAATTCGGCGGCGAGCGTCAGGACCGTTGCTTTAACGCAATGGTGGCCAATCGGTAGCCACTGTAGAAACTTCCGGTTACCGTTCAGTTTGCGCGGTGCGGAGCAGGGGGCTTTTCCCAGCCGCAGGCTTTGGTTTCGGGGAGGTCAGCCCAAGGCGACGTCGAGAAGCATCATGAGGGCGAAGCCGAGCATGGCGCCCATGGTGGCGACGTCGTTGTTCCCTTCGCGCTGGGCTTCGGGGATGGCGTCTTCGACGACGACGAAAATCATGGCGCCGGCGGCGAAGGCGAGGGCGTAGGGCAGGATGGGGCGGGCAGCGATGACGGCGAACGCGCCGATGACGCCGGCAATGGGTTCGACCATGCCGGAGAACTGGCCGTACATGAAGCCCTTGACGCGCGACAGACCCGTGCGTTGCAGGGGCATGGCGACGGCGAGTCCTTCGGGAAGATTCTGGATGCCGATGCCGATGGTCAGCGCGATGGCGCCGGCCAGGCTGTAGGCGGTATCGCCCATGGCGGCGGCGCCGAAGGCCACGCCCACGGCGAGTCCTTCGGGAAAATTGTGCAGCGTGATGGCCGTGACGAGCAGGATGCTGCGCTTCCAATGGGAAGGATGGCCTTCGGGGGTTTCCTCGTAGACGTGCAAGTGCGGCAAGACGACGTCGATGCCGCGCAGAAAGACGCCGCCGAGGAGGAACCCGACGACGGCCGGGATCCAGGAACCGTTGGACAGCTCGATCGCCGGAGCCAGCAGCGACCAATAGCTGGCGGCGATCATCACGCCGGCGGCGAAGCCCAGCATGCCGTCCTGCAGTTTGCGGCTGGGCTGCCGGGCCAGGAAAATCGCGGCCGCGCCGATGGCGGTCATCAGCCAGGTGAACAGCGTGCCGTACAGCGCCTGGACGGTCGGCGACAGGCCTTGGAGATGATCGAGGAGAAGATTCATGTCGTTTCCTTGCGTGGGGAGCGAAGATAGCGCACCGGCGTCCCGGATGCAAAAAATCAGAACTGTCCGGTGCGGAGCAACACGAGGGTGCAGGCATGCACGACCGCGATGCCGGCGGCCGCGAGCTTCGCTTCCAGTTCCGGATTTTCCGTGCCGGGATTGAAAATGGTGCGGCGGGGTTGCGCGGCGACGATGGCGTCCGCCATGCCGGTGGAGTGTTCAGGGGACACGTACATCGTGACGGTGTCCAGCGGGACGGGGACGTCGGCCAGCCGCTTGAAGACGGGGTGCCCGTCGATGGCCGCGAGGGCCGGATGGACGGGGAAGACGGCGTGTCCCTTTTCCGCCAGCAGGACGACGGCCTGGTGGCTGTAGCGTTCGGGTTTGTTGCTGGCTCCGAGGACGGCGACGTTCATGGGCGCATCTCCTAGTCGCGCCACTTTCGTCGATTGCGCGGCACGGGTCAAGCGAACAGAAAAATAACGCTCGGGCGGCGGAACGGCGCTTGCCTGCGATGCCAAAACGGTTTTAGAATCGTTCCATGAACAAAAAGAGCGCCGGGCGGATCGTGGTGGTGGGCGCGGGCGTCGGCGGCATGGCGGCCGCGGCCCGGTTGGCGAAAGACGGCTTCCAGGTCACGGTGGTC
>CALMNW010000027.1 GCA_937872095.1 uncultured Verrucomicrobiota bacterium
CGTGAGCAGGTTCCCGATCCCTTCAACGCAAGCGGCGCAAACGACGCAAAAGCCCCGCCAGCGCTCCGATCTCTTCGCCCCTCGTCCGCGCCGGAGCGCGGGCATCCTGCCCGCCCATCAATCCCTTCGCCATTCATAATTTTCGGTCTTCTCCCCCCCTCCGTGCCTCCGCGTCTCCGCGTGAGCAGGTTTTCGGCCCTCTTCCCCTTTGCAACCCCTGCGCCTTTGCGAGAAAAGGCTCTCCCGGCTCGAAAAATCGCGGCTCAGGCCTCCCAAAAGGCCAAAATGGCCATCCACGCCTCGGCGCGACAAGTTTTGGGCCTAAAATGGTCCGTTTTGCGTCTTGGAGGGCCAAATTTCGGCCCCAAACGACCATTTTCCGCCCCGAACGACAGGATATTGCCTTTCAGGAGCCATTTTTGAGCGAAATCGACCGCTCGCGCGGCTCCGCCCGCAGTTTCGCACGCCGTTGACCGCCCCGCTTCATTCCGCTATTCTTTGGCCACTCAGGACGACGCACTCCGGTTGTATAATGCCAAGCTTATAGTTGGTGGAATTAAAAATGTTGGCATTAAGAGAGAAATAATATGAAAACCGCAATATGCCGAATGTTACAGTTTCTCTTCCTTGCGCTATACGCAATCGGCGCATTTATCGTTATCCTCGGCGCCTTCGGCATGGCTGTCGATCTGATTTCTTATTTCACCAAAGCGGTCACCCCTGATTTCAAAACCAATCTCGCCCAGGTGGGTCTTGGTGCACTTATCACGTTTGCAGCCAAATACGCGGAGCGGCTCCTCGTCGCTGCGCTAAAACCACAAAACGACATGTTTTTCGCTTTGTTAAAGAGCCCCCCATCATCCTTCTTCCAGAAACATAATGTCGATAAATAAGTATGCCGACAAGTCGGTGCATGCTATTGGCGACGAGTCGCCTCAGCCTGAACGTTGAAATTCAGCACGAGAAATGACACAGATAAAAGCCATTTTGATTGCCCTTGCTGTCGTCGTTTTGGCGGCAATCGCATGTATTAGTCTATTCGCGTGGTCGTGCAATAGCCCCGCCGTACCCCTAGAAAAACTCAATCAGCTTCAGGTCGGGATGACGAAGACCCAGGTTCAGGATGTCCTGGGAAACCCAGACGAGGACACCTCCAGCCCGGATTTCCCCGGCTCCCACTGGTGGTACAAGAATCCTTTCAAATGGTATGCCCTCCGCATCGATTTTTCAGAGGATGACAAAATCATCCGCTACGCTCATGACGATTAAAAAATATAACGCGCGATACAATCGGTTGCAGCCCCCCCGCCACAAGATGTCGGCTCCCCGGCCTCCTGACGTTTGGTGAAAGAAATGAAAATGAAGTTGAGCGTCATCTTTGCGGGTTTTGCCATTGCGGCCCATTCTGCATTCGGAGCCATCCTTTTCCAAAATGAATATTCTGGCGCCAGCCTGCCCAACTGGTATCGAACAACCAGTTACGCAAGCGATTTCGATGACATCTGGAGCGTGACGTCTCGTCTTGAAACGGTTCTCGGCAACCAATGTGCCTGTTTTGATATTGCGATCCCATCTCTCTCAACCAACACGAATGCCCGATGGCATGGGGGGCTCTCCGCAACACTCCTGAACAATTCCATACTGCCTTTTGTTTGGGAACTCACTTTTGATCTATATTTAGAAACATCCGAACCCGTGCGTATTTCAATCGCGCAAACCGGCCTAATTCCCTCGGTTCCTTTCGTGGGGCAACTGATGACATACTGGGTTACACCGCCAGAGGCAGGATGGCAGCAAATCACCATAACCAGCGAGGACGATGCGTCCATCTCATACGAAATGGGATTGCCAGACGAGACGAACAGAAACTGCACTCTCCGCATCGGATTATCTTCACATGACGCGGCCGACATGCCGCTTTCAATATCGGAAATCGGCAATTATACATTTAAAATCGACAATGTCGTATTGAATAGTCCAGATGCGCCATATGTCGCGAGCAAAACATGGCCTACTGGAGACCGTTTGCTGTTCTTCTCTGGAAATTTGCAGAGCAGTGGCGATCTCAATGTCTGGACTACATTGGAACCACAACCATCTTCACCCTGGGTATTCCCGTCGGACAATGATAAGGAATTCTTTAGGTCGTTCACAGAATGACGGTACAAGGCATCGAACTTTCGGGTCCAGGGTACCCGTCACAAAGTGTCGGGTCCCCTGCCCCGCAACGTTCGGAGATAATGGAACCATGAACCAAGCCGACAAATGGTTTTTGACCGCAGCCGTCGCCGCGAGCATCGCGGCCGGCTTTTGGTTCGGGGCCACATACGGGCAAGCCGGAGCCGTGGGCGGAATCGCCGGATGTTTTGCCGTCCTTTTCGTCGCGGGCACGCTCTTGCGCATGCTGAAGCCGAATAAACCCCCAAGCAACGCCCCGCGAGCGCGCAGCCCGAGTTCTCCCCCGCCGCCATAAATCGCAGCTCATCCCTCTCGCCGGAGCGCGGGCATCCTGCCCGCCGATCCTCCAACGCAAACGACGCAAACGACGCAAAAGCCCCGCAAGCGTTCCGATCTCTTCGCCCCTCGTCCATGCCGGAGCGCGGGCATCCTGCCCGCCCATCCATCCCTTCGACATTCGAAATTTTATCTCTCCGTGCCTCCGCGTCTCCGCGTGAGCAGGTTTTCAGCCCTCTTCCCCTTTGCTGACTCTGCGCCTTTGCGAGAAATGACTCTCCCGGCTCGAAAAATCGCGATCGAAAGGAAGGGACGCCTCTCCGAGGCGTCCGAAGGGCTCTTTTCGTCCCCAGAACCGAAAATGCCGAGCGCAAATCAACGCAAATGGACGCAAATGGACAAGAAAACCGGATTGGGACGGTCGATTTTCCTGTTTTCGTGTGTTTCCTGCGTTCCTGCTCGGGTTTCAAGGCTTCAGGGAACGAAAACATCTAGAAAATGTCTTTCCAGAGCCCCTGTCGCTTGTATTTTTGCCCGCCGACGCTAGCGGTCCCCAATGCCTTAGCGAAAAATTTTATCCACTTGCTAAATCCTCTCCCGCTACCTACCCTTTTGACCGGAAAGCCGGCTTTTCCCCGGCAAATGGAGACAGTGGCCTATAGCACATCGGCAAGAGGATGAGAAATGAAATGCTTCAATCACGATGATCGCGATGCCGTAGGCATATGCAAGTCATGTGGCAAAGGAGTCTGTCGGGAATGCGCGGTGGACATGGGCAAGGGCCTCGCCTGCCGCGATCGGTGCGAGATGGACGCGTCGAACGTGATTGCGCTCATAGATCAGAACATCCAGTTCTCGCCGGTAGGCAAGAACGTGATGGGAAACATGAGGAAGAACACGTACGTGCAGGCCTCATTCCTTTTGGTTGCCGGCGTCATCTTTTTACTGACCGGCATGGCATCCGGCCGGTTGGCAGAGTTTCCCGGATTGCTCGGAATGGTGTTCCTCATCTACGGCGGCTACATGCTCTGGCGAGGGCTACGACTTCCCAAACAAACACAAGAGCAGACAAGGCGTTCCAGACTATCGGCGACAAATCGCCACAGCCTGAACACTGATGTGGAGTAAATACAGGAACATACGAATGAAGAAGATAATTGCCGCCATCGTTGCGATAATCCTCCTCGGCGCGGCATTCTATGCAGGTTATTTTTGTAGACGCGCCACGACAGACCCCAAAGATGCCAGTTTTTATGCCGCCGCCACCGTTGCAACCCTCAATATGCTTCACGATGGTGATACCGCTAAGGCCATCCCATTTTTGGAGGATTTGCTTGATGTCAACACGTGGAACCTGGGGGTATGGATAAAGTCTCCATATACCACGTCTACGCACGAACAAATGCAGGACGTCTTGCGTAAAATTGCAGTCTATCGCCAAGCATATCCCCGGCAACCACTGGCTCCAACCGATAAGCAAAATGATTTTTATGTGAAAAGGGACACCGCTATTGGCCAAATCATCCAAGAGGCTACCGCTTCCTTGGAAGAAACAAGGGAAAAATGACTCCAACAGTCGGGGCCAGGGCGCCCGCCACAAGGTGTCGGGTCCCTAACCCGTGACATTCGGATGATGAAATGAAATCTAACTGCGGCAAATTAATGCCCCCCCTGATTGCCGGAATCGCCAGTTTGGCCCCATATCTGTCATACGCCAATCTTCAGATGCCGGGCGACCCTCCCCCGCCATCGATTCTCACGTATCCTCCGCAAAACGCGTGGGTATTTCTGGCCATCCTCTTCTCTGTTGCCATTATCGCATCCGCAGCTCTGTTAGCTCTGACCTTCAGCATAATCAGAAGGGCAAGGCATATACGAAGGTCCGAAAAATGAAACGAGCAATATTGAGCGGAGCGATCTGCGGAATCGTACTCTCACTTTGCGGATTTTATGCATTATTTTCCGGCCTTGCCGAAATGGAAACTACCGGAGAATGGAATCTTTTGGCCTTTGTCGGCTACGCCTTGATGCTCCCCACCATGTTTCTAAACTACTTGATAGAGTTGACTGGTTTCAATGGCGCTATCGCCGAAACAATCGCTATGGTCGTCATTCAATTGGCATGGTACATAGGCGCAGCCATTCTGATCCGGCAAATTATAAAGAGGAGAAGGATGCGCACATGATGATCATGTTCAAAGGCAGTAAGCGTGCGATCTATCTAAACGGCATTTTCTTTGCCTCTTGGCTTTCCATGACTGCCGTTATTTTCGTCGCGCGGCACTTCTGCACCGCAAGCATTGCAAACGACTTTGTCCGTAAACTTCTGTATCTGCCGTTTGCCATCGCATGGCTCGGCAGCATTCTGCTGGCTGCACGGATTTCAAAACCAAAAGAATGACGAAACCTCTGCCAACACATGCGCGGCGCGGCAAGCCGCGATAAAACGCGCGGCGAGCGGCGGGCCGGTTAGAGCGCGAGGAGTTCCTGGACGTCGTCCCAGGTGAGGTTGTGGACGTCGCCGGCGTCGTCGCCGTCTTCGAGGGTGGCGTTGTAGAGCTTCTGTTTCTTGCGCTGGAGGGCAAGGACGCGTTCTTCGATGGAATCCTGGGCGATGAGCTTGACGCTGTAGACGGTGCGCTTCTGGCCGATGCGGTAGGCGCGGTCGGTGGCCTGGTTTTCGACGGCGGGGTTCCACCAGGGGTCGTAGTGGATGACCATGTCGGCGCCGGTGAGGTTGAGGCCGGTGCCGCCGGCCTTCAGGCTGATGAGGAAAAGCGGGATGGAGGCGTCGCGGTTGAATTCCTGGACGATCTTGAGGCGTTCCTGGGTGGCGCCGTCGAGGTAGCAGTAACGCAGGTTGCGGCGGCCGAGTTCCTTGCGCAGGATGGTCAGCATGGAGACGAACTGGCTGAAGACGAGCACGCGGTGGCCGGCATCCATCGCTTCGTCGAGGAGTTCGAAGAAGAGGTCCATCTTGGAGGACGGATCCTTCGATTCGAGGCCGGGCAGCTTGAGCAGGTCGAGATGGCAGCAGGTCTGGCGCAGGCGCAGGAGGGTGTTGAGAATCTCGAACTTGGAGCGCTGGAAGCCCTGCGCGGCGACGAGTTCGGCGATCTTGCGGCGGGAATCCTCGAGCAAGGCGGCGTAGACTTTTTTCTGGTCGGAGCTGAGGGCGCAGGCGGCGATGCGCTCGATCTTGGGGGGCAGTTCCTTGGCGACGTCCTTTTTCATGCGGCGCAGGAGGAACGGCCGCAATTTGCGGCGGATTTTCCACTGCGCCAACTCCCCTTCCGGCCCGCCCTGCGCGATGGGCAGCTCGATGTTGGCGCGGAAGGATTCGTGGCTGCCGAGATAGCCCGGCATCAGGAAGTCCATGATGCTCCACAGGTCGGAGACGCCGTTTTCGATGGGCGTGCCGGTGAGGACGAAGCGGTGCTCGGCGCGCAGGCGCTTGGCGGCCTGCGCGTTCTGCGTGGACTGGTTCTTGATGTGCTGGGCTTCGTCGAGGATGACGGACATGAATTCGATGGGCTCGTAGAGGTCGACGTCGCGCCGCATGAGGGCGTAGGAGGTGACGACGACGTCGAGGCTCTGGAGGTCTTTCCAGCGGGCGTGGCGATCGGCGCCGGTCATGGTGCCGACTTTGAGCCACGGCGTGAAACGCGCGGCTTCGGCGGCCCAGTTGTCGACAAGGCTGGTGGGACAGACGATGAGCGACGGCTTGCGGGATTCGCCGGGACGTTCCGCGCCGGCCATCGTGAGCCAGACCAGAGCCTGAAGGGTTTTGCCGAGCCCCATTTCGTCGGCGAGGATGCCGCCGAACCGGTTGCGCTGCAGGAAGCGGAACCAGCGGACGCCGTCCTTCTGGTACGGGCGCAGCAGGCGCTCGAAGGCGGGATCGAGGGGTTCGAGTTCCATCGGTTCCAGGCGGTTGCGCTGGGCGGCGCCCTGGATCCAGGCGGGCGGGGCTTCGACGTCCACGCCGTCGAGGGCCTGGAGGGCGCTGGCGGCGTAGGCGGCGTAGACGGGGGCGAGGCGGAAACTGCCGGGCTTCCGCCCCTCGCCCGAGGCGCAATCGGCGAAGACGCTCTGCAGGGCGCGGATGGCGTCGGCATCCAGCAGGATGGTCTTGCCCTGATGTTCGACGTAGGCGTCGCCCTTGAGGAGGGCGCGCTGGATGTCGGCGCCGGAGAGTCCGCCGATTTCGCCGGCGTCGTAGTCGAAGCGCACGTCGAACCAGCCGTCGGCGCCGTTTTCGGGATCGATGCGGACGACGGGGGTGGCGAAGACGGCGTTTTCCATGGTCGCGCGGATGCGGCCGTCCCAGACGACGCGCCAGCCCTTCCGGCGCAGCGCGGGAACGGCGCTGCCGAGGAAGTTCAGCACTTCGCGGGTGCCGACGATGTCGTTCAGGTCCGCGCCGGTGCGGCCGGACAGGCCGAAGCGGTGCAGCGCGGCCAGGGCCTGCTGTTCGGCGGGCAGATCGCGCACGGTATAGCGGAGGATGTCTTCCGGATCGGGATGCGCGAAGGAACCCCGGGCCGAGGATTGCGCGGCGACGAGTTCGACGTCGCCGTAGACGGCCACGAGGCGCACGGCGAGGCTGGCGGGGCTGCCGCGCACTTCGAGCCGCATTTCGGGGGTTTCGGGCTCGAAGCTGAAAACGTCGGGTTCCACTTCCGCCTCGACGCGGAGATGGGCGGCCAGGCGGGGCATTTCCTCGCGCAGGAAGCGCGGCACGTCCGCGCGGGGCACGACGACCTGGCGCTTGTAGATTTCCCACAGGGGCATGGGCAGGAGTTTTTCCAGCGGCCAGAAGTGGCCGCCGCCGAAGACCCACCCCTTCTTGCCCGCCACCAGATAGGTCGGGAACTCGGCGCCGCGCATGAACGGCAGCTCGGTATGCGCCACCAGCAGCAGTTCGCCGTTTTCGTGGTCGAGATCCACGCGGAGCACGCTCGACACGTGGCTGGCGTTGACCGCGAGTTCGCGGCCGCCCTCTTCCCACAGCGATCGGCCCGGATAGAGGGAGAGCAGATTGACGAAGTCTTCCGTGCCGAGGGGCAGTTCGTCGGGGAGGGTTCCGCCCGCGATTTCCTCCAACACGAACAGAACGGCTTCGTCCTGGGGCGTCAGGCCCAGGACGGCGTCGCGGGGCACTTCGCCGACGGGATGCTTCGCCCCGTGGTATTCCAAAAAAGTCCGCACGGGAATCTTGCCCGCCAAGGCGGATTCGCGCCAGCCGCGGGGCAGCCCCAGCAGCAACGCGCAGTTCAGCGCGCCGGGCGTGCCCGGTTCGGCGCGCTTGAAAAACGCCTGGGCTTCGACCTGCCGCAGATGCCGGGCGCGGCGTTCTTCTTCCTGCAGCTTGCGCTCGCGTTCGGGGTCGGTGCTGCGCGCCAGCAGCGCCAGCCCCAGGGCAATGACGTGCGCGCAGATGATGCCGCGCTCGACGTTGTCGCGGCAGGGACATTGGTTTTCGCAGGAATGGTCCGGCAGGATTTTCGCGGCGGTCTTGATCGACCGGCTGCCCCAGGAAATCGTGCCCTGCATGCGTTCGGCGTCGGCCGTGGCATCCAGCACCAGGCCGCGTTCGAACAGCGTCCGCCCGTCCCGGAAGGTGACGGTTCCCCCCCAGTCCTGGAGCATTTTATATGTAAACGGCAGTTTCACGTGCGATGCGCGCCGTTTTCCCAACGGCAAACAAATGGGAGAAAGTACAGGATCGCGGGAAAAACGCAATCCCCGAAAGCGGCGAAACGTTTTTCCTCCTGAAATTCACGCTTGCCCGGCGGGGCTCCGGTCCGTATTCTCCTGCCCCAACGTGTTCCGCCCGGGTTTGTTCCGGCGGGATCGCGTTTTTCATGCCTGTAAGGAAAGAGAGTCCACGATGACCATGATGATTTCGAAGTTCCACAAGCTGATCCAGTCGCGCCTGCTGTGGGGCACGTTCCTGGTGATCATCGTCTTTTCGTTCGTCATCTGGGGCATGGTCTGGCCTTCGGATCTGGACAAGGCCGAACAGGCGAACGCGGCCGGCCTGCTGGACGGCCAGCCCGTTTCCCACGGGGAATATCGCTCGGCTTACCTAAGCACGTATCTGGCGCGGGCGCTGGCGCTGGGCCGGGACATCCAATCCACGAAGGAATCCGACGCGGTGCTGCGCAAGCTTTCCTGGCAGCGGCTGGCCACCTTGCGCGAAACGGCCAAGCTGGGCATCGTCGCCACGGACCAGGAGCTGGTCGACGTCATCCGGTCCAACTTTTCCGAGACGAACGGCGCCTACAATCCGCAGCGCTACCAGGTCTTCGTGCAAAACGTGATCCGCCCGCTGGGCTTCTCGACCAGCCAGTTCGAGCAGCATCTCCGCGAGGAAATCCAGATCCAGAAGCTCGCCAGCCTGATCGGGCGGCAGGCCCAGGTCACCCCGCTCGAAGTCCGCCGGACCTTCGACACCTTGCTGGACACCTTCGACGTCGAATACGTCGCCGTCGGCCCCGCCGACGTCGAGCAGGACGTCGAGGTCGCGGAGGCGGACGCCCGGGCGCTCTACGACGCCGATCCCGAAGCCTTCGCCATTCCCGAGCAGCGCGAGATTTCCTACGCCGCCTTCCCCATCGCCGACTATCTGGACGAAAACCTGGACATTCCCGACGAAGACGTCCAGGACTACTACGAACTGCACATCGAGGACTACACCTCGACGGAAACCGACACGAACGGCCAGCCGCGCGAGGTCGTCGCCGATCTCGACGAGGTGCGCGACGGAATCGTGGCGGCCCTGCGTCTGGCGGCGGCGGCGGAAAAGGCGGATGCCGCGGCCACGGAACTGTCCTTCCACGCCATCCCCGACCGCGACGGAACCGTGCCCGAATTCGTCGACGAAGTCGCGAAGACCGGGCGCAAGGCGAAGAAGCTGGCGCCCTTCTCGCGCTTCGAAGTGCCCCTGGCGGACGGCGGCGCCGCGCTGGCGGCGGCCGCGTTCGAACTGGCTCCGAATTCCTTCGACCGCGTGAGCGCGCCGATCGCCGGCGAGGAAAACGTCTACGTGCTGTATCTCGAAAAGACCCATGAGCCGCGCGTGCCGGACTTCGCCGAAGCCAAGGACCGCGCCATGGCCCTCGCCAAGGAAAAGGCCGTGGCGGAAGCCATGGCGGCCAAGGGCCAGAAAATCCAGGAAGCCGCGACCGCCGGGCTCGCCGCGGGCGAGACCTTCGAAAAGGCCGTGGCCGGCGTCGGCGCGAAGGCCGTCGCCGCGGAACCGTTCTCCGGGCTTTCCGGATCGTCCTCGACGAACGAAATCGTCCAGGCGCTCGTGCAAGCCGTGGTGAGCTACAACCAGGGCGAAGTGGCCGACCCCGTGCCGGCCGGCGACGGCCTGGTCGTGGCGTATCTGCGGACCCGCACGCCGCCCGATCCGGCCACCTTCGATTCGTATCAGACGGAAATCGCTTCCGCCATCCGCAACCGCCGCGGCCAAAGCCTGTTCCGCGACTGGCAGGCCGCCCTGCTCGCGCCCGAACGCTTCACCGATCTGCAGCGCACCGCCGACGAAACGGAAGACGCCGGCGACGAAGATGCCGAAGGCCAGCCCGCGGAGGACGCGGATCCGATGGCCGAAGAACTGATGTAGAAAAGAAACCCCAGGAGCCCCCCATGATCGTCACCACCAAAGAACTCTTCGCGCACGCCTACGGCAAGTACGCCATCGGCGCCTACAACATCAACAACCTCGAGCAGACCATGGGTCTGTTCAAGGGCAACGTGGACAGCAAGGCGCCGTTCATCGTGCAGCTCTCGAAGGGCGCGCGGAGCTACACCCACAAGCTCATGCTCGAAGCCATGATGAAGACCGCGAACGAAATCTTCCCCGAAGCCGTCTTCGCCATCCACCTCGACCACGGCGACGAAGCCACCTGCATGGATTGCATCAAATCGGGCTATTCGTCCGTGATGATCGATGCCTCCGCCGAGCCGTTCGAGAAGAACGTCGAAATCACCAAGCGCGTCGTCGAAGCCGCCCACGCCAAGGGCATCGTCGTCGAAGCCGAAATCGGCCAGCTGAAGGGCATCGAAGAAGACGTCGTGGCCGCCGAGCACGTCTATACCCAGCCGGAAGAGGCCGAGGCCTTCGTCAAGGCCACCGGCTGCGACAGCCTCGCCTGCGCGATCGGCACCTCCCACGGCGCGTTCAAGTTCAAGGGCGACCAGAAGCTGCGCTTCGACATCCTCGAGAAGATCCAGAAGCTGCTGCCCGGCTTCCCGCTCGTCATGCACGGCTC
>CALMNW010000028.1 GCA_937872095.1 uncultured Verrucomicrobiota bacterium
ACGACGCCGGGGCCGGAGCGCTGCTGGAGCTGGTAGAGCCAGACCATCAGCGTCCACATCTTGGGATCCTGGCAGATGAGCAGGGCGTACATGAAATTGGCGTAGGCGACGCTGAAGGCCTGCAGCGCGATGACGGAGAGGATCGGCGTGGAGAGGCGCATGGTGATGTGCCAGAACAGCGTCCACTCGCCCGCGCCGTCGAGCTGGGCGGATTCGTAGAGGTCGCGCGGGAGGGAGTCGAAGAAGCCCTTGAGGAGGAAGATCGAGTAGCCGCTGGCCATGCCGGGCAGCAGCAGCGCGGCGAAGGTGTTGAGCAGCCCGAGTTCGCGCAGGAGGACGAAAACGGGGATCTGCGTGACCATGTGCGGAAACGCCATCGTCAGCATCAGGAACAGCAGGATCTGCGGCCCGGCGGAAGGCTTGAAGCGGCTGAGGGCGTAGGCGGCGAGGGGATTGACCAGCAAGGCCAGCAGCACGGCGAGCGTGCAGTAGACGACCGTGTTCACGATGCCGCGCCCGTGGAACAGCACGTGGTCGAGCACGGTCCGGTAGTTGCGCAAGAGGAACTCGCGGCGGATCTCCGCCTGGTGCTCGCGGAACAGCGCGGCGTGGTAGGCCAATTGCGGAAGCCGGATTGCGTCGATGGACTTTTCTGACCTCTGACCTCTGACCTCTGCCCCCTTTTTCGCGACGATCCAGTCGCGAAAACACGTTTCGGGGGTGTCGAGGACCCCATCCTTCAGCCAGAGGGGCGAGAGGGTGTTTTGGGTGAAGTCGCGCCACTCCTCCTGTTCGAGCGGGGCGGCGTCGGCGGGAAATTCGCGGGCGAGGGGAATCGCGGCATACGACCCGTAGGCGGTGCCGTGGGCGGCGTTGTAGGCCGCGATATCCTTTGAATAGCGCGGCTTGAGGTAGAGCTTGCGGAAGAAGCCTTCGGGCGAGAGGACGGTTTGGCACCAGTCGGGCGCGGTCAGTTTGAAATCGTCGAAGGCGTCGGCCAGCGGCGTGGCGCCGGGCACGGCGTGGGGAAAGAGATAGGCGGGGGGCTGGATGAAGACGACGTACCAGGCGTCGAACGCCGTGCCGAGCGCGGCGTTGAGCGCGTCGAGCGTGCCGTATTTTTCGCGGAGGCGCCGGCGGAATTCGCGGAGCTGGACGGGAAAGGCGCCGGCTTGCGGAGCCCAGTAGTGACCGAGGGCGATGGCTGCGGGCGGCAACGCGCCGGATGCGAGAAATTCGCGCCAGAGCGGGAGGAGTTCGGAACCGGGTCCGTCGGCGGGCGGCAAGGGAATGTCTTCGAACGAGGCATAGTCGGAATCGAACGCGACGTTGAGGGCATCCATCGATTCGTTGAACAGCGCCTCGAGATGTTTTTGCCAGAGCGCTTCGTCGGAGACGAGGAAACGGGGCGCCAGGAGGTTGTCGCGCTGGTCGGCGATGGATTTGGTCGAGCCGGCGACCATCAGGCCCAAGGGATAGAGCATGGCGAGCGCACCGAGCCCGAGCGCCGCGTAGATCGCGGCGATCAACAGGCGCGCTTTCGGCGATTTGCGGCCGATGCGGGAGAGAATGGGCATGGATCAAGGCCTCCCCGCCCGGGACCCCCGCGGCCTTGCGCCGCGGGTGAAGAAGGTCGGCTGCGCTTGCGCCGTCGATTCCCGACCTGATTCACCCATCACGCAAGGTGATGGGGGTCTGAAACCAAATGCATTCATCGCCGGCATCCTAGCAAAGAGGGGGGGGCGGGGGAAGTGCGGGCGCTCAGGCGTTATGCCGGACGAGTTCGAGGAGGACGGCGCCGTATTGAACGAGCTTTTTGGGGCCGATGCCGTGGATTTCGGACAGTTCGGCCGGCGTTTTGGGCGCGGCGGCGGCGAGGGCGTAGAGGGTCTTTTGGGAGAAGAGGTGATAGGCGGGCACTTTTTGCGCGGCGGCCTGTTCGGTGCGCCAGGCGCGCAAAGCCTCGAAGAGGACGGGATTCGCCGGAGCGGCGGCGACGTCGATGGCGCCGTCGGCAGCCTTGCCCTTGCGGCGGGCCTTGGATTTCTTGGCGGTGGCGGGCACGTCGAGAGTGGCGGCGGAACGGGCGGCGAGGAAGGTTTGGACGTCGAACCCGCCGGCGCAGGCCCGGATGCCGGCGAGTTTGATGCGCGCTTCGGTCTCGGCCTTTTCCTTGGCGTTCAGGAGCTGGCGGCGGAGAGCCTGGTTGTCGAGTTCGCAGTCGGCGTCGGCGAGGGAGTCGAGGATGCCGTTGAGCAGCTTGTCCTCGAAATAGCCGGCGGCTTTTTGCAGGCGCTCGCGGAGGGCGGGGTTGGTTTCGGCGTCGGGGTGGTCCGCCAGCAGCCGGTCGATCTGCAACAGGAACTTGTCGCCGACGGTCACGAGGTCGGTGCGGGCGACATCGTGCAGCCGGCCGAAAAGCTCGACGAGGCCGGGCAGGACGCTGCCGCGGTTGAGGTCGGTCCATTCCAGCAGGGCGTTGAGCTGGTAGCGCAGGCGGTGGAAACTGAACAGATCGACGAGGAGTTCGCGCTGATAGGTCAGGCGGTCGCGGGCGAAGCGGTCGGCGTCGGGCTGGCGCGCGGCGATTTGGCGGACGTAGTCGGCGACGGCGGGATCGACGATGATGTTGCCCGGACGCAGGGGGGTGCGCAGGACGAGGCCTTCGAGCGTTTTGCAGCGGGAGAGGGCGACGTAGACCTGGCCGTGGGCGAAGGAGGCGTCGGCCTCCACGATGGCGCGCTCGAAGGTGAGGCCTTGGCTTTTGTGGATGGTGATGGCCCAGGCGAGCTTGAGGGGAATCTGCTTGAAGGTGCCTTCGACGGTTTCGGCGATCCGGTTGGTTCCGGGATCGATGGCGTATTTGACGTTGTCCCACTGCATGGGTTCGACGGAAAGATCGGCGGGATCGCCGGGGCAGCGGACGCGGACGGAGGTGCCGTTGATGGCGGCGACGCGCCCGATCTTGCCGTTGAAGAAGCGCTTGTCGGGCGAGGGGTCGTTTTTGACGAACATCACTTGCGCGCCGACCTTGAGTTCGATCTGCGGATCGACGGGATAGGCCAGCTCGGGAAAGGTGCCGTGGATGTCGGCGGCGAAACGGACGGCGGGGGCGGCGATTTCGCGGAGCTTGGAATCGTTGAGGCGTTGGGCCTGCGCGTTGTGGGTGCACAGCGTGACGTAGCCTTCGGCGTCGGCGGGCGAAAAGTCCGGCACGTGGCGGCGGTTGAGCTCGGCGAGGGCTTCGGGAGACAGGCGGTTGTTGCGCACCTGGTTGAGGAGATCGAGGAAGCGGCCGTCCTGCTGGCGGTAGACCCGGTCGAGCTCGATGCAGGCGTAGTCGGTTTCGCGGAGGGCGCGGCTGCCGAAGAAGTAGGGCGTGTCGTAGAGGTCGCGCAGCAGCTCCCATTCGTTGTTCTTCACGACGGGCGAAAGCTGCTGCAGGTCGCCGATCAGCAGGAGCTGGACGCCGCCGAACGGCTTGCGGCGGTCGCGGTAGCGGCGGAGGACGCCGTCGACGGCGTCGAGGAGGTCGGCCCGCACCATGCTGATTTCGTCGATGACGAGCAGGTCCATGCCGCGGATCATGGCGATCTTGTCGCGGGAAAAACGGAAATGCGGCGGCTCGTTTTCGCGGCCGGCGAGCGGTCCGAACGGGAGCTGGAAGAACGAGTGGAGCGTGACGCCGCCCGCGTTGATGGCGGCGACGCCGGTCGGCGCCACGACGACCATCTGCTTGGGCAGGCGTTCCTTCAGCGAGTGCAGGAAGGTGGTTTTGCCGGTGCCCGCCTTGCCCGTCAGGAACAGGTGCCGACCCGTGAGCCGCACGTGGTCGAAGGCCCGTTGCAGGGCAGGATTGGAGTGGTCGTCTGCCGGCATGGTTCGACCATGCCCGATCGGCCCGCGCTTTTCAATACTGAACTTTCGTTCATTTACGGCCGGGAGGCAGGAGTTGACGGAAAACGGGGGATGGGATAGCGTTCGTCCATCGTCAGTGATGACAGGGATAAAAAATGCGTGCAGTTCGCTCCAATCTGAATGTGCAAACGCTCCCCTGCGAAATGCCGGCCGTCTAGTCGCTTTGCGACGGATTCCAACCTAGGCCCGGGTTCCCGCAGGCAGCGGCCGATCCCCTTTTCGGGATCCGGCCCGGTGCGCTTGTTTCCTGTCCCCCCCTGTTTTGTTGGAGCATGATTCCCATGACGAGAGTTTTTCCGCCGGACGCCGGACTTCCCGGCACGGCCTTTCTGTGTACCCATTGCAACCGCGCCATTCCCGGCACTGCGCCGGGGACGGTCCACCGCAATCACTGTCCGCATTGCCTGTGGAGCCTGCACGTCGATCTGGCGACCGGCGACCGCCGCTCGGCTTGCCGCGGGCCGATGGAGCCGATCGCCATCGGCATCCAACCCAACGGCGAGTGGTCCCTCGTGCACCGCTGCCGGCGCTGCGGCATGATCCGCCTGAACCGCATCGCGGGCGACGACAACGAGGTGCTGCTGGTCTCGATGGCTTTGCGGCCGCTGGCGCGTCCGCCGTTCCCGCTGGACCGAATCGGTGCGTCTGCGCTTCCGGAGGTGCAGCCATGAACCTGCGCGACTGGGGTTGGGACGACGATTGGGCGGCGGCGTTCGCGCCGCACGCGGCGGACGGGCTGCAGCCGGCGCGCGTGATCCGCCAGGATCGCGGCGCTTGCGAAATCCAGATGGAAACGGTCGCGCGTTCGGCGGAACCGACCGGCCGCTTCCGTTACGCCGTCGATGCCGGCGAAACGGACGTGCCCGCCGTCGGCGATTGGACGGCGGTCGATCCGCGGCCGACCTGCGACCGCGCGGGCATCGCGGCGGTCTTGCCGCGGCGCACTTGTCTGGCCCGCCAAGATGCCGGGCGGGCGACCCGCGCGCAGGTACTGGCGGCGAACGTCGACGTCGCGTTTCTGGTCGGCGCGCTGGACGCGGGGCGCGGTTTCAGCTTGGCGCGCCTGGAACGCGCGCTGGCGCTGGTGCGCGCCGGCGGAGCCGAAGCCGTCGCGGTGCTGAACAAAGCCGATCTGTGCGACGACGTCGCCGCGCGGCTGCGCGAGGCGCAGTCCGCGGTGCCGGACGTGCCGGTGGCGGCGGTCAGCGCGATCGAAGGCTGGGGCGTGGACGATCTGCGTCCGTGGCTGGCCGGCGGCCGGACGGGCGTGCTGCTGGGGCCGTCGGGCGTCGGCAAGTCCGCGCTGGTCAACGCGCTGCTGGGCGAAGCGCGGCAAGACGTGGGCGCCGTGCGCGAGAGCGACGCGCGCGGACGCCACACCACGACGCGGCGCGAGCTGTTCCGGTTGCCGTCCGGCGGCCTGCTGATCGACACCGCGGGCCTGCGGGAATTCCAGCCCTGGGATGCGGCCGGCGATCTCGATTCCGTTTTTCCCGAAGTGGCGGAATTGGCGGCGCAGTGTCGCTTCCGGGATTGCCGGCACGAAGGCGAACCCGGCTGCGCGGTGCAGGCGGCGCTGGGCGACGGCCGCCTGGACTTTCGGCGTTTCGAGCACTATCTGCGGCTGATGCGCGAGCAGACCTACCAGGCCCAGAAGCGCGACCTGGGCGCGCAACTGGCGGAAAAGACGCGCTGGAAGCAGATCGCCAAGTTGCAGAAGGAATTTCTGAAGGGCCGGGAGAAGTGAAGCGCGGCTACGCGTCTTCGCGGTTGGCGCGGAACTCGACGCGGGAGAGGATGCGGAGCTGGTAGAGCGTGAAGCCGACCAGCAGGCATCCGAGCATCCAGGCGGCGGCGGTGGCGGGACCGAGGCGCAGGAAGATGAAGGCCTTGTAGAAAATGTGCAGGCCGGCGACTTCCGTGCCGGCGCCGCCGGCGGTCATGGCGAGGACGTTGGCTTCGGCCTGCCACGAGGCGATGAAGACGCCGACGAAATTGATGACGAGCAACGGGCGCAAGGTGGGGACGATCACGAACAGGATCTTGTCGGTGAAGGTCGCGCCATCGATGTCGGCGGCTTCGTAGAGGTCGTCGGGGATGCCTTTGAGCGCGGCGAGATAAATGAGGCAGCCCGGGCCCATGCCGGCCCAGAGCATCGGCAGGACGCAGGAAAACAGCGCTGTGCGCGAGTCGTCAAGCCAGCGGACCGGTTCGGGCAGCGTGGCCATGAGAAAATGCAATTGTTTGCAAACAATTGCAGGGTGGGCCGTGCGCCAAATCTCGCACAGGGGACCCAGCGGAGCGACGGCGAGCAGCAGCCCGGCGGCGAGCACGAAGAGCGCGGGTTTCCACAAATTGTGGTTCAACAGGCGCCGCGCCAGATGAATCGCGATCGCCAGCGCGGCCAACGAAAGAAGCAGCCACCCGATCGCGGGGATTTGCATGACGAGGCGGTTGACCAGGCCGGCTTCGGACGGCTCGTAGAACGTCTTCCAGAGCAGGATGACGACGAGGCCGGTGATGGAGGCGGGCAGATAGAAGATCACCCGGAAAAGGATTTTTCCGCGCGGAACTTCCTGTAAGAGGATGGCCAGCAGGACGGGCGGGAGGAACGTCAGCGAAATGACGAGGAACGAATAGCGGGCGGAGGTCAGCAGCGCGCGCCACCAGTCCGGATCCCAAAGGAGGTTGGCGAAATTGTCGAGGAAGACCCACGTCGACGTGCCGAAAATGCGGTAGTCGAAAAAGGCCATCGCCGCGCCGCGGAAGAGGGGCACGTAGCCCCAGAGCAGAATCGTGGCGGCGGCGGGCAGCAACAACAGGGCCAACGGTAGCATGTGGCGCGGTCGTTTCAGGCGGACGGCGCGGCGCGCCGTCCCTACCTTTTTTGGCAGAAAGATTCGGACCATTTGACGAAGAGCCCAAACGACGCTCGCGACGAGGGCCAGCAGCAGGGCGCCGGCGGCGGCGCGACGGACGCGGAGTTCGCCCGGCGGGACGATGCCGAGCATGTCGGCGTCGGCTTTCTTGCGGGCGTCGCGCAGCAGGTCGAGCAACTGGGCGCGGCGCTCGGCGGGATCGCCGGAAAGATGGCCGGAGAGGGAGAGTTCCTCGGCGCGGCGGATGGGCACGGTGAGGATGTCGTAGATGACGTTGGCGTTGCGGCCGTAGGGTTCGGGATGGCCGTCGGCGAGCGCGATGGACAGGCAATCGCGCCACTCGGCGGGAATGGTGGCGGCGACGGAGCCGTAGCCGTGGGCGCGGAGCCGGTCGGGATGCAGGAAGCGGCCCAGGCCGCCTTCGACGAGGTTCTTCACGCGGACGCCGTCGGCCTCGGGGGAGTTCTGGAAGCGGACGTATTCCCACGCGGCGTCGCGAATGAGCGGATTGGTGACGCCGGCGAAGAGGCCCATCATGCGCGCGTTGATTTCGGTGCCGCGCGCGGCGGGACCGATCGGCAGCGGGGCCATGCCGGTGACGTCGGGATTGAGGGTGGCGAACAGTTTTTCGTCGATGTAGGCGAACCGCATGCCGAGCTGGCCGCGTTGCCATTTGAGGTTCGATTCGGCGACGTCCTTCACGACGTAGCCGCGGCGGGGGCGGCCGCCGGCGTCGGTCCACGGCTCGGTGGTGAGGCGGACGTAGAAATCGAGGGCTTCGGCGGCCGGCGGGGTATCGAAGACGGCGCGCCAGCGGTTTTCGGTTTCGTCGAAGGCGAGCGCTTCGCTGCCCGCGCCCCAGAGGAACGGCATCCAGAGATACGACTCGTCCTTGCCGCGCGACAGTCCGAGGCCGTAGATGCCGCGGGCGGGATCGGCCACCCGGCGGCAAGCGTCGTAGAAATCGGCCCAGGTCCAGTCGGGCTTGGGCGGCGGGACGCCGGCGGCGTCGAAGAGGTCGCGGCGGTAAAGCACGACGCGACCGAGGGGCGGCCCGCCGGGCAGGGCCCAGACGTGCGCGCGGCCATCGGGGCCCTTGCGGCGAACGACGGGTTCGATCTTCGGATGCAGGCGGCGGGCGATTTCCTCGGGCGCCAGCGCGGAAAAGTAGCCGTCTTCGGGCCGGTCGAGGGGATACAGGAAGCCCTGCTGGATGTAGGTGTCCGACTGGCGGAAATTGACGTAGAGCACGTCGGGGGCGACGTTGCCGGCGATGGCCAGCAGCGTGCTTTCGACGCCTTCGACCTGGATGCCGGAAAAGCGGTGGAGGCGGAGATCGAGGCGGGCCAGGTCGAGTCCGCCGTAGCGGCCGGGTTCGGCGGCCTGGCGGGCGCGGAGCAGGTCGGGGGCGATGCGCAGGAATTCGCGCTGGACGGCGAGTTCGGCGCGGGTGGAGGGGTCGGTCCGGGAGGGGTCGGGCAGGTTGAAGAGCGTGAGGTTGAGCACGACGTTGGAGGGCGTGCGCTCGACCCAGCCCGCGGCGGCGGAAGAAACAATCAAGAATGAAGAATGAAAAATTAAGAATTGGCGGACGAACAGCCATGCCCCCCATGCGGGGAATCGCGGCTCGAGCGGAGAAGGAGATTTTTCCACGCTACGTAAAAACTTTGGGCGATTTTTCCACGCTACGTAAAAACTTTGGCCGATTTTTCCACACCGTGGAAAAAAGTTTTCCACGGTGTGGAAAAATCTCGAGCCGCAATGGAGCGCGCCGGGGAGCATGGTCAGCGGCGGGCGGGGGGCTCGGGGTCGATGGCGAAACGGAGGTTTTTGATTTCGGTTTTGCCGAACCGGGCCTGGAGGCGGGCGAGGATCTCGGCGGTCATGGCGCCGCGCAGTTCCATGATCCAGGCGGGATGGGAGACGAATACGGCGAGGATCTTGTTTTCGAGGTGGGCGGGGCGGGTGTTGGCGGCGAGCTGGGGGCCGACGAGTTCCGGCCAGGCGGCGGCGATTTGCGCGACCTGGGCGTGGGCGTCGAGCTTCATGTTCTTGAAGACTTCGGGGATGAGCGCGCCGAGGGGGTGCGCGCCGGCGTCGGGCGCCGGCGGGGCGTAATCGGCGATGTGGAAGCGCTCGCGGGCGACCTGCCACTGGCCTTTGTCGAAGGGTTTTCGGCGGTTCATCGGCAAGCATCCTAGCAGAGGGCGCCGCGCGGGGGAACCCGCAAACGGGGGTTGGAGCGCTTTACAACGGGCCGGGGAAGGCGTAGATTGTTTAATTGGTTATGAAAGCAGTCGCACCAGGCAAATTGATCCTGACCGGCGAGCATGCGGTGGTCTACGGGCGGCCGGCGCTCGCGATGGCGGTCAACCGCAACGCCCAGGCCTTCATCACGATGGAAGGGGCGGACGAGACGGTGTCGTTCGACCTGCCCAACCTGCAGGCACAGAAGGAGTCCTTCACGCTGCGGGCGCTGCGGGATTTCCATGGGCGCGTGGAGCGCAACTACGAAGAGTTTTTGGCGGGGCGCATGCCGATCCGCGAGGTGGTGCGCAAGCCGGTGGATCTGTTCCAGTACGCGTTCGTGACGGTGCTGGACGGGCTGCACCTGAAGATGGGGGGCGGGGTGAACGTGCGGCTGAATTCGAACATCCCGATCGGGTGCGGGATGGGGTCTTCGGCGGCGACGATTTTGAGCGTGCTGCGGGGCCTGGGGCACTACTACCGCGTGGATTTCCGGCCGGAGTGGTACAGCCGCTACAGCCTCGAAGTGGAAAACATGCAGCACGGGAAGGCCAGCGGGCTGGACACGTACGTGTCCATGCACGGCGGCTGCGTGCGGTTCCAGAACGGCGAGGCGCAGGAACTGCCGCTGCCGCGGGTGCCGCTGTACATCGTGAACACGGGCACGCCGGGGAGCACGACGGGCGAGGCGGTGGCCGCGGTCGCGAAGCGCATCGGCCCGAAGAGCCCGTTGTGGGATTCGTTCGAAGCCACGGCGGACCACATGCAAAAGGCGCTGCTGCGCGACGATCTCAAGGCGTTCCAGAAGACGATGCGCGAGAACCACCGGCTGTTGAACGACATCGGCGTGGTGCCGGGGCGCGTGGCGGACTTCGTTTCCGAAGTGGAAACGGCCGGCGCGGCGGCGAAGATCTGCGGCGCGGGGGCCGTGGCGGGGGATGCCGCCGGCATGGTGCTCGTGGCGTCGAAGGAAGCGCCGGCCGACCTGTGCGCCAAGTACGGCTACGAACTGATGACCGTGCGCCCGGATCCGCTGGGCGTGCGGGTGGTGTGACCGAATCGCCGATGCCGTTGCGCGCCGTCAAAGCCTCCGCGCCGGGCAGCCTCATGCTCATGGGCGAACACGCCGTGCTGCGCGGGCAGCCGGCGATCGTTTGCGCGATCAACAAGCGCATGAAGATCAAGCTGACGCCGCGCGCGGATTCTTCGCTGGCGCTGCATTCCGCCCTGGGCGAACACGAAACCACGCTGGACGAGCTGGCGCCGAGCGACAGCTTCCGCTTCGTGCTCGCGGCGATCCGCGCGTGCCGGGACGATCTGAAACAGGGGTTCGAACTGGACATCAAGTCGGAGATGTCGCACCAGATGGGCCTGGGATCGAGCGCGGCGGTGACGGTGGCGACGCTGGCGGCGCTGGCGGGGGCGCAGGGGAAGGAGCCCGCGCCGAACTATCTGCTGGAAGCCGGCACGCGGATCATCCGCAAGGTGCAGGGCGGAGTGGGGTCCGGCGCCGACGTGGCGGCGAGCAGCTACGGGGGGTGTCTGCGCTACTACGCCGAATCGCAGGAAGTGGTGAAATTGCCGAAAGCGCCGCAGCTGACGGTGCTGTATTCGGGCAGCAAGCTGCCGACGCCGGAGGTCATCGCCGTCGTGGCGGAACGTCGGAAGAAACAGTCCGAGACCTTCGCCCAGCTGGACGCGCTGATCGGCGCCGTCGTGCAACGCGCGTTCGCCGCCGCGGCGAAGGGCGACTGGGCGGCCATGGGCGAACTGATGAACGTGAACCAGGGGTTGATGGACGCGCTGGGCGTGAACAACGCGAAGCTGGCGGAACTGGTTTTCGCCCTGCGCGAAGATCCCAAGATTTACGGCAGCAAGATTTCGGGTTCGGGGCTGGGCGACTGCGTGGTGGGACTGGGCAAGGCCATGCGGCGCGAATGGGGCGTGCCGGCGCTGGCGGTGCAGATCGATCCCGCGGGGGCGGCGGTGGAGGCGATTCCGTGAGCGCCGCGCGGCAGGTCGTCCAACGGATCTTGGCGGGCCGCGAATTCCAGGCGAACGGAACGGCCAAGGCCTACGCGCCGGCGAACATCGCGCTGGTGAAGTACTGGGGCAAGCGCGACGAGGCGCTGAACCTGCCGGTGACCGGCAGCCTGTCGATTTCGCTGGGCCCGCTGGGTTCGCACGTGGAACTGGCGCGGGCGGAAAGCGCCGGCGACCGCGTTTGGCTGAACGGCCAGCCGCTGCCGGCGGACAGTTCGTTCGCGCGGCGCGCGAGCGCGTTTTTGGATTTGTTCCGTCCGGCGAAGGATTTCGGGTTCGCGCTGAAGGCGCGGAACACGGTGCCGACGGCGGCGGGGTTTGCGTCGTCGGCCTCGGGCTTCGCGGCGCTGGCGAAGGCGGCGGACGGCTTGTTCGGGTGGGGGCTGGCGGCGCGCGAGCTGTCGATTTTGGCGCGGCTGGGCAGCGGCAGCGCGGCGCGGAGCCTGGCGGACGGATTCGTCGAGTGGCAGGCGGGGACGGCGGCGGACGGACTGGATTCGTTCGCGGAACGGCTGGATGCGGAATGGCCGGAGCTGCGGGTGGGCGCGGTGGTGCTGTGCTCGGACGAGAAGCCGGTGGGCTCGCGCGAGGGGATGAAGCGTAGCGTGGAAACCTGCGAATTCTATCGCGAATGGCCGGGCCGGGTCGCGCGGGATTTGGCGGCGCTGAAAACGGCGATCGCAAAGAAAAATTTCGCGGCGCTGGGGGAAGTTGCCGAGGGCAACGCGCTGGCGATGCATGCGCTGATGGCGGCGACGCTGCCGCCGATCGTCTATGCGCTGCCGGAGACGGTGGCGGCGATGCGGACGATCTGGACGGCGCGGGAGGCGGGGTTGGCGCTGTGGTTCACGATGGACGCGGGGCCGAACGTGAAGCTGCTCTTCGAGGCCAAGGACGAGTCGCGGGTGCGCGAAATTTTTCCCGCGGTGGAAGTCGTCGCTCCGTTCGGTTGAGAGGCTGGGGTCGGCGGAGGGGGGCGGGAAGAAATCCGCTGCGAGCACGTCCTGCGGACGGCGGACAAGCGATTGCCTTGGAAGAGTGCCGGCCGCACGGCTACGGCTTGAAACCGTGAGCCGCTGAACCGTGAACCTTGAACCCGTCGGCTACAGCGAGTGGTCGAGGATGTCGAGGGCTTGCTGGATCTGGGCCGCGGAGACGACGAGGGGCGGAACGAACCGCAGGACGTGGTCGCCGGTGGCGATGCACAGCAGGCCGTTTTCGCGCAGTTTGGCTTCGATGGGTTTGGCGGGGACGTTCAGGACCGCGCCGATCATGAGGCCGATGCCGCGCACGGACGCGATGCAGGCGTGTTTCGCGGCGAGTTTCCGGAGGCCGTCCGTGAACAGCGCGCCCATCTTCACGGCGTTTTCGAGCAGGCTTTCCTTTTCGATGGTTTCGAGGGTGGCGAGCGCAGCGGCGCAGGCCAGCGGATTGCCGCCGAAGGTGCTGGCGTGGTTGCCGGGCTGGAAGACGTCGGACAGGGCGGGCGCAACCGCGGCGGCGCCGATGGGGAACCCGCCGGCGAGGGCCTTGGCCATGGAAAAGCCGTCGGGCCGGATGCCGTAGTTCTGAAAACCGAACCACTGGCCGGTCCGGCCGATGCCGGTCTGGACTTCGTCGAAGAACAGCAGGATTTTCTTTTCGTCGCACAGCGCGCGCAGGCCGGCCATGAATTCGGGGGTGGCGGGGACGATGCCGCCCTCGCCCTGCACGGCTTCGCACAGGACGGCGACGGTGGCGGGAGTGATCGCCGCCTTCACCGAGTCGAGGTTGTTGAACTCGGCGTAGACGAAGCCGGGCATGAGGGGTTCGAAACCCTTCTGGTACTTCGTCTGGCCGGTGGCGGTCATGGTGGCGAGCGTCCGGCCATGGAACGAGTTCTTCATGGTGACGATCTCGTACTTGCCCGCGGCGGAACCCCATTTCCGGGCGAGCTTGAAGAGGGCTTCGTTGGCTTCGGCGCCGGAGTTGCAGAAGAACACCTTGCCACCGAGGCCGATCTCGGAGATTTTCTTCGCCAGCCGGGGCTGGAGCTCGTTGTAGAACAGGTTCGAGCAATGCATCAGGACACCGGCCTGCTTCCGGATGGCCTCGACGACGGCGGGGTGGCAATGGCCGGTATTGCAGACGGCGATGCCGGCCATGAAGTCGAGGTATTCCTTGCCGGCGTCGTCCCAGACGGAGACGCCCGCGCCGCGCACGAGCGTGAGCCCGGGCGCGTAGGAGGGCATGACGTACCGGCTGAACAGTTCCTTGGGGCTAGGATTCATCGTTGACGATCTCCGTGCCGACGCCTTGGTCGGTGAACAATTCGAGAAGGAGGGAATGCGGCAGGGCCGCGTCGATGATGTGGGTCTTGCGGACGCCGGCCTTGAGGGCCTTGAGGGCGCCGCTGATCTTGGGCAGCATGCCGCCGCCGATGATGCCGCGCTCGATGAGATCCTCGACCTCGGACAGGCGGAGGGTGCTCATGAGGGAGTTGCGGTCTTGGGGATCGGCGAGCAGGCCGGGCACGTCGGACAGGAAGACGAGCTTTCGCGCCTGCAGGCGCTCGGCAAGGCCGGCGGCGGCGGCATCGGCGTTGATGTTGTAGATCTGGCGGGCGTCGTCGGCTCCGAGCGGCGTGATGATGGGAGTGATGTCGGCGGAGAGGTAGGCCTTGACGGGCTCGGCGTCGACGTTCGTGATCTCGCCGACGAGGCCCCAGTCGAGGACTTCGCCGGTGTCCGGATCTTCGGCGGTGTGCTTGCGGACGGCGATGATGTCTTCGCCGTGGATGCCGCGCGCTTTGCAGCCGAAGTCGTTGAGGATGGCGACGAGCTCGGGGTTGACCTCGCGGTTGAGGACCTGCTCGACGATTTCCATGGTGGCGGGGTCGGTGACGCGCAGCCCCTTGACGAAGTTGGCCTGGAGGCCTTTTTGCTTCATGCGGGCGTTGATGGCCTTGCCGCCGCCGTGGACGATGACGGGCCGCATGCCGACGCAGCTCATGAAGGCGACGTCTTCGAGGATGTCGCGGACGACGGCGGGGTTGTCCATGGAGGACCCGCCGAACTTGACGATGACGGTTTCGCCCCGGAAGCGCTGGATGTGCGGCAGGGCTTCGATGAGGACGGTGGCTTTTTGGATGGCTTGTTTCATGTTCGGGCGCGCATTATCCGCCCCCCGCGCGGCGAGGGAAAGAAAAATCAGGAAAACTCAATATTCAATAACCAATGTCCAATGTCCAATTTTCAAGTGAATCGATGAACAGTTGAACCGTGAACCGGGGAACCTTTTGGCCTACTTGTTGATTTTGACGTAGTCCTCGGTGCAGTCGCAGGAGTAGACGGTCGCGGCGTGGCGGCCGAGATGGAGGTCGATGCCGATGGCGAACTCCTTCTTGGCGGCGATCTTGGACAGCCGTTCGATGGAGGCGCCGGCCTTGAGGCCGTTTTTCACGGCGAGCAGGCCGTCGTAATGGATTTCGACCTTGGTTTCGTCGACCTGGGCGGCGGAATAGCCGAGGGCGTCCATGAGGCGGCCCCAGTTGGGATAGGAGCCGACCCAGGACGTCTTGACGAGGAAGGAGTTGGCGACGGACCGCACGGCGGCTTCGGCGTCGGCGGGCGTGCGGGCGCCCCGGACCGTGACGGCGACGAGTTTCTGCGCGCCTTCGCCGTCGCGGACCATGGCCATGGCGAGGCGGAAGGTCACGCCTTCGAGGGCGGCGACGAACGCCGGCCAGTCGCGGTGGCCGGGCTTGAGGGGCGCGTTGCCGGCGCGGCCGTTGGCGAGCAACAGGACGGTGTCGTTGGTGCTCTGGTCGGCGTCGACGGAAATGCGGTTGAAGGACTTGTCCACGGCGGCCTTGAGGGCCTTCTGCATGGCGCGGCGGTCGACCTGGGCGTCGGTGAGGAGGAACGCGAGCATGGTGGCCATGCAGGGCTGGATCATGCCGGAGCCCTTGGCGATGCCGGTGAGGCGGCAGGATTTGCCGTTGGCGGTGAAGGGGACGGTGAAGCGCTTGGGCACGAGGTCGGTGGTCATGATGCCGCGGGCGGCGGATTCGCCGCCCGCCGGGCCGACGGTTTTCGAGAGCTTTTCGATGCCGGGCAGGATGACGTCCATGCGCAAGGGAACGCCGATGCGGCCGGTGGAGCAGACGAGGAAGGTTTCGGGGGCGACGCCGAACTGGGCGGCGGCATGAATGGCCATGGCCTGCGCGTCGCGCAGGCCGTTTTTGCCGGTGCAGGCGTTGGCCTGGCCGCTGTTGACGACGATGCCGTGGGCGATGCCGACGGAAGCGACACGTTCGGCATCGAGCCGGACGGTGGCGGCCTTGACCTGGTTGGTGGTGAAGGTGCCGGCCAGCGCGGCGGGGGAATCGGAGAAGAACAGGGCCATGTCGGGCTTGCCGGAGGCTTTGAGGCCGGCGACGATGCCGGCGGCGCGGAAGCCCGCGGGCAGGACGGCGGCGGCGGAGAATTTCAGGGATGCTTTTTTCATGATGGGTTTCAATCCTAATCTTGATCGTACTCGTAATCCTAATCCACGCCCGATTGGCCGCAAGTCGCGTCGTAACTTCCGGAAACTTCGTGCATGCGGACATCCGACGTGCTGCGAATCAAGCCGACGAGCATGGCGACGATGCGGGCCAGCATTTCTTTGCCGGCTTCCGCCGACGAAATGAGCTTTTTGGCCAACAGCACGTCCAAACAGGCCGCGCATTCCAAAGCCGATCCGCGGGCGATATCGAAGAATCGGCAACGGTCCGGAGCGGTGAATTTGCCGTTGCCTTCCGCGATGTTGAGCGGAATGGACGTGGCCGCCCGGTCGAGTTGGGAATGGACCGCCGCCGTCTTGGGGAGGGATTCCAAAACGCCGTTCGCCCAAATCACGAAGCGGATGGCTTCCTGATAGACGTGCAGCTTTTCATGGTCGAAGGCGGGAGTCATGCGTTGCAACATACGGCGATTGGCGGACACAAGGCAAGAGTGCGATGGGGGGGCGAGTGCGATTAAGATTAGGATTGCGATTACGATTACGATTACGATTAGGATTTCGATTGCGGTGATGGGTGGGGCCGGGGAATCGGCCCGGCGACAAAAAACCCCGGAACGCCGAGGCGTCCGGGGTCGGGCGAAGCCGGGACGACTTAGCGTTTCGAGAACTGGAAGCGGCGGCGCGCGCCGGGCTGGCCGGGCTTTTTGCGTTCCTTCATGCGCGGATCGCGGGTGAGGAAGCCGGCCTTCTTGAGGACCGCGCGGAAATTCTCGTCCGCCTGGATGAGGGCGCGGGCGATGCCGTGGCGCAGGGCGCCGGCCTGTCCGGGGATGCCGCCGCCTTCGCAGAGGGCGACGACGTCGTACTGGCCCGCGCCTTCGATGGCCTTGAAGGGCGCTTCGACGATCAGGCGCAGGTCGGTGGTGGGGAAATACTCTTCGAACGCGCGGCCGTTGACGGTGATTTTGCCGGAGCCCTTGGAGAGGCGGACGCGGGCGATGGCGGTCTTGCGGCGGCCGGTGGCGATGGATTCGATTTCAGCTTTCTTGGTGGCCATGGGGATTCTCCGGGATTAGCCGACGGCTTTGGGGTTCTGGGGCGCGTGGGGATGCTCGGCGCCGGGATAGAGCTTGAGGCGTTTGATGAGCGTGCGGCTCATGTGGTTCTTGGGGAGCATGCCCTTGACGGCGTGCCAGAGGATGTAGTTCGGATTCTTCTGGCGCATGACGCCGGCGGGGGTTTCGGTATAGCCGCTCTGGAAGCCCGTGTACTTCGCGTAGGTCTTCTTCTCTTCCTTGGAATTGCCGGACAGGCCGACCTTGGCGGAGTTGATGACCACGACGAAATCGCCCGCATCGATGTGGGGCGCGTAGGTGGGCTTGTGGCGGCCGCGCAGCAGGCGGCAGATTTCGACGGCCAGGCGGCCGGCGGGCTTGTCGGTGGCGTCGATCAGATGCCACTCGTGCGTGACTTCGGTTTCTTTCGGCAGTGTCGTTTTCATAATCCTTCGATTCCCAAACAATAAGCGGCGAACAGTAGCGCGCACCTCGCGCGGCTGTCAACGCGGTTCTTTCTCTTTCGACTGTGAAACAACCCCGTGCCGGAAGGATCGGAAAATCCGACGACAGAGGACGCCTCCGCCCCCGTTGCAAGAAAGGCGCAAACCTCTCCCGCAGCCTCTTCCCCGGTTACCGCCGGAAAAAACGCCCGAAACGCGGAAAAAATAATTGGCTCCAGCGACAGGGCTCGAACCTGTAACCTATTGGTTAACAGCCAACCGCTCTACCATTGAGCTACGCTGGAACCGAAAATCACGGGGAAAGATAATCAGACGGCCGGGGAAGTCAAGCCCGCAGACCGAAAATTCCGGGGAGGGGCCTTTCGCTCCCGGCGGCGGGAATCGCGGCTTGCGATTTTTCCATGGCGTGGAAAAGATTTTTCCACGCCGTGGAAAACCGGGGTCCGGGCCCGGGCCGCCGCGGGCTAGAGCTTGGCGGCGACGTCGCGGAAGGCGCGGCGGACCTCGTCCTCGCCGGGGATTTGCCGATGCCGCATGAGGACCTGGCCGGCGCAGATGGTGGTATCGACGCACTCCGGGGTGGCGGCGTAGACGAGATCCGAGATCAGGTCGTGGCCGGGGACGAGTCCGGAATGGTCCAGATCCACCAGGATGCAGTCGGCGAGCTTGCCGGGGGCGATTTCGCCGGCGTCGAGGCGCATCAGATGGAAGCCGTCGAGGGTGGCGGTGCGGTAGATTTCGGCGGCGGAGCAGGCGGTGGGGTCGAGGGTGCTGACCTTGGCGAGGAGGGCCGCGGTGCGCATTTCGGCGAACATGTCGTAGCGGTTGTTGGAACTGGCGCCGTCGGTGCCGAGGCCGAAGCGCAGGCCGGCCGCGCGGGCGGCCGAGTCGTTGAAGATGCCGGAGGCGAGCTTCATGTTGGAGGACGGGCAATGGGCGATGGCCGCGCCGCGCTCGACCAGGAGGCGGCGGTCGGAATCGGTCAGCCAGACGCCGTGGGCGCCGAGAAACCGGCCGTTCAGCAGCCCTTCGGCGTCGAACACCTCGGCGGGCGTCTTGCCAGTGGCTTGGCGGCATTCATCGGTTTCGCGCCGGGTTTCGGAAACGTGGGTCTGGACGATGAGATTGTGCTCGGCGGCGAAATCGCGGCAAACGGCGCGCATTTCGGGGCTGGTGGTGTAGAGGGCGTGGATGCCGACGGAGAGTTCGACGCGGGCGGGATAGGACTTGGCGAGGGCGAGGTGCTCCTCGAGATCGCGGCGGAGGCCGTCGAGGGCGGCTTGGCCGGGCGGGATGATGTTGGGGTGGCTGAAGTTGGCGCGGAGGCCGCTTTCATAGAAGGCGCGCAGGCACTGGGGCGTCTGCCAATACATGTCGCAGACGGCGGTGATGCCGGAGCGGATCATTTCGTGGCAGCCGAACAGGGTGCCCCAATAGATGTGGTCGGCGGTCAACCGGCGTTCCATGGGCCAGATGATGTCGTTGAGCCATTCGTGGAGGGGGGTGCCGTCGCCGAGGCCGCGCATGAGGACCATGGCGGCATGGCAGTGGACGTTCGCGAAGGAGGGCAGGAGCACCTGGCCGGTCCCGTCCAGCGTCTGGGGCGCTTTGGCCAGGGCGTCGATCTCGATATGCGGGGCGATTTGGGCGAATTTCCCGTTTTGGATGAGGACATCCCGGATTTCGGTTCCCAAGCGGACGTTTTGAATGAGTAGATCCATGATGAAGGCGGAAAATAGACGCAAACGGGATTTCAAACCAGCAAAAAGAGAGGGTTGCGGCGGAAATTCATGAAAACAAGCTGATACATCCGTCCTGCATGAAACCTAAAATATCCTGTCCGGAGCCGCCAAGGGGGCGCGCAGGCGGCATGGATTGGGGCTGGGCCTCGATAAAAGCGGGAAAGGAGAGGGCCGAAAGGGTGCAAAACGGACATCATAGACAAATAGAGTTTTTCGTCTTGCATGGGGCCGGGGGCCAAGGTAGTTTCAAAAAAGATGGTGGATTGGGCTTCGTCCACGGGTTTGGGTTCAAGGTTTTTCGGGAGAGCCGGATGGCAATGAAACGGCATTTGAAAAAGGCCAGCGCCTTCCGCGGCGGAATCGTCGCGGCGGCGGCGGTTTTGCTGTGCCTTGGGGCCGTTCCCGCACAAGCGATGGTGATGAACGTGGACATCGGGTGGGGCTACTATGCCACGGCCGACATGACCGAGGCGGATTTGATCGCGGATTACGCCTTGCAGGAAGGGTCGATCGTCCAGATCATCATGTACGATTCGACGCAATATCCGAGCACCGCCTACCAGTCGGGCGAAGCGTTCGACAATTTCGACGTCTTCGGTGGCTATTCGGGCGCTCCCATTCCGGGGGAACCCAACACCGCCCCTTGGAACGAAGCTCCGACGGACGCCAACATTTACAGCCCGGACACCGTTCCGGACGGGCATCTGATCGCCTATACCACCGAGATCGGCCCGGCCGCCGGCGCGAATCTGAACGGCTACAACTGGTACAACATCTATGCGTCGTTTACGATTTTGGACAACTACGACAGCATCTACATCCGCGTATTCGGCGCGACCGAATTCCCCCTGATGACCGTGACGGCCAGCTATTGGGGCATCAGCGATTTGGGAGGGGGCACGCCGTCTCTCGATGTTTGGTATACTTCTTTTTACGACGTGACGGCCACGAACAACGTGAATTACTTCGAAGTGATTCCGGAACCGGGGACCTTGGCTTTGTTCGCGCTGGGTGGATGCGGATTGTGGGCGGGTCGCCGCCGCCTGAAGCGCGCCTGACATGATTGAATTCAAACGGAATCGAGCGATGGCCCCTGCCGGTTCCGGGCGGTAAAACGTTATATGGGCGGGGCGGCGTGAACGCGGGAAGGTCTGGATGCAGAACATGAAAACGACATTCCACTTGAAAATCCGGCGGGCAACGTTGATCGGGACGCTGGCGATCTTGCCGGCCGTCGCGAACGCCCAGGGCATCGCGCTTTCCGTCGGCAGCACCATTCCGATGCAGGACGTCCTGGGACGGAATTGGACGGGGAACAACGGCGATCCGGACAATTCGAGCCGGGTGGAAATCCGCCGGACCTGGACCGGCGGCATCATCTTGGCGCCGACGAACGGTCCGAGCCAGATCGACACCTTCAATCCGCTGATCACGAATTCGCATCTGGGCCGCGGCGTCATCGGCGTCGATCCGGGCATCTATGCCGAGACGTTCACGAACCGGAATCTGCTGGCCACGAATCTGACGTATTACGCGCGGGTCTACGACCGGCCCGACTCGTCCGCCTCGATCTATTACGCGGACACGGCTCCGTTTTTCGGCCCGCCGGCGGAAATCGGCAGCATCAATCCGGAATTCGGTGCGCGGCAGCGGGTCGACGGGGAAGCGGACGTGGACACGGACGGGGAAGGGCTGCCGGACGCGATGGAAGGGGACATGGGCTTAGACGCCGGCAATCCGGACACGGACGAAGATGGATACAACGACTACTTCGAGGCGCTCTACGACGACTATCTGCACGCCTCCGAACCGGATCCGTCGCTGTCGATCCAGATCAATCGGCCGCTGATCGAGACCGATCCCTATACGGTGTCGTGGTGGACGATCCCCGTGCCGGACATGACGTACCAGCTCCAGTATCGCCCGCAACAGCGGATCGCGGACGAGGACGACGGCTATTTCTTCAGCAACGTGTGGGTCGGCGCGGCCACGGAAACCCTGCTGGACATCGACGTGCAGGACTGGGTCGGCACGAACGTGCCGCCCAAGGGGTTCTTCCGCGTCACGGTTCCCTATCAAGCGCCCTGAGCGGAACGCCGCGGGGCCCGGTTGTCGGCAGAGTGGATGGTGGTAGCCAACAGGATGGAAGCGCGATGAGCAGAATCAGAACGAAAACGGGGTGGACTTCCGGGCGGGCGGCGCTGGGTGCGCTGGCGCTGGCGTGCGCGTGGCCGTTGGCCGCCGCGGCCCAACAGACCGTGTACTGGCGCAACGGCGCCGGGGTGGTCAACTGGTGGGACGGAGCGAATCCGTGGTATCGCTCCGGCGACGGGTGGTGGATCGCCCGGCCGGACTACAACACCCTGTACGAGGCCAGCACGATCGGCGCGAACATCGTGCACTTCGACAACGGCAGCGACCTGACGATGACCGTCAACGGCGCCTATTTCCAAGTGCACCAGCTGCTGTTCGACAGCGGGACGGGGGCGCGGACGATGACCGCGGACGGCAGCGGCGGCATCGACATGCGCAGCGGCAGTTCGACCATGAAGATCGAGAACAACGATGCGGACGCGCAAGTGCTCAACGTGCCCGTAGTGCTCTATGCGACCACCGAAATCAATCCGGTCAGCGGCAATCTGACGTTCAACCGGACCGTCTACCTGAAGAACAACTGGATCAACGTCTGGGGCAACAACCAGAAAACCCTCTACCTGAACGGGCAATTGAACGCCGACGGCGGCACCGGCGGTTTGGCCGTGAAACAGGACAGCCTCGTCGTCCTGACGAACGACAACACGTTCGCCGGCGCGATCTGGGTGGAAAAAGGCACGGTGCAGGTGGGCACCCACACGAATGCGATCGGCGCCAGCGGCATCGTGAACGTCGGGACCAACGCGACGCTGGACATCAGCGGATACGGGGCGGTTTCGGTGCGGCCGGCCACGCTGAACCTGTACGGCACGGGTACCAACGCGGCGTGGGGCGCGCTGCGCAAAACCACGGCCGGCGCGACGGCCTGGCGGGGCAACGTCAACCTCGGCGCCGATTCGCGCATCGCGGTGACGGGCGGCGGCCTGGGATTGTACGGCGCCGTGACGGCCGGAACGTCCACGCTCTACCTCTCCAACACGGTGACGGTGACGATGTACAGCGGCAGTTCGCTGACCGGCAGCAAGACGACCGGCGACGGCGCGCTGCACAAGAGCGGTTCCAGCACCCTGTACCTGCGGCCGGCCGCCGGCCTGACGGGATCGATCTGGCTGAACCAGGGCGAAATCCGCCAGTACAGCGACAATTCGTCCACGATCCCGGCCGGCGGCACGTTCCGGATGTCGGACGGCACGACCTACCGGTCCGATACTTCCACGTCGCGCACGAACGCCAAAGCGACGCAGATCGACGGGAACGTGACGCTGGGCTATAGCGGCGGGGGCGAATTGACGCTGTCGGGGAACGTGAACCTGACGGCGGGACAGCGTACGCTGACGGCGCTGAACGACGTGGTGGTTTCCGGCGCGATCACCAACGGCGGCCTGACGAAGGCGGGGGCGGGGAAGATGACGTTGTCCGGAGCGAACACCTACGCCTTGGGAACCCTGGTCAGCGCGGGCGTGCTGGAGGGCACGACGACCAGTTTGCAGGGAAACGTCACGAACAACGCGGCGCTGACGTTCAACCAGTCCGGCAACGGCACCTACGCGGGCGCGATCAGCGGAACCGGCGCCCTGACCAACGCGGGCGCAGGGACGGTGACGCTGTCGGGCACGAGCACGCTGTCTGGTCCGACGACGGTGGCCGCGGGCACGCTGCTGGTGAGCGGTTCGGTGGGCAGCTCGGCGGCGACGGTGAGCGGCGGCGCGACCTTGGCCGGCGCGGGGACGGTGGGTTCCATTGCCTCGCTGGCCGGCGCGGTCAGCCCCGGCAATACCGCGGGCGTGGCCGCCACGCTGACGGTGAACGGCGCCGCGGCCCTGGGCGGCGGCAGCTACACCTGCGACGTCACCGGCACCGGCAGCACGGACTGCGACAAGATCGCCGCCGGCGGCGCGGTGGCCGCGGCCTCGGCGCTGACGATCAACCTGCCGGCCTCGGCGCCGGGCGGATTCGATGAATGCACGGCGTACAGCTGGACGGTCATGAGCGGCAGTTCGGCGAGCGCGGCGAACATGTCGGTCGGTACGAAGTGGGCGAGCAGCGGCACGTTCGGCGTTTCGGCCGTGGGCAACACGATCGTCGTGACCCATACGCCGGGAACGCCTAGCGCGCCGACGGGACTGGCGGCTTCGGACGGCACCTCGACGGCGCAGGTGGCGTTGTCGTGGAACGACGTTTCCTGCGAAACGGGCTACGTGGTCTGGCGGCACACGGCGAACGTGTTCGCGTCGGCCACGGCCATTTACACCAACGCGGCGAACGTCGTCACCTACAACGACACGGCCGCGTCGGCCGGCCAGCTCTACTATTACTGGGTGACGGCGACGAACGTCGCCGGGTCGAGTTCGGAGAGCAGTTCCAACAGCGGCTACAAGCGCTTGGCCGCGCCGGGCAATCTCGCGGCGACCGACGGCGCTTCGACCGTCAACGTGACGGTGACCTGGGATGCCGCGGCCGGTGCCAGCTCGTACCACCTCTATCGCGACACGGATTCGGATCCGACGGGCGCGACGGCGCTGGGGCCGCAAAGCAGCGGCTACGCGGATGTGGCGGCGACGCCGGGCCAGCTCTACTATTACTGGGTGCTGGCTTCGAACAGCACCAGCAGCAGCACCAGCGATTGGAGCACGGCCAACGCCGGCTACCGGAAACTCGCGACGGTGGCGGACGTGGCGGCGACGGAGAACCTGACCGACAAAGTGACCATCAGCTGGACCGACGGCGCCGGCGAGACGGGCTACGCCATCTGGCGGCACACGGCGGACGTCTCGAATCTGGCTTCCTACGTGGCGACGGCCGCGGCGGATGCGACGAGCTACGACGACGTTTCGGCCTCGGCCGGCACGGACTACTACTATTGGGTGCTGGCCACGAACAGCACCAGCGCCAGCCAAAGCGATTGGAGCGCGTCGGACTACGGCTTGCGTTTGCTGACCGAACCGACGACGGCGGCTTCGGCCATCCTGTTCGGCGATCTGGACACGACCTCGTACACGGTTAGTTGGACGCGCGGCGACGGCGATTACGTGCTGGTGGTGGCCCGGCAAGGCGGCACGCCGACCGATCCGACCGACACCACGGTCTATGCGGCGGACGCGACCATGGGCTTAGGCGACACGACGGCGGCCGGCAGCTACGTGGTCTACAAGGGCACGGGCACCAACGTGACGGTGGCGGGGCTCTCGTCGGGCACCGAATACACCTTCGCGGTTTACGAATTCAACGGCGACGCGTCGCCCAACTACCGGACGAGCGACGAGCCCACGGCCAGCCGCACCACGCTGGTGGCCGAACCGACGACGCAGGCTTCGGGGATTACCATCGGCACGGTCAACGAGGTTTCGCTGGCGGACATCGCCTGGACGGACGGCAATGGCTCCAGCCGTTTGCTGGTCGTGAAGGCCGGCAGCGCGGTGGACGCCTTCCCGGCGGACGGCACGAGCTATACGGACTCCGCCACGTTCGGATCCGGGTCCGAGATCGGCACCGGCAACTTCGTGGTGTACGCGGGCGGCAGTCCGCTGGCGTCGCTAGGCGGCCTGACCCGCGACGTGGTCTACTACTTCCGCGCGTTCGAGTTCAACGGCAGCGGCGGTTCGGAAAACTACCTGACCAGCGCGGTTGCGGGCAATCCCACCAACCAGACCACGATGGCGGTCACGCCGGGATCCAACCCGACCGACCTGGCCGTTTCCGCCATCGGCACCAACGGCTTCACGGTGACCTGGACCAAGGGCACGACGGGCACGAACACGCTGATCGTGATCCGGGCGAACGGGAATCCGACGGATCCGACCGACCTGAACACCTACGCCGCGAGCGCCACGTTCGGGGCCGGCGCGGATCTCGGGTCGGGCAGCTACGCGACGTACGCCGGCACGGGCAGCAGCGTGACGGTGACGAATCTCGCGGTCGGCACGGCGTACACGGTGGAGGCGACGTCCTACAACGGCGCGCCCGGGGCGGAAAACTACCGGAGCACGCCGACGTCCGTGAACGCCTCGACGCTGATGCCGGAGCCGACCCAGGCCAGCGCCATCGCGTTCGGCACCTTGGCGGACACCAGCTATGCGGTGTCGTACACGGCGGGCGGCGGCCTGAGCCGCCTGGTGGTGGCCAAGCAGGGAAGCGCGGTCGATTGGACGCCGACGGACGGCACGGCCTACAGCGGCGAAAACAACGCCTTCGGATCGGGCACGGACCTCGGCAGCGGCAACTACCTCGTGCATCGCGGCGCGAGCCCGTTCACGCTTTCGGGCCTGACGACGGAGACGGACTACCACATCCGGATTTTCGAATATCGCGGCACGAACGCGACGCTGAACTACAACGTCAACGCCGCCTCCGGCAATCCAAGCAACCGCTATGCGCTTTCGGTCGAACCGACGGCGCACGCGGCGACCTTCACGGCCACGGCGCTGTCGGACACCCAGATCCAGCTGGACTGGGGCGCGGCGACGGGCGAAAGCGGCTTCATCATCGTGCGCAAGGCCGGGTCGGCGCCGACGGGCACGCCGGCGGACGGCACGGCCTATTCGCAGGGCACGGCGCTCGGCGACGGCACGGTGGTCTACGTGGGCACGGCGGCGGGCGCGGGGTCCACGACCGACAGCTACAGCACGGCGGCGAGCACGGCCTACTACTACCAGATCTTCCCGTACGCCTACGACGGCACGCCGGCGAACGCGACCTACAACTACCGCACGTCCGCCACGATTCCGGGCGCAAACGCCACGACGGGGTCCTCGGAACCGGGCACCAGTTCGACCTTGGTTTCGTTCCTGCCGGCGAGCAGCACCAGCGCGACCCTCGCGTGGACGAACACCGGTTCGGCCGACGGCTCGATCCTCCTGATCAAGGCGGGGTCGGCGGTCGACTCGCATCCCATCGACTGGACCGGCTATTCCGCCAGCGCGGTCTTCCAGAGCGGCGACCAGCTCGGCACGGGCAACTACGTGGTGTATGCGGCGGCGGGCAAGACCGGCCTCGTGACGGTGACCGGGCTGGGGCCGGGCACGAACTACAACGCCGCCGTCTATCCCTACAACGGGTCCGGATCGTTCCTGAACTACCGGACGAACGCGCCCGGAACCGGCAGCCTGAGCATTTTGCCGGCGCCCACCGCCCAATCGGCGACGGCGGACGGCAAAACGTTGATCGATCTGGCGTGGACGAAGAACGGTTCCTACGACGTGATGATCGTGTACAAGGCGGGCAGCGCCTCCACGGACCCGACGCAGGGCGCGGCCTATGCCGCGGGCGACGCCTGCGGCGGCGGCACCGTGATCTACAAGGGCTCGGGCGCCGCATTGGAGCATATCGTGGCTTCGGGCACGACGCACTATTACGCCTTCTATTCCTATAGCGGGAACTACTACTCGGCGGGCGTCACGGCCTCCGACACGACCACGGCGTTCGTCGCGGGCGAGATCGTGGAAACCTTCTCCTACACGAACAATACGGCCCTGACCGGCCTCAACGGCGAAACGGGATGGGGCGGCCCCTGGTACGGCGATACGGGTTTCTTCACAAACTCTTCCGGCAGTTTTGCGGAACAGACGAACTATCCCACGCCGTCCGGCAACAAGTTGTGGATCTATCCGCCGGACAACACGGGCAAAAACGCCTTCCGTCCCTTGGCGCAGACCTACAACAGCGGAAAGATCTATTTCAGCTACGTCCTGAACTACACCTGGGGCGGGGCGAACAAGTACGAAGGTCTTTCCCTCTTCGATACCAACACCAGCGAAAAGCTGTTCATCGGCGAGATCTATGGCCAGGACCAGCAACTGGGCATCGACAACACCGGATCGGCCTATACGCTGACGGCGGGGAGCGGCAACGACTTCATCATTGCGGGCTACTACGACTGGGCCGCGGGGGAAGCCAAAGCCAAGGCCTTCAAGATCGGCGTGGTGGGCGTTCCCGTGGATGAACCGGCCTCGTGGGACGTGACGGTTTCGAAGGCCAGCAACACGGTAGGAGCCGTCAACACCATCCGGCTCGCGGCCGGGGCCGGCGCGAGCGACGGCACGCCGGGCAACACGTATTTCGACGAGGTGCGGGTCGCGACGACCTGGGCCGATCTGATCGGCGTGTTGCCGAGCAAGCCGCTGGATCCGACGGCCCAGTCGGCGACGGCCGACGGCAACGAAATGGTCCGGCTGGCCTGGACGACCAATGCCGCCGGCAACGGCGTGATGATCCTGCACAAGACCACGGCCATCGCGACCGACCCGACCGACGGCGTTTCCTACGGCGCGGGCGACACGATCGACGGCGCGAAAGTCGTCTATAAATCGACGGGCGCGGCGGTCGAGCACGTGGTGGCGCCCGGCACGACGAATTTCTACAAGTTCTATTCGTACAGCGGCGCCAGCTACTATTCGACGGGCGTGACGGCCGCCGTCACGAACGGGGCCTACGCTTCCTACGAGAAGGTCAACCCGTTCAGCTACACGAACGGCACGGCGCTGGGCTCGTCGGCGCTGGGCGGCCAGGGCTTCGGCGCGAACTTCTGGGCGGTGGACAGCGGCACCTGGACGATCCAGACGAACTACCCCGTCGCGGTGGTGGACGACGTGCCGCGATTCATGGACATGGACGGCTATCCGGCCATGGCGGGCAACCGGGTCTATTGCAGCATCACGGTCGACGGGGGCGTGGCCAAGGCGCAGCGGTCGCTGGAGAGCACCATCAGCAGCGGCCAGTTCTACGTCGCGTTCCAGATGGCCTACCAGTTCCGCGGGGCGAACAAGTGGGCCGGCCTCAGCTTGCTCAACGCCAGCGGCGTCGAGAAGGCGTTCCTCGGCAAGGGCGCCGGCGCCAACTACAGCACGCTCGGCATCGGCGACGGCTCGACCACGTATTGGTCCGCCTACGATCTGGGCCAGTATTATTCCTCCGACACCTACGGCAGCACGGGCAACGTCTACCTGGTCGTCGGCAAGTACGACTTCGACACCGACGTGTTCCAGGCGAAGGCGTATCGGATCGTGGACGGCTACACCTTCCCCGAAACGGAACCGACCTGGGACGTGAGCCAGACGATGGCCGGGGTCGACGCCATCGCGCGGATCCAGCTCAATGCCGGCGCCAGCGTCGGCGCGGGCTATCCCGGCAAGGTGTTCTACGATGAAATCCGCTATGCGACGAACTGGGCCGGCCTGATCGCGGTGACCTGCCCGACCTGGGCCGGCAGCAACGCGCTCAACGGCGCGGAGTGGGCCGCGCCGGCCAGCACGTGGTTGGGCGATTACGAAGGCTTCGCGTTCCAGTCCGAACCGATCGGCCTCGGCCAGTCCGGCGGCATCGAGTTCGATTGGGCGCGCGACGCCTCGTTCTCGACCTACCACGACCTGCCTTGGCTGAAGAACGAGGGCAGCTACAGCTATTGGTCGAACCAGTTCCAGATGGTGGCCGCCGGGGTGGTGACGAGCCGCTTCGTGGCATCGGGCAGTTCCTGCACGCCCGTGCGGACGAACAATCCGGCGCTGACGGTGCAGAACCTGAATCCGCCGACGGGCGCCACGGCGACGCAAGACGCGACCTACACCAACAGCCAGATCAACCTGACGTGGACGCGCGGCGTTTCGGGCGCGGCGAAAGACGTGATCGTCGTGCGGCAGACGGCCGACGCGGGCTGGACGGCGCCGGTGAACGGCACGACCTACAACGCCAGCGATGCGCTGGGCAGCGGCACGGTGGTCTACCGCGGCGGTCTGGAGGCGTTCAGCGATACCGGACTGGCGCCGGACACGACCTACTACTACCGGTTCTATTCCGAAAACTATACCTACTACTCGACGTCCTTCGACGAGGCCAACGCCGCAACGGCGACCGGCACCCAGGAAATCGCGATCGACGGGAATCCCGCAGATTGGCGCGGATTCGCGTCGACGGTCCTCGACAGTTCGGCGAGCTCCCTGCAGGAATACATCTGGACCGACAAGCGCGGGGAACTGCGGGTGGACCATGCCGACCATCCCAACGCCGACATCGAAGAATTCCGCGTCTACGCGGATGCAGACTGGGTGTATTTCCTGGTCGCGATGACCAATATCGTCGACGACACGAAGCCCTTCGTGGCCATCGGCGTGGATACGCGGACGAATTCCGCCAGCACCGCGATGAACTGGCTGGGCGACGATTCCGGGACCTTCATCGGCGACGGGTACGCCCAGGGCGGCGCGGCGCATTTCCCCGAGTACCAGATCAACGTCCACTACGTGTCGGCGGCCAGCGGCCCGCGGATCGAGCTGTACGTGCAGGGCGGCACGGCCTGGTATGCGCCGGCGACGGGCGGCAACACGAACGTGTCGATCAGCGCGGCCAACGACGTCATCGAGCTGAAGGTGGCGCGGGCCGACCTGAACCTGGCCGGGGCGAAGACCGCGCGCTTCACGGTGGCCTCGCTGCTCAACACCGGGGTCTGGAACAACGACGGCGACGGGACGACCCACATCGCGGACAACACGGCGGCCGCCGTGGATTCCATTTCCATCCCGCCGTGGGGCACGGCCGACAACGCGGCGAACCTGTCGGCGTGGCTCGAGGACATCGGCGACGCGGACATCGACTTCTGGGTGGACGTGAAGTTCGGGGCCGCCGGCCTGACGGACAACAGCAAGCCGTCGACGCCGGTGCTGACGTCGCCCACGAACACGGCGGCGGTGACGGCCAGCCCGACCCTGAGCTGGAGCGCCTCCTCGGATTCGGACGGACAGATCACCGGCTACCTGCTGGAAATCAGCACGAACGAGCAGTTCAACGGCGTGACGGGCACGGAAAACGGCCCGATCGCGCTGCGCGTGAACCTATATGCGGACACGACGAGCTACACCTATACGACCTCGGCCACGCAGTATTGGTGGCGCGTGCGGGCGCGCGACACGGCCGGCGAGCTGTCGGCGGCGACCACGCGGACGTTCCGCGTGGTGGGCAAGCTGGACACCGAAGGCCCGCAACCGACGCTGCTGTACATCGGCACGAACGTGGCGGGCTATCTGGCCGGCGACTACGATGCCTACATCGCCCAGTACGGCCCCATCCAAAGCGTGCTGGACCGCGAGATCCAAGACACGAACAACGTGTTCGGCTTCGTGTTGCGCTGGGAGGATGCGAGCGGCGTCTATGCGACCAACCACATGCGGAGCACCGACGGTCCGCCGGAAGCGGGCGGCTTCGCCTTCAACATCGTGGACACCGATGGGCGCGTCTCGCCCAACTGGGACCTGGTCGAAATCGACACGGTGGGCGGCACGACCAACGACCTGTGGGGCGTCGACCGTCCGTTCTACGCATCGAACACGCTGGCGACGGGCAACAGCGACGTCGCGATGACCAACTACGTGGTTGCGGCTTTCGCCGTGACGAACTACGACCCGACCATCGAATATTACCTGACGGTCAGCGCGGAAGACGCCTATACCGAGGGCGGAAGCTGGCTGGCCTATGGGTCGTGGCCCAGTTTCACCAATTCGGCGGCGGCGCTGCCCTATTACAGCGGGTGGTGCGAAGACGGGCCGAACACCGCGCGGAACGTCACGACGAACTTCCTCATCCGGATCCACGTGACGGACGACGACATCGTCGCGCCGGAACCCAGCCAGGCGCTGGGTTGGCCCAGCAGCGCGTCGATGGTCGTATCCAACGCGGCCGGGATCCTGGACTACGTGAGCGGCACGGGCCAGGACGTGCTCTACCAGATCGCGGACGGCGCCTTGATCGGCGAGCCGCTCTCGTTCAGCTTCAACGCCTACGATGCCTACTACACGGGCGTGGCTCTCGGCACGAGCGAGACCTTTGCGGACAGCGGGCGCACGCTGACCAATACGGCCTTCGTGGCGGCCTATTGGCAGACCAACTGGGCGAACTACGACGCGTCCCGGAGCTTGGCGGGCGACACCACCGCCGACGACACGATGCTGACGTGGTACTGGCCGAGCATCACCACGCAGGACGTCACCAAGCTGTGGGGCCCGGACAGCTTGGACGGCGAGCTGGGCGTGACCAACCTGATCCAGCTCGATCTCTTCGACGTCGACAACGACCGCACCGGCGACCAGGCGTTTGCCCGACAGAACTTCGGCCGCATCGTCCTCGTGGACGACGACAGCGTCGATCCGACCGTCGTGCCGGAAACCTTGGCCGTGACCGGCACCGGCCTGGCCCGGGAATACGCGTTGACGAACCTCGTGACGTGGCCCTTCACCGGGACCGGCAGCGAACGGCTGACGGCGGCCTACGCCGTCGTGGCGGACGACGTCGTCTCCGGCGACTTCACGAACGACACGGGCGCGATCAGCGGCACGGACGTGATCACCGTCAGCGCCGGCTTCGCCACCGGGGCTTCGCGTTCCTGGATCTTCACCTTGGCGCCCGTGACGACGAACGACACCATCAAGGCCATCAGCCTCAGCTTCGACAGCAAGGTCAGCAGCTTGAACGGGCCGGACGTCGTCGAAATATACGGCACCATGCCCGGCGGTTCCGAAACGCTGTGGGCCACGAACGCCATCGATTTGTCCGATCCCGACAATCCCGCGGGCACGAACTGGAATTCCTATTCGACGGCGCTGGCCATGCCGTCGGCCAGCACGGGCACGGTGACGTTCCGGCTCATGGCCTACGTGGCCGACACGAACCACCTGACGGGCACCGGCACGGCGACGTGGTCGGTCGACAGCCTGATCGTTTCGGGCTACGTCCTGGGACCCGCGGGCGGCACGCAGATCACGGATCAGGATTTGGCCCACGGCACGGCGACGTTCAGCCTGCAGGCCGCCGACGTCTACAGCGGCATCGACGGCACGATCGGTTCGACGGGCCGCGCGCCGCGCGTGGATTTCTGGAACGTATCCCAGGCCGTCGTGCCGGTGACCAACGCGTTCGTCACGAACGGCTGGGCGGCGACGACCAACGCGACGCTGGACATCTCGGGCGCCGCGCCGGCGGCGGCGGACAAGAAACAAATCGCGCTCGGCGCGGGCGGGGCCTCGCTGACCTACTACGCGCGCTTCACCGCGACCGACGCCGACGCGGATCGCGACGGCGACTGGCGGTCGGTGGCCTACGTGACCACGAACACGGTCTACGACGAAGACTCCAGCAAGCCGTCGCGCGGCTATCTCTACGGCGGCCCGCTGGGCGTCTACGTGGAGGGTGTTCTCACCAAGGCCGTAGGCTCCGGCAACAGCCGCGAATACCGCATCAACGACGAGCAGTTGCAGGCTGTCGCCGCCACGTCCATCGCCGTCAAGGTCAACCTCTACGACTACAGCGGCTGGACGGTGCCGACCCTGGGCTTCTCCAATTCCGTCGCCGGGGCCATGTCCACCAACGGCTGGCTGACGTCCGTCCACACCGCCGACGTCGACACCACCAACCTGCCGGACGCCACGATGGAGTGGCGCTTCGGGACGAACCAGGCGGCCACGCTGTTCAATTCGTACGAAAGCGTCACCAACGAGTTCCGCGTCGTGTCCGTCTGGGACAAGGACGACGACCGGCTGGACGCCGGCGACAACAACGTCGACAACCTGGAGCTGAGCAGCGCCCGCCTCGGCTACGTGACGTTCCTCGACAACGACGTGGGCCAGGCGAACGTGCAGAGCAACTGGAGCGTGTCGCGCGGCGAATGGCGCGTGCCGCAGGTGTTCCTGGGCCTGCCCGGGGCCGCCGCCCGCAGCAACCTCTACCTGAGCGGCCTGCCGGCGAGCACGAACGACGGCACCGTGCTGGCGGATCTGACCAACCGCGTCTACGACAGCCAGCTGGCCCAGATCTCGGCCGCGGCGCCGCTGAGCCTGGTGCTGCCGGCCTTCGACACGGGCGGCGGCGGCGGCGGCCGCACCATCAAGGGCGTGCAGCGCGGCACGGCCCTGACGGAAGCTTCCACCAACGGCACGGCCCATACGATCACCAACTCGTCGCTGACCATCGGCTCCTTCGCGGCGAACAACGCGACCAACTACCGCGCCGACCTGAGTTCCTCGCTGGCGCTGACCCGCATCGCCGCGCAGTTCCCGACCAGCGTCTGGGCGTTCACGGCCTTCTCCTACGCCGACGTGGGCACATGGCTGGCGGCCGAAGAGACGGTTTCCAACTACGTCATGACCGCGACCCTCTACGACGCGGACGACAACCGCGCGGGCGACCAGAAAGTCCGCGCCGCGCTCGCCCTCGGCACGCTGCAGGTGGTGGACAACGACACCGTCGCGCCGTCCCTGCCGGCCAACGTGACGGCCAACGGCGTGGCCCTGTCCGGCCCGTTGACCCGCGAAACCGCGGCCTGGACGAACAGCCCGACGTTCGTGGTCCGCTTCGAGCCGTCGGCCGACGGCGAACCGACGGGCACGGATCTGGAGAAGACCGGCGTGGCGGAACACCGCGTGGCGACCGACAAGGCGGACGTCGGGCCCGACGTCGGCACGCCGCTGGCCGTGCCGGCCGAAAGTTCGCTGGCCAACCTCGGTTTCGAAAGCGGCTCGACCAACTGGACGTTGTCGGGCGCGGTGGTGACGAACGAGCAGGCCTACGAAGGAACCCACGCCCTCAAGATGACGGGTTCCACCGCCTACCAGACCGTTCCGCTCTACAACACCAACGGCTACGTGCCGCGAGTCACCGTCGTCGGCGTCCAGTTCATGGGCGCCGCGACCGGCACGGTGACCGTGACGGGGCTGGACGCGGCCGGGGATCCGGTGCCCGGCGAAACCTTCGACGTGTCGATCGTCGGCACCGCCGGCGTCTGGAACGCCGGATCGTCCGCGCCGACAGATCTGGACGCGACGGTGGACCAGGTGCGCGTGACCCTGACCTCCGTGGCGGACACCTACTGGGACGACGTCGTGGTGGCGATCGCCCTCTACGACGGCGCGACGCCGGTCGCCGAGGTGAGCGCCACGTTCACGGCGACCGAACAGGGCCTGGTGACGAACTACCTGTTCGCGGTGGACCGCGACAACAACCGCGCCGGCGACCGCAAGGCCAGCAGCGCTTCGACCGACGGGACGATTCCGGCCTTCGGCACGGCCTACGACGTCACGCGGCCCAGCAAGGTTCCGGTCGGCGCGGCCTCGACCGAGGACGTCGACGATCCCACCACGCAGTTCGACGTCTCGTGGAATCCCGCAACCGTCGGTCCCGACGCCTTGGACGACGCCAACCATCCCGATTATCCCAGCGCCAGCGACAACGATCTGCTGTCGCCGTGGCGGAGCTACAAGATCTACTACGGCACCTTCGATCCGCTGGCCGTGCCGCCGGGCGATCCGGGCCCGGGCTACGGCGATGCCTATATCTTCACGAACTTCATCGACACCGGCGTCTACACCAACTGGCTGTCGGTGAGTTCCACCAATGCGATCGCCGATCCGCTGGGAGCGGGCACGAACTATCTGGCGCTGACCAATCTCAGCCAGGGCGCCATCCGGCTGTACGATCTCGACTTCGACCAGGACTACGCGGTGGTCGTGGTCGGGTTGGACCGGGCGGGGAACGAGGGCACGGCCGGCCCCTCCAGCTGGGCCACGAACAACACCATCAAGTTCGCGGTGACGCAGGGCGTGTTGAAGGCCTTCGCGGCGGCGCCGAGCTTCCCGGCGGAAGGCGGCACGAACACCTTCACGCCATGGACCGCGCCGAACCAAAGGGCGGCCTCCCTGTATTGGCTGGCGGCCGGTCCGACGAACGCCCAGGGCACCTATACGGAAGTGACCAAGGATTACGACCTGATCTACCGGGATGCCGGATCGTTCACCGAACTCGGCACCAACGTCTGGCAACTGGCCGGCACGGTGCGGACCAACTGGTTCGTGGAAACGAACGCCTTGAACTTCAGCCGGGGGCACGTGCGCTTCTTCCGGGCTTCCTACAAGGACCGCTGGCGGGACACCAACGCGCTGGGCCAGGCGCAGCGGCCGCTGGCGAGCGAGGAAGTCTATGCCTTGCACAACGTGATTCTCTCCGAGGGCCGCAACCACGTGGGCCTGCACGGCGTGCCCTATACCAACACGTTCGCGGGCGTCTTCGGCACCGACACGAACCTCTGGCCGGCGGGCGTCAGCGCCGCCGCCGGGGCCACGAAGGTCGAGTTCTATTCGTCCGGCACCAACGCGCCGGTGTCCTCGGTCTATTTCTTCGGCACCGATGCCAACTGGTATCTGGAGAGTCCCCTCACGCAGGTGACGACGGTCCCGCAGGCGCCGGATTTCTTCACGCGGGGATTGTCGGTCACGTTGCCGACGAATCTGGCCGCGCGCGGCTTCGCCACGACCAATGCGTGGTTGGACTACACCAAGACCAACAGCGTGGCGGCCATGGTGTGGCATCCCATCCTGCGCGTGCCGACCAATGGCTTTACCCATACCATCGCCTGCGGCAAGCCCAACACGAGCCCCACCGATCCGATGGTCAACATGTACAACGTGGTGTCGCTGAACCTGCCCGTTTCGGTCGGGCCGGCCCAGATGAACTTCCCGACCAACTTCAAGAAGGGCACGCCGGGCACCGCCGACCACATCTACACCATCGACACCACCACCAAGGATCCGCGGGACGGCAAGATCATCTACCGCGCCGACGACAATCTTTGGCTCTTCCTGGACGGCAGCGCGGTGCCTTCGACCTACTTCAAGCCGAACGACATCCTCGTGATCGTGTCGCGCAACGGCGGCCTCGGCAATACGTGGGAGTGGACCTATCATCCGTCCAACTTCTACACGTTGCCCACGCGCTGGATGGGGCAGTAGCCGCCGGTTCGCCGGTCGCGGCGGCCGCAGGACGTTCCTGCGGCCGCTTTTTCGTTTCCGCGCCGGATGGGGGCGGAGCCGGGGATCGAGCGCGGGCCGGAGCGGCGCTCCGGCCGGTTCGGCGGTCGCCGTTCAGGACAGCCGCGGCAGCCGGGTCAGGCTCCACTCGTAGAGCGTGTGGAGGGCGCCGCCGATGGTTTGCAGGTTGTCGAGCAGGTCGCGGCCGGCTTCGGGAAACGTCCAGGAGCCGGCGGCGACCAGGGCGGCGGCGATGGAAAGGACGTTGAGCGCGTAGATGAGCGCATAGGAGAACAGCCGCCCGTGCTCGCGGACGTCGGGCTGGTTGTAGGCGAGGAACCGCAGCGTGAAGGTGAGGTGGAACGACCAGGTCATGCCGATCCAGAAGACGAAGAGGGGGGAATAGGGCTTCACGGCCGGAACCAGCCAGGCGCAGAGCAGCCAGACGAGCGCCACGATAAAGGTATACAGGGGGAAAAAATAGGGGGAGAGCGTGATCCAGGCGTTGTTTTTGCTGACGCGCACGCTGCCGCCGCGTTCAGTGACCTTGAGACCCGAGGCCTTGCCGCCGAACAGCATCGTCCACAGCGCGTGGGTCAGTTCGTGGCCCAGCACGTAGGTGCGGGTCAGCGGCGGCAGGAAAATCCAGACGACCGCCCACAGCGCGATGCCCGAGACGCCGGCGAAGGCGTGCAGCAGGGGCAGGCGCGTCGGCGATTGCGCCAAAATGGCGAGCGCTCTCCAGAGCGTCATGGACAGCGCCGCGCACAGGGGCAGCAGCAGCAGTCCGGTCAGGAATTTCGCCGCGCGCAGTTTCATCGGGCCGAAACCTAGCGAAAACGCGGGCCGAAAAGCAATCCCGGCCGCCCGGATCTCTCGGAATCGCCGGATCGGCTTCAAAACGCCGAAAATGGTCGAAAAACGGCCCAAAATCGTCCAAAAAGGGCCAAAAATGCCGAAAATCCGGAAAAATCGGCGATTTTCCGCGATTTGAGGCTTGTCGAACGGGGTCGGGACGTGGTCTGATGCGCCGTTCCAAACTTCCGGAGCAATTCCGGAGCGGAACACCTGTTCGCCGGCGCTTCAGTGGGCTTTCGGCCGCGGACCTGGAAAAGAGAAAGCCCGGAGCCGTCAACCCTCTCAAGAGACAATGGCTAAGAAATCAACGAAGAAACCTGCCGTCGAAATGGACGCCGAGCGCGCCAAGATGATGGCGATGTATGAAGAAACCCTCAAGACCTTCACCGAAGGGGCGCTCGTCAAGGGCAACGTGGTCGAAGTGCGGCCGCAAGAAGTGCTGGTCAACATCGGATACAAGTCGGAAGGCCTGCTGCCGGCTTCCGAATTCAAGGATTTGAGCGAAGTCCACGTGGGCGACGAAGTCGAAGTGCTGCTGGAGCGCCTCGAGGACGAGCACGGGATGGTGGTGCTGAGCAAGTCGCGCGCGGAACAGCAGCGCAACTGGGACAACGTGACCGCCTCGTGCGAAGAAGGCAAAGTGGTCAACGGCGTGGTCAAGGGCAAGGTCAAGGGCGGCCTGCTGGTCGACGTGGGCGGCGTGGACGCGTTCCTGCCGGGCTCGCAGATCGACGTGGTGCCGGCGCGCAACCTGGACGACTTCCTCGGCCAGACGCTGGAATGCAAGGTCATCAAGATCAACAACGAGCGCCGCAACATCGTGCTGTCGCGCCGCGACCTGATCGAAGAGACCCGCCGCGAGCAGAAGAAGAAGCTGCTGGTGGAAATCCAGCCGGGCCAGACCCGCAAGGGCATCGTGAAGAACATCACCGACTTCGGCGCGTTCGTGGACCTCAACGGCATGGACGGCCTGCTGCACATCACGGACATGAGCTGGGGCCGCATCAACCATCCGAGCGAGGTGGTGCAGGTCGGCCAGGAACTCGAGGTGTTCGTGCTGGACGTCAACCTGGAGAAGGAACGCATTTCCCTCGGCCTGAAGCAGAAGCTGCAGAACCCCTGGGAAGAAATCGAGCTCAAGTATCCGAAGGGAACCCGCATCCGCGGCAAGGTCGTGAACCTGGTGCCCTACGGCGCGTTCGTGCAGCTCGAGGACGGCGTGGAAGGCCTCGTGCACGTCAGCGAAATCTCGTGGACGAAGCGCGTCGCGCGCGCGTCCGACGCCCTGACCGTCGGCCAGGAAGTGGACGCGGTCGTGCTGAACGTGAACAAGGAAGAGCAGAAGATCTCCCTGGGCATCCGCCAGACGGAAGCGAATCCGTGGGACGACGTGGCCTCGAAGTACCCGATCGGCACCCGCGTGAAGGGCAAGGTCCGCAACTTCACCAACTACGGCGCGTTCGTCGAGCTGGAAGAAGGCGTGGACGGCATGATCCACGTGTCCGACATGAGCTGGGCGCGCAAGATCAACCACCCGAGCGAAGTGCTCAAGAAGGGCGACGAAGTCGAAGCGATCGTGCTCGAAGTCTCGCCCGAGAACCAGCGCATCAGCCTGGGCCTCAAGCAGGCGCAGGAAGATCCGTGGGCGGGCATCTCCGGCCGCTACCGCATCGGCCAGCTCATCAAGGGCAAGGTCAGCAAGCTCGCCAGCTTCGGCGCGTTCGTGGAACTGGAAGAAGGCGTGGACGGACTCGTCCACATCAGCCAGATCAGCGACGACCACGTGGCGAAGATCCGCGACGTGCTGCAGCCCGGCCAGGAAGTCGAGGCGCGCGTCATCAAGATCGATCCGATCGACCGCCGCATCGGCCTGAGCATCAAGGCCGCCAAGCTGCCCGAAGAGGAGTTCAAGGTCGACGACAGCATGCTCGAAGGCCTCCGCCCCGGCGAAGACCTCGTGGATCTGGCCGGCGCGTTCGACGCGGCGCTCGGTTCTTCCGAGAAGTCGGAGGAATGGTCGCCGGGTTCCGGCAACAAGGAATAAGGCCGCGGTTCGCCTCGGCTTGACGGGAAGGATGGAAATTCCGGTTTCCATCCTTCCTCGTTTTCTGAATTCTGATTTCTGGATACGGGAACCTGTTTTATGATCGACCTGCATTGCCATTCGACGTTTTCCGACGGATCGCTGACCCCCGAACAGCTGATCGGGGAGGCCGCGAAGATCGGCCTGTCCGCGCTGGCGCTAACGGACCACGACACCACGGCGGGTCTGCCGCGGTTCTTGGCGGCGGCCGCCGGCGGGCTGGTGCGCGCGGTGCCGGGAGTGGAGCTGAGCGTGGATTGCTCGTCGGGCGTGATGCACATGCTCGGCTACTGGATGGACGTCGCGAATCCCGAACTGGTTCGCCAGATGGAGTGGATCCGCGACGGCCGGACGATGCGCAACCGCGCGATGCTGGAGAAGCTCAACGCCTTGGGCTTCGCCATGACCTGGGACGAGGTGCAGAGCTTCGCCGGCGAAGACGTGGTGGGGCGCCCCCACTTCGCGCAGGTGATGCTCCAGAAGGGCTACGCGAAGGACAAGAACGAGGCCTTCGACAAGTGGCTGGGCGACGGCAAGCCGGGCTATGCGGATCGTCCGCGCCTCACGGCCGAAGTGGCCGTGGCGCTCATCCGGCAGGCGGGCGGCGTGGCCGTGCTGGCGCATCCGTTCTCGCTTCGGATCGGCAAGGACGCCATGGCGTCCTTGTTCATCGAACTGGCGGCGACGGGCCTCGCCGGCGTGGAGTGCTATTATTCGGAGCACTCCGCCGACCTGACGAAGGATTATCTGGAAATGGCGAAAAAGGCCAATCTGGTGCCGACCGGCGGCTCCGATTTCCACGGCGAAGTCTCCCCGGGCATCAGCCTGGGTTCCGGCTTCGGCGGCTTGAACGTGCCGGACGAAGTGCTCGCGCAGCTCGAAGCGCGCCGCGGCTGATCCGAGACCCCCGTGCCCTGGCGGCGCGGGCGAATCAGGTCCGGTTCTGGCCCGATCGGCCGGAAACGGCTTGAAGATTGGCGCCGATTGGGCGATTCTTGCGCCGGTTTTCAGCGAAAGGAAGCGGCGGATGAAAGGCATCGTGTTGGCAGGTGGTTCGGGGACGCGGCTGTATCCCATCACGCGGGTGGTGAGCAAGCAGCTCTTGCCGGTATACGACAAGCCCATGGTCTACTACCCGCTTTCCGTCCTGATGCTGGCGGGGATCCGCGAAATCCTGATCATCAGCACTCCCGAAGATCTGCCGCGGTTCCGCGCGCTGCTGGGCGACGGCTCCGCGCTGGGGCTGAAGCTGGAATACGCCGAGCAGCCGAAGCCGGAAGGCCTTGCGCAGGCGTTTCTCATCGGGCGCGATTTCGTGGCCGGCGAGCCCGTCGCGCTGGTGCTGGGCGACAACATCTTCCACGGCATGGGGCTGACGGGCATCCTGAAGCGCGCGGGGGCGCTGCAGGAAGGCGGTCTCGTCTTCGGCTACCTGGTAAAGGATCCGGAACGCTACGGCGTGGTGGAATTCGACGCCTCCGGCAAGGTGCTGGGCATCGAAGAAAAGCCCCAGAAACCCAAATCCCACTACGCGGTGCCGGGTCTCTATTTCTACGACGGCACCGTGTGCGACGTGGCCGCGGCGCTCAAGCCCTCTCCGCGCGGGGAGCTCGAAATCACCGACCTGAATCGGAAGTATCTGGAGCAGGGCAAGCTGCGCGTCGAACTGCTGGGCCGCGGCTTCGCCTGGCTCGACACGGGCACCCACGAATCGCTCCTGCAGGCCTCGAATTTCGTGCAGACCATCGAGGAACGCCAGGGCCTCAAGATCGCCTGCCTCGAGGAAATCGCCTTCCATGCGGGCTGGATCGATGCCGCGCAACTGCGCCGGCAGGGCGAAGTGATGGCGAAAAACGGATACGGCCAGTATCTGCTCCAGCTGGCGAACGAGGGACAGGAGTAGGCCGATGAGCTTGCTGTGCGAGAAAACCGCCCTGCCGGGCGTCCTGCTGTTCACCCCGAAAGTCTTCGGGGATTCCCGCGGGTTTTTCCTGCAAACGTTCCAGACGAAACAATATGCGGCCGCCGGCCTGAATCGCGTCTTCGTGCAGGACAACCTGTCGCGGTCCTGCCGCGACACGGTGCGCGGCCTGCATTACCAGCTCAAGCAGCCGCAGGGCAAGCTGGTCAGCGTCTTGCGCGGCGTCGTGCTGGACGTGGCCGTGGACGTCCGCCGCGGCTCGCCCGCGTTCGGGCAGTTCGTGGCGGTGGAACTGTCGGAAGAAAACCGCAAGCAGCTCTTCGTTCCCGAAGGCTTCGCGCACGGCTTCCGCGTGCTGAGCGACGTGGCCGACTTCGCCTACAAATGCACCGATTTCTATGCGCCGGGCGACGAGTACGGGGTGAAATGGGACGATCCCGCGCTGGCGATCCCGTGGGGCGATCCGCTCTCGCCCGTCGTGTCCGCCAAAGACGTGAAATTGCCGAAATTGGCCGATGTTCCGCCGGAGCACTTGCCGGAGTACAAGGAATAGGGGGCGCGCATGCTGGCCAAGGTCTATTCGGGCGCGGTGTTCGGGGTGGACGCGTACGAAATCGAGATCGAGGTCAACGCGGGGCACGGGGAGCCCAAGGTCGTCGTGGTCGGGTTGCCGGATGCGGCGGTCAAGGAAAGCTCCGATCGCGTCTGGACGGCGCTGATCAATTCCGGTTTCACGCCGCCGATGGGTCGGACCACCGTCAATCTCGCGCCCGCCGACATCAAGAAAGAGGGCCCCAGCTTCGATTTGCCCATCGCGCTGGGCATGCTGGCGTCGGAAGACCAGCTGGACGGGACGCGGCTGGCGGACTATTGCGTAACGGGCGAATTGGCGCTGAGCGGCGAAGTGCGCCGCGTGCGCGGCGTGCTGCCCATCGCGCTCCGGGCGCGCGAGGAAGGCCGCAAGGGCATTTTGGTGCCCCCGGAGAATGCCGAGGAAGCCGCCGTCGTCGAGGGTCTCGCGGTTCATCCCGTGGGCAACCTGCGCGAGGCGGCGGATTTTATCGCAGGCAAGCGGGAGATTCCTCCTTTCCAAGTGGACATGCAGGCGGCGTTCGGCGGCGGGACGCTCTACGACGACGACTATGCCGAGGTGTACCTCCCAAAGATGCATAAAGTCGCATCATAATCCCCCGCATTTAGATAAATAGATTTATCTGGCGTGAAAGGGGGCACGAGCTGCTTGGCAGGGGGGCTGGATGGGGCAGTTTAGACACCAGGGTTCCAAGGGGGTTCAGGATCGCAGGTACTTCAAAGGCTGGAGAGAAAGGAGCAGGAAGGCATTCCTTGGGGACTGCAAGGCGTCCATGACGCCCCACGATGTCCTGGGGATGGGACGGCTCCATGGGGAAGGTCAATCTGTCCAGAGGCCACACGGGCCATCGTGGGGGCGCTGTGGGGTATGGGAAAAGGCCAGACTGGCATGCAAGCTGTAAGATTCCAGCCCATTCAGGCTAACGCCCCGGAACCCCCGTTCCGGGGCTTTTTGTTGTCCGTCAAGGGATTGTGTAA
>CALMNW010000029.1 GCA_937872095.1 uncultured Verrucomicrobiota bacterium
GCCTATAGCGTTGCCGGCGTAGGAGCCGCTCCCTTCGCCCACGGAGTCTTTGGCGCCCAGGTAGCCGAGAAGATGCATTTCGCCGGCGTCATGGACGAGGTTCCCGTTGGTGTCGGCCCACACATAGGCCCACCAGCGCGGACCCGGCGTATAGACGAAGGTGACGCCGGAAACCTGGCCGGTCTGGTTGATGCCGTATCCATCGCAAGAACCGGCGCCGCCGAAAGGAGGGATGCGGATCATCTGGTTGCTGCGCCACAGAAATGAGGAGTTGTCGCTGACCGTGGGGCTATGCCGGGACGAACCCGCGATCTCGCCGGCGTCGTTGATCGCGCGGCCGTTGCTGTTGGGGCCACCCAAGGTGCCGAGATCGACCAACCCGTTGCTGACGTAGAGAAAGGCGTGGGAATTGGTGGCCGACACGTAGGAAAAGCCCGTGACTTCGCCGTTGTTGTTGATGGCATTGGCGACGCTGGTCGTTCCGCCCGGGAGGAAGCCCAGGCCGGTCATCGTTCCGTTTTGCCAGACAAACGCCTGCGTCCAGCCGTTGGAATCCTGTGACCAGCCGACGACCTGGCCGTAATCGTTGATGCCCGCCGCCACGACGTTGGTGCCGCCCAAGGTGCCGAGATCGGTTACCTGGTATTCCGGAACGGCGGAGGCGATGCCGGCGGCCAGGCTCCAGGCGGCTACGGCCGCGCCGATGCGGATCGACTTTCTGGCAAAGCCGATGGGCACCGACATGCCGAAATCATGAGGCGAATTCATGCGCGTGCTCATTGTTTGCGGATGCCGAAGAAACGGTGGGTGGCCGGCAAGGGGGGCGAGGTCATGACCGGCGGGGCGGCGGTCAGGTTGGTGTATACCGTGAAACCGTTGGCCGGATTGGTGGCGGCGAGGATTCCGTAGGTGGCCGCGCGGTTGGTGAAGGCGTGCCAGACGATGCGCCAATCGTCGGTCCCCGTCGGCAGCGATTCGAAGGCCACCTCGAGGCGGGCGTCGGCGGGATTGGTCGGATCAAGCCCGAGTTCGAATTCCTGCCAGGTCAGCAATCCGTCGCGGTCGGGGTCCAAGCTGGCTTCGGCCATCCAATGGCGGTTGGTCAGGTCGTATTGATCAAGCCATTCTTGGGGTACGGCGCCCTCGGCAAGGACCGGCGCGAACACGGCGTGGAAGTCGAGGTTGCTGGCCAAGGAAGGCCAGAAGAAGGACTGGTTGGTCCGCCAATCGGGCAAGGACAGGGGCACGGCGTTGGAGCGGATGTCCGCGATGAAAGCGCCGGGATCGGCCGCCAGATCGACGCCGAAGGAATCGGCCGGCGCCAGCAGGAATTCGCCGGCGGGATCGGCCTGCCCGGCGCCAGCGACGGTCACGCGCACGCGCCGCGTGACGTTGTGCAGGGCGACGGGCACGACGAGCGGCGATTGGCGTTCGGGGTCGTTGTGGTGGACGAGCAGCGCATAATGGCCTGAGGCCATCGGCGGCAACGGAGTGGTGTCGAGAAGCAAATCCAATCGGTTGGACGTTCCCGCCGTCAATTCCGCGTTCGTCCAGGCGAGGGCCAGCCAGCCCTCGTGTTCCGTGCGCGGCGAAACGACGACGTCGTCGATGCGCCAGCCTTCGGCCACGACGTAGGCGTCCGCGCCGAAGCGGAAGCGGAGGAGAACTTCCCGGCCGGCATAGGCGGACAAGTCGGCGCCGACGGAATCCCAGTCGACGGTATCCGCGAAACAAGGCGTTTCGGCGGCGAAAGGCGAGGCTGGATTGGAGGTGATCAATCCCGGGTAGCCGCCTTCGGGCACGAGCGAGTCCCAGGTCAGTCCGCCGGTGTCCGAGATTTCGAGGACACCGGAATCCCAGTAGTGCTTGCCGTCGGGACTGCGGCTGTCGTCGAACTCGAACCGCGCGCGATGCAGGAAATCGAGCCGCGGCGAGTCGGCGGCCAACTGGATGGGCGGCGTCGCGAGCGCCGCGTGGGTCGAATCGCGGTAGGTGCTTGACGTCTCCTTGCCGCAATACCAGGCGTTCGAAGGGGAGTGGGCGTTTTGCGCGCTGATATGCCAGTCCAGATTGCCGTCGGGCCGCGTCCACCCGTTCGTGCCGGATTCGACGTCGTCGGCGAAACCGATGGGGGCGATTTCCAAGACGACGTCGAGCGGCTGGCTGCCGACGTTCTGGAAGGTCAGCGCCAGATTAGTTTGCGTGTCGAGCGGCGCGAAGGCTTCGAGGGAGTCGGGCGAAAGCGCGATTCTCGCGTAGGACACGTCGACGGTCCACGAGACGGACTGGACAAGGAAGCCGGCATCGTCGGCGGCGGACAGGAAATAGACGATTTGGTCGCCGTCGCGTGCCGGCGAAGGGATTTCGGCGACGAAAAGATTTTCGACCGCGTTGCTCATGGCGACGGAGCGGGCAAGGCCACCGTTTCGCTGCCAGTGCAAGGAGGCGGAAGCGACGTGGTAATTGTCCGTGACGGTCGCCGAGATGCGCCACGGCGCAGGCGTCGCCGCCGGCGATGCCAAGGGATCATGCTGGATGCCGGGCGGGGTTGGGACGGAAAATTCGTCGAGCGGGTCGGTATGGTCGGCGGCTTCCAGTTCGTTTTCGAAGCCGTCACCATCGGGATCGCCATAGCGCTCTTGGCCGATGTCGCCGAAATACCGCCATTCGAACCAATCGGGCAAGCCGTTGGCGTCGCTGTCCAGCGCGGTCGGCAGATAGGTGGCGGTGGCGGTGCGCGGGACGGGCATCGGAATGCCGTCGATTTGCCGCCGCGAGGGCCCTCCGTTGGTCGGCCAGCGGACGCCGTCGACGAGCCAGCCGGCAAACGTCAGGGGCTCGTCGTCGGCATGGCTTTCGGGCGCGACGAGGCTGGAAACGACCGCATGGCGGGCATGCCATGCGTATTCCGCGATGGCGCCGGCCGGCGCCGACGTATGCATCAGCGCGACCTGTTCCTGCCATAGCCAGGTGATGATCGACGGACCCGTCAGGGTGAAATCGCAGACGTTCGTTGCGCCCGCGGGGGGGACGGAGCCCGCGCCCTGCCAACCGATGCAGGCCGTGCGCACGCCGTTGGTGCCGGCGACCGGATAGAGCGCCTCGGCATGGACCGCGGCGTTGGAGGCCAACGTGTGCAGGCCGTAGGCCGGATCCGGATCGAACAGGTTCGCCGGCAGGCCGCTCACGGCCAGCGCCAGCGGGGGATTGACGTCGAACGAATGGAGGCCGCCGGGCGCATCGGCGGGATGGAAAGTCGCCAAATCGGCCGGCCCGGCGGAGAGGTAGTAGTAGACGCGCGTGCCGACGGCCTGCGCGGGAATCGAAGCTTCGAAGCGACGCCCGTTCGTGGACGTCATGGCGACCGTCGTGAAGGCGCCTGTGCCGCCCGAGGCGTTCCAATGCAGCTGGACAGTGGCGGGATCCAGTTCGCCGATCGACCAGACGTCGGCGGCGACGGGATAATCGGCGTCGGTGATCCACGTGGTTTCCAGCGGCTCGTGTTCGATGGAAGCGGGCAGGTCGATCGCGCCGCGGAGATAGAGCGCATAGGGTTGCGGCCCCTGCGGCACGTTGCGGCCCGAAACGACCAGCGTCCAGCGGCCGGTTTTGGCGGCGGCGACGTCGATGCCCTCGAGGTTGTTGAGATCGTCCGGTCGAGTCCACCCGTTCGGGTAATGCGGCCCGCCGTCCGGATCCAGCAGCAGGAGATCCAGATCGTTCACCAGATTCGCGGCGGCGGCCAAGGCGGAGGGGTAGTCGCTGTAGGCCAGGACCGCCGTCAGCGCGGCGTTGCTGCGGACCTGGAACGGAATGGCGTTGCTTTCGCCCGTGCCGAGGGGCGCGGGGCTTTCCGCCAGCACGGCCTGCCGGCCTTCCGGCGGGAAAAGCGTCCCGGCGACGTCGATCTGGCCCCAGCCCTCGACCGGGTTGGGGCGGGGCCGTTCGGGAATCTCGCGGTACTCGTTCGTGCCGTATTGTCCGGGCGAAAGCGACCGGGCGCCACCCGCGAGCGCGGCCTTGATCAGCGCGGCGGAAGGATCCGCCAACCCCAGGGTCTCGACGCAATATTGGCGAACGAGCGTGGCGCAGCCGGCCGCGAGGGGCGTGGACATGCTGGTGCCGCCCATGAAGCAATAATTGGTGTTGGCGCCCAGCACGCCCCAGCCCGTGCTGGAAGAGGCGCGCGAGCGAACGGAAACGACGTCGGTGCCGGGAGCCACGAGATCGGGTTTGGTGCGGCCATCCGCGGCGGGGCCTCGCGAGGAAAAGGCGGCCAACCCTTGGGGATTGCCGTCGGGACTGGAAGAGACCCAATCGCCGACCAGAGGCGGGGCGGGAAAGTCCGTGGGCCACGAGTTGCCGTAGGTGCGGGCCGTCAGGCCGCCGCTGCCGGGCAGCCGGCCGCTTTCGCTCGCGCCGACGGCCAGCACGTTTTTGGCCGAGGCCGGCGCGTCGAGCGATTGGGCGTCCACGACGCCGTCTCGGTCGGCATCGGTGCCCTCGTTGCCGGCGGCATAGACCACGAACTGGTCCGGATGGTCCCAGATGAATTCGTCGGACGTCATCGAATCGCTGGTGTATTCCCCCTCGACGGCGCTGCCCCAGCTGTCGGAATGGACGCGCGCCCCGAGATCGTAGGGCGGCTGATAGAAATCGTTGAGATCGTCGGGCAGAGCGAGCGTCGAATAGGCCGTCATGATCGATTGGAACACGAGCCGCGCGCCGGGGGCCATGCCGCGATATTGGCCGCCCGACGCCGCGCCGGTGCCCAGCAGGGAACCCGCGACGTGCGTGCCGTGATAGTAGGTGTCGCTCCAATCCGTCAACCGTCCGGTGTCGAGCACCTGGATCAATCGGCCGGCAAAATCGGGGTGCAGTGTGTTGGTATTGCCGGTATCGAGCCCCGAATCGGCGATCGCCACGATCTGGTCGGTGCCGTCGAGGCCGTGTTCGTCGCGCGCGGCATCGACGTTCAGGAGGTTTTCGCCGCGCGCGAAATCGTTGAGCAGTTCCGGGGTCTGGTGATGCTCGATCCATTGGACTTCCGGCAGAGAAGCCAATTCCGCCGCCTGGCCGGCCGGCAACACCGCGCGCACGAATCCCCAGCGTTTGGCCGCCGTCGCCCGCAGGTCGGTGGCGCCGGCGGCATCCAGCCGCGCGGCCAGACCCTCGACGTCTTCGGGAGCGAACGTCTGGATGGTCACGGGAACGGGCAAGTCGGGATGTTGGCGGGCCAATCCCGCCAGCAAGGGCTGAAGTTTGTGGGCGGGCCGGTATTCCCCGGACCAGGCGACGTGCGGGAAGTCCCGAAGCCGCTCGCGAAGGGCGGCCGGCGCTTCGATCAACACCGCGTTGTCCGGCAGATAGGCGCGGACGGTCGCTCCGGCGGTTTCCAGCGAAGCTTTCCAATCGGTTTGGAGCGGGGCGTCGAACAGCACCATCCAGGGATAGCCGCGCGCCGAGGGGCGGGCATGGACGGGCGCGCCGAAATCCATTCCGGGCTGGATGGTTTCCGTGCGCAGGCGGATGGCCGGCGTTTGAGCGGCGACCGGCGCCGGAGGTGGCGCCAAGCGCCGGCGGACGTCCTGAAGGGCCGTAGCCGCTTGCCGGTTGGCCGCGTCTTGGGTCAGTGCCGACGGAGGTGGGGTCGGCCGGTCCCGAGGCCATAGCCAGAAGGCCAGTCCCAGAAGGCAAAAACCGGGGAGCCAGACCCATCGGATGGGGGAGCGGGATTTCATCGATACGACTCTTAATCAAACTAACATAAGACCTGGACGAATGCCACGCCCGAGTTTTCCGTGAAAATGCCGCTTGCCAAGGCCGGTGGGGGGGTGGTAGGTTCCGCGCGATTTTGCATCCGGCAACTTTCGGATGCGCGAACCCGGAACCCTAGAGCTGACATGAAAAAAGAGATCCATCCCAAGTACGAAGACGCGACGATTTCCTGTGCCTGCGGGCACGTGCTCAAGACCCGTTCGACGGTGAAGAGCATGAACATCAACACCTGCGCGGCTTGCCACCCCTATTTCACGGGCCAGGCGAAGTTCATCGACACCGAAGGGCGCGTGGACCGCTTCAACAAGCGCTACGCCAAGAAGGCCACCGCCAAGAAGTAGCTGGACTTCGGGACGGGCCGGATTTTTCCCCTGCGCGGGAGCATCCGGCCCGTTTTGCGTACCGGCCCCGAAAGGGCATTCCCCATGGAACTGGAACCCGCCTATTTCAGACAAGTCGCCGTCCGCGCCGAAGAGCTCGAACAGGCCATGTCCGTGCCCGGGGCGGCGTCCAATCCCCGCACCTTCAAGGAACTCGTCCGCGAGCACCAGCGCCTGCGCGACCTGACGCGGGCCTCAGAGGAACTGGAACGCCTGCGCCGGACGCTGGCGGACAACGCCGAATTGCTCGGCGAGAGCGCCAACGACCCCGAGCTGGAGGAAATCGCCCGCGCGGAAAAAGCGGAACTGGAAGCCGCGATTCCCGGCGCCGAACGCGCGCTCATGGCGCTGATGCTGCCCGCCGATCCGGACGACAGCCGCAACACCATCCTGGAAATCCGCGCCGGCACCGGCGGGGACGAGGCCGCCTTGTTCGCGGGCGACCTGTTCCGGATGTATTCGCGCTTCGCCGACTCCCGGGGCTGGAAGACGGGCGTCATCGACGCGTCGCCGTCCGAACTCGGCGGCTTCAAGGAAATCATCTTTTCCGTGGAAGGCACGGACGTCTACAAGACCCTGCGCTACGAGAGCGGCGGGCACCGCGTGCAGCGCGTGCCGGAAACCGAAGCCCAGGGCCGCGTCCACACGTCCGCCGCCACCGTGGCCGTGCTGCCCGAGGTCGAGGAAATCAGCGAGGTGGAAATCAAGCCCGAGGAGCTGCGCATCGACCTGTTTTGCGCGTCCGGCCCGGGCGGCCAGAAGGTCAACAAGACCGAATCGGCCATCCGCATCACGCATCTGCCCACGGGCATCGTGGTGGCCTGCCAGGACGAGCGCAGCCAAAACCGGAACCGCGACAAGGCCATGAAGGTGCTGGCGTCCAAGCTGCTGGATCTCCGCCGCCAGCAGGACCACGACAAGATGGCCAACGAGCGCAAGACCCAGATCGGTTCCGGCGACCGCAGCGAACGCATCCGCACCTACAATTTCCCGCAGAACCGCCTGACCGACCACCGCATCAACCTCACGCTCTATTCGCTCGACCAGATCATGGAAGGCAAGCTGGACGAGGTCATCGACGCCCTGCAGTCCCGCGACGTCGAGCTGCGCCTGGCCGAACAGATGGGGTCCGCGCGCGGATGACCGCTCCCGCCCGCAACTGGAAGACGTTGTTTTCCGAGGGCCGGGCGCGCCTCGAGCGGGCGGGGATCGACGAGGCCGAAACCAAGCTGCGCTGGGTGGCGGCGCATGGGCTGGGGTGCGGCCTGCTCGACGTGCTGGGTCGCCTCGGCGAAACGCCCGCCCCGGAACTCTCCCGGTCGTTCGATGAAGCCGTGGCGCGGTTGGCGACGGACGAACCCGTTCAATACGTGATCGGCGAGACGGATTTCATGGGACTGCGGATCCGGTGCGACGCGCGCGCGCTGATCCCGCGTCCCGAAACCGAGGTGCTCGTAGGTTGCGCCGAGGATTTCCTGCGCGGGAAGGAAAAGCCCGTCGTCGTGGACGTCTGCACCGGCACCGGCTGCATCGCCTGCGCGCTGGCCAAGCGCGTGCCCGGTGCATGCGTCCGGGCCACGGACGTCAGTCCCGCCGCTCTGGACCTGGCGCGCGCCAATGCCTGCGCGCTCGGTGTCGAGGTGGACTTTCGGCAAGCGGACCTTTTAGCGGGCGAGGAGGAAGCTTCCGTGGATCTGGTGGTTTCCAATCCGCCCTACGTGTCCACCGCCGCCTGCGAACGCCTGGACCGCACCGTGCGGGACTTCGAACCCCGCCTCGCGCTGGACGGCGGGACGGACGGGTTGCGGGTGATTTCCCGGCTTGTCTCCGAGGCCGCGCACGTGCTTACATCGGGGGGACGGTTGATGCTGGAAATCGGCGACGACCAGGCCGATGCCGTCGCGGAGATTTTGTGCAAAACGACCGGCCTCCAATTCCTGAACCTAACATCCGACTGCGCCGGACGGGCGCGCGTCGCGATGGCCGTCCGCGTCCCGCGCTGACGGGCCGGCCTTTCCAGCCGAGGCAGCCCAAGGGGAAAGGCGTCTACGTGGGGCTGATGGCCCTGCTGGTGGTGGCGGGCTTTTTCCTGCAGCTGAACTGGATGCAGCAGGCCCGGAAGAAAACCGCGCCCGACATGGTCATGCCCGGCGGGTTTGCGGACAAGCTCGGTCGCTGGATGCTGATGAAAAGGGGGATGGATCCCAACGCGGTGACCGGCGCGCCGGGCGTCGAGACGATCGAATGCGGATACTGCCTAGGCACGGGCCACGTGCTTTCGGACGAAAGCCGGCAGGCGATTTGTCCCATTTGCCAAGGCGTGGGTTCCCGCCTGATCCGCCGCCTCGACGAGTACGACCGCATCTGTCCGCTTTGCGCGGGAATGGGGCGGACGGAATTGCCCGATACCGGCCGGATCGACACGTGCCCCCGCTGCGGCGGGCGCGGCCTCGTCCGCAGCCAGATCGGGAATGCCTCCGCGCCGGACGAGAATTGATTCCATGTTCGACCGTCTCTCGAATCGCCTCCAATCGGCCTTCCGCAATCTGCGCGGGGTGGGCCAGCTGTCGGAGAAAAACGTCCAGGACGCCTTGCGCGAGGTGCGCATGGCGCTGCTCGAAGCCGACGTCCACTACGCCACGGCCAAGGAGTTCATCGAGCGCGTCAAGGCCCAGAGCCTCGGCGCCGAAGTGCTGGCCGGCGTCGCGCCCGGCCAGCAGATCGTCAAGGTCATCCACGACGAACTGGTGGCCCTGCTCGGCGGCCAGCAGAAGGATTTCAACCTGTCCGCGATCCCCGCGGAGGTGATGCTGCTGGGCCTGCACGGCTCGGGCAAGACGACGACTTGCGGCAAGCTCGCCCGCCAGTGGAAGCAAAAGGGCAAGAAAGTCCTGCTGGTGGCGTGCGACATCCGCCGGCCCGCCGCCGTCGATCAGCTCGAGGTGCTGGCCCGCCAGACCGGGGCGGGGATCGTCAAGCCCGAGCCCGGCGAAACCGTTCCCGATCTGGGGCGCCGCGCGTTCACCTTCGCCCGCGAAAACTACTACGACGTCGTCCTCTACGACACCGGCGGCCGCTTCCAGATCGACGACGACCTGGTCGGGGAGCTGAAGGCGCTGCGGGCCGCCACGGAGCCCCAGAACGTCGTGCTGGTGCTCGACGCGGCCATCGGGCAGGAATCGGTGAGCGTGGCGCAAACCTTCCACGAAGCCGTCGGCCTGACCGGTTTGATCCTGACCAAGCTCGACGGCGACGCCCGCGGCGGCGCCGCGCTTTCGGTCGTCTCCGTCGCGAAGTGCCCGATCCTCCGCATCGGCACGGGCGAACGCGCGGAGGATCTCGAGCCGTTCCATCCCGACCGCATGGCGTCGCGCATCCTCGGCATGGGCGACGTGGTCAGCCTGGTCGAGAAGGTGCAGGAAACGCTCGACGTCGGCGAAGCCGAGCGGATGCAGGAAAAGCTGAAGAGCAAGCAGGGGCTCGACCTCAACGATTTCCTCGCCCAGATGCGCCAGATCAAGAAGATGGGTTCGATGGGCAAGCTGCTGGAGATGATTCCCGGCGCCGGGGCCCTCGCCGGCGACGTGCGCGCCCGCATCGAGAACGATTCCGGCGGCCAGATGAAGAAGTCCGAGGCCATCGTTTTGAGCATGACGCCGCGCGAACGGCGCCATCCGGACCTGATCGACGCCAGCCGCCGCAAGCGCATCGCGCGGGGCGCCGGCCTGCAGGTCAGCGACGTCAACGAGCTGCTGCGCAGCTTCCGCCAGGCCCAGCAGATGGCCAAGAAGATGAAGCAGATGCAAAAAAGATTGCCTCGGGGGGGGCTTTTCAGGTAGAACGCACGCCGATTTGACGAAAGCCCGGGTACTCAACATGGTTTGGCCGCGCCCGGGAGCGGCAACACCCGAAACAACATAGGATACAACATGGTCAAGATTCGTCTCCGCAGAATGGGCGCCAACAAGAAACCCTTCTTCCGCATCGTCGCGACGGACATCCGCAGCGCGAACGCCGGCAGTTTCCTCGAGGAACTCGGCTGGTACCAGCCCGGCAAGAAAGCCGGCGAGAACTACCAGCTCGATCTCGCCAAGGCCGAACAGTGGATCGCCAAGGGCGCCCAGCCCAGCGAGACCGTCGCCATCTTGCTCAAGAAGAGCCGGAAAGCGGCTGCGGCCGCCCAATAATCCGCGTTCCCGCGCGGATTCTCCCCCTCCGAATTCTCCTTTTCCCCCTCGAGGACTCCCATGAAAGAACTCATTGAATACGTCGTCAAGACCTTGGTCGACCATCCCGAAGATCTCCGCATCGCGGAGATCGAGGGCGAACGCACCATCGTGTTCGAACTGCGCTGCCATCCCGAAGACGTCGGCAAAGTGATCGGCAAGAGCGGCAAGACCGTCGGCGCCATCCGCACCTTGCTCAGCACGGTCGCCGCGCGCCAGAACAAGCGCGCCATGCTCGAAGTCGTCGAATAGGCGGCTCCTTCCCATGGCGGACGCTCCGCTGCAGATCGATATCGTCACCATTTTCCCCCGGATGCTCGACGGCATACTGGGGGAAAGCATTTTGAAGCGCGCGCAGGAGGCGGGCCTCGTCCAAATCCGCTGCGTCAACCTGCGCGACTTCGCCACCGGCGCGCACCTCACCACCGACGACCGGCCCTACGGCGGCGGCCCCGGCATGGTGATGAAGCCGGAGCCCGTTTTCAAGGCCGTGGACGCCCTGCGCCGGCCGGAGAGCAAGGTGATCCTGATGACGCCCCAGGGCGCGCCCTTCAAGCAGGCCACGGCGATGGCGCTCTCGAAGGAAGCCCACCTCATCATCCTTTGCGGCCACTACGAGGGCGTGGACGAGCGCATCCGCGAAGCCCTCGCGGACCTCGAGATTTCCATCGGCGACTACGTCCTGACCAACGGCGTGATTTCCGCGGCGATCGTCGTGGATGCCGTCGTGCGGCTGTTGCCCGGCGCGCTGGGCGGGGAAGGGGCGGCCGACGACGAATCCTTCACGACCGGCCTGCTCGAATATCCCCAGTACACCCGCCCGCCCGTCTACCGCGGCATGGCGATTCCCGAGATCCTGGCCAGCGGCAACCACGCGGAAATCGCCAAGTGGCGCCGCGGGCAATCCATCGCCCGCACGCAGGCCCGCCGGCCCGACCTGCCCCTGCCGCCGCCACCCCCCGAAAAGAAGAAGAAGAAACGCTGACCGCCCCCACGGCGGCCATTCGCGGCCTAAATCCAGCCTGAAGGCTGGACTACGAACCGACCCCGTATGTAGTACACGCTTTAGCGTGAGGCGGCCGTTGACGGTCCGGCCATCCTTCTATATATTTCAAACATGAATTCTACATATTCCATCACGCAAGCCCAGGCGAAGCTCCCGGGGCTGGTCCGCGAAGCGCAGGCGGCGCCCGTCCTGATCACCCGCCGCGACGAGACGGTGGCCTACGTCGTGTCCAAGAAGCGCATGGACGCCATTGCCGAAACCCTCGAACTGCTGGCCAATCCCAATGCCATGAAGGCGATCCGCGCCGCTCGCAAGGGCCGGACGCGCTACGTCTCGCTCGATGAAATCGCCGCGGATTGAATTGTCGCCCCAGGCGGCGGGTTTCCTGCGCACGCTGGCGCCCGAGCCGCGACAGCAGCTGCGCGCCGGCCTGAAGGCCTTGGCGGTAGGCCAGGGCGACGTCCTGGAACTGGAGCATCCGCTGGACGGCTTTTGCCGGTTGCGCGTGGGTCGCTATCGGGTCGTTTTCCATTATGCCGAAAACGGGCGAGTCATTCGGTGCGACTTCGCCGAACGCCGCAAGCTGGTTTACGAACTGTTCGCGGATCTGATCAAGGGTTCGTAGGCGCCGGTCTTCAGCCGAGTTTCTTCGACACGAGCCAATCCAGCGACCACCGGCCCGCGCCCTTGAGCAGGAAGAACAGGGCGGGCACCAGATAGAGCCAGGCCAGTTCCTGCTTGGCGAAGCCTTGGCCGCCGTGGGCGCCGCCGATGGCCACGGCCATCGTGCAGACGATCAGGAACGCGGCGGGCCGAGTCAGCAGGCCGGCGATCAGGAACATCGCGCCGAAGCATTCCGCAAAGGCGGCCAGAAAGGCCATCACGTGCGGCGCCGGCACGCCGAGGCTCGCGACGAAGCCGGTGAATGGTTCCAGGCCGCCGAACATCTTGCCCCAGCCGTGGGTCAGCAGCGCCGCGCCGAGAAAGACGCGGAGGAGAACGAGCCCGACGTTGGGATCCGAGTCGGTGCCGACGAGGTATTTATTCAGTTTCATGCGTATTTTCCTTTCCCTGCCAGTTTCAGGAAACCGGCGAAGTTGGCGAACGAATAGTTGCGCAGGCCGCACATCAGATGGTGCAGGCGCACGCCCGGCCGGCCGCGCACCCACAAGCCGAAGGGCAGGCGGCCGATGCTCGTTTCATGGAAGGGAACGACCCAGCCTAGATCCACCGGCCGGAAGGGGCGCGTGGGCCGGCCGCGCAGGCGCCGCAGCAGATTGCGGCCAGCGCGGCGTCCGCCGTAGTAGGCGAAGTTCACGGCCTTGCGCAGCGGCGGTCCGTTCCGCTCGACCGCCGCGGAATCGCCGGCGGCGAAGACGTTGGGATAGTTCGGCAACGACAGGTCGGGCGCCGTCTTCAGACGGCCGTCGCGCAGGCGCCCGACGTTGCCGCGGATGTCCGGAATCGCGAGCTTCGAGCCCGCCGCCCAGCAGAAGAACACGTTCTCGTAGGTGCGTCCGCCGGCGCGGGCATTCTGCCCATCGAAGGATTCGACGGCGACGCCCAGCCGGACTTCCGCGCCTTGCGCCGTCAAAAAATCCAGCACGTATTGTCGCTGCTTGTCCGGCAAGGACGGCAGCAGGACCGGAGTGGGATCGACGATCGCGACGCCGCAGGATTTGCCGGCGGCCTTCGCGCGGAAAAACAGGCTCATCGCCAATTCCAGGCCGGTGAAGCCCGTGCCGGCCACCAGCAGGTGCGGACGGTCGGTGTCGCGCAGGTATTCCTCGAAGTCGCGGCGGATGCGCCGGGCGTCGTCCAGGGAACCCAACGCATGCATCCGGTCGCGGGGAAAGGGCGAGTCGTAGAAATTCGGAACCGAACCCGCGGCGATCAGCAATTGATCGTAGGCGATGGTCTGCTCGCCGGCCTGCAGCGTGCCGGCATCCAGGTCGATTGCGGAAACCGCCGCCTGCACATGCTCGACGTTCGGCGGCAATATTTCGCGGAAGGAGCGTTGGACGAGTCCCTCCGAAATCCAGCCGCCGGCGAGATCGGGCAGGGCGGGGAGCATGGCGGCCACTGGACTTGGATCGATCAGCGCAATCCGTTCCCCGCTGCGGCGCAAGGCGTTGCAAGCCTGCTGGCCCGCAAATCCGCCGCCGACGATGACGAGGCTCCGTTTCATTGTCCAGCAATCTACTTCAGAATGCGGAAAATGCAATGGATGCGGCGGAACCGGAGGAGACCCGTTACTCGCTCTTGGCGGGGTGTCGCGGCGGGCGGATGCGGGGGAACCAGCGCAAGGCGTGGCGGAGCTGTTCGGCTTCGGCGTCGGCCTGATCCTGCAGGTCGGCGTAAAGCTCGAGATAGCGGTCCAGCACGCGGCGGACGTCGTCGCCGGCTTCCTTGTGGGAGAACAGACCGTGCGCCTTGGGCTCGAAATCGAGTTGCGGCTGCAATGCCTGGCGGGAAAATTCCGGTCCCAGATCGTGGTTGGTCAGCAGCAGGCGCCGTTCGGGATTGTGCACGCGGGTGCATTCGTCGAGAAACCAGGTGGGCGATCCGTTGCAGTCGAAATGCAGCAGCTGGAGCAGGTGCTTCTCGGTCTTCCACAGCTCGACGAGATTTTTTTCGGGAATGCCAAGCAGTTCCAGATGGACGATCTTGCGCAGCAGGGCGAAATACGATGGGGAATAGGCGGCGCCTTCCAGCACCGGCAGCTCGAAGCGCTTCTGGAGGCTGGTCAAATAGATCGCGGGGCGGTTCAGCGCCTTCGCCATGTCTCCCAACGTCATTTTCGCAGCCATGGATACGGAGCCTATCCTTTTCCGGCCAGGCGGGCAAACTCGTCTTCGAAGGCCGAGGTCAGGACGCCGGTGCCGAGGGCGGCTTCGATTTCCGCGCGTGTCCAGAACCGCACTTCGTCGATCTCGCCGGGATCGGGCCGGAAGGGGCCGGCATGCGTCGTGGCATAAGAGGTGACCCATTCGGTTTCGATGGGCGAGCGCATCAGGAAACGGTGCAGGAAGACGAGTTCGCCGGGGTCCACGCCGAGTTCCTCGCGCATTTCGCGGCGGGCGGCGGCTTCGGCTTCCTCGCCGGGCAGCAGGTGGCCGCCGACGGAGGTGTCCCACTTTCCGGGCGCGATGTCTTTCGAGGCCGCGCGCCGCTGCATCAGCAGGCGTCCCTGCGCGTCCCGCACGTGGACGCGCGCCACGGCATGGACGAGTTCCGGATGGCCGTGGCACTCGCCGCGCGTCGCGCGGCCGATCACGCGGTACTCGCTCGCGTCGTACAGTTCGAAGATTTCGGAAGGATCGCTCACGGGAGGGGATTCTCGCACGGCCCGGGGAACTTTTCCATAGCGTGGAAACGTTTTTTCCACGCTGTGGAAAACTTCCCGCTTGCCATTAACTAACTGATTAGTTAGATTGCGCGCCATGAAGACGAAACCCGTCAAAGGCGGCCCGGACGTGCGGGCGGAGCTGCTGGATTCGGCCGTGATCCTGTTCGCGGAGCAGGGCGTGGCCGGCACCACGGTGGCGGAGATCGCGCGGCGCGCCGGCGTCACGTCGGCGATGGTGCACTACTATTTCAAAACGAAAGACCAGTTGCTGGACGCGGTGGTGGCCGAAAAGCTCGTCGGCGAGTTCATCGCGTTCGTCGCGGGCGGTCTGGACGGGCCGGAGGCCGAACCCGCAGACGTGGTCGCGGGGCTGGTGCGGCGGATCATGGAAGCGTCGGACCGGATGCCGTGGCTGCCGCCGCTGTGGGTGCGCGAGGTGATCAGCGAAGGCGGGGCGCTGCGGGAGAAATTGATCCGGCGCGTCGATTTGTCCAAGCCGGAACGCTTCAAGGCCTGCATCGCGGCGGGACAGAAGCGGGGCGTCGTGAATCCCGGACTGAACCCGCAGCTGTTGTTCATGTCGATCATCGGGCTGACGATGCTGCCGCTGTCGATGGCGAAGAGCTGGGACCGCATCCCGCTCATCGGCAAGGTTAGCAAGCAGGATCTGGCCCGCCACATATCCGCGTTGCTTCGCCACGGATTGTCTGTCCCGTTCGGCAAGCCGAAATCCCCCAGGAGAAAATCCCCATGAAAAACCTGTTCCGTTTCGTTTTCGCGTGGAGCGCGATCGTCGCGCTGGCGGGCTGTTCCCGACCGTTGCCGGGTGCCTATCAGGGTTACGTCGAAGGCGAGTTCGTCCACGTGGCGAGTTCGGAACCGGGGCAGCTGGACCGGTTGGCGGTGGCCAAGGGCGAGACGGTCGCGGCCGGCGCGCCGTTGTTCGCGCTGGAATCGGCCCGCGAGGCCGCGGCGCTGCGCCAGGCGCGCGAACAGCTTGCCGCGGCGGAAGCCCTGCTGCAGGACGTCCGGTCGGGCAAGCGTGCGCAGGAGTTGGACGTCGTTCGCGCGCAGCTCGACCAGGCCCGCGCGGAAGCTCGGCGGGCGGCCGCCGATTTCGAGCGCGATGGAGCGCAATTCGCGGCGGGCGGCATCGCGCAGGCGCAGTTGGACCGCTCGCGGGCCGCGGCCGATGCCTCGGCCGCGCGGGTGCGGGAACTGGAAGGCCAACTCGAAGTGGCGAACTTGCCGGCCCGGGACGACCAGATCGCCGCGCAACAAGCCCAGGTGGCGGCGGCGCAAGCGGCCGTCGACCAAGCGGCCTGGCGGCTGGAGCAGAAGACGGTCGCCGCGCCCGCGGGCGGCTTGGTGTTCGACGTGCTCTATCGGGCGGGCGAATGGGTGGCGGCGGGCCGGCCGGTCGTGCGGCTGCTGCCGCCGGGCAACGTGAAGATCCGCTTCTTCGTGCCGGAAACGGCCCTGGGCGGCTTGGCCGTTGGCCAGGCGGTGGCGGTGCGGTGCGATGGGCGCGCGGAAGACGTCGCGGCGGAAATCTCGTACGTTTCGACGGAAGCCGAATACACGCCGCCGATCATCTACAGCAACGAAACGCGCTCCAAGCTGGTGTTCATGGTCGAAGCCCGGCCGCTGGACGGCGCGGAGCTGCATCCGGGCCAGCCGGTGCAGGTGGAGATCCGCTAGGCGCCCCATGAACGGCGAACGCGTCATCGACGTCCGGGACCTGAACAAGCATTTCGGCGACAAGCACGTCGTCCGGAACGTTTCGCTGCAGGTCGACCGCGGCGAGATCTTCGGATTCCTCGGCCCGAACGGCAGCGGGAAGACCACGACGATCCGCATGGTGTGCGGTCTGCTGACGCCGGATTCCGGCCGCGGGACCTGCCTGGGCTACGACATCTTGCGCGAGAGCGAGAAGATCAAGCGCGAAGCGGGCTACATGACCCAGAAGTTTTCGTTTTGGGACGACCTGAGCATCCGCGAAAACCTGGACTTCGTGGCGCGGATGTACGGCATGCGGCCGCGGCGGAAGATCGTGGACGACGCGCTGGCGCAGCTGGGTCTGGTCGATCGCGCGGAGCAGTTGACGGGGGCGTTGTCCGGCGGCTGGAAACAGCGGTTGGCGCTGGCGGCCTGCATGCTGCACCGGCCGAAGCTGCTGCTGCTGGACGAGCCGACGGCCGGCGTGGACCCCTCGGCGCGGCGCGATTTCTGGGAGGAGCTGCACCGGCTGGCGGCGCAGGGCATTTCGGTGCTGGTGAGCACGCACTACATGGACGAAGCGGAGCGGTGCCACAAGCTGGCCTACATTGCCTACGGCGAGCTGCTGGCGCAGGGCACGGCGGCGGAAGTGGCCGCCGCGCAGAAGCTGAGCACGTGGATCGTCCACGGCGAAGACCTCGGCGCGCTGGCGGAGGCGTTGAAGAAGAGCCCGGGCGTGGAACAGACGGTGCTGTTCGGCGCGGCGCTGCACGCGAGCGGCCGGGACGGCGCGGCCCTGGAACGGTCGCTGCGCGAAGCGACCGCCGGCACCGCCTGCCGTTTGGAACGGACGGATACCGGACTGGAGGACGTCTTCATCCACCTGATGAACCACGCCGTCGACCGCACGGGGTTCCGGAAATGAAAACCCTCTGGACGTTTTCCTTTTCGCGCTGGTGGGCCATGGTCCTCAAGGAGTTCCTGCAGCTCAAGCGCGACCGGATCACCTTCGGCATGGTGATCGGCATCCCGCTCGCGCAGTTGGTCCTGTTCGGCTACGCCATCAACACCGATCCGAAGCACATGCCCACGGCGGTCATCGCCGCCGACCGCAGCGAATTCACGCGCTCGTTCATTTCCGCGATGGAACAGACCGACTATTTCCGCATCGTCGGGGAATATCCGGACGAGGCGACCGGCCGGAAGGCCCTCCTGCGCGGCGAGGCCATGTTCGTGCTGAACGTCCCGGCGGATTTCACGCGGGACCTGCTGCGGGGCGACCGGCCGGCGCTGCTGGTCGAGGCGGACGCCACCGATCCGGTGGCCACGGGCACGGCGTTGGGCGCGGTCGAGCAGATCGCCCGCTCGGTCGCCCGCAAGGACGTGGGCGGGTCGCTGGCCTATCTGGCGGAGGGCGAGCCGCCCTTCGCGGTCCACGTGCACCGCCTGTTCAATCCGGAAGCCAACAGCCGGAACAACATCGTCCCCGGCCTGATGGGGACGATCCTCACGCTGATGATGGTGCTGATGACGGGGCTGACGATGACGCGCGAGCGCGAGCGCGGCACGATGGAAAACCTGCTGGCGATGCCGGTGCGGCCGTTCGAAGTCATGGCCGGCAAGATCGTGCCCTACATTTTCATCGGCCTGCTCCAAGCCACCCTGATCCAGTTGGCGGCCCGATTCGTCTTCCAGGTGCCTTTCGTGGGGAGCGTGGCGGCGCTGTATTTCGCCGCGCTGCTGTTCGTGGCCGCGAACCTGACGGTGGGCATCACCTTGTCGTCCATCGCGAAAAACCAGTTGCAGGCGATGCAAATGACGTTTTTCTATTTTCTGCCGAACATGCTGCTGTCGGGCTTCATGTTCCCGTTCCAGGGCATGCCGAAATGGGCGCAATGCATCGGCAACGTGCTGCCGCTGACGTATTTCAACCGGCTGGTGCGGGCGATTTTCCTGAAGGGGAGCGCGTGGGGGGACTTGTGGCCGAACGTCTGGCCGATGATGGTGTTCACGGTAATCGTCATGGCGGTGGCGGTGAAGTTCTATCGCAAGACCTTGGACTGAGAGGACGCAATGAAAATGCAGCGGAACCAGTGGATCCTGTTGGGCGTCGCCGGCTGGCTGGCCGGCTGCGCGACGGGACCGGACTTCCAAGCGCCGTCGGCGCCGCGGAACGAATCCTGGGGCGCGGCGGCGCCCGCCGCGAAGACGGTGGAAGCGCAGGGCCCCGGCGGAGCGGCGCAGCGGTTCGACGCGGATCTGGCGTTGCCCGCGGCGTGGTGGGAGCTGTTCCGGAGCGAGGCGCTGGCGGCGGCGGTGCGCGAGGCGCTGGAGAACAGTCCGACGCTGGCGCAGGCGACGGCGCGGCTGCGCCAGGCGCAGGAGGAATACAACGCGGCGGCCGGCGCCGTGCGCTATCCCGCCGTGGATGCGGATCTTTCCGCCGCGCGCAAGAAAGTGAATCCGGAAGCCATGGGCATGACCGGCGTGCCGACGCCGGACCCGTTCTCGCTGTTCAACGCGTCGGTCTCCGTTTCGTATGCGTTCGATTTGTTCGGCAAGAACCGCCGCGCGCTCGAAGGGCTGAAAGCTCAGGTGGACCGGCGGGAATGCGAGCTGGCCGGCGCCCGCCAGGCGCTGGCCGCGAACGTCGCGCTGGCGGCCATCCGCCAAGCCGAACTGGAGAAGCGGATCGCCGCGGCGCGGGACGTCGTGGCGGTTCGGAGCGAACAACGGGACATTGCCCAGGCGCGCTTCGAGGCGGGCGGCATCTCCGCGTTGGATCTGGAACGGCAGGGGATGCTGTTGGAACAGGCGCGGGCCCCGTTGCCGGCGCTGGAGCACCAGCGCGATCGGCTGGGCCGGCAGTTGGCGACGTATCTTGGCCGGGAACCTGGCGATCCATCTCCCGAGCCGCTGGACCTGGATGCCCTGCGCCTGCCGGAAGAATTGCCCGCGAGCCTGCCGTCCGCCGTGGCCCGGCAGCGGCCGGACATCCGCGCCGCGGAAGCGGTCTGGCACCAAGCTTGCGCGAACGTAGGCGTGGCGACCGCGAACCTCTATCCGCAGTTGACGATCGCGGCGACCCTCGGTTCGCAGGAAACGGACGTCGGCAATTTGCTGTCGGGCGCGAACGTATGGAGCGTCGGGGCCGACTTGATGCAGCCGATTTTCCGCGGCGGGGAATTGCGGGCGCGGAAGCGCGGCGCGGCAGCCGCCTACGACGAGGCTGCCGCCGCGTATCGCGAGACCGTCTTGCGCGGCTTGCAGGAAGTGGCCGACGTCCTCGGCGCGCTGGAGGCGGATGCCCGCGCGCTGGAGGCCTGCGCGGCCGCGGCCGGCCATGCCCGGGCCGGCCTGGACGTCGCAACGCGTCAAGCGGAAGCGGGCGGCATCGGCCGCGCGGTCCTTTTGGATGAGAAGGCCCGCTGGTTGGCCGCCGAGAACGACCGCATCCAGGCACAAGCGGCGCGCCAGACCGACACGGTCGCCTTGTTCCTCGCCTTGGGCGGCGGCTGGGAAAACCGGGAAGCACCGGCTCCGGAAAAATGACGCGGAAGCGATCCGGACATCGCCTCGATGAACGATCGCGCCACTCGGCGCTAGGCGCCGTGAAATATCCTCTTCGTCAGCGACTGGCCTGCCAGCTGCCGCTCATGCCGCCGGGGATGTCGACGGTCCAGCGGCCGGACATGCTTCTTTCGCCATTGGCGACCACGCCTTGGAAACTATATGTGTAGTCGGCGGTAGCGGAAAAGAGAATCTCGCCATTGCCGAAAAACCACCCGGAAAACACTCCGGGGTACCCGTTGGCCTGGAAGACTACCGTGATGCTCTCGCCGTTTTGCGAGATGTTCATGGTGAACGGAACGACGTCGCTTTCCGCCACGGGCTGGCCCATGATCGAGGTCGCTTGCATGGTGCCGTTCCACGTGCCGGCCGCGGATCTGGACCCGTTTGGACTGGTATCGTCTTCTTCGCCGCAACCGCAGAATCCCGCCATCGCCACGACCATCAACGCCGCCACGAATTGCCGTTTCACGTTCGCGCTCCTGAATGACCGAAGTTCGTTATTGGATCGGCCGGGCGACAGGCCCGATCACCGGTCCAATCCGCGCCTCGACAAAATCATTATGAGAACGGCGGATTTGGCCGGTCAATGGGATTTGAGACGCAAACGCGAATTTTACGTGGAACGCAATTATTTTGCGGCGCAAGCGGTTGGGGAGTCCCCGCCGGTTCAGATCTTGGCCAGATCGAGCGCGCAGAGGTGCCCGTTGACGTCGATCTCGCCGGCGCCGGGGACGGCGTCGAGTTGCTCGGCCAGCGTTTCGGCGGCGATGGTCTCGCGGTGCGCGGCGACGGCGGCGAGCAGTTCGGCGTCGGCCGCGATCTTCAGCGCGATGCGGTCGGCCACGTCCAGGTCCCGGTCCTTGCGGAGGTTCTGGATGCGGTTGATGAGCTCGCGGGCGTGGCCTTCCTGCACGAGGGCGGGGGTCAGCTCCGTTTCGAGGGCGACGACCAGGGCGCCGCTGGAAGCGACGGCCAGGCCGGCCTTCGGCGTGCGCTGGATCAGGACGTCCGCCGGATCGAGCGCGACGGGCTGGCCGTCGAGAACGACTTCGACGGACTGGCCGTCGAGCAGCGCGGAGACCTGCGCCGGGGTGAAGGCGGCGACGGCCGCGACGGCCTTCTTCATGAGGCCGCCGAGCTTGGGCCCGAGGGTCTTGTAGTTGGCCTTGGCGGAGAGTTCCGCCAGCGCGGTTTCGTCGCGGCCGAAGCGGACTTCCTTGACGTTGAGCTCGTCGGCGACGATGTCGGCCAGCGGGCGGATGAGGTTCAGGACCGCTGCGTCGCGGCAGACGACGTGGAGGGCGGCGAGGGGCTGGCGCACCTTGAGGTTGAAGTCGGCGCGAAGCTGGCGGGCGAGGCCGACGGTTTCCTGCACCTTGGCCATCTGGGCTTCGAGGGCTTCGTCGCGGGCGAGGCCGCCGGGGAGCGGGAAGTCGCAGAGGTGCACGGACGCGGGCAGGCCGTCCGTGCGCAGGTTGCGGTAGATCTCTTCCGAGATGAACGGCACGAACGGCGCGGCGATCTGGCACAGGCGCAGGAGCACGAGATGGAGGGTCTCGTAGGCGCGCGTCTTGTCGGCGTCGTCCTCGCTCTTCCAGAAGCGGCGGCGGGAGCGGCGGATGTACCAGTTGGTGAGGTCGTCGATGAACTGGACCAGCGGGCGCACGGCCTGCTGCAGGTCGTAGGCGTCCATGGCGGCGACGACTTCGCCGGTGACCCGGTCGAGCGTGGACAAGATCCAGCGGTCCATCAGCGAGCCGCCGGCGGGCGCGGCCGCGCCCTTGGGCGTCCACCCGTCCACGTTCGCGTAGGTGACGAGGAAGGAGTAGGCGTTCCACCACGGAATGAGCAGGTGGCGCAGCGATTGCAGGACGCCCTGTTCGGAGAAGCAGAGGTCTTCCGCGCGGACGATGGGCGAATTGATCATGTAGAGGCGCAGGGCGTCGGCGCCGTAGGTGTTCATGACGTGCGCCGGGTCGGGATAGTTCTTCAGGCGCTTGGACATCTTGCGGCCGTCCTCGGCGAGGACGAGGCCGTTGACGATCACGTTCTTGTAGGGCGACTTTCCGAACAGCGCCGTGCCGAGCAGCATCAGCGTGTAGAACCAGCCGCGGGTCTGGTCGAGGCCTTCGGCGATGAAGTCGGCGGGGAAGAACTTATCCAGTTCGTTCGCGCGCTCGAAGGGATAGTGCTGCTGGGCGTAGGGCATGGAGCCGGACTCGAACCAGCAGTCGAGCACTTCGGGCGTGCGGCGATAGGTCTTGCCGTCGAGCGCGAACGTGATCTTGTCGACGTGGTGTTTGTGGAGGTCGGTCGCCTTCTGACCGGAGAGTTTCTCCAGTTCGGCGATGGAGCCCACGCAGACCATGTCCTGGCCGTCTTCGGAGACCCACACCGGGATGCAGGAGCCCCAGAAGCGGTTGCGGGAGATGTTCCAGTCCTTGGCTTCCTTGAGCCAGTTGCCGAAGCGCTTCTCGCCGACGGCCTGGGGCACCCAGTGCACGGTGTCGTTGTTGGCGGCGAGCGGCTCGTGCAGGTCCTCGACGCGCACGTACCAGGCCTCGATGGCGCGGTAGATGAGCGGCGTGTCCGTGCGCGGGCAGAAGGGATAGGAGTGCACGAGCGTGGACTGGTGCACCAGCTTGCCGGCGTCCTTGAGCGAACGGATGATCTGCTTGTCGGCGTCCTTGCAGAACACGCCGTGGTATTCCGGGACGGTTTCGGTGAAGGCGCAGACGTCGTCGAGGTAGTCGCGCAGGGGGATGCCGGCGGCCTTGCAGACGCGGAAGTCGTCCTCGCCGAACGCGGGGGCCATGTGCACCAGGCCGGTGCCGTCCTCGGTGCTGACGAATCCGTCGTTTTGGATGCGGAAGGCGTTTTCCGTGCCCGCGAAGGTCGGGAAGATCGGCTCGTAGGTCAGGCCGAGGAGCTCGGCGCCCTTGAAGGCGGCCAGCTTTTCGTACTGCTCGGCCTTCTTGTAGTAGGCGGCCAGGCGGGCCTCGGCGAGGACGTAGATGCTCTTGTCCGCGACGTCGCGGACGGCGACGTAGTCGATGTCCGGCCCGGCGCAGACCGCCAGGTTGCCGTAGAGCGTCCAAGGCGTCGTCGTCCAGATCAGGGCGTGGACGGGCGCGCCGCCGGCGTCCAGGCCGGGCGGGAGCTTCGTCAGCTTGACGCGGACGGTGATGGAGGGATCCTGCACGTCCTGGTAGTTGCTGCCGGCCTCGAAGTTCGAGAGCGGCGTGTTGAGCTTCCAGGAATAGGGCATGATGCGGTGGGACTTGTAGACGCGGCCCTGGTCCCAGAGCTGCTTGAAGACCCACCAGATGGACTCCATGAAGGTGACGTCCATCGTCTTGTAGTCGTTGTCGAAATCGACCCAGCGGCCCATGCGGGTGACGGTCTTGCGCCATTCCCCGACGTAGGTGAGGACCATGGAGCGGCAGGTTTCGTTGAAGACGTCGATGCCCTTGGCGACGATGTCGGCGGCGCCGGACAGACCGAGTTTCTCCTGCGCGAGGGCTTCGATCGGCAGGCCGTGGCAATCCCAGCCGAAGCGGCGCTCGACGAAGTGGCCGCGCATGGTCTGGTAGCGGGGGGCGATGTCCTTGATGGTGCCGGCGAGCAGGTGGCCGTAGTGCGGCAAGCCGGTCGCGAAGGGCGGGCCGTCGTAGAAGACGTATTCCTTGGCCCCGCGGCGGTTTTCGAGGGATTTCTTGAACGTGTCGTTTTCCTGCCAGAACCGAAGGACGTCTTCCTCCATCTGCGGGAACGACAACTTGCTGGAAACGGGCTTGAACATGGGTACTTCCTTATGGGGCCAAATCAGCCGCACATTGAACGGCGGCGGGGGGCGTTTGTCAAGGTTGGGTGCTGGAATCGTATGCGCCCGGGCGCCGCCGCGCATCTGGGGGCGAGGGGAATCGCGGCTTATTTACCGCCATAGGCGGCGGGCTGTTCGGTTCGGTTGTAGCCGGGGGGCGGCGACCTCGGCGGATCGAAGGAGTCCGAGGTCGGTGGGGAATCTCAATAACCAACATCCAATTTCCAATGTCCAACGGGGCGGATCAGGGGGAGAAAAATCCGTTCTCACGCGGAGACGCGGAGGGCGCGGAGAAAGTATTCGCTGGAATCGAATGCGGTCGGCCGGCGCTGCCATTGGGGGAGAGGGGAATCGCGGCTCGTTTGCCGCCGGGGGTTTCCCTTGTTCAGCCCACCGCTCGAGCGCCGCGCCGATTCGGAATGCTACGATGCAAGGGTCTCTTGACGAACGTCAGCGGTCACCCTCGGCGCACTTTGTGCGCCGTAGTAGTGCAACGCCTTTCATATAAGCTCTGCGGATTCTATTTTATTGACCTGCCTTGTTGCAAATAGCTTGAATTCATCCAAGTTTGAATCGGGTTTGGATAATAAAAACATCCTGTAGTCTCGCAAAGCAATTTGTTGGTCATAGAATCTGTCATTAACAAAAGCTATTGCAAATCGAAGTTCGTGGCGGTCCGGGTGGAGGCGCAGCATGGTGTTTAGAAACTGAAGGACGCTCGTAATTGTTTCTACGCCCTGATTCTTGCATCGTCCTGCGCGCATATACTGCATGAATGCTGGACGATACTGTCTCTCCCACATGTTTAGGAATGCCATGGATAGATAAGGGCCTGCATGATCAAATGATGACAGACGCTTGGCGTGCTCTATTGCCGCCTTCGCACCGGCAATATCCCCGAAGTGAAATCTAATGATTGCATTTCCCATGAAGTAGGACGCTGTGCTTCGACTTAGCTTTAGAAGTCTGCCCAAGATTACTTCGCATTGCCTAGCCTGGTCGTCGTAGGCCCGTTCCGTAATATGGTCCACAAGTTGGCTATCATATATTCTTGTGAAACTGGCTTGCAGGGCAACGGATAGACAGGATTTGACGGCTTGAAGAAAAGCCGTTATTTGTGGGTTGTTCGCTTTGGCATTGGCCTTGGATTGAACAGTTGCTAAAAGCGGTTCGAGAAACTTGATGGCATCATCGATCCTTGCATCAAGAGTTAAGGCGAGCGCAACAAAGAATAGTGATACCTCGCTGAGGTTATGCACAACGACATGCCTCTCAATAAAGCTATCTGTATCCTTCGCACAGAATGTACGGAACGCCAACGCCGCAGTTAAATCGCGCATTACAGGTACTTGCTCTTGCCGCCCGAGACTGCGATGACGCACCGCGAAAGAAATTGATGTGAAACCCTCAACATCAACACCCTTGAGCTTACCCCTTGTAATGATTCCATAGACAATGAGCCTCGCGCCTGTTTTCGCCAGAAGGACATGCGCTTCTTGATTATTGCGAACAGGAATATGCTCGGGGAGGTGGCAACATTCAATTACACTCTCCATCTGCCGCGCATAAATATCCGCACGAAATCTCTCGAAAAGCTTGTAGACGAGATCTGATGCTTCTGGGTCGGCGCTTGGGGCAAAGAGAATCAATATCTTGTCCGAGCGGGCAGTGGGGGGAGTTCGCCAATAGGCCCAAGTGCCAAGAATAGCAAGGTTCCCAAGACCAATAAATAGTCCACAGGCGACAAAAAAGTTTACGAAATGGTGGGCAGTCGTGATGACATCTGTCTTGGATAAAAGAAAATACACCAGGGCGATGAGTGTAAAGAGAAGAGAGTTTGTGACAATCACAAGTCCAAATAGACCTTTGAATGTGCGCCTTTTTCGCCACAGGTCAGCGATTTGATCAACAAATTCGCGAGCATTATCTGCGTTTGGCATATATTATTCCTCGTGCCCCAACGTCAGGGGTCAGGCTGAGGCGACTTGTCGCCGATAGCCAGGCCCCTTGGTGGGCATTTATTCGACAATCACAAACCATACGTTTTGAACCAGAATTATCCCAACCATTGTAAAGCCGGCCAGATAGAAAAGCCACGACAGGATGCGTGATGGTTTCATAAGGTCATTGGCATTTTCAAGTGTGTCATAAAATGCGTCCCTATCATGGTTCTTGGCAATCTTCACTCCCTTGAGATAGCTAAGAAATGTGCGCACCCCGGCAACATCGCGTGTCAAAGTTGGGAATTCAGCGGGCTCCGTAGAGTGATTATTGAAAAACTTACTAGCATCATCAAACCATGCAAAGAAACCTTCGGGTGAGTTCCCGTAGGCGGTGAGATTCTGCCTAATAAAGTAATCAATAATTTTATCGCGGCTCCAACGGTCTTCGTTATAAGCCGCGAATGTCCGATAGTCTTTGACTATACGAGGGCAAAAAAATGAATAAATAGAATTCGCAATGGAAAAAGATAGTGACGAAAAGAAGAGGATTTTCCAACTGAATGGAAGCCCTATTCCGAGAGCCAAGGTTTTTTCGAGGAACGGAAGATGTATCGTATCTGGGATGTGAGAAAATAACTTTGCGGCCAGCGGTACGACAATCATCCAAAAATATGATGTATTCAAGATGCGACTTGAACCGTAACTGCGCAGGTCAGTCCAAGATGGAACTGTCTCCTTAAGCATAACCCATCTTAGCAGCCATCGACTTTTTCTTGTAATCATTTAGCCATCCTTGTGTCCCATGTCAGCGTTCTGGCTGAGGCGACTTGTCGCCGATAGCCCGGAACGCCTTGTTCGGTTTGTTATTTCTTTCGACCTAATATGGTCTGGACCAACTCTTTTCTCGCAGCCGTGCGGGCATCTGATTTCTCATTAGATCGTTTCCACTCTTCAATCTCGCGCGCATGGCTAAGCTGTCGTTCCAGCAGCTCTTTCTGATAGCGTTTCTGTTCATCCAGCAAGTCTCTCTGGGCCTCCAATTGTCTGTCGAGGAGCTGCTGCTGGAATCTATGCGTGAAGTATGCGGTGAGTATTGCGCCAAGAACAGCGGAAACTATTACTGCAAGAGCACCAACCCAAATATCAATCATGCTATATGTTCCTATAATTGATTAATCGAATAAAAAAAACCTTTGTGTTTGCCGGGAAAATGGCCGGCATTCCGGCTAAAAGGGTAGGAATTGGGGGAGGAATTGGCAAGTGGATAAAATTTGCTCTCGGGGCATTTGGGCGGACGGTGGCGGTGGACAAACCGCGCGATGGGCTTTGCATCAGTCGGTAGCGATGAACGTTGCTCGGGGCGGGGATGGTCGTGGCAAAAACGGATCAGCCCAGATCAAAAATGGCCCCTGAAAGGCGATTTTTAGTCATTTTCGAGGCATTTTCGGTCCCCAAAACGAGGATTTTCAGCAGGAAAACAGGAAATGGGCACGAAAACAGGAAAATCGACCTTCCAAATCCGGTTTTTCGGCTGAATTTCCTTCTGAAAGGCCCGAAAAGGCCATTCGGACGCCTCGGAGAGGCGTCCCTACCTTTCGATCATGGATTTTTGGGGCTGTGGTAGGGATCGTTCTCCGAGCGGTCCGTTGCATTGTATACACCGCGATCAAACGCAAAATAGAGCAAAAATCCGATGTGAGGGCCGGAGTTGTAGGCCGGGGTTGCATCCCCGGCGGGATCGGGCGAACAGCCCGCCGCCCGTACAAGGGCGGCCTACAACCGATCCGGAAGCCCCAAATGCCCTCCAAACGGCCAAAATGATTAAAAATGGGGGTAAACCGCGATAAAACGAGCCCCGAACGGCGAAAAACAGCCGAATTTTGCCGCAGAGAGCGCAGAGAGCGCATGGAGGGGGGAAATCAGCCTTTTTGTAACTACGAAAGGCACGAAAATCGCGAAAATGGAGAGAAAAATGCCCTCAAATCCTGTTTTCCTGCATGTTTCCTGTTTTCTTGCTTGGATTTTGGTTTTTGGGCGGGCCACCTCGGCGCGGTGGCCTACAGAACAGCCGCCGGGGGCGGAATGATCACTATTCCCTGTCCAATATCCAATCATCAAGGTGGGGCTTGTTCTTCGGCGCGATGCGGTTGCGATGGCCTCCGGGCCGAAAAATCACATAAAGGCTTTTCGATCGGCTGGCGAGCGCGTATCCTAAACGACATGGAAAGGAGCGGCCCATGAGCGTCCGGTGGACATTTCTTTTCGTTTTCGCGCTGGGGGCTCTGGCCGCTTGGGCGGAAGACATGTTCACGACGACGGGGGAGACCTACACGAACGTGATCATTTTGCGGTACGACCGCAAAGGGTACTTCATCCGGCACGCCGGCGGCGACACCAAGATTCCGTACCGGGCCGTGCTGCCCGAGCTGCGAGATTACTACAAGAAAAAGGCGTCCTACTTGACGCCGGGGCAGAAGGGCGTGGACGAGACCGAGGAGCCGCCGGGGCCCGACGATCTCGCGACGCGGACCGGCCGGATCTACCGCGACGTCGTGGTCAGGGAGGTGGACCGCTATGCCGTCTACATTTCCCACGTGGGCGGATCGGCCAAGGTGTATTTCTCGGACATTCCCGACAAGGACGTGCGCGACAAGTATCGGAACGCGACGCCGGTCGAGCCCGAACGGCCGCCCGGGACCAACGACCTCGTTGCGGTCGATGGCCAGGTGTTCCGCAACGTCGAGATCCGTCTCGTCGAGCCCGACAGCCTGACGTTCCGCCACGACGGCGGCGTCAGCAAGCTGAGCTTTCCTTCGCTGTCGGAAGAGATTCGGGAAAAGTACGGCTACGATCCCAAGGCCGCCGCGAAATACCGGCGCGATCTCGCGGATGAAAAAAAGCGGCAGGAGGAAGAAGAAGCCGTGCGCCGGGCCATGAGCAAATTCGAGCCGCAGAAGCAGGCCCAGGGCGTGGACGAACCCATCAACGTGTTCGACGTCGAGGCCAGCCGGTCCGACGCCGGCGAGTTCCGCGTGAAATTCGCGGTGAAGAACTTCACCGACCAATTGCTGATCATCCGGGCGATTCCTTATGGTCCCAAATCGAAAGCGCTCATGGGCGGGAAGAAATTCAAGATCCAGCCCCATTCCAAGGGGGAGCGTCTGGAAATCGCCGTGCCGTTGGTCCAACCGGAGGAATTCCGGGTTTATTGCGGGGAATACCAAACCAACCTCGCCCTGCGTTGGTAAGATCGAGATGGGGGCGCCGGGGATTGGACGCCGCTGCGATTTGGTGCACGAACCCAGCCTAAAGGCTGGACTACGAACGGAGCTGGTACGTAGTCCACGCTTTTAAGCAAATTCGCTTATTCTGTAGCCATTGAACAAAACCGGGACGAGGTCGTCCCGGCTCCAAACAGCCAGATCAATCCATGTCTTTGGAGCCCCCGACGACCCCGTCGGGGGATGATCGAAGGCTGCAGTATTTCGGAATATGCTTTAGCGTGTGGCGGTCCTCTTGGACCGGCTTTGGACTGGCCGGAGAGCGGGGGGGGCTGGTAGATTTCCGCCCATCATGAAAAACGATTGGAAGACCTTGCGGGACGAAGTGGTGAAATTCCGCGATGCGCGGGATTGGAAGCAGTTCCACACGCCGAAGAATCTCGTGGCCGGCCTGGCCATCGAAGCCGCCGAGCTGCAGGAGCAGTTCCTGTGGTGCACGGACGCGGAATGCGAAGCCCGCATCCACGACAAAAAGCGACGCAAGGCCATCGCGGAAGAATTGGCCGACGTCGTCAACTACGCCTTGTTGCTGGCCGCCCGCATGGATCTCGATTTGCCGGCGGAGATCCGCAAGAAAATCCGGATCAACGCCCGCAAGTATCCCGTGAGCAAATCCAAGGGCAGCGCCAAGAAGTATACCGAGCTTTAGAGTAAATTTTCTTATTCTGTAGCCACTGAACAAGACCGGGACGAGGTCGTCCCGGCTCCAAACAGCCTGATCAATCCATGTCTTTGGAGCCCCCGACGCCCCCGTCGGGGGATGATCGATGGCGACAGTATTCCAGAATATCCTCTAGCGGGGGCGGGCGGGGGCGGTCCCGGGCGGCGCGATGCCCACGCGGTCCAAAATGCCGTGGATGACGCCGTTTTCCATGGTGTGCGCGGAACCGTGGTTCGGCGGTCCCGGCTGGGGGGAGATCTTGAACTGCGATTCGGCTTTTTCGTAGAAGCCTTCGGCGAACAGTTCCTTGATCGCCTGGATCATCTGGTGGGCCTCGGGGCCCTCGGCCACCGCGTGGACGAACATCCCCTTGGCGGCGCCCAGCGTCAGCAAGCTCATGATGCTCTTGCCGTTGACGCGTTGTCGGCCGCAGGCGATCGTCAGGCGCGCGTCGATGGCTTCCGCCAGCCGGACCAGCATGGCCGCCGCCCGGATGTGCAGCCCGCATTCGTTGGAGACGAGCAAACTGGTTTTCCGTACGAGGGGTTTGTCCGCCGCCGTGTTCCTGTCCGCTCCTTTCGGCATTTCCGCGCCGCCTCCTTTGGACGAAATGTACAGCAAATCGATTCCGTTTGCGAAGGAAGAAAAATCCGCTTTCGGCGGGACGCGAAAAATCGGCGGGCGCAGGTGGGTCCAATCCGGATGGGGGGCAAGGAAATGCGCGGCGAAAGGGACCGCGGCGAGGTGCCGCGGAAGGAACGCGCCGGGGCGATCGTTTCCGGTGTCGTCCGCCGTTTGCCGATGGACCGCCGGGAGCGCCGCGCGGATTCCGCGAAAGCCCGGTCCGGGAAAACGGTTTTGGGGCTTGACGGTGGGAGAGGGGGGAGGGCAGTATGCGGGGGTTTTAGGGCTGAAAGGCATTTTTCATTCTTTAGGAAAGAGTCCAGATGTTTAGCTGGCTTTTAGGTTATTTTTCGAACGATATCGGCATCGATCTCGGCACGGCCAATACCCTGGTCTACGTCAAGGACCGGGGCATCGTGCTGCGCGAGCCGTCCGTGGTGGCGATCCAGCAGGGGTCGAACCGCGTGCTGGCGGTGGGCGAAGAGGCCAAGCGCATGCTCGGCCGCACGCCCGGGAACATCGTCGCCATTCGTCCGATGAAAGCCGGCGTCATCGCGGATTTCGAGGTGACCGAGGCGATGCTGCGGTATTTCATCCGCAAGGCGCACAACCGCAAGTGGGTGGTGCGTCCGCGGATCATCATTTCGGTCCCCAGCGGGATCACGGAAGTGGAGAAGAGAGCGGTCAAGGACTCCGCCACCCATGCGGGCGCGCGGGAAGTCTACTTGATCGAGGAGCCAATGGCGGCGGCGATCGGCGTGGGCCTTCCGGTCCAGGAGCCGGCGGGCAACATGATCGTGGACATGGGAGGCGGCACCACCGAGGTGGCGATCATCTCCTTGGCCGGCATCGTGCTGAGCCGCAGCGTCCGCGTCGGCGGCGACGAGATGGATGAGGCGATCGTCCAGTATCTGAAGCGGGTCTACAATTTGATGATCGGCGAACGGACGGCGGAAGAGATCAAGATCACGATCGGTTCCGCCTATCCCCTCGGCGAGGAGATGAGCATGGAGGTGAAGGGCCGCGATCTGGTCGCGGGCCTGCCCAAGACGCTCACGATCACCTCCGAGGAAATCCGCGAGGCTCTGCAAGAGCCCGTGTCGGCGATCGTCGAAGCGATCCGCATCACGCTGGAACGCTGCCCGCCGGAACTGTCCTCGGACCTGGTGGACCGGGGCATCGTGCTGGCGGGGGGCACCTCGCAGTTGCGCGGCATGGACAAGTTGCTCGCGGAGCAGACCGGGTTGCCGGTGCACGTGGCCGAGGACCCGCTGAGCGCGGTGGCCGAAGGCACGGGCGTCGTGCTGCACGAGCTGAACTTCCTGCGCAAGGTGTCGTCCGGCGCCTAGGCGCCGGCGCATCTCCAGCCCGTTTCGTCCGTCTCTCTTCCGTTCCGCATAGGCAAGGTGTGTTTGGGCACCGGTAAGGAACGATGAAGGATCGACGTTGGATAGCGCTGTGCGCGATCGGAGGGATCGTGCTGGCGATGATGAATTTGCCGGACTCGGCGTCGCGCCGGGTCAAGGGGGCGGTCCGCGACGGCATCAGCCCCTTGCAGGGAGTCTTGCGGGGCGGGGTGCGGGAATTGCGCGACATTTTCCGCTACGTGCGGGGCATCGGGGATCTGGCGCTGGAAAACCGCGCGCTGTCCGAGGAAATCGTCTATCTGCGCGGGGAAATGCGCATGGCGCGCGAACTGGAGCGCGACAACCAGATGCTGCGCGATCTGCTGGGCTTCGTGCAGCGCTTCCCGAACAAGCTGGTCTCGTGCGAGGTGATCGGCCGCGACAGCACGGGCTGGTGGCAGACGGTTCGCCTGGACAAGGGCGCGTTTGCCGGCGTGGCGGAAGGCCGCGCGGTCATCACGACGGACGGACTGATCGGCCGCACGGTGTCGGTGTCGGACCGGACCGCGGACGTGCTGTTGCTGTCCGATCCCTCCTGCAAGGTGTCGGTGCGGCTGGCGCGGTCGGGGACGTTCGGCGTGGTGGCGGGACTGGGTGCCAAGCCGGGCGAGCAGCCGGCGTGCCGCCTGGATTACGTGTTGAAGACGGCGGACGTGCAGGAGGGCGACGAGGTCGTGACGTCCGGCCTGGGCGGATTGTTTCCCAAGGGATTGCTGGTGGGGCGGGTGACGAAGGTGGAAATGGACGAAAGCGGGCTCTACCAGACGGCCTGGATCGATTCGGCGGCGGATCTGGGCGAACTGGAATACGGGTTCGTCGCGGCGACGGAGAAGGATCTGGCTGCCGCGCGGCCGGAATCGCTGGTGGAGGACGTTTTGATCGACTCCGAGACGAGTTCTCTCGAAGGGGAGTCGCCGTGACGCTGCTGATGCTGTTGTTTTGGCTGATCGTGGGCGGCACGCTGCAGGCGGCGGTGCCCGCGTGGCGCCACATGGGCCAGCCGGCGTTTCCCGTCCTGCTGGGCGTGGTGCTGTATGCGGCCGTGAACAAAAAGACCCGCTATTTCGTGGTGGCGGCGCTGCTGGCGGGACTGGTGGAAGATTCGCTGAGCCTGGCCCCGCTGGGCTATTCGGCCTGCGCCTTCCTGGCGGCCGGCGGCCTGGCGCTGCTGCTGCGCGGGGATTTCTTCGCGGACAAGGCGCACACGATTTCCTGGTTCGGCGCGCTGTGCGCGGCGACGTCGACGGGCGCGATGGCGCTGCTGCTGCGGTCGAAAGGGCTCGTGGCGCTGTCGGGCGGCGCGGTGCTCTGGCGCATGGCGGGGTCGGCGATCCTGGCGGCGGCCATCGTCCCGCTGCTGTTCGGGCTGATCCGCGGCCTGGAACGCCGGCTGGGCACGTGGGAGGACCGCGCCTGATGGCCCGGGACCGCTTCATTCCGGAGATCCACGTCTGGCGCCTGCTGGTGGCCTGGCTGGCGATGCTGGCGTGTTTCGGCGCGCTGTCGTTCCGCTTGTGGAACCTGCAGGTGGCGCAAGCGACGGAATACCAGCGGCGCCTGGCCAAGCAGAGCCTCCGCAGCGTGCGCCTGCCCGGCCTGCGCGGACGCATTCTCGACCGCAACGGCGAGCGGCTGGCGGACAACCGGCCGAGCTACTGCGTGTCGCTTTATCTCGAGGAACTTCGCCAGTCGGGGGGCATCCAGCGGACGGTCGACAACGTGATGGACTCCCTGTATCGCCTGGCGGAGACGATGGACCGCCCGCTGCAGATGACGCCGAAAGACGTGCGCCTGCATCTGGGCCGCCGCACGCCGTTGCCGCTGGTGGCGTGGCGCGACTTGGACGAGACCGCCGTGGCCCGCTTCATGGAACGCGCGGCGGACTTTCCCGGCGTGGCGCTGACGGTGGAGCCGGTGCGCGTCTATCCGCAAGGCCAGACCGCCTGCCATCTGCTGGGCTACGTGGGCCGCGCCGACGAGAAGGCCCTGCCGGACGTCGGCGACGACGATGAGCCGGAAAAATACCACTATTACCTGCCGGAAATGGCCGGCAAGTCGGGCGTCGAAAAACGCCTGGACGGCGTGTTGCGGGCGAACGCCGGCGGCAAACTGGAAATCCAGGTGGACGTCGCCGGGTTCAAGTTCGACGAAGTCTCCAGCCGGGCGCCGGGCAAGGGCAGCGACGTGACGCTGGCCTTGGACGTGCGCATCCAGCGCGCAGCCGAGGCAGTGCTGGCCGGCGAACGCGGGGCCGTCGTCGTGATCGATCCCCGCAACGGCGACGTGCTCGCGCTGGCGAGCGAACCCGGATTCGATCCGAACGATTTCGTGCCGGCGATCCCGGCGAAAATCTGGAACGGGCTGCTGAAGGACGCGGCGCGTCCGCTGTACAACCGCGCGACGGGCGGGGAATACGCGCCGGGCAGCACGTTCAAGCCGGTGACGCTGCTGGCCGCGCTGCACAGCGGCCAGATCGCGGCCGACACCCGGTTCACGTGCCCGGGCTACTTCCAGCTCGGGTCGGCGCGTTTCCGCTGCTGGCAGCACTGGGGACACGGCAGCATCGATCTGCAGTCGGCGATCCGCTACTCGTGCAACGTCTATTTGTTCCACGCGGCGCTGGAGTGCGGCCCGGAAGCGGTGCAGGCCATGGCGCGGTCGGTCGGCTTCGGGCGGGAGACGGGCATCAGCCTCGATTTCGAACGGCCGGGCCTCGTGCCGGACAACGCCTGGAAACGGCAGGCGCGCCGCGACGGCTGGCGCGACGGCGACACGTGCAACATGGCCATCGGGCAGGGCGCGCTGCTGGTCACGCCGATCCAGATGGGGCTCTACGTGGCGGCGCTGGCCAACGGCGGAACGCTGTGGAAACCGCGCCTCGTCGAACGGATCGACTCGGCGAACGCCGTCGTGAACGAGATCGCCGCCGAACCCGCGCCGGAGGGGCCGCAATGGGTCGAGCGGCATATCCGCACGATCCGCGCCGGCATGCGCGACGCGGTGAACGAACCCGACGGGTCCGGCAAGCGCGCGAAGCTGCAGGACGTGGTCGTGGCGGCGAAAACGGGCACCGCCGAATACGGCGTCAAGGGTTCCGGCCGCAAGATGACGTGGATGATCGCGTTCGCGCCGTTCGAGGATCCGCGCTACGCGGTGGCGCTGCTGGTGGAAGACGGCGTGAGCGGCGGCACGACGGCCGCGCCGCGCGTGAAGCAGCTGCTGACCCAGGTTTTCAACGAAGTGGAAGGCCGGTCGCTGCCGCTGCCGCCGCCGTTGCAGGCGGTGCCGGATCCCGTGCCGTCCGCGCCCGCGCCGGAGGAAGAACCGGCGTGAAAAAGCGCATGCAAACCGGCTGGCGTCTCTTCTGGGCGCAGGATTGGCTGGCGATTCTCGCGGCCACCGCCTTGCTCGTGATCGGGCTGTCGTTCATCTACAGCGCCTCGTGGCGCGGCGAAGACACGGGCATCGTCGGCGCCTGGTTCTCCAAGCAGATCTGGTGGGCGCTGCTCGGCGCCGCCACGGCGACGGCGCTGGCCGCGACGGACTACAAGTTCTGGTTGCGGTACGGCTGGTGGCTCTACTTTGCGTCGCTGGCGCTGCTCGCGCTGGTGTTCGTGCCGGGCATCGGCAAGAAGGTGTACGGCGCCTATCGGTGGATGGTGATCTTCGGCGTGCCGGTGCAGCCGTCGGAATTCGCCAAGGTGACGACGGTGCTGGTGCTGGCGCGGGTCCTGTCGAGCCCGTTGATCCAGCGGCGCTCGTTCGGGACGGTGCTGCTGGCGCTGGGGCTGATGGCGCTGCCGTTCGGGTTGATCCTCAAGGAACCGGATCTGGGGACGGCGGCGGTCCTGGTGCCGACGACGGTGATCATGCTGTTCGCGGCGGGGGCGGCCTTCCGCTATCTGTTCGGTCTGGGGATGCTGGGACTCGGCGCCGTCGCCGCCGCCCTGTCCCCGCTGGGGCGTTTCATGCTGGGCGAGTACCAGCGCGAACGCATCCTGACGTTTTTGGATCCCTCGCGGGATCCCCTGGGCTCGGGCTGGAACGCCTTGCAGTCGGCCATCGCGGTCGGCTCGGGCGGCTGGTCGGGCAAAGGGTTTTTGAATGGGACGCAAAACGTGCTGGGCTTTTTGCCCCGCACGGTTGCGCCCACGGACTTCATCTTCCCGGTCATCGCCGAGGAGACGGGGTTTATTGGCGCAAGCGCGCTCCTGCTGGTTTTCGCTTTCCTGCTGACGTGCTACCTGCGCACGGCCTGGACGGCGAAAGATCCGGCCGGGAGCTTGCTTGCAACGGGCATCGCGGGTTTGTTGTTCTGCCACGTTTTCGTGAACGTCGGAATGACCATCGGCCTGCTGCCGATCACGGGGCTACCGCTCCCGTTCGTCAGCAGCGGCGGGTCGTTCATGGTGAGCACGTTGGCGGGATTCGGGCTCGTGCAAAGCGTGCATGTGCGCCGCATGAGGCGCGAGGTGTGAAATGTGGGATTGGCTGAAAATGATCGGACTGAGAAAAAAGACCAAGCGTGAAATCATCGTCAACGCGGAGAG
>CALMNW010000030.1 GCA_937872095.1 uncultured Verrucomicrobiota bacterium
GCGACCGGGAGGTCCGGCTGCCGGTCAACCCGGCCGACGGCAACGCGATCCACGCCTTCCCCGACAAGGTCGCCATCCAGCTGAACGACACGCATCCCGCGCTTGCCATCGCCCAGCTCATGCGCATCCTGCTCGACGACGAGCAGCTGGAGTGGGACGACGCCTGGTCCATCGTGACCCGCACCTTCGGCTACACCAACCACACCCTCATGCCCGAAGCCCTCGAGCGCTGGTTCGTGGCTCTCTTCGAGCGCATCCTGCCCCGCCACCTGCAGATCGTCTACGAAATCAACCGCCGCTTCCTCCGCGAAATCGCCACGCGCTATCCCGGCGACCACGACCGGATCGCCCGCATGTCCCTCATCCAGGAATCGCCCCAGCGCGAGGTCCGCATGGCTTACCTCGCCGTCGTCGGGTCCCACTCCGTCAACGGCGTCGCCGAGCTCCACTCCGAACTGCTCAAATCCACCCTGTTCAAGGATTTCTACGAGCTGTGGCCCGAGCGCTTCAACAACAAGACCAACGGCATCACCCCCCGCCGCTGGCTGCTCAAGGCCAACCCCGGCCTCGCCGGCCTGATCACCGAAAAGATCGGCGACGGGTGGATCACCGACCTCGCCCAGCTCAAGAAGCTCGAAGCCTTCGCCGACGACCGCGACTTCCAGAAGAAGGTCATGGCCGTCAAGCGCGAGAACAAGGAACGCCTCGCCGATCTCATCCAGCGCGAGCTGAACGTGAAGGTCAGCGTGGATTCCATCTTCGACGTCCAGGTCAAGCGCATGCACGAATACAAGCGCCAGCTCCTCAACGTCATGGACATCATCCACCAGTATTTCGAGCTGAAGTCCAATCCGCAGGCCCCGTTCGTGCCGCGCACCTTCGTGTTCGCCGCCAAGGCCGCACCGGGCTATTTCCTCGCCAAGCTCATCATCAAGCTCATCAACGACGTCGCCTACGTCGTCAACCACGACCCGGCCATGAAGAACCGCCTGAACGTCGCGTTCCTGCCGGATTACCGCGTCTCCCTCGCCGAGCGCATCATCCCCGCCGCCGACCTGTCCGAGCAGATCTCCACCGCCGGCACCGAAGCCAGCGGCACCGGCAACATGAAGTTCCAGCTCAACGGCGCCCTCACCGTCGGCACCCTCGACGGCGCCAACGTCGAAATCCGCGAGGAAGTCGGCGCCGACAACTTCTTCCTCTTCGGCAAGACCGTCGAAGAGGTCGAAGAACTCCGCCGGGCCGGCTACAATCCCTGGGACGTCTACCACGCCAATCCCGCCGTCCGGCGCATCCTCGACGCCATCAAGAACAACTTTTTCAACCTCGACCAGCCCGGCCTCTACCAGCCCATCTGGGACACCCTCCTCGAACACGGCGACCACTATCTCGTCCTGGCCGAGTTCGACGCCTACGTCGAATGCCAGGCGCAGATCTCCCGGACGTTCGCAGACCAGGAGCGCTGGGCGCGCATGTGCATCCTGAATATCGCCAACTCCGGCAAATTCAGCACCGACCGCACCATCGCCGAATACGCCCAGGAGATCTGGGACATCCACCCCTGCCCCATCAACGGAGACTGAAAGCCAGAGGCCGGAGCGCTGAGGTCGGAGGTCGGGATTCAAATGTTCTCTGGCTGTTCCCTGACCCCGGCCCTCTGACTCTTGCCCTCTGTCCCTTGGCTTCTGACCTCTGACATCTGACCTCTGATCTCCGAAAGGCGCTTGCCATTCGCCCCGTTTGCCGTATCATCCCGCCCCGCAAATGGAACCTGTCCTGACATTCCCCTGCGACGTCTTCCGCGACGCTTCCGGCCGCCGCCGCGCCTGAAGCGCGTCTCGCCGTTTCCTCGCCGCGTCCCGCGGCGCCTGGCCGTTTCCGTTCCACAACCCCACCCTTGGATCCTTGCCCATGAAAACCGTCTCCCACATCCGCAATGTCGCCATCATCGCCCACGTCGACCACGGCAAAACCACGCTCGTCGACGCCATTCTCCGGCAGCTCCACGTCGCCGAAGGCGAAGCCGCCGCCCAGGACTGCATCCTCGACAGCAACGATCTCGAACGCGAACGCGGCATCACCATTCTCGCCAAAAACGTGTCCATCCGCCACGGCGGCGTGAAGATCAACGTCATCGACACCCCCGGCCACGCCGACTTCGGCGGGCAGGTCGAGCGCGTCCTCAACATGGCCGACGGCGTCCTGCTGCTCGTCGACGCCGCCGAAGGCCCCATGCCCCAGACCCGCTTCGTCCTCGACAAGGCCCTCAAGCTCGGTCTCAAGCCCATCGTCGTCCTCAACAAGATCGACAAGCCCGCCGAACGCCACGACGAAGTCCTCAACGAAATCTTCGACTTGTTCGTCGAACTCGGCGCCAGCCACGACCAGCTCGACTTTCCCGTCCTCTACGCCGCCGGCCGCGACGGGTGGGCCGTCCGCGACCTCGTCCAGGATCCGCGCGAGTCCATCCAGCCCCTGCTCGACGCCATCGTCGAACACATTCCGGCGCCGAAGCTGGACGAAGGTCCCGTCCAGATGCAGGTCACCACGCTCGACTACTCCGACTATACCGGCCGCATCGGGATCGGCCGGGTGCGCCGCGGCGTCCTCGACGCCACCCACCCCCTGGCCCTCGTCAAGCGGGACCGCAGCGTCCTGCCCTGCAAGGTCCGGGCCCTGTATACCTTCGAAGGCCTCGGCCGCAAGGAAACGACCCAGGTCGAATGCGGCGACCTTTGCGCCGTCCACGGCGTCGAAGGCGTGGACATCGGCGACACCCTCGCGCCCATCGAGTTTCCCGAGCCGCTCGATCCCATCGCGCTCGACGCGCCGACGATCTCGATGACGTTCCGCATCAACGATTCGCCCGGCTTCGGTTCCTCCGGCAAGTATCTCACCTCGCGCCACATCCGCGAACGGCTCTACCGCGAAACCCAGAAGGACGTCGCCCTGTCGTTCGAAGAAGTCGGCGAAGGCTCCTTCAAGGTCAGCGGCCGCGGCGTCCTGCACCTCGCCGTCCTCATCGAAAACATGCGCCGCGAAGGCTACGAGCTCACCGTCTCCCGGCCCCGCGTCATCGTCCGCACCATCGCCGGCGTCCGCCAGGAACCCTTCGAGACGCTCGTCGTGGACACCCCCGACGCCACCACCGGCCCCGTCATCGAAAACGTCGGCAAGCGCCAAGGCGTCATGGCCCGCATGCACGCCGCCGGCGGCCGCACCGTCATGGAGTTCGTCATTCCCACCCGCGGCCTCATCGGCCTGCGCACCAAGCTCGTCACCGCCACCAGCGGCGAAGCCATCATCAACCACCGCTTCCTGCGCTACGAGCCCATGCGCGACGACATCCCCCAGCGCCTCAACGGCGTGCTCCTCAGCATGGAAGACGGCAAGGCCGCCACCTACGCCATCGACGGCCTTCAGGACCGCGGCTATTTCTTCGTTTCCCCCGGCGAATGGTGCTACGCCGGCCAGATCGTCGGCGAGCATTGCAAGGACAACGACCTCGTCGTCAACGTCCAGCGCGGCAAGAAACTCACCAATATGCGCGCCTCCGGCTCCGACCGGAAGCTCTTCGTCGTCCCCGCCGTCAAGCTCTCCATCGAAGAAGCCATCGAGTACATCAACGACGACGAACTCGTCGAGATCACCCCCGACGTCCTCCGCCTGCGGAAGTACTTCCTCGACGAAAACGAGCGCAAGCGCAAGCGCGACCACGACTGGACCCAGGCCGGCTAGCTTCCGCCGCGGGTCGAGGAGATCCGGCGTTTCCCCGGCGGCGCCGGGGCCCTGCACGCTGACGCGCGCGCCAAACAGTTCGGCGGGGACCCGCCGGGTCCCCGCCGCTGGTTTTCAGGACCGCAGTCCGGCGACCGTCAAGGCGCCGTGGTGCGGAGCTGGTTGACCGGATAGATCGACCCGGTGCGGGCGTCCATGTTGAACACGTGCCAGTAGGGCGCGGTGCTGGTGCCGCCCGGAACCGTGCAGTTCCACAGCACGGCGCCGGGGCCCTGCACGCTGACGCGCGCGCCGCTGCCCGCCAGATTGCCGGTTCCCGCGTATTTATGGACGTAGTACTTGTAGACCGCGGAACCCACGGGCGTGAACTGGTAGATGGAAATGTTTTCCGGCCCGTAGCTGTACTGGTCGTCCACGTCCAGCTTGGCCCACGGCGCGGTCGTCGAACTGCCCTTGTGGCCGGTCGCGTAATAGATATGGGCGCCGGTGGGCGTCACCAGATGGGCATCCAGATCCCGGGGATTCGCCCCCCAGGTCAGCGTGGCGCGGCGGAGGTAGAACCCGCTCGGGCTCGTGCTGAACGCCAAGAAGCTCGACCAAGGCCCCGGCACCGCGCCGCGATAGGCGCGCACCCGAAAGCCATAGTTGCCGCTGGCAAAGCCCGTCGAGAACCGATACGACGTGGCTGCGATCCAGCGCCGGTAGGTAACCAGCCGGGAGGGGTTGAACACCTGCAGCTCGTAGCTGGTCGCGCCCGAAACGGGCGTCCACGAAAACAGCGGCGTGGGCGAGGCCGTGCCCGACGGCCCGACGGGAACGGGCGCGGCGAGCTGCACCTGGATCATGGGGGTGTTCTTCAGCTGCAGGTAGTTCCGATACTGCGGGGACTGACCGGTCACGCGCGCCCAGCCATAGCAGTGGGTTTCCCAGAACGAGCGATAACCGTCGCACGGATTGCTGTCGGTGAAGAGCAGGTTGCACGACTCGATGAGATAGCGCGTGTAGCGGCTGTACGGCGTGCCCGCGTAGCTCACCTGGTTCCAATCCGACGCGGTCATGAAGGCGATGTTCGCGCCCAGCGCCTTGGTCTGCTTGTCCGGATCGTTGGATTTCTCCACGATCTTCTTGTATTCCGCCAGGACGTTGTCCGCGAAGTTCCAGCCGCCGCCGCCCTTCCCGTCCTTGAACATGCCGCCCGAATAGCAGGTGTCCAGGATGATGAAGATCTTGACGCCGGAACTGAACCGGGCGAGTTCCGCGGCCAGCTCGTAGTCGTAGAAGCTCGCGTTGTAGGTGCACAAGTAAGCCGTCGTCGACGTCCCGCTCCGGCCGCCGTGGCTGGATTGGTAGTACACGAACACGTCGCCCGTCCGGAGAACCGCCGCTTCGGCCCGCAGCCGGTTCAGGATGAGCGCCTTCGTGGCGGCACTGTTCAGCTTCGTGTTGATGGCGGTGGTTTTCCACCGGGCGGTATCCGTCAGCAATCGCCCGCGCAGGCCCAACGCATCGTTGATGCAGGAATTCAAGTCGCCGGCCCCGTAGGCCGCGCTGTACCGGTCGATGCCGACCATGAGGGCGTGGTGCGTCGCATAGGCGGGCTGTCCGCCCGCCAGCGCAAGCAGCAGCAAACATGCCAACCCGATCCCGATTCCCCAACGCCTCGATTTGATCCGTGTTTTCATCGCCAGCCCATCCTCTGTTTGCTCGCCAACCCGGAGGTCGGCTCCTGACGGCGCGGGCACTCGCTCGAAAAAACCGCCCGGATCCTTCCTCTTAGTTTCGACCATGCGGCCCGGCCGCTGCGGATGTCAAGGCCTCGTTCATGGAAAATTCATTTCCAGTCCGCAGCGCGACCGCGATTTTTCCGCGCGCCGGAAATCCCGCGGCCGATATTGCAAACGACGCAAACGCGTTGCGGATGTTCCGCGAGTGCGGAAAACTGTTCGGCTCCGTCTCATGGAGCGGAAGCATTGAGTTTCCGGCTCAAGGTCCGCTGAATCGCCAGCAACTGGTGTTTCCACCCTTCCCCCGGATGCACGGCGAAGGCCGCGCGGCCGGCTTCTTCCGCAAGCAACGGCTCATTCGGCTCCGTCCGCACCATGGTCCAAAACAATGTACGCAACGCCTCGTCGCAAATGACGAAGTCCCCGGCCGTTTCGCGTTCGGCCAGATAGGCGCGCGCGGCATCGAACGCATAGGCCGCATTGAACGGATCTAGCGCCACCCGTCCTCCATAACGATCAAACAGGGATTTCTGGATTTTTCGTTCCATTAAAAACCAAGTTGCGAATTCGCGCATTTCCCGCCCGTTTTTGTCGTCTTGCTGCCATTCCGCCCAAATTTCTTCATCCAAACCGGAAAGGTCGCAGGCCGTTCCGGCCTCCTCCGCCGAGGGCGTCGATTTACGGCAAAATTCCTTTAGCTCCTCTTCGCTGATTCGAAATTTCCCTCTTTCCCTGTAGTCGTCCATGACCACATTTTGGATTTTCGCGGCCATGGCGACCACGCGCCGGGCATCGTCGGCATCCGGCTCGATCCCCAGTTCCCGCGCCGTGTAGTTCGTCCCCAGCACCGTCAGCACGACCGGCTCCGGCGCTTCCGGCACCTCCTGCGCGAGCGCCGTCGCCGCCCACAGGCAAACCGCCGCCCCCAGTCCTCTCAGCCAACTGCTCACGTTCATGCGGCGATTCTGGACCCCGCCCGCGCCAAATGCAATCCCTCCCCCGGCACGGCCGAACCCGGACTCAATCCCCGGCCGAAGCCGGCGCTTCCGGTGCGTCGGCCAGACGGCCGGAAAAATAGATCAGGCCGCTGGCGGCATCGCGGATAAAGAAGAAAAACGGTCGGTCGGCCCGGAAGACGACGGGCGGAGGAGGCCGAAACGCCATGCTTTTCACGTTCAGAACCGCGCCCGCGCCCGCCGCGGCGACCGCGCCGGACTCGTCCACCGCCACCGATACGCCCTGAAAGACACCCGACAGATACAGTTCCGGATTCACCCCGGAAAAATCCGCCCGGTCGCGCGAGAAGGCGTCCGGCATGCCCATTTCCGCCAATCGCGCCGAAAGATCCAGGCTCGACGAAACGGAAAACCGCGGCAAAAACAGATCCACTTCCCGCTCCTGCCCGGCGGCCATCCAGGCGGCAAGGGCGCCGGAACCATCCGGCCGGTCCGCGGAATCCGGCGCCGGCAACGCCACGATCAATTCGGTGACGCGATCGTCGAACGGCAACCCGACGATTTGCCATTCCGGATTCTCGGCATAGACCAGACGGCCTTTCCGGTGCATCAGGGGAATCGGCGCGGCGCCCGCCAGGCCGTGGAAGATCTCCGGCCGGGTTTGGGCCGGATCGAACGACTCGGCCCACCGTCCCTGGAAAAACACCGTGCCGGCCAATACGGCGCGGGTGGCGCCCGAAAAAGCCCCCGCCGGAAAAAGAGCGGGCACCCGGTCGCGGGTGGCTTCGGCCGCCCAGCGATTGATCTGCTCCCGGCACTGGTCGGGATCGGCAACGAAATCGGCCGAACCGGGCGCTTCCAGCCCGTGCCGGCCGAGGAAATCCACGTAGGCCGGCGCGAGCGGATAGCCGGCCTGGGTCCACAGGCGTTCGCGGGTCGTCACGGGCAACGCGCCGCCCGAAAAATCCCGCAACATGCTCTGCAAGGCGTCCAGATCGGACCACAGTTGCGCGCCGCCCGGATCGTCCAGCACGCGGGCGATCTGGTCGGCGGTTTCGTTTCTCGCGCCGGCCCACAGCATCGCCAAGGCGCGATAGACGCTCAGGGGACAATCCACGTAGGTGCCGGCGCCGCGCGACGCGGCCAGCTCGCGGCCGAACGAAGCGATCCGCTCCGCGGCCCGCTGGGGATCTTCCGCGCGCCCGGCCAGAGGATTTTGCAGAACGACGAATGCGCAGAGCAAAAACAGGCCGCCGGATTTCATTCTTTGATCTCCGAATCCGACGGCGCTTCTTCCGGCGCGGCGGCCGCTTCCCCGGCGGCATATTCCCGGTCGGCCAAACGGACCTGGAGAGTCTGGAGCCGCACGAGCACTTCTTCGTTCTCGACGTTCCAGTCGCGGTTCGACTCCGGAAACTCCTTCAGGAAATTGCCGACCAGCTCCGCGGAGCCGCTCTCGATCTCGAGGTCGGGATTCAGCAGGCGGTCTTCCAGATACAGCGCGACGTCCCGGACCATGTTGGGATAATCGTTGTAGAGGATCTGGTACAAATCCCGGGTCGTGATCTGGTTGGCGGGCAGCAATTCGGTTCCCTCGTCGTTGTAGCACCGCTCCTGGAGACGCGCCAGCGCCTCCCGCCAGACGTATTCTTCTTCCGGCGCCGCATTCCGCAGATCGTCCAGGACCGCGCGGTACGCTTCGGAGTCGGTCGATTCGCCCAGCAAGAGCAGCGACCGCATGCGCACGTCGTAGGCCAAATCCGGTTCTTCCGCGATTTCCAGCAGCGCGTCCTGCCGATCTTCCGGCGGCAGTTCGGTCGCCAGGACGTCCAGCGCGACCCGCCCGCCGCCGACGAGGAAACGGTCCTCCAAAATGGCGTCGGCCAGCTGGTCGGCCGGAACGTCGCGCGCGGCCAAGGCCTCCGCAAACGCAGCGAGCTGCTCGGCCGTGCCGTAATCGCGGATCCACTCCATGACCAGGAACGGAACCGCCAGATCCTCGTCCGCGACCAGTTGCCGGAGCGCGGCATCGTCCAGCGCGTTCGCCTTGGACAACAGCACCCCGCCCAGCGCGCGCAGCGTCGGATTCGTGGACGTCAGCATGGGCCGCCCGTAGGTCTCCAGCGACAGGAGCGTGTTGTTCTGCAATTGCTCCACCGTCCGCGAAAACTGCGCCAGCGGGCTCAGCGCCGGCATGCCGTCGATCCCCTCCGGCGTCGGCACGATGTCGGTTTCGAGTTCGGTTTCCGGAAAATGCTCCAAAACGACGGCCGGCGATTCGGCGGGAACGGTCCCCTCCGCCGGCGCGGCGGCGCGTTCGCCGCCGGACGGCGACGGAGTCGGGGCGGCCGGCGCCGTTTCCTCTGCGGACGGAACCGCCGCCGCCGGCGCGGGTTCCCGCGGCCGGAAATGCCAGGCCAGCGCTCCCGCCAGAACCAAAACGACGATCAGGTAGAATGCGGTTTTTTTCATGATGGCACGTTCGGCGGGGACCCACGGGATCCCCGCCGATTGAATTTAGGACCGAACCCGGCTTCCGTCAAGGCGCCGTGGTGCGCAACTGGTTGACCGGAATGATCGAGCCGTCGCTGCGCATGTTGAACACGTGCCAGTAGCGGGCGGTACTGGTGCCGCCCGGCACCGTGCAGTTCCACAGCACGGCGCCCGGACCCTGCACGCTGACGCGCGCCCCGCTGCCCGCCAAGGTGCCGGTGCCCGCGTAGAGGTAGACGTAGTACTTGTAGACCGCGCTGCCGTTGGGCGTGAACTGGTAGACGGAAACGTTTTCCGGCCCGTAGCTGGTCGTGTCGTCCACGTCCAGCCAGGCCCACGGCGCGCTCGACGCGCTACCCTTGGAACTGTAGTAGATGTGGGCGCCGGTCGGCGTGATCAGATGCGAATCCAGATCCCGGGGGTTCAAGCCCCAGGTCAACGTGGCGCGGCGCAGGTAGAACCCGCTCGGACTCGTGGTGAACGCCAGGTAGTCCGACCACGGTCCCGCCATCGTCCCGCGATAGGCGCGCACCCGGAAGCGATAGCTGCCGTTGGCGAAGCCCGTCGCGAACCGATACGACGTGGCGCCGATGTAGCGCTGGTAGGCGAGCAGGGTGCCGGAGCTGGTGAACACCTGCAGTTCGTAGCTGGTCGCCCCCGAGACGGGCGCCCACGAGAAGAGCGGCCGCGGCTGGGCGATGCCCGAAGGTCCGACGGGGACGGGCTTGGCGAGCTGCACCCGGATCATGGTGGTGTTCTTCAGCTGCAGGTAGTTCCGATACTGCGGGCTTTGGCCCGTCACGCGGGCCCAGGCATAGCAGTGGGTTTCCCAGAACGAACGGTAGCCGTTCGTCGGATTGTTGTCGGTGCTGACGAGATTGCACGCTTCGATGAGATAGCGCGTGTAGCGGCTGTAGGGCGTGCCCGCATAGCTCACCTGGTTCCAATCCGACGCGGTCATGAAGGCGATGTTCGCGCCCAGCGCCTTGGTCTGCTTGTCCGGATCGTTGGATTTCTCCACGATCTTCTTGTATTCCGCCAGGACGTTGTCCGCGAAGTTCCAGCCGCCGCCGCCCTTCCCGTCCTTGAACATGCCGCCCGAATAGCAGGTGTCCAGGATGATGAAGATCTTGACGCCGGAATTGAACCGGGCCAGTTCCGCGGCGAGTTCGGTGTCGTAGAAGCTCGCGTTGTAGGTGCACAGATAGGCCGACGTCCCGGCACCATTGCCGCCGTGGCTGGAATGGAAGTACACGAACACGTCGCCCGAACGGAGAATCGACGCTTCGGCCCGCAGCCGGTTCTTGATGAGCACTTCCGTGGCGGCGCCGTTCAGCTTCGTGTTGATGTTCCAGGTCTTCCAGATGTTCGTGTCCGTCAGCAGCCTCCCGCGCATGCCCACGGCGTCGTTGATGCACGATCCGAGGGGGGTCGGCCCGTAGGCCGGACTATAGGCATCGATGCCGACCATGAGGGCATGGTACGTGGCATAGGCGGGCTGCAAACCCGCGGTCAGCAACAAGAGCAAACACCCCAACCCCGCGCAGACACTCCAACGACCCGACTTGATGAACGTTTTCATCGCCGACCCATCCTGTTATCTGAATCACCCACCGGGAAGTCGGCTCTGGACGGTGCGGACACTCGCCCGCAGGATGCGACCAAATCCCAACCTCTCGAAGCAAATGATGAGCCTTGCAGAACTTCAAAGTCAAGGGGGCCCTTCATTAATAATTCATTTTCTCCGTCCCCCGCCCCCGCACCCCAATCGCGCGCGCAACAAGTTGCGGCGCAATTTGCAGCGACTATATTCCCCGTCTTTCGCCGGCCATTCAGCGGCCGTTTTGCGCCCGGCGCCCAGCGCCAGCCGGGCGCGGGGAATCGCGGTCCGTGCCCCCCCGCCGTTTTTCCACGCTACGTAAAAACTTTCGCCGATTTTTCCACGCTACGTAAAAACTTTGGGGAATTTTTCCACGGTGTGGAAAAAAAGTTTCCACGCTACGTAAAACTGTCGAGCCCCGCCGGCTTCGATTAAACCTCCCTCGTTGACGCCAGACCCGGCGGCGCCTATCCTGAAAACCGAGTGGACCATGAAGGACTTTCCGCTAGCTTGTTTTGTCGATGCCGCGCGTTCGACGGTCGGCGGCGTGCTGGCCTTCCAAGCCGGCTTGACCGGCGCGGGGCTCATCGTGTTCGCGGAAGGGCTGAACCGGGCCGACACCTGGGTCTGGTGCCTTTTCGCGTGGATGGCGCTGATTCCGTTCACCATCGCGCGCCTGTGGGGGCTGCTGCTCGCGCCCGTGCTGGTGGCGATCTTCTTCGGCGCCGTGTGGCGCGAATGGAACCGGCTGATGGTGGCCGGCGGAACGGCGCTGGCGCTGGCGGCGACGACGCTGGTTTGCGCGCGGCACAATCCGTTCGCGGACCGCGAATCCGCCGCGGCGTTCTCGATCGCCGCGGGACTGGCCGCGGCGACGTTCGCGCTCGGCGCGGCGCTCGAAATTCTCCGCCGGCGGCGCTACCGCGGCAGGACGTGCCAGAGAATGGCGAAGTAGTGGCAGGCGCCGCCCGCCAGCACCATCAGGTGCCAGATCGCGTGGTGGTACTTCACCCGCTTGAAGAGATAGACGCCGGCGCCCAGCGTGTAGCACAGCCCGCCCGCCACCAGCCAGCGGATGCCCGCGGCGGACATCTGGTCGATCAGCGGCTTCAGCGCGAAGACGATGATCCAGCCCATGATCACATATAGCGCCGTGCTCGCGCCCTTGAACCGCCCGGTGAAGAACCCCTGGAACACCAGCCCCGCCGCCGCGATGCCCCACACGATCCCGAACAACGTCCAGCCCAGCGCCCCCCGCAGCGTGATCAGCATGAACGGCGTGTAGCTGCCCGCGATCATCAGGAAGATCATTTCGTGGTCCAGCACGCGGAACACCCGCTTGACCCGCGGCCACGGAAAGCTGTGGTAGAGCGTGGACGTCGTGAACATCAGGATCATGGCGGCGCCGTAGATCGCGCAGGGCACCGTCTGCCAGGCGCCTGCGCCGCGCGTCGCCGCCGCCACCATCAGCACCGCCAGGCCCGCGATCCCCAGCCCGGCGCCGAGACCATGGCTCACCGCGTTCGCGATTTCCTCGCCGAGCGTATATCGAGACGGTTGGACGTTCATCGTTCGCCTTTCGCCAGCGCGCGTTCCTCGACCGCATAGACCCGCAGCGGCAGGCGGAACGGCGTCCATCGGTTTTCTTCGGGCAAAAAGACGTAGTACGGCTGCGCCGCGAGGGCCGTCAGGCGTTCGTCGAGATGCAGCCAGTCGGAATCCAGGCGCGCGTCCATGGCCAGCGCGTATCCCACGGTATCCGCCACGCCCGGATAATCGTCGCGGGCCGTCAGCAGATGGTAGTAGGAGTAGGCATCGCCCTCCCCGCGCTCCGCGTCCACCACGACGTGCGTGAGCGCCCGTTCGCCGGCGATGGCGTAGGTGCGGGCGCCGGGCAGCGGATCTCCGAAGAATTCGGCGGTGGCCCGCAACCCCTCGGCGTTCTCCCAGTAGAGCGAACCGACGGCGGAGCCCGCACCGAAGTAATAGGCCGCCGGCGCCAATTCCACGGGAAGCATCCAGCGAAACGGGCGCCCCGGCGGAACGGCGGCTTTCGCTTCCAGCAGGAAATTGCGCTGCAGCATCATTCTCAACCAGAGGTCGCTCATCCGCTCGACGCGGTTCAGTCGGCGAACGGCCCAGACTTGCTCCGCGGCCGAACCGGCGGCCGGCGCCAGCGCCAACAGCCCCGCCAACAGGCATCCCCAGCGCCCGGCGCGCGCGGCGGACGTTTCGCAACCGCTTCCGCACGCGGCCAGCCAGCCATGCGCGATCAGCAAAACCAAACAGGGATTCAGAAACTGGACCCACCGCACCTGTCCGCAACTCAAAAGAAAATAATACAGCGACACGAAGCATGAGAACAGCACGGGGGCGCGCCGGGAAAACGGGATCCGGCCGCGGACCAGGAGAACCGCGCTCCACCCGCCCGCCACGGCTCCCGCCAGCAGGAGCGGCAGGTGATCGAAATGATTGCTCCAAGCGCCGGATTCCCACAGCGAACGAAATTCGACGATGAACCGGCCATGCAAGCGCAGCATGAACGGCGAACGGGGCAACACCCAGGACTCGGGACCGAACAGAAGCAGCGCCGGCAAAACCGCCGCCGCCAGAATTCCGGCGGCGGCCGGAAGAGCGTCCGTCCAGCCGAACGAAGCCCGATCCTGCTTCCAGCGCGCAAGCGCCCGCAATCCCTCGGCGACCCCAAGAAAACAAAGCGCATGCAGCGGATGGTTCGCTTCCAAACGCATGGCGAAATGGGACGGGGCGTATTCCGCGAGATAGAAGAACAGCGAGGTCGCCGCGCCGGCGGCGCCCCACCAACGGAACAGGTCCGGACAGAGAACGGCTCCTTTGGTTTCCGCTGCGCGGGCCGTCCCCAAAACGAACGCCGTGCCGATCGCAAACGCGAACAAGGCGAACGCAAACACCGTCGCCCCCAGCCACAGGGCCATGCCGCTGAAAACGCCGGCCCAGATGAAATGCCGCCGCGCGGAACGGTACGTGGGCAGGCCGGCGCCGCCGGACCCGTCGGCGGCACGCATCCGGATCCACCCCATGCCGCCCTCGAGCCAACCCAGCAATGCGGCAACGATCAAGGCGATCTGGAACCCGTGGTGGTCCGGACGCAGCGTGTGGAAATTGTACGAGGTGCAAACCGCCATCGGGACGGCCGCCAAGAATGCGAAAAACAGGCGGCGCCGGCGGGCCAGAAACAGGAAAACCGAGGCGGAAAAGACAAATCCGACCGCCGGCATCAGCATCCGCCCGGCGCATTCCAGGGCCAGCGGCGGGGAAAGCCCGCCGGCGCGCTCCAAAGCCCACGCCAGGCCCGCCAGCATCCAGATCGGCCCTTGCGCCCAATGCACCTCCCGCCCAAACGGCGCGTTGTCCGCCAGGGTCCGCCGCACCCGGACATGGGACGAAGCTCGCAAGTCCCGCGCATAGGAAAGCCAGGCGTAGGAGTCCGGATCGATGAAAAACCGCCGCGCGCGCCACGGTTCCGCGGGATCGGGAGTCGGCGGGCTCAGGGTGGTGGCGGCCTCCACGCGGCGAACGCCCCGATCCGTCATCCAGGCCATGCCCGCGTACCAAGCGGCCAGCAGCAACAGGACGATCGCGCAAGCCGCGCCACGCAAGCTCGGAACCAACTTCATGACGTCAGATTACCATGTCCATGGAATCCGGCGAAGGTTATCGTTTGTACTTCTTGCGCTTGGAGTAGCCCGTGTGCAGCAGGTGGTGCGACTTCTTGCCCAGCGGCGCGCCGAGGAAGTCGGCGTAGAGCTTCTGGACCATCGGGTTTTCGTGCGAGCAGCGGAACGAGCTCTTTTCGTCGTCGCGGTAGATGCCCGCCGCGCGCTGCGCGCGGATTTCGTCGGTGGCGCCGTAGGGCTGCCCGCCGCCGCCCACGCAGCCGCCGCGGCACGCCATCACCTCGATGAAGTGGTACGGCGTTTCCTGGCCCTTTTCGCGCGCGGCGCGGACCTTCTCGAGCACCTTCTCGATGTTGCCCATGCAGTGGGCGACGGCCACGCGGACTTCCTTGCCGGCGACCTGGAGGGTCGCTTCCTTCACGCCGTCGAGGCCGCGGATGGCCTTCAGCTCCATCGTCGGCAGGCGTTCCTTCGTCAGCGCCCAGTGCGCGGTGCGCAGCGCCGCTTCCATCACGCCGCCGGTGACGCCGAAGATCGTGCCCGCGCCCGTGTAGTCGCCCAGCAGCGAATCCACGCTTTCGTCCTCCGGCAGGTTCCGGAAATCGATGCCGGCGCTCTTGATCATCCGGCACAGCTCGCGGGTGGTCAGCGAGTAGTCGATGTCTTGCTGGCCCGAGCTGCGCATTTCCTCGCTGCGCTGGATCTCGAACTTCTTGGCCGTGCACGGCATGATGGACACGACGAAGACGTTCTTCGGGTCGAGGCCCTTCTGCTGGGCGTAGTAGGTCTTCGCCAGCGCGCCGACCATCGCCTGCGGGGATTTGGCCGTGGAGAAGTTGGGGATGAAGTCCGGCGCGAACTTCTCCATGTAGTCCGTCCACGACGGGCAGCAGCTCGTGATCAGCGGCAGGTCGCCCTTGCCGTGCGCGAAGCGCTCGATGAACTCGGTGCCTTCCTCCATGATCGTGAGGTCGGCGCCGAAGTTGGTGTCGAACACGGCGTCGAAGCCCAGGCGTCGCAGCGCGGAATAGATTTTGCCGGTCAGCAGCGTGCCCGGCTCGTAGCCGAAGTCCTCGCCCACGGCGACGCGCACGGCGGGCGCGATCTGCACCACGCAGTGTTTCGTCGGATCGGCCAGCGCGGCGTAGACTTCCTTGGCGTGGCTGTGCTCGTAGATCGCCCCGACCGGGCAGTGCGCGGAGCACTGGCCGCACTTGATGCACGGCGATTCGTTCAGGGTGACGTCCGCCGCCGGCGCGATCCGCGACTTTTCGCCGCGGCCGATGAATTCCAGCGCCCAGACGCCCTGCATCTGCTGGCAAACGGCCGCGCAGCGGCCGCAGAGGATGCACTTTTCCGGATTCAGGATCAGGCTGCCCGTGCTGTCGTCTTCCGGCAGGTCGCGCAGGCGCTTGCCGAACGGCGCCTCGCGCACGCCGAACTCGGCGGCCAGCCGCTGCAGTTCGCAGTTGTTGTTGCGCGGGCATTGCAGGCAGTCGTCCGGGTGCGTCGAGAGGATGAGCTCGATCACCGTGCGGCGGATGCCGTACAGCTCCGGATCGTGGGTCGTGATCTCCTGGCCTTCCGCCACGGGCGCGGTGCAGGCGCGCACCAGCTTGTTCAGGCCCTTGACCTTCACCACGCAGATGCCGCACGCGGCCCACGCCGGCAGGTCGGGGTGGTAGCACAGGCTCGGGATCTTCACCTGCACCTGTTTCGCCGCGTTCAGGAGGTTCGTGCCCTCGGGCACCTCCACCGGCAGGCCGTTGATCTTCAATCTGACCGTCTTCATCGTCGTCCCCTTCTCACCGGCGGCTCACGGCGCCGAACTTGCA
>CALMNW010000031.1 GCA_937872095.1 uncultured Verrucomicrobiota bacterium
GGCGGTGGGGGGGGGGGGGGGGGCCGGGGTGGGGGCGCGCCCCACGACGCGGGTCAACGGCGTGGCGCCGGGGCCGGTGCTGGTGCCGGAAGGCGCGCGCGAGGAGGCCGGCGAACTGCCGTTGGGCCGGCGGCCGACCCCCGACGACGTCGCGCGCGCGGCGGCGTTCTTGGCCGAAAACGAAGCCGTGACGGGGCAAATCCTGTTCGTGGACGGCGGCCAGTTTTTGCGGGGTCCGGATCCGTCCTGAAAACGGCGTTCCGCCGGGGGGCGGGGCTCAGAGCTTTTCGCGCAGGAGGGCGGCGCAGGCGGGCATGTCGGACACGCGCCAGGTGGCGGCCGTCGGATCGGCGCCGGGATCGACGAGGACGGTGGCGGCCACGCCGGCGTTTTGCCCGGTCTTCACGTCGGATTCGCGGTCGCCGACCATCCAGGATTTCGCGAGATCCAGTCCGTGGCGTTGCGCGGCGGTGCGCAGCATGCCGGGATTCGGCTTGCGGTCGGGGTGGGCGTCGTCGGCGGCGGTGCAGACGAGGATGTCCAGCAGTTCGAGACCCTCCGAAGCGAGTTCGGCGCGGAGATGGCGGTGCATGGCGTCGAGCTGTTCGGGCGGGGTGATGCCCCGCTCGATGCCGCGCTGGTTGGTGACGACGGCGGCGGCGAAGCCTTTTTCTGCGGCGGCGCGGACGCAGTCGGCGAAGCCGGGCAGAAGGTGGAAATCGTCGAGATGGTTGACGTAGCCGGGACCGGGACTGCGGTTGACGATGCCGTCGCGGTCGAAGAATACGCAGGGGCGGAGGGCGGGGGCCATGGGGTCAATATCCGGTTCCGCGGAAGATGGCGCCGACGGTCTTGAACATGATCTGGAAATCGAGAGCGAGCGACCAGGTATCGATGTACTTCAGGTCGAGGCGCATCCATTCCTCGAAGGGGAGGTCGTTGCGCTCGCCGATCTGCCAGAGGCAGGTGCAGCCGGAACGCATGGACAGGCGCCGGCGTTGCCAGGGTTCGTATTTCTCGACTTCGGCGGGAATGGGCGGGCGGGGGCCGACGATGGACATATCGCCCTTGAGGACGTTCCAAAGCTGGGGCAATTCGTCGAGGGAGTAGCGCCGGAGCCAGCGGCCGATGGGCGTGATGCGCGGATCGTCCTTCATCTTGAAGACGGGCCCGGACACTTCGTTGCGGTGCTCGAGCTCGTTGCGGATCTGTTCGGCGTTGGCGACCATGGTGCGGAACTTGAACATGTCGAAGGTGCGACCGCGCAGGGTGCTGCGGCGCTGGACGAAGAACGCGGGACCGGGCGAGGTGGCGCGGATGGCGATCCAGATGCCGAGCAGCAGCGGGAAGAGCAGCACGAGCGCGAGGCCGGAAAGAACAATGTCCAGCACGCGCTTGAACATGAGGGCCCAGGAGGACTTCGAGGTGGTGCTGAACAGGATCATGGGTTCGCCGGCCAGTTCGTCGAGCGTGGCTTCGGCGAGGTTGGTGCGCAGGAATTCAGGCAGCAACCAGGCTTCGATGCCCTCGGTTTCGCATTGCCGGATCCAATGGCCGACCTGGGAGGTGGAGATGCCGCCGGGAAGCAGGAGAACGGCGTCCACGACGGTGGAATGCAGGATGGCAGAGAAGTCGTCGAGGGTTCCAGGCGATGTGAATCCAGCCGGCGGGGGGATGCCGGCGGGGGGGAGAAAACCGACGATTTCGAAGAAACGGGCGCGGTCGGGGTGGCAGAGCCATTCGCGGAGCGGCCCGACGCGGGCGGGATCGCCGGCGAGCAGCAGGCGCCGGCGCGATTCCAGGCGCAGGAGGACGGGTTGCAGATACAGTGCGCGCAGGGAAATGGCCAGGATGGAATAGGCGCAGTGGATGACGAGGATCGTGCGGGGCACCATGTGCAGTTTCAACACGTAGAGCAGGCCCATCAACACCGCGAAACTCAGCAGGCCCGCTCGCGCGATTTGCTGGACCGTCCGCCCCGGTGAAAGTCCGACGAATTGGCGGTAGATGCCGGAGAAATCCAGCACGAAGCCCCAGACGGGTACGACCAGCACGTAGAGCCAGGAGTTGGACCAGAACATGTCGAACGTGGCGAACGTGCCCGGAAACAGAAACGCCAGCACCTTGTGGGTGACCAGCGCGGCGAGCAACGTGGCGCAGACCAAGACGGCATCCAGGAACGCCGCCAGTTCGGATTGGAATCTGAAGCTTCTTCGCAACATGGCTTATGCGGGGAAAAAGGATAGCAGAGCGCCGGACTTCGGCCAGCCTAAAAGCGCTCGAGATCTTTTCGCAGGAAGGCGAGCACGTCCTTGAACCGCTGGAGATTCCGGGGATCCACGCGCGCCAGGGTGTCGTGGGCGTCGTACATCAGGACCGCCATCTCGTGCTCGTCGGGGGGACTGCTTTCGACCGGCCGCAGGCTTTGCACGAGGACGGAAAGATCGCCCAGGCCCTCGGGCAGCGCCCCGGCGGGATAGGTTTTAATAATGCGGTCCACGCCCAGCCCTTTGAGCAATCCGGCGGCATGGGGCGACAAGTTGATGAGGACCAGCCGCGCCTCGGACTTCTGGAGGGTGAATCCCAGGCCGGCGATGGCGCCCATGAACGTGCTGTCCATGGAATGGCAATCCGCCATATCGACGACGATCAGCGCGCTGCCGGCCAGGCGGGCGGCCTGCACGGCCTGTTTGAACGCGGGCGCGAGTTTGAAGGTCGCCGCTCCGCCGACGGCCACCAGCGTGCAGTTGTCCGCCGTCGCGGCGAGAATCTGGTTGGGGATTTTCGGGGGAGGGGTCATGCCGGTCAGCCCTCCCAGTTGGGGGACGTCTGCGTGGCCAAGGCCTGGCCGCGCCAGATCACGCGCACCCGCCATTGGACGACCCGTCCCCCCCGGCGGATTTCGTCGGCCGGAATTTCGATGGTCGAGCGGACGTGGCCCGCGGATTTTCCGGTCGTGCGCAGGACGTGGTTTTTGACGACGGGGCTTCGCTCCTGGATGGATTCGAGCAGGATGATCGCGCCGGGCGGGATGCCGGGAGGATTGGCGTACCAGCGGATCTCGAACCGTTCCGTCCCGCCGGCGTCGGGATCCTGGAAGGCGCGGACGCCGGCGCCGGGAACGGTGGCGGTGGTTTGGTTGGCGAACGAATGCCCCACCTCGACCAGCTGGGCGCGGGCGACGTAGATGTACGGTTCGGCATGAGCAACGCCTGGCGCAAGCACCGCCGCGGCCGCCAGCGCGAATCCGATCCAGCCCGCACCTCGCGATCTGTCGGGGAATTTGGACATCCGAAAAAACCTAACATGTGTCTCGCGGCGACGTCAACGCGAGCGGGGGTGAAAGGGAGATTCCTTGGCGAGTTGCTCGAACAGCTCTTTTTCCTTCGCCGTGGGGCGGTCGGGAATGGCGATGCGGAGCGTCACGAAAATGTCGCCGCGGGATCCGTTCTTGTCGGGCAACCCCTTGCCGGCGAGGCGCAAGCGCGAACCGCCTTGGGAGCCGGGCGGGATGGTCAGCGTGGCGGGGCCTTCGAGCGTGGGGATGCGGACTTTCGCGCCGAGCACGGCCTCCCACGGCGCAAGGGGCAGGGTTTGGTCGAGATCGTGTCCATGGAGCTGGAAGATCGGGTGCGGCGCCACGCGCAGGTTCAGATAGAGATTTCCGCCGCCGGCGCCTTGTCCGGAAAGCCGGATGCGCGTGCCGTCGGTGGCGCCCGGGGGAATGCGCACCTGGAAGGTCTTGGATTGGCGCGCAACCGTGCCGTCCGGCCGGTTCACCGGAACCTGGAGCGTCAGGCTCTTCGGTTCGCGGCTCAACAGGTCTTCGAGGGCCAGCGACAGGTTCGCCTCGAAATCCTGGCCATGCGCCGCGAAATTTTCCGAGCCCCCGCCGTCGAATCCGCCGAATTCCGCGAAAGGATTGCCGCCGCGCCGGCCGCGCGCGGAACGCGCCGCGCCCCCGAGGTCTCCGAACAGCGACGAGAAGAAATCGCTGAAATCGCCGGCGCCTTGCGCCCCGCCGAACTCGAAATGGATGCCGCCGGGTCCGCTGCTGGCACCCTCGAAGCCGCCCCAGCCCGGCGGCGGGGTGAAGTCTTGGCCCGATTTCCAGTTGGGCCCGAGCGCGTCGTACCGCTTGCGCTTTTCGGGATCGGAGAGGACTTCGTTGGCCTCGTTGATTTCCTTGAAGCGGGCTTCGGCGCCGGCCGACTTGTTGACGTCGGGATGATATTGGCGCGCCAGCTTGCGGAAGGCCTTTTTGACGTCGGCGGCCGAGGCGTCGCGCGAAAGGCCCAGCACGGCGTAGTAATCGAGGTATTTCATCGGCGGCGGGCCGGATCTAGCGGCGCTTCAGGTCCTCGACGTCGTCTTCGAGGTCTTCGAGGCGCTTCTCGACGGTGTCGTCGAACGGGGAGAAGGGCGTGTAGGTTTCGCCGAGGCGTTGTTCGACGGTCTCGAGGCGCTTCTGGAGATCGGCGATCTGATTTTGGGCCTCCTCCAGCCGGTCGGAGAGTGCCTGCACGTCGCGGAGGGCGTCGGCGGCGGTCGGCGCGGGCGCGGGCTCGGCGGCGCCGGCGGCGAAAACAAAGGCCAGCGCCAAGGCGGCGATCAAAACGGGCGTTTTCATGGTTCGATGGTTCTCCTGTCTGCGGTGGACTATACGGCAACGACCGCGGCGGGGCAATCCGGAACCCCCCTCAAAAAAAGCTCCGGCAGCCCATTGACGCCGCGCGGGGCGGCTGGTATGGTTTGCGCGATTTCACAACCGGCGCACCCGTGGTGAAATTGGCAGACACGTAAGATTCAGGTTCTTATGCCTTTAAAAGCATGTGGGTTCGAGTCCCTCCGGGTGCACCACTCTTTGGCCCGCGCTTGCCTCGCGCGGGCCTTTTTGTTTGAATGGTCAAACAGGCATGGAACCCGCATGACCGAAAGATTCGTATCCGAAACGCTGAACCGCGCGGACGTGGAGTTCGATTTGACTTTGCGTCCCGGGCGTTTCGACGACTTCGTCGGGCAAGGCAAAGTCCGCGAGCGGCTGGAATTGAGCGTGGCGGCGGCGCAGGGGCGGGGGGACGTGCTGGACCACGTCCTGCTCTGCGGTCCCCCCGGCCTCGGCAAGACCACCATGGCCTACATCCTGGGCGCGGCGATGGGCGCGAATGTCAAGGCCACCTCCGGGCCCATCCTCGCCAAGCCGGCCGACTTGGCCGGCCTGCTGACCAACCTCGAAAAGGGCGATCTCCTGTTCATCGACGAGATCCACCGCATCCAGAAGAGCGTGGAGGAATACCTCTACTCGGCAATGGAAGATTTCGCGATCGACATCGTGCTCGACCAGGGCGCCAACGCCCGCAGCGTCCGGCTGAACCTGCCGCGCTTCACGCTCGTGGGCGCGACGACCCGCAGCGGCCTCCTGAGCGCGCCGATGCGTTCGCGCTTCGGCACGACGAACCGCCTGGACTACTATTCCCCGGACGAACTCCGCCAGGTCGTCGAACGCTCGGCTCGCATCCTGGGCGTGGACGTTTCCGGCGAAGGGGCGGCGGAAATCGCCGCCCGCTCCCGCGGTACCCCGCGCATTGCCAACAACCTCCTGCGCTGGGTGCGCGACTACGCGCAGGTCCGCGCCGACAACCGCATCACGTCCGAAATCGCCGACCAGGCGCTGGCGATGCTGGACGTGGACCGCCACGGCCTCGACGAAATGGACAAGCGGATCCTGGCGACCATCATCGAAAAATTCGGCGGCGGACCCGTCGGCATCGGCACCATCGCCGTTTCGGTGGGCGAGGAACCCGACACGATCGAAGAAGTCTACGAGCCGTATCTGATGCAGCAGGGGCTTCTGTCGCGCACGCCGCAGGGACGCACCGCCACCGCTTCGGCCTACCGCCTGCTCGGCCTGAAACCCCGCGCGGGCGAACAACGGGAGTTGATCTGACATGAACGTGCTCGTCACCGGCGCGGCCGGCTTCATCGGCTATCACGTCTCCAAGGCGCTGCTGGCGCGCGGCGATACCGTGGTGGGGTTCGACAACCTCAACGACTACTACGACGTGTCCCTCAAGCAGGCGCGGCTCGACCAGCTGCGGCCGGACGGAGGCTTCTCCTTCGTCAAGGGCGCCCTCGAGGACGCGGCGGCGGTCCAGGCGCTCTTTTCCGGGCGCCCGTTCGATCGCGTGATCCATCTGGCCGCGCAGGCCGGCGTCCGCTATTCGCTGACGAATCCGGGCGCCTACGTGCAGAGCAACCTCGTCGGCTTCCTGAACGTGCTCGAAGCCTGCCGGCACGCGCAAACGCCGCATCTGGCCTACGCCTCCAGCAGTTCGGTCTACGGCCTCAACGCGCATTTTCCGTTCTCCGTCCACGACGTCGTGGACCATCCGGTTTCGCTGTACGCCGCCACCAAAAAGGCCAACGAGCTGATGGCGCACACCTACTCGCACCTCTACGGCCTGCCCACCACCGGCCTGCGCTTCTTCACCGTCTACGGCCCCTGGGGGCGTCCCGACATGGCCCTCTTCCTGTTCACCAAGGCCATTCTCGCCGGCAAGCCCATCGACGTCTTCAACCACGGCCGGATGCGCCGCGACTTCACCTATATCGACGACATCGTGCAAGGCGTCGTTCGCGTCGCCGATCGCCCTGCGCAGCCGAATCCGGATTGGGACGCCGCCTCGCCCGATCCCGGCACCAGTCCCGATCCATATCGCGTCTACAACATCGGCAACCATACGCCCGTCGAACTCGACCATTTCATTTCCACCATCGAGAACGCGCTCGGCAAAAAGGCCATCCGCAACAACCTGCCGATGCAGCCCGGCGACGTCGCCGCCACCTGCGCCGACGTCGACGACCTGCGCCGCGACGTCGGTTTCGCCCCCGCCACGCCCCTGGAAACCGGCATTGCCCGCTTCATGGAGTGGTATCGCTCGTATTACAATGTCTCCTGAACGCCCGAAAGGACTTCCGCCATGCCCAACACCATCCTGATCGGCGCCCAATGGGGCGATGAAGGCAAAGGCAAGATCATCGACGTGCTGACCGAGCGCGCGGACTGGGTCGTGCGTCCGCAAGGCGGCAACAACGCGGGCCACACGGTCGAGATCGGCGAAGAGAAGTTCGTGCTGCATCTGGTGCCCTCCGGCATCCTGCACGAAGGCAAGCGCTGCGTCATCGGCAACGGCGTCGTGCTCGATCCCGCCGCGCTCGTCGAGGAAATCGACGGCGTGACCGCCCGCGGTTTCACCGTGGAAGGCCGCCTGTTCATCAGCGACCGCGCGCACGTGGTTTTTCCGTACCACCGCATGCTCGATGCGCAGGGCGAAGCCCGCCGCGCCAAAGGTGACCAGATCGGCACCACCATGCGCGGCATCGGCCCGACCTACGGCGACAAGGCCGCCCGCTTCGGCCTGCGGATGTGCGACCTGGTCGATCCGGAATTCCCCGCGCTGCTCCGGTCCCGCGTCGAGGAGAAGAACCGCGTCCTCGCCGCCATGGGCGCGCCCGTCGTCGTCTATGAAGACGTGCTGGCCGCCACCCAAAAGGCGATGGAAGTCCTGCGTCCGCTCGTGTGCGACACGGTTCCGCTGCTGCACGCCGCCGTCGAACGCGGCGAAAGCCTCCTGTTCGAGGGGGCCCAGGGCATCATGCTCGACATCGATTTCGGCACCTATCCCTACGTCACCAGCTCGAACGCCTCCGCCGGCGGCGCGTCCACCGGTTCGGGCGTTCCGCCCAGCCGCATCGATCACGTCGTCGGCGTCTTGAAGGCCTATACCACGCGCGTGGGCGAGGGGCCGTTCCCCACGGAACTGCTCGATGCCGATGGCGAGGAACTGCGGCGCGTCGGCCGCGAATTCGGCGCCACCACGGGTCGCCCGCGCCGCTGCGGCTGGTTCGATGCCGTCGTCGCTCGCCATGCCGTCATGACCTGCGGCGTGGACGAGTGGGCCTTGACCAAGCTCGACGTCCTCGACGGTTTCGAGACGCTGCGGATTTGCGTCGCCTACGAACTGGACGGCCGGCGCATCGAGCATTTCCCGGCGAACGTCCGCGAAACCGCCCGCTGCAAGCCCGTCTACGAAGACCTGCCCGGCTGGAAGACGTCCACCCGTCAAATTACGCGTTTCGGCGACCTGCCCGAGGCCGCCAAGCGCTACGTCGCCCGCCTGGAGCAGATCACCGGCGTGCCCGTCGGCATCCTCTCGCTCGGTCCGCGCCGCGAAAGCACGCTCTTTCTGGGGGAAAAAGACGCATGAGCGGCCGCGCCGAGGCGGCTGCCGTTCCGCGGCACGTCGCCATCATCATGGATGGCAACGGCCGCTGGGCCAAGCAGCGCCTGCGCCCGCGCCTCTTCGGGCACCGCGCCGGCGCGGAATCCCTGCGCGCCGTCCTGCGCGCCTGCCGCGACCGCGGCGTGGAGTACCTCACCGTCTACGCCTTCAGCACCGAAAACTGGGTGCGTCCGGAGGACGAAGTTTCCGGTCTCATGTCGCTGCTCCGGACCTTCCTGAAGAAGGACGAGCACGAACTGCACGAAAACCAGGTCCGCCTGCGCGTGACCGGCCGCATCCAGGATCTTCCCGAAGCCGTCCGCGCCGAGCTGGAGCGCGTCATGGCGGCCACGAAGACCTACGCGAAGGGGCATCTGATCCTCGCCCTGAGCTACGGCGGGCGGGCCGAAATCGTGGATGCCGTGCGGGCCCTCGCCGCCGAGGTCCAGGCCGGCAAGCTCGCGCCCGCGGCGATCGACGAAGCCGCGATCGCGGCCCATCTCTATCTGCCCGACGTGCCCGATCCCGACCTGATGATCCGCACCAGCGGCGAACTGCGCCTGAGCAATTTCCTGCTCTGGCAACTGTCCTACGCCGAGTTCTATTTCACCGAAACCCTCTGGCCCGATTTCCGCGAGGCGGATTTCGCGAAGGCCTTGGACGAATACGCGCGGCGCCAGCGCCGATTTGGAGCCCCCTCATGAGCTTGCCCGCCATCAAACACCGTCTTCTCAGCGGATTTTCCATCGCGGGCGTCCTGTTCGCGGCGTTCTTCTTCATGCCGGACGCCGGGATTCCCTTCGTGCTCGCCGCGCTGGCGGCCATCATGGCCCTCGAGTTCTACCAGATGACGTCCGCCGCCGGCGTCGCCAACTTCCGCATCTACGGCACGATCGGGGTCGTCGCCCTCGTGTTCGTCACCTGGGTTTCCGGCGTCCGCAGCGGCGGGTTGGCCGACGGCACGTGGGATTCGCTCGTGCTGTTCCTGATCACCATCGGCATCTTCCTCCGCCAATTCCCCCAGAAGGACAATCCGCATCCGCTGCGGACCATCGGCGGCACGCTCTTCGGCATCCTCTACGTGGGCTTGCTGTGGAACTTCCTGACCAAGCTGCTCCTGTTCGGCCGGCCGACGGTCGTGGAAGGCATCTACTGGCCCGGCCGCTGGCTCCTGCTCTACGCCGTCTTCGCCGCCAAATTCACGGACATCGGCGCCTACGTCATCGGGTGCTCGTTCGGCTGCCACAAGCTCATCCCGCGCATTTCCCCCGGCAAGTCGTGGGAAGGCGTCTTCGGCGGAGTTGCCGTGGGCACCCTCGTGGGCACCTTGTTCGTCTGGGCGTTGCGGGATCTCTTCGTGCCGCTCGGCCTGACCTGGACGCGCGCGCTGCCCCTCGGCGTCTTCCTGTCCGTGTGCGCCGTCGTCGGCGATCTCACCGAATCCCTCTTCAAGCGGGCCGCCAACGTCAAAGATTCCGGCGGCGTGATCCCCGGCATGGGCGGCATCCTCGACGTCCTCGACAGCATCCTGTTCACCGCCCCGGCCGTCTACCTGTTCCTGCGGCTGGCGGCGTGACGGCGGTTTTCCCCCCTGCGAACAAGAGAATCAATGTTCAATATCCAACATTCAACATTCAATCTTCAGGTGGGCCGGCGTCCGGGCTGTTCACTTGAACATAGGATATTGGATATTGAATATCGGACATTCAGTTTCTCCTCCCAAGGCCACCGCCAATGAGCATTCTGTACGTTCTCGCCATGCTCCTGTTGTTCAGCGCGAGCATTTTCGTCCATGAACTCGGGCATTTCCTCGCCGCGCGCGCCTTCGGCATGGTCGCCGACGTCTTTTCCATCGGCATGGGCAAAGCCATCTGGAAGCGCAAGGTCGGCGGCACCACCTACCAGATCGGCTGGCTGCCGTTCGGCGGCTACGTCGCCCTGCCGCAGATGGATCCCAACTCGTTCCTGGAGGGAGCGAGCACCGAGGTCCGAAGTCCGAAGTCCGAGGACCTCCGACCTCCGACTTCCGACCACCGGGCTTTGCCGCGCGTCTCCCCGTGGAAAAAGATCGTCGTGTCGGTCGCCGGCGCGGCGGGCAACCTCGTTTTCGCGTTCGCGCTGGCGACCGTCGTGTGGATCGCGGGCAAGCCGTCTTCGCTCCAGGAGCGCAATTCCATCGTCGGCTACGTCGCCACGAACAGTCCCGCCTTCGCGCTGGGCCTTGCCGCCGGCCACGAAATCGTCGCCGTCGACGGCCAGCCCGTCGCCAACTGGCAGCAGATTCTCGAAAAGACCGCGCTCGTGCCGGACCGCGAGGTCGTCCTGCGCGTTCGCGCGCCGGACGGGACGGCGGACCGCGAGATGTCGATCGCCACCGAAAAGACGGGGCTGGGCGTCTGGATGCTGCCCGGCATCGAGGGCATGGATCCGTGCTATGTCGCCTCCGTCTATCCGAATTCCGGCGCCGCGGCCGCTGGTCTGCTTCCCGGCGACCAGCTCCTGAGCTTCGACGGCCAAAAAATCTATAGCCGCGCGCACCTGAGCCAGCTGGTCGAGGCCGCCGCCGGACGCGCCGCCTCTCTCGAATTCCGCCGCGACGGCGAACGCCGCACCGTTTCCGTGGAGTCGATCTACGACGAAGGACTGCAGCGCCACCTGATCGGCATCCAGTTCAACACCCTCGGCGATCTCGATTTCGGCTCGCTTTCGCATCCGGTCCCGTGGGCGCAGGTCAAGGGGCATGCCTCCGCCATCTTCGATTTTCTGCGGGCCTTGGCCACGCCGGCGACGTCCGGCGCCGCCGCCGGGGCCGTCGGCGGGCCCGTCCTGATTCTCCTCATGCTGTGGCTCATGCTCAAATCCAGTTTCATCCTCGCCGTTTGGTTCACGGGTTTTCTCAACGTCAACCTGGCCATCATCAACCTGCTGCCCCTGCCGATCCTCGACGGCGGCCACGTCGTCATGAACCTGTGGGAAGGCATTACCCGCCGACCCGCGCCCCCGCGGCTCGTCAACGCCCTCGCCAACCTGTTCGCCGCCTTGTTCATCGCCCTGTTCCTGACGCTGACCTTCCGCGACAGCGTCCGCCATCTCGTTCCGCCCGTCCAGCGCTGGTTCGCGGGGGAGAGCGACGCGCCCGCCGCACCGGCCGTTTTCGACGAAAAGCCCTGAGCCGGCCGCGGCTCCGCCGCGGCATCCCGAACCTGCTTGGCAATGTCCCCGCGGACGCGCTACAGTCTTTCGCGTCGCCCGTGGAGAGATGGCGGAGTGGCCGAACGCGCCGGTCTTGAAAACCGGAGTGCCGAAAGGTACCGGGGGTTCGAATCCCTCTCTCTCCGCCATT
>CALMNW010000032.1 GCA_937872095.1 uncultured Verrucomicrobiota bacterium
GAGTTCTGACGTGTGCTCTTCGGCTCGGGGGGCCGCTTCGGGGAGTACTTCGGATTCGCCCAGCAGGTCGGCGAATGGATCTTCGATGGCGGCTTCGGGAGCGGCCGGAGCTTCTTCGACGGTCGCTTCCACGACTTCTTCCATGGCGGCCGGTTCTGCGGCTACTTCTTCGGCGACGGGGGCCGCTTCGGGGAGAGCTTCGGCTTCGCCCAGCAGGTCGGCGAAGGGATCTTCGACGGCGGATTCGGGAGCGGCGGGGATTTCCTCGACGGCCGATTCGACCATTTCTTCTTCGACGACGGGAGCGGCTTCGGCGGATTCATCCGCGGCGGCCGGGGCGACGGCGGGCTCATCGCCGAGTCCGGCGAGAAGCGCGTCCAGATCGTCCTGGGCAAAAGCGGGAACGGCCAGGGCCAGAGAACATGCCAAGATCAAAAACCTGCGCGACATAATGGGGCTCCTTTTTTCGATACCTAAAACAGGGCGAACCATAGCCCAACGGGCTCCCCAAACGCAACGGATTTATGGAAGAAAACGTAAAGCGCTACAAATGCTCGAGCGCATCGCGAACGAGCCGGCCGGAGGCCCAGCGGCGGTATTCCGCGGAGGAGCGGATGTCGGCGATAGGCGCAACGGTGGCTTGCGCGAGTTGCTCGGCTTCATCGATCAGTTTGGGCGAGAGCTTCTTGCCGACGAGGAACGCTTCGACCTGGGCCAGGCGGACGGGGGTCGGGGCGACGGAACCGAGGGCGATGGCGGCGGAAACGATCCGGCCTTTTTCGACGAGGATGCGGGAGGCGGCCATGACCTTGCTGATGGCTTGGGCGCGGCGGGTGCCGATCTTGCGGAAGCGCTCTTTCGCGCGGCCCTTGGGCGGCAGGCGGAAGGCGACGATGATTTCGTCGGGGCGGGCGTCGATCTTGCGATAATCGATCCAGAACCGGTCCAGCGGCACTTCGCGCCGGCCGGAGAGCGAGGCGAGGACGACGGAGCCGCCGGTGACGAGCAGGGCAGGGGCGGTATCGCCCGCCGGGGAGGCGTTGGCGGCATTGCCGCCGAGGGTGCCGCGCGACTGGATCTGTGCGGCGCCGACGGTGGCAGCGGCGGCGACCAAGGCGGGCAGATGGCGGCGGATCTGCACGCAATCGCGCAGAAACGCATGGGTCACGCCGGCGCCGATTTCGATGGCGTCCGGCGCCATTTCGATGGCGGACAGTTCCGGCAGGTTCCAGACGGAGGTGGCGCGTTCGGGGGCGGGAACGCCCGCGGCCCACTGCACCATGAGATCGGTGCCGCCGGCGAGCAGTTTGCCGCGCGTTTGTTCGCCGGCCTGGAGGCGCAGGGCTTCGGCGAGGGTCCGGGGAAAGCGCACGTCGATTTTTTCGGTGATTTTCATGGGCGGGCCTCGGTCATGTCCGTTTCGCGGCGGGGATGCGGGAAGCGGCGAGTTTCACGGCGGCGATGATCTTCGTGTAGCCGGTGCAGCGGCACAGGTTGCCGGCGAGACCTTCGCGGATGGCTTTCGTGGACGGCTTGGGGTTCTTGCAGAGCAGGGCATAGCTGCTGACGACCATGCCCGGGATGCAGAATCCGCACTGGACGGCGCCGACTTCGATGAAGGCTTGCTGGATCAGGCGACCCACGCGTTTCTTCTCGATGCCTTCGACGGTGAGGATTTCCGTGCCGTCGGCGAGCTGCCCGGCAGGCAGGATGCAGGAGACGACGGGTTCGTCGTTCACGATGACGGTGCAGGCGCCGCATTCGCCTTCGCCGCAGCTCTCCTTGGATCCGATGAGCCCGAGATCTTCGCGCAGGACGTCGAGCAGACGGCGCCCGGCCGGGAAGCGGACGGCGACGGTTTTTCCGTTGATTTTCCAGGTGCGGCGGATGGTGCTCATGGGGTGCCTCCTTGGGCGGGGTGCAGGGCCGCGAAGATGGCTTCGGGCGTGAGGGGGATCTGGCGCAGCCGCCGGCCGATTGCGGCTTCGATGGCGTTGGCGATGGCCGGCGCGAGGCCGTCCATCGGCAGTTCGCCGAGGCCTTTGGCGCCGGGCGGGGCGAAGGAATAGGGGTATTCGACGAACTTCACGTCGTACTCGGGCACGTCGAGCGCGGTGGGGATGATGTACGTCTGGAGCCGCGCGGCGTCGTAGAGGCCGTTCTTGCCCGTGCCGATCTTTTCCATGACGGCGTAACCGAGCGCCTGCGTCAGGCCCCCTTCGACCTGGCCGGTCGCGGTGACGGGATTGATGACGCGGCCGATGTCCACGATGGCCGTGACGCGCTTGACCTCGAGTTCGCACGTGAGCGGATCGATCTCGATTTCGGCGACGTTGGCCGACCACGAATAGCCGGGATAGGAATCGCCCTTGAAAGTCGCCTGGTCCCAACGGATGTCGGCGGGCAGGAGGAATTCGAAGAAGCCGCTGGCGGAGCCGATTTCGGCGAGCATGGCTTTCGCCGCCGTTTCGAAGGAAACGGGCCGGGCGCCTTTGGAAAGGAGGCGCGAGCCGCGCAGTTCGGCCGGGGCGCCCTTGAAGAAGCGCAGCGCAGCGAAGGATTCGATCTGGTTTTTCAGGTCGAGGGCGGCGCGGTAGACGACGTTGCCGACGACCATGGTGGTGCGCGAAGCGACCGTCGGGCCGGAATTGGGCACGAGGCCCGTGTCCGCCATGGGGAAGCGGATGCGCGCGGCGTCGAGCGAGAGGGCGTCGGCCGCGATTTGCGTGAAGATGGTGTGCACGCCCTGGCCCATCTCGGTGGAAGACACGCGGATGTTGATGCCGGGCTTGCCGTCTTCCAGCCGCGCGAGTTCCACGCGGCCCTTGGCCTTGAACTTGGCTTCGCCGTCGCCGGTGAAGGCGGAACCATGCGCGAAGAAAGAGAGGCCGACGCCGACGAATTTCTTCTGTCCTTTGCGGAGCTTGCCGCGCGAGGCCTGGCGGAGCTTTCGGGCGAAATCCGAGCGTTTCAGCGCGAGCTTCAGGCAGGCGGTCGAGCCGTTTTCGTCCGACAGGGTCTGGCCGGTGGGGGTGACGTCGCCGGGGCGCGCGTGGACTTGCAGGCGGTACTCGTGCGGCGTCTTGCCGAGGCGCGCGGCGATGGCGTCCATGTGGGATTCGATGCCCCAGATGGCCTGGGGGGCGCCGAACCCGCGGAATGCGCCGCACGGGAACGAATTCGTGCGCGCGACCTTGCCGCGGATCACGACGTTGTCGCAGCGGTACGCGAGGGCGCAATGCAGGATGCCGCGATACATCACGACGTCGGAAATCGTCAGATAGGCGCCGCCGTCGAGGATGTAGTCGCACTCGATCGCGGTGAGGGTGCCGTCCTTCTTGAAGCCGGTCTTGAAGCGGACCCAGACGGGATGGCGCTTGGGCGTGAAGAGGATGTCTTCGTTTCGCTCGTAGGTGATCTTGACCGGCTTGCCGGACTTGAGCGCGGGCAGCGCCGCGTAGCCCGTCAACATCGTGGGGTAATCTTCCTTGCCGCCGAAAGCGCCGCCGATGGGCGTCTGGCGCACGCGGATCTTCTCGGGCGGAAGTTTCAAGGGGTCGTTCAACTCGTGCACGGGGAAATAGGGGCACTGGATGGAGCCTTCGGAGAGGATCGAGCCATCCTTCTGCGGGAAGACGACGAGGCCTTGGTTTTCGAGATACAGCTGTTCCTGGTGTCCGGCCCAGTACTCGGCTTCGACGACGTCGTCCGCCGCGGTGAATCCTTGCGCGAGATCGCCTTTGACGATGGTCTGCTCTTTCATCGTGTCGAGCTTGCCGGGCGCGGATTTGAAGATCGCGACGGCTTCGTCGAGCGTCAGCAGCGGCGGGAGTTCGTCGACTTCGATCCGCACGTCGCGCGCGGCGGCGGCGGCCTGCTCGGGGGTTGCGGCGGCCACGACGGCGACGGGTTCGCCCCGGTAGCGGATTTCGCCGCCGATTTCGGCCAGCAAGGGCATGGTGCGGTCGTGCATGTGCACGACGTTTTCGCCGGGGATGTCTTTGGCGGTGGCGAGAACGAGATTATCGCCGGCGAAAGCCGGTCCGGGCACGATGGCCCGCAGGATGCCGCGCGGGACGGGCGAACGGACCACGACGCCGTGCCAGATGCCCTTGTAGTCGATGTCGTTCAGGTAGCGGGTGGTGCCGCGGACCTTGCCGTCGGCATCCACGCGGGGCATGCCTTTGCCGATCAGCCGGACGGGTTTGGAAGTGCGTTTCGTCATCAGTTCGCTCCTGCGCATGTGCAACGGGAAACCATAATGCAGGCGGCCTTGCGACGCAAACCCGAAAGCGGCCGGACGCGAAGCGTTTTAGTGGCGGAACGGCCCGCCATGGCGTAGAATTTACTTCCGCAGGAAGCGGAGAAAGGAAAACGAAACCATGAAGTGCAACGTCGGAAAGACGGATCGGGCGATCCGAGTGGTTATTGGAGTTGGCCTGTTGGCCGCCGGGGCCTATTTCCATTCCGGATGGGGCTGGATCGGGCTGTTGCCGCTGGCGACGGCGGTGGTCGGATTTTGCCCGGCCTATCTGCCGTTCGGAATATCCACCTGCGCCGGGTGCGACAAATCCAAACCGTAGTTTCGGAACCGCTCGCGGATCACGGGCCAGCGGATGCCGCGGCTTTTCAGGAAGAGCGGGCGACGACGGCTTGGTATTTCCGCCACAGGGCGTCGCGTTCGGTCTTGGGAATGGCGTGCCAACGCACGCCGCGGATGGCGCCTTCCAGGCCGGCCAGCATGCTGCGGCAGGGCGGATCGTCGGGGCGGAGGCGGCGAATGGCGGCGGCGGCGGCGATCGCGCCCCGCCGGCGCAGGTCGACTGGCGTGAGAATGCCGGCGGCGATGAGCCACCGCGCGGCTTCCGGGCCGATGTTCGGCAGTTCCGTCAATTTCTTCGATTTTGTATTCATGGTTGCGCGAAGTGGCGGAGGAACAGCTCGCGGGATTTCCGGTAGCCTTCTTCGGTGAGATGGAGCGAGAGGGACTTGGTCATGGGGTCGTCGATCCAGCCCTTGGCGTGGAGCCGGGCCAGGACGTTGACGTCGAGCCCTTTCCAGGCGCGGGCGCCTTGGCCTTCCTGATGGCCGGAGGTGACGAGATGCAACAGCGCCAAAACCATTTCGTCGACTTTGTCGGCATCGTATTTCACGGTTTATGGAGAGGAATTACGGGCGCAGAGCTCGCAGGTGGTAGAACGTGGCGGGGTTGGAGGGGGCGACGTCGAAGCGGAGGCTGCCAGCTTGGAGCTGGTCGGTTTCGGCGATGCGGGTCCAAACGATGTCGTTGCTGCCGTAGACGCCTTCGTACAAGCGCCAGACAGAGCCGCTGGCAAGCAGGCCGCAAACGATCTGGGTACCGGAGAGAGACGTTTCGAAAACGGAATTGGAGTTGCCAGGATCGGTGCCGGCGACAGCTTCGTCGGCGTTGCTCATGCCGTCGCCGTCGTCGTCGTCGTTTCCGTCGGGGAGGGTTTGGAGATAGCCGGAGAGGCGCAGGTTGTCGAGGCGCCAGGTGCCGCTGGCCAGCGAGGCGTTCGTGCCATAGATGCGGAAAACGATGGAGCCGTTGGTGAGCGAGAGTCCGGAGAAATTGATCGCGTTGCTGGCGAAAGAGGTGTGGGTGGAACCGCCGCCCAGCGAGGTCGCGTAGCCGTCGAGACTGGACCGGAGTTGCCAGTTCTTGGGACCGCTGGAGGAGGCTTGCTCGGAAAACGAGAGCCGGGTCGGGACCAATTCATAGCCGTTGGAAACGGCCACGCTGAACGTGAAGTAGGCGGAAAGGTCGGCGACGTTCCAGCCGGAATCGGAAATAGCGCGGCCGGGACTGCCCGCGGAGTTGGTCAGGGGCGGGGCCGATCCGGTGACGTCGGTGGCGGAAAGCAAGACGTGGCATTGGGAGGGGGCCGGCGTGAAATTGGTGGCGGCGTCTTCGAAATCGTAGCGGACGAGCACGATGGACTGCGTCGGCTCCGAAACCTCGATCCGGACGGACTGATGGGCCGTGCCATCGTTGTCGGTGGCGTAGAAATCGACGGAAACGGCACCCGCGTTGGTGGGCGTCCAGACGAATGTGCCAGCCTCGTTGGTGGGGTAGAACACGGCGTCGGACGGGGCGTTGCTCATGAAAAGCGTCACGGGATCGCCCCCGGTGGGGAGCGCGCGGACTTCGAACGCGAGGCGGGAATTCACAGCGACCTGCTGGGTGGCGAGCGGAACGAATTGTGGCGGGACGTTGTTGGTGCCCCAGATTTCCTCGACCCATTCGGGATGGTCGATGAAGGGATTCCGGTTGTGTTGGTACGTCGTGTAGATGATTTCGTTGCGGTTGCTTTCGGCGGCATCGGGCGGATCGGCCGCGTGCCAGGCGAGCAGCGTGGTCAGGACGCCCATTTGGTTTGTGTCCGGCGTGTCGGAGAGCTCGAGGGGCGGTCCGCCGGTCTCGCTGCCGTCGTAGCGGACTGCCATGTAGAAAACGGCGCGCGCGACGTTGCCCTTGGAGGCGGGCGGAGGTTCCCAGGAATCGCTGTCCATGCTGGTATCCATGCTGGTCTGCGGGGTCAGATTGGTGGCCGGCAGGCAGAAGCCGGAGTCGGCGGGATTGCTTTCGTCGAATACGAGGTTGCCGCGCAGGGCGTTGACGTCTATGTCTTCGGCGTAAAGGTTGTGGACGTCGACCTGGTCGGGGCCGTCGCCGCTCAGGTTCCGGGATTGAGCCCAGCAGTGTTCCTTGTTCCAGCCGCCGGATCCGTTGTACAGCGTCTTGGGAACGGAAGAGGTGGGGTTGTAGAGCAGCAGGACGTTGTTGGTGTTGTCCGGGTCGGTATGGATCTCCTGCATGGCGGCATCTTCGCCGTCGTTGTCCAGCTGAATGGCGCCGTTGGTGACGATGGCGTGGAGGGCAGCGCGGAGCGCGGCGCCGGAAAGTCCTTCGGCGACATAATAGTAGGGGTAGATGGGGGTGACTTCGATGGAGCAGGTCCTGGAATTGGTGCCGTCGGGGTCACCGGCGTAGAAGACGACTTCGTAGTTGCCGGTTTGGGCAACGGTGGGCGTCCAGGAGAACGTGGAGGCGAAGGGGGCCAATCCCGTTACGGCGTTGAAGGCGGCGCCGGCGGGTAGGCTGGCGGCCCAGAGGCGGACCTCGTCTCCGTTGGGTTCGGCGACTTTCACGTCGAATTGGATGAGTTGACCGTAGGCCGTCGCGATGTTCGTGTCGCTGGGTTCGAACGCAACCGAGGGCGGCAGGACGCTGCCGTCGTAGGACGTCCATTCGACGTTGTCGATGGCGACCTGGCCCGATCCCGACGAGTGTTGTCGGATTGCCAGCGAAAAGATGCCGCCGACATGGATGTCCAGCGGGCCGGCATGGTTGGTGACGTTTTGTCCGCCGCCGTTGACCGTATGCAAGACGACGTCGTTGACGACGACGTCCACGCTGACGGTCGTGGTGAACATTTGCATCCAGTCGAAAGAAAGCGTGCCGCAGCCGCCGACAAGGTTGGAGGAGCCGACGAAAGCGAGCGGCGGTCCCCCCTTTGCAAAGCCGGGCGTCGGGGCCGAAATGACTCGGCTTCCTTGGCATTGGACGTAGGTCCAAGTCGAACCGTCTTGGCCGAGGAAGGTGCCGTCGACGTAGGCCGATCCGGTCTCGGGGAAATTGGCGAAGTACTCGTGGCCCTCGGCGCGCGCATGCGTCGCGCCGAGAGGCAAAGCCAGCGCGAGCAGGAGAGCCATCCGGAATGAAATCGGGCGAAACATGAACAGAATCATACCGGCTGGACGGCCGAACGACAACGAAAAGGGAACGGCGAGCGACAAAAAACCGGAGGCCCAAAGCCTCCGGTTGGCAAATGGCTACGCAGGGCGGAGCCGTCAATTGCCCCACTGGATGTCGGCACGCGGGATATCGACGAAGACGATGTAGCGATCCGTGGACGCCGAGCCTTCTTGCACGAATTTGTCCGGCGCGAAGTCGTAATCGACGTCGCGGATGCCGGATAATTTCTTTTCTTGGCCGGGAAGCAGGACGAAGCCGACCCACTCGCTGGAAAGAGACGTAATCGTAATGGTGTAGGAAGAGGAATTGACGAACTGCAGGGGTTCCTCGTCGTAATCCTCGCAACCGACGATGGTTGCGGCCACGACGGCCATGCAAATCGCGAACAGGGCTTTTTTCATGCGAATCCTCTCCTTAAAAACCAAGCGAAATATGCGGCAAAGACCGCCGGAGGTCAAGCGCGCCGTTCCTATTCGGCGGTTTTCTTCGCGATCCGGGTCGCGTCGAAAACGACGCCGAAGCCGAACCGTTCCTTGACGGTTTGGAATTTCACCTCGGCCTTTTCGCCCGGGGTGGGCAGCCAGCCCGCCGGTTCCCAAATCGTCCGCCGGCTGGAGGCGAACCGGATGGTGTGGCCCGATTCCAGTTGGCCGATCACGCCGGACCGGCCCTTTTCCACGATGGTGACGACCGCCGGGCTGGCCAAGTCGGCGATGGTGTTGGGGCCGGCTTCCAGCAGCGTGGCCTTGTTTACGACCAAAGTGCCCTTGTTGACCACGAAGAGAAAATCGACCTTGTCGCCCACCGTGGGACGCCAGGTGAGCGGCTCGTAGACCGTTTGCCGGCTGGACAGATTGAACAGCCGGAGGGTCCCGTTGTCGTCCAGCGTAACGCTGCCCCGGGCGCAGGATTGGACCAGGCCGGTGGCTTGATCGGCGGCGACGACCGCGGGGAGGGCCAGGGCGAACAACAGCGCCAAAACAACGAGTTTCACGACAGATTTCATGGCGGGCTCCTTGAGGATTTCGTTTCTGATCGCGTACTTTATCAAGTCGGCTCCGCCGCTGGCAACTCCCATGCGGCCCTTCCGCCAGGGAAAAATCGGATTGGACGGGAGGGGACTCGAACCCCTAATCCTTGCGGAACCAGATCCTAAGTCTGGCGCGTCTGCCAATTTCGCCACCCGTCCGGAGGTGCGGCGTGCATTAGAAAGCCGGACCGGGCGGATTTCAAGTTATTTGAAAGAAGGCGTTTTGGGGTTTGTCGGCAGCGGGGGGGGAATGGTAATGTGCACCGGTTTTAGTGGAGGAAATATCGATGGAAACCATCTACGACTCGAAAGACATCCTGGGAATCCTGCCCCATCGCCATCCATTCATCCTGGTGGACCGGATCGTGGAGTGCAACGACAAGGACTGGATCGTGGGGATCAAGAATGTCGCGGCGAACGAGCCCTGTTTCCAGGGGCATTTTCCCGGCATGCCGGTCTTTCCCGGCGTCTTGCAGCTCGAAGCCATGGCGCAGACCGCCGGCATTCTGCTCAACAAGGTGCTGGGTTCGGAAGGCAAGGTCTCGTACTACCTGGGGGTGGATGGCGCAAAATTCCGTCGGATGGTGGTGCCGGGCGACCAGTTGCGGATGGAGATCAAGTTTCTGAAACTGCGCTTGGGCATGGCGAAGGTCGAAGGCCGGGCGCTGGTGGACGGCGAACTGGCCTGCGAAGCGGTCATGATGTTCGGCGGAGGCAAATAGGCATGGGCGCGACGATCCATCCTCTGGCGGTGGTCCAGCCCGGCGCGGAGCTGGGCGAAGACGTGTCGATCGGTCCGTTCTGCCTGGTGGGACCGAACGCGCGGCTGGGCGACCGGACGACGTTGCGCTCCCACGTGAGCGTGGAGGGGCACACGACGCTGGGGGCCGGGTGCGAAGTCTGGCCGTTCGCGAACGTGGGCGGCAAGACGCAGGATCTGAAGTACAAGGGCGGGGCGCCGCGGCTGGTGGTCGGGGAAAATACCGTGATCCGCGAATGCGCCACGCTGAACGCCGCGACGTTCGACGGCGGCGAGACCCGCGTGGGTTCGAAATGCCTGATCATGGCCTACTGCCACGTGGCGCACGACTGCATCGTGGGCGATCGCGTGATCATGGCCAACAACGCGACCTTGGCCGGCCACGTGATCGTGGAGGACGACGCGATCATCGGCGGGCTGACGGGCATCCACCAATTCGTGCGCATCGGACGCATGAGCATTCTGGGCGGCTATACCAAAGCGGTGAAGGACGTGCCGCCATACATGATGGCGGACGGCGATCCCCTGAAAGTGTATGGTCTCAACAAAGTCGGGCTGGAACGGCACGGAGTCGTGCCGGAGGCGCAACAGGCCCTTAAAGCGGCCTACAAGATCGTGTTCCGTTCGGATCTGACCGTTGCGAAAGCGCTGGAGCGCATCGAGGCGGAAATCGCGCCTACGCCGGAAACCCGGAATTTCGTGGAATTCATCCGCAAGAGCGAACGAGGAATCTCCAGATGAAAAGGCGCTGGCTGGGCGGGACGGGTTGGGCATGGTTGCTGGGCGCGGCCCTGTGTTCGGCGCAAACGGCCGGCGACGATTTCCGCGGAGGACGCTCGGGCGGGCATGCCGCGCCGGCTCCGGTGCCGCCGGTCCTGGCGCCGGCGTTCGCGGCGGCGGACGCGGAGGCCGACCCGGTCGCCGCGCCCGCGGCCGGAAAAGTGCAATTCAGTTTCGAGCAGGCGGACATCCGCCTGGTGACGCAGATCGTGGGCAAGATCACCGGCAAGACGTTCGTGGTGCCGGAAGGCATCACGGGCAAGGTGAGCATCCTGGCGCCGGGCGCCATTTCGATCGACGAAGTCTACCCGCTGTATTTGAACATGCTGGAAGCCAGCGGCTATACGGTGGCCGAGCGCAAGGGCGTCTACCAGGTGGTCGCGCTGCCGGCCGGGCCCGCGCTGCCCGCGGGCAGCGGCGAAGAGGGCGGCCTCGTCACCAAGCTGATCCCGCTGAAAAACGTGGGCGCGGCGGACGTGAAGAAAAGCTTCGAGCCGCTGGTGCGCGGCGGCAAGGAAGGCGCGCTGGAGGTGTTTCTGCCCGGCAACCACCTGATCGTGACGGATACGGCCTCCAACGTGGCGCGCCTGGAGAAATTGGTGGAGGAGATCGACAAGCCGGGTTCGGGCAGCGTCGTCGAGGTCGTCGCGCTGCAGTACGCCAGCGCCGAGGAAGTGGCCAAGCAACTGCGCGCGACCTTCGGCGCCACCGACAGCGCCGTCAACAAGATCAACCGCCACTTCCAGCAGGTGGCCGGGGGCTCGGGCGAACTGCCGACGGATTTCACCGTGGTTTCCGCTCCGCAAGCCAACAGCCTGATCCTCGTGGGCCTGCCGCTGCAGATCGCGGAGACGAAGCGCATCATCCAGAAAATGGACGTGGAGAACCCGAACGGCTTTGGGCGGCTGAACGCGATTTTCCTGAAGTACCTTTCGGCGGAAGAGGCGTCCAAGAGCCTGAACGCCTTGCTGGGGAAGGCGCCGGCGACGGAAGGCGCGCCCGTGGAACGGGACATCGCGATCGAGCCGAGCGTGGCGAACAACGCGCTGCTGGTGGACGCTTCGCCGCAGGATTTCGAATACGTGCGGCGGCTGGTGGAACGCCTGGACGTGGTGCCGCAGCAGGTGCTCGTCGAAGTGCTCATCGCCGAAGTCAACATGGAGAAGGGGCTCGATCTGGGCGTGGAATGGTTCGGCCTCGACCGGCCCGATGGCAGCGGCACGGGCGCCTTCGGCCGCTCGCGCTACGGCGACAGCGACTCGATGATGGCGCTGCTGAAGGATGGGACGTTCCCGCAGGGCCTCGCCATGGGCGTGATCAGCGGGACATTCACGGGGCCCGACGGAACGATCTACAACCAGATCCCGCTCTATCTGCAGGCCGTCGCGGGCAACCGGGATCTGAAGATCCTGTCGAACATCCCCCTCTGGGCGCAGAACAACCTCGAGGCGTCCGTCAGCGTCGTCGAAAACATCCCCATCCTGAAATCGTCGGTCGAAGGGTCCGGTTCCGATCGCGACTACATCCAGAACATCGACCGGCTCGACGTCGGCATCAAGCTGAAGCTGACCCCGCACGTGAATCCCGACCGCGAAATCCAGCTCGACCTCAATCCCAGCATCGAATCGGTGGTGGAGGAAAGCAGCGACGCGCTGAAATACACGCCGACCATCGCCAAGCGCGAGGTCAAGACCACGGTGACGATCCCCGACCGGTCGACGGTGATCTTGAGCGGTTTGATCCGCGAGGACACGGCGAAAATCGCGACCAAGGTCCCGCTGCTGGGCGACATTCCGTTTCTGGGCGCCCTGTTCCGCTCGACGAGCGATTCCAAGAAGCGGACGAATTTGCTGATCTTCGTGACGCCGCGCATCGTGACCGACATGAACCTGGCCGAGCAGGAAAAAGCCCGGCTGGAGCGCGCCACCAGCCTGGAGCAGGCGGAAACGGTTTTGGACGATCCGGATCCCGCCGCCGACAAGGCCGCGCGGCAAGACGACGCCGAACGCGCGAAGCAGAAGGCGGAGAAACGCAAACCCCGGACGAGCGACAAGCGATGAGCGACGCCGCCCAGGGCTTTCCCGCGCTGGACCGCATCGAGGAGGAATGGCTCGATCCGGCGCTGATCGAAACGGTGCCCGTGGATTGGGTTCGGCGGAACGTGCTGGTGCCGTTCCGCTGGAACGGACAGGTGGCGATCGCGGGCGCCGAATCCGCCGCCCTCCAGGCCTACGAAGATCTCGCGCTGCTGCTGGGCGTCGAAGCCGTCTGGGTCGTCGCGCCGGCCGCCGAAATCCAGCGCGCGATCGACCGGTGCTACTTCCGCCGCGCGGGGCAGGCCGGCGAGGCCGCCGCGCAGGCCGGCGAGGCCGCCACGGACGACGGGGCGGTCGTTCCCGCCCGCCGCGAGGCCGACGATTTGCTGGCGGGCAGCGCCGACGCGCCGGTGGCGCACTACGTGAACCTGATTTTGCTGGAGGCCGTGAAGCGCGGCGCCTCGGACATCCATATCGAACCGTACGCCAACGCCTTGGCCGTCCGCTACCGCATCGACGGGCTGCTCTACGAGCAACCGAGCCCGCCTCGGCATCTGGAAAACGCGCTGACGGCCCGCCTGAAAGTCATGGCGAAGCTCGACCTGGCCGAAAAGCGCCTCCCGCAGGACGGCGTGGCGCGCGTGCGCGTCGGCGCCAGGGAGATCGACGTCCGCGTGTCCAGCGTCCCGGTGGCCGAGGGCGAGCGCATCGTGCTGCGCCTGCTGCATCGCGAATCCACGCGCTATACCCTGAACGAACTGGGCATGTCGCCCGAAAGGCTCGGTCAGTTCCGGGGCATCCTGCGCGAACCGCACGGCATCGTGCTGGTGACGGGGCCGACCGGCAGCGGCAAGACGACCACGCTCTACGCGGCACTGCGCGAGCTCGACACGGCGCATCTCAACGTCCTGACCATCGAGGATCCCATCGAATACCAGCTGCCGAACATCGGCCAGATGCAGGTGCACCCGAAGATCGGCCTGACGTTCGCCCGCGGTTTGCGCCACGTGCTGCGCCAGGATCCGGACGTGGTGCTCGTCGGCGAGACGCGCGACCTGGAAACGGCGGAAATCGTCGTGCGGGCGTCGTTGACGGGCCATCTGGTGTTCACCACGCTGCACACGAACGACGCGGTGGGGGCGGTGACGCGCATGGTGGACATGGGCATTCCGCCCTATCTGCTGGCTTCGGCCACGCGCGCGGTGCTGGCGCAGCGTTTGGTGCGCCGCCTGTGTCCCCATTGCCGGCGCGAAATTGCGCTGGCCGCGGCGGATGCTGGCTTGCTGGGACAGCCCAAGCTGGCGGGGACGCCGGTTTGGGAGGCGTCGCCGTCCGGCTGCGGGGAATGCCTCGGCGGCTACAAGGGGCGGACCGGCATCCACGAATTGCTGGCGGTTTCGTCGTCGATTTCGGAAGCCATTCGCACGGCCGTCCCGCCGGCGGAACTGCGGCGCATGGCCGTTGCCGCGGGCTTCCGCGACATGCTCGACGACGGCGTCGACAAGATCCGCGCGGGCGTCACGTCGGTCGCCGAAGTGCTGCGGGCCGCGGGCGCTCGGCGGGAATAGCGGGGGCGGGGCCGGGGCATGACGACCTTCGAGTACAAAGGCTACGACGCCTCCGGCCATGCGCAGACCGGGCTGATCGAGGCCGCCGACCGGAAGGATGCGCGCAAGCGCCTCGCCGCGCGGGGTCTGCTGCCCGAAACCCTCCAGCCGGTGGGCGGCCGGGCCGCCCGGGGCGCGCCGAAGAAAGCCGCGGCGTTTTCCGCGGAGATTCGCACGATGTTCTATCGCGAGCTGGCCGCGCTGCTGGGATCCGGCGTCGCCTTGGTACCCGCGCTGGACGTGATCCTGCAGGCCCCCGAACTGGACCAGGCCCGTCCGCTGTTGGCGGCGGTGCGCGACGCCGTGCGCGAAGGACGGCCGCTCAGCGCGGCGATGGCCGCGGCGGCGGCGCAGGTCACGGCCTTCGAACAGGCGGTGATGGAAGTGGGCGAACGCACGGGCGGCATGAACGCGGCCCTCGACCGCCTCGCGGCCTTTCTCGAAGAACAGGAAAAACTGCGCGAACGCCTCATGACGGCGCTGCTCTATCCGTGCATCGTGGTTTCGCTGGCGGTCGTCGTCGGCGGCCTGGTGCTGGTTTTCATGTTGCCGATGGTGCAGCGGCTCTTCGCCGAAACCCACGTGAAGCTGCCGTTGCTGACCACGGTCATGCTGGCGGGCGGACGCGCGTTCGGCTTGGGCCTGCTGGCGCTGGCGGCAGGAACCGCCGGAGGCGTTGCCTGGCTTCGGCGCCGGCTCCGCGAAGACGAGGCGCTGCGCATCCGCGTGGACCGGCGGCTGTTCGCGATCCCGCTGGTGGGCGGCGGCTGGCGCGATTTGACGAGCCTGCGGTTCGTGCGCGTGCTGGGTCTGCTGCTGGAGCGCGGCGTGGGGCTGATCGAAAGCGTCCCGATGGCCGGCCGGGCCTCGGGCAGCGCCTGGCTCGCCGATTGCGCGCGCCGCGAAACCGCCGCCATGGGGCAGGGCAAGCCGTTGGTCGAGGTCATCCGCGGCATCCGCCCGTTGCATCCCTCGCTGGCGGCCTGGGTGCAGGCCGGCGAGGCCGGCGGCAATCTGACGGGACTGCTCGACAACGCCGCGCAGCGCTTCCAGCAGAGCTGGGACCGGCTGGCGTCGCGCGGCATGATGCTGCTGGAAATCGGGATGACGCTGGTGGTCGGCCTGTTCGTGACGCTGATCGCGCTGGCGGTGCTGCTGCCCGTCCTGCAAATGAACAAGGGAATCGTTCCATGATCTGGTGGCTCTACAATCTGCTGTTTCCGATCGCCTTCGCTTGTCTTCTGCCGCATTTCATCCTGCGCATGCTGCGGCGCGGCGGCTACGGTCGCCATTTCGCCCAGCGCTTCGGCCGCTACGAAGCCGCCGAAGCGGCCTGGCTGGCCGGGCCGGGCCGCCCGATCTGGATCCAGGCCGTCAGCGTCGGCGAATTGGCCGTGGCGTTTTCCTTCATGGACGAAGTGCGCCGGCGCGATCCGTCCATCCGCTTCGTGCTGACGACGAACACGTCCACCGGCCATGCCCTCGCGCTGAAGAAAATCCAGGCGCCCGACGTCACCCTCTATTTTCCGATGGACGTGCCGTGGGTCATGCCGCGCGCGTTGCGGCGCATCCGGCCCTCCGCCGTCGTTCTCGTCGAAAACGAGATGTGGCCCAACCTGATCCGCTACGCGCGCCAGCAAGGCGTTCCGACCGTGATGATCAACGGGCGCATTTCCGAACACTCGTTCCGGGGCTATCGGCGGATCCGCTTCATCACGCGCCGCCTCCTGCCGGAGATTCACTGGTTTTGCGTGCAGAGCGCCGAAGACCGCGACCGCCTGCTGGCGCTCGGCGCCCCGGAGGACCGCATCGAAATCGCCGGCAGCGCGAAGTACGACATCGGCCCGACGCCGCCGACGGCGGAAGCCCGCGCCTGCGCCCTGCTGGCGAAAATCGGCGTGAAGCCGGGGCACCCGGTGCTCGTCGGCGGCTCGACGTGGGCGGGCGAGGAGGACGTGCTGCTCGATCTGTTCCGCGAAGCGAAAGCGGCCCATCCCGGCTTCATGCTCGTGCTGGTGCCGCGCCACGCCGAACGCCGCGAGGAGGTCCTCGAGGCGATCCGCCGGCGCGGGCTTTCCGTCCTGCAGCGCAGCCAATTCCCGGACGACGCCGCGTCGCCGGACCGGCGCCCCGACGTGCTGCTGGTGGATACCACCGGGGAATTGCGCGGTTTCTACGCCGCGGCAGACGTCGCTTTCGTCGGCAAAAGCCTGACCCAAACCGGCGGGCAAAACCCCATCGAGCCGGCGCGCGACGGCAAGCCCGTCGTCGTGGGACCGCACATGGAAAACTTCGCGGCCATCGCGCAGGATTTCCGCGAGGCCCACGCCTGGGCGCAGGCGCAGGACGCCGACGAGCTGAAAGCCATCGTCTTGCTGTTGCTGGACAACGCCGCGGAACGGTCGCGCCTCGGCCGCGCCGCCGCCGAACTCGTCGCCCGCCAGGCCGGCGCCACGCGCCGGATGGTCGCACGCGTCCTGTCGGCGCGCGTGGCGGAATAGGCGTTTCTCCTTCCGGCGCGTTTTTCCACGGCGTGGAAAAAAGTTTTCCACGGCGTGGAAAAATCCGGAAATATTTTCCACGCCATGGAAAAAGCGGGGTAGATTCCGACCAAGGAACGAAAGGAGGTCCGGATGAGCTTCACGCTGGAGATCGGAGCCTCGGCGCCGGCGTTCGAATTGCCGGCGACGGACGGAAAGAAATACGGGCTGGCGGATTTCGCCGGCGCGGACGTGCTGGTGGTTTTCTTCACCTGCAACCATTGTCCCTACGTGATCGGCTCCGACGAAACCACGCGGGTGACGGCGGAGAAGTTCAAGAATCGCGGCGTGCGGTTCGTGGCGATCAATTCCAACAGCAAGCATACCTACGCCGAGGACGATTTCGCGCACATGGTCGGCCGCATGGAGGAATTCCATTTTCCGTGGGTCTATCTGCACGACGAATCGCAGGAGGTCGCCCGCGCCTACGGGGCGCTGCGGACGCCGCATTTCTTCGTGTTCGACCGCGCGCGCAAGCTGGTCTACACCGGGCGGGCGCTGGACAACCCGCGCGAGCCGGCGAAGGCCACGGTCCACGATCTCGACCGCACCCTGGACGAATTGACTTCGGGCCGGCCGGTGAGCGTGCCGGTCACGAATCCCATCGGCTGCAACGTGAAGTGGGCGGGGCGGGACAAGCACTGGATGCCGCCCGAGGCGTGCGATCTGGTGCGGTAGGCGCCTAGCGCGCGCCGGGACGGGCGCGGCCGCCGCCCAGACGCAGGACGCGGCGGATGGCGGCGGGGATTTCGTCGCGCCGATGGGTGACGTAGAGCGCGGTGGCGCCTTGGCGGATGCGGCGGTCCACTTCGACGACGAATCGCCGGCGATGGGCGCGGTCGAGCCCTTGGCAGGGCTCGTCGAGCACCAGCAGGCGCGGGGATTTCACGAGCGCGCGGGCGAGCAGCAGCAAGCGCTGTTCGCCGGCGGAAAGCCGGCCGAAAACGCGCGCGGCCAACGAAGTAAGCCCCAGCCGGCGCAGCCAGCCGCGGGCAACTGCGATTTGCCGGGCGGTGGGTCGCGCGCAGAGGGTGGGGATGTCGCGGAAGCCCGTCAGCACGGTTTCGAGGCCGGTGAGATCGGGATCGAAGGTCGCCTGAAATTCGGGGGAGACGCGGCCGATCCGCCGCTGGACGTCCCAGATGCTTTCGCCGGTGCCGCGCCGGCGGCCGAAGAGGCGGACGTCGTTGGCGTAGACTTGGGGATTATCGCCCAGCACGAAGCTCAGCAAAGACGATTTGCCGGAGCCGTTGGGGCCGACGATGGCCCAGCTTTCCCCGGCGCGCACGGTCCAGTCGACGTGTTCGAGGACGCATGTCTCGTCCCAGCCGATCCGGACGTCGCGAAAGCGGACGAGTTCCGCGCCGGTCGCGCCGGTCCGGCGGGCGCTCCGGGCGCGGGACGGTGGTGCGGCGGCGCGGAGCAGGCGCGCGACGGCGGACGTCCGCCGCAGACGGGCCAGCGGGCCTTGGTCGGCGACGCGGAACCGGTCGATGCGCAGCGCGTGGGTCAGACCGCGGGGCCAATCGGCGGGATCCGCGCCGACGAGCACGAGCGCGACCGCGCGGCGGCGGATCAGGCTCTCGAGCAGATCGCGCAAATGCCGGCGAAAGGCGGCATCGAGACCGGCGAAGGGATCGTCGAGGACGAGGATTTTCGGCGCGCGCATCAGCGCGCGGGCGAGGGCGATCTTGCGGCGTTCGCCGTTGGAGAGCGCCAGGAGCGGCTTGGCGAGCAGGGGTTCGATGGCCAGCGCGCGGACGATGCTTTGGGCGCGGCGTTTCCACCGGGCGACGTCCGCCGTCCGGCGCCGGACGATTTCGAAGGGATTGATTTCCTCGACGGATGCCCAGGTCAGGACGTCGGCGACCAGGGGGCTTTGTTCGCAATCGAGGCTGAACCAGCGGGCGGGCGGGCCATCGGCGGGGTCGAAGGACCAATGTTCGGCCGCGAGATAGGCGATGGCATCCTCGGGGATGCGCCCGGGGGCGGGCGGAAAGCGGCAGTCGGCCGCGCCGGCGACGAGCGGAAGTTCGCCCCGCAGCGCGCGGCAGAAAACGGACTTGCCGGAGCCGGTCGGGCCGAGCACGAGCCAATGTTCGCCGCGACGGAGGGTCCAGTCCGTGCGCCGGAACACGAGCCGCTCGTCGAGACGGAACGTGGCGCGGCGGAGTTCCAGAATGGGCCGGCCGGGGGCGTTCATGGGGGAACAGCGTACCCCGCGCCGCGGCAACGCGGCAAGCCTCGGGCGTCGGCGGGAAAGGGGCAAGCCGTACGCGCACTTTTTAGAAACGGCGATGGATTTGCGGCAATAATCAAGTATACTGGTTTAGTATCGAAATCAGGAATGATGAAAACAGCGTTTCTTATTTGCGGCATCTGGGTTTTCGGAGGGCTGGCGACGCCGGTTCTGGCGGCGGAACTGCGGGGCGGACTGGCGCTGCAGTTCGACGACGGCTGGCACTCGTGGCGGACGGAGGTGGCGCCGCTGGTGAAAAAATACGGCGGCGTGGCGACGGGATTCGTCAACAACAAGTACGTCTTGGACGGCCGGATCACGATGGACGAGCTGCGGAGCCTGCAGGACGATTTCGGCTGGGAAATCGGCTCGCACACGGCGAACCACTACAACGCCCCGCGCTACGTGCAGACCAAGGGGCTGGACGCTTGGCTGGCGAACGAACTGGAGCCGTCGCTGGAATTCCTGCGGACGGGCGGGCTGCGGGTCGACGCCCTGGTCTTTCCGTTCAACGCGTCGACGCCGGAGATCGAACGGGCCGCGCTGGAACGGGTGGGCAGTTTCCGGCGCGTGAATGCCCTGGCGCTGGCCGACGGCGTGCGGGCGGACGGATCGCTGCCGGGCACGTCGATCGACACCGCGCAATACGCGCCGATCGAGCTGATCGAAAAATGGATCGATCTGGCGCATCGGCGGGGCAGCGTGCTGTTTCTCTACGGCCACCGGATTCTGCCGGACGACGCGTTCAGCGACGGCCGCGTAACGGCGATCGCGGGAAACGCGGTGACGCTGGACCGGCCGATCCAGCTGGATGAAGGAGAAGACTACGTGCTGGTTCCCGACGTGGAGCGGCGGCAAAACGCAAACGACCTTCTCCACGTGCAAAGCGCGGAGGGCGCGACCGTCGTCCTGGACGAAGCGGCTCCCGGCGCGCTCGCCGTGGGGAATTTGGTCCGGATCGGGCCGGATTACGGCACGCGCCGCTCCGATTTCGAGGAAATGCTGCGCTATGCTTCCGAGCGCTTGAACTTCTACACGATCGCCGACGTCCAGGCCGGCCGGAACCAGTTGCAAACCCCGGCGCGGGAGACGGCCCCGTGAAACTGACCGACGACTCCTTCAGGCGAATCCTCGACAACCTCCACGACGGCCTGTACTTCGTCGATCGCCAGCGCGTCATCACCTACTGGAACAAGGCGGCGGAGCGGATTTCCGGATTCACGGCGGCGGAAGTCGTCGGCAAATCCTGCGCGGACAATATCCTCACCCACGTCGACGGGCACGGTTGCGCCCTGTGCACCGGCACCTGCCCGTTGGCGGAAACCATGTGCGACGGCAAGCTTCGCCAAGGCGAAATCTACCTGCACCACAAGGATGGGCACCGCGTGCCGGTTTCCGTCCGGGCCAGTCCCTTGACGGACGAAGCGGGAAGCGTCATCGGCGGAATCGAACTGTTCACGGACATCAGCCACCAGGCGGCCAACGAACTGCGGATCATCGAACTGGAACGCATGGCGTTGCTGGACAACCTGACGCAACTGGCGAACCGGGCCTACGTCGAGCGGGAAATCATCAGCCGTTTCGAGGAAATCCGCCGTTTCGCGGACCAACCGTTCGGGTTCCTGTTCATGGACATCGACCATTTCAAGACGGTGAACGACCGCTACGGCCACGACGTGGGGGACGTCGTCCTCAAGTTCATCGCGCGCACCTTGAACGCCAATGCCCGGCCCTACGACGTGTACGGGCGTTGGGGCGGCGAAGAATTCGCGGGGGTCATCCGGTGCATCGGCGAGAAAGATCTGGAGCGGATGGGCAACCGGCTGCGTTCCCTGATCGAAACGTCGTACGTCGTCCACGGCGACCGGCGGATTTCGGTCACGATGTCCATCGGCGCCACGCTCTTCCGGTCGGACGACACCACGGAAAACCTCGTGAAGCGCGCGGATGAACTGCTTTATCGCAGCAAGCGCGCAGGCCGGAACCGGCTGACGCTGGGGTAGGGAAACGGCGCGAGCCGTTCGCGTTTCAAAGATGAGAATTCCCCGCGGCGCAAGGCCGCGGGGACGGCCTCAGAACCGGAAGAGCGCCGCGGCGGAGACGGTGGTGCGGTCGTAGGTGGCGCTTTCCTGGTAGACGCCTTCCAGGCGCAGGGTCAGGCGCCGGGCGATGGTCCAGTCGAGGCGGGCATTGCCGCCCCAGATGAACTGCCAATCGACGTTCGTCTCGCGCGAGTAGCCGGCCTGGCCGCTGAAGGAGTAGTTCAGCGAGCCCCACGCGCCGCGCCACGTGGCGTAGAGCTGGTGCTGCTCCAAGCCCTCGGGCGCCCAGTACTCGTCGGGATCGAAATCGCTGTCGCCGAACCGGAACAGGTAACCGGCGCCGAGATAAGGCCATTCCTTGAGGCGGTAGACGGCCCGGCCGAAGACCAGCCAGGTCTGGTTGTCGTCGCTGCGGTCGATCTGCTGCGCATTGGCGAAGAGGTCGACCTTGTCGAACAGGCGCGAGTACGTGGCGAGTTGATAGGTGTCGGCGTGCACGCCGGCGCGCAGGGCTTCGACGGTTTCGATTTCGTCGCGCGAGAACCCGAGTTCGGCGTAGCCGCCGAGCCAGCGGTTGGGCAGGTGCAGGCGCAGGTTCCCGCCGACGAGGTCGGCGAGATCGCCGTCGAATTGCAGTTGCCAGAGCTGGCCGTCGAGCCAGATCTGCGGATAGAGGTGCCAGCGCGCTTCCGCGCCGATGCGGGTGCCGCGTTCGTCGCCGAGGCCGTCGGTTTTCCAGCGGTTGGCGTCGGCGAAACCGCCGAGGCGCAGGTAATCGCGGATGTAACCGCCGGCCTGAGCGGAGTACTGCTCGTAGGAGCGGTTTTCGTTGTCTTCCCAGTACCGCCCGCCGACTTCGAGGGTCAGGCGCTTGCGGTCGCCGGCATCGGTCAGCGCGCGCGCCACCTTGGGATCGTCCGGCGCGAGTTCCCGCGCCTGGCGCAGCTGGTCGAGGGCGATGGGCACGTCGCCTTGCTGGTGGGCGTTGGCGCCGTGGTTGAAAGCGACTTCCTTGGGGTCGGCGCCGGCGGCCAGGGCGCGGCCGAACCAGTAGTTGGCCTCTTCGTGCTGGCGGTTCCAGTACAGGAGCTTCGCCAGTTCGAGCTGGGCGCGGACGCCGGGGTTGTCCTGCCGGAGATGTTCGGCGAGGCGGTCGGCGGTCCAGGACGCGGGCACGACGCGCGCCGGAATCCGCAGCGGATCGTGGTCCGGGGCGAGGAAGCCGCTGTCGTCGTAGAAAATGGCTTGGTCGAAATCGGCTGCGACGACGTCCCGGTAGGTTTCGGCGTATTCGCGCGTGGTGTCGAGCGAGGCCTGGCCGTAGTCGCCGTACGGATAGACGAGAAGCTTTTCGGGAACCGGACCCAAGGCGTCCGCGTCCGCCGCGAATTCCGTCGCGAGGCGCTTGCGGAAGGCGGCGTCGGTTTCGGCGCGCTGTTTCTTGACGATCGGATGGGTGAACGGATTGCCGCGGCGGCCGTCGGCGGCGACGGGCTGGCGGCGGTCGTTTTCGGGACCGGAGGAAGCGATCAGCCAGCGGCCGGACTCCGCGAGGCGGCGCAAGTCGGCCGGCGCGGGCTTGCCGGGGATGGCGCGCGTCAGGATGCCGCGGTGGGCGGCGTAGACGGCGCGGCCACCGAGCTCCGCGAGCACGGCGTCCACGGCCTGCAGCACGGCGAGATCGGCGTCCTCGAGGACAACGACGGCGGCGGGCTGCGCGAGCGGCCAGGCGAGCTGTTCGGGCGTGGCCAGGCGGTAGCCGTCGGCGGCGAGCCGGCGCAGATGGGCGTCCATCTGGGCGACGGTGTTGCGGCCGGGATAGGGGCAATCGACCACGTAGCGGTAGACCAGCACGGGCACCAGGTCTTGCGGCTCGTCGCGCCGGACCGTATGCCGCAGGAGCTGGAGGGATTTGCGCACGTGCTCGGCCTCGGATAGGGCGATCGCGTGGCGGAGCTGGCTTTCCACGTCCCACGGGCGGGCGGCGACGATGGTTTCCGAGTACGCCAAGGCCTGGTCGAAATCGTGCGCGGCGGAGGCGGCGTTCTTGAGGCCGACGAGCGCGGAAAAGAAGTCCGGATTCCGCTTCAGGATGTCTTCCTGGAAAGCGACGGCATCCTCGGTCTGGCCGAGTTCCTGCAGTTGCCGGGCGACGAGGAGCGTGCCCTGCACGTGGCCGGGATCGGCGGCAAGCAGCTTGCGGGCGGCGGCCACGCTGTCGTCGGCGACTTGTCCGGCGGCCTCGGCGTTTTCGGCGTAGGCGCGGAAGAGGCCGGGGGAGGGCGCGACGGCGAGGCCGGCCTTGGCGACTTCGGCCGCCTGGTCGGGATGGCCGAGGGCCACGTGGATTTCCACGAGCGCTTCGTAGGCCTGCGGCGAGGGTTCGGAGTCGATCAGTTCTTCGAGCACCGCGATGGCGTCGTCGGGCCGGCAGGCCAGATAGTGGGCCGCGGCTTCCTCGATGGCGTAGTACGAGACGCCGGGGGTGGCCAGCCGGAGCAGTTGCCACCAGTCCGCGGCGCGGTCCGGTTCGCCCAAGGCCGTCCACATTTCCGCGGCGGCGGGACGCAGGGCGTCCTGGCCGGCGGCGATCTGGTCTTCCATCCATTCGGCGGCCGCGCGGGCGTCCTCGAGGCGGCCGGCCTTCAGGTAGCTGTCGAAGAGCAGCTTCCGCAGGCGCGGTTGATTGGGATCGGCGGCGAGACTCTTTTCGAAACCGGCGATGGCGGCGGCGGTGCGGTCCTTGCGGTGGGCGCTCCAGCCTTCCGCGCCGGCGCGGACGGCGACGGACGTGGCTTTGTCCTGGAGATACGCCAGAAGTTTTTCCGCGGGTCCGGAACCGTTGAGCTTTTGTTCCAGCTCGACGGCGTCGATCCAGACCGTGCGGTCGGGATCGCGCTCGAGCAGGCGGCGGTACAGATTGACGGCGGCCGCGTCCTGGCGGCGGTAGCGCATGCGGCCGGCGGTTTTTTCGATCAGGTCGAGCAGGAGCGGATCTTTGCGGTAGGGTTTGCCCAGTTTATCCAGAAGCGTCGTCGCGGCATCGGGCGTATCGAGATTTTCCGCCACTTCGAGGAGGGTTTTCAGGACGGTTTGGACCTGTTCGGGATCGGTTTTCGCCGTGAGCGATTCCAGGAAGGGGGCGAGATAGACGGGCACCTGCTTGGCGCCGCCGCTGCGGCTGGCGGCCTGCGCGAGGTACAGACCGGTCAACGGGGACGGGTCTTTCTCCCAGGCTTTCAGGAGCAGCGGCTTGGCGGCCTGTAGGCGGCCTTTGGCGACCAACGGCAGGGCGAAGTCGAGCGGAGAGGCGTCGGGCTCCCATTGCGCGAGGGCGGCGAGGGCCTGGTCGGTTTGGTCGGCTTCGATCAATTGGGCCACGAGCTGGATGGCGAGTTCGCGCCGGGTTTTCAGGCCGTTGCGGATCGCGGAGTCGAAGGCGGAGATGGCTTCGTCGCGGCGGTTGAAGGACCACAACAGCCAGCCGAGGTCGCGCCAGGCGTTGGCGTTCTTCGGATCCAGTTCGACGGTCTTCTGGAACGTCGCGAGCGCCGCTTCGGTTTGGCCGGCGGCTTGGTACCACGCGGCGAGATCGCGCCAGGCGGTCGGGTTGTCCGGCTCGAGCCGGCACGCGGCGTCCAGGGATTCGATGGCGGCGTTGGTCTGGCCGGTTTGCCACTGCGCCGTGCTCAGGTCGCGCAGGAGGGACGCGTTTTGGGGATCGAGCGAACGCGCGACTTCGAGAGACTTCGCGGCGACGGCGTAGTCGCGCTGCCGGAGCTGGACCGCGCCGAGCTGGCGCCAGCCGGCGGCATAGCCGGGGTCTTGGACGGTGGCCTGGCGGGCGAGGTCCAAGGCGGCAGCCAGGTCGCCGCGCTGGGCGGCGTCCTGCGAACGGTTGACCCAATCCAGCACGGAGACCGGCTCCGATTGGGCGGCGCCGGCCCCGGCGGCGGCGAGCAGGCCGACGAGGGCGATCGCGAGCTTCCAGTTCGTAGGCGAGGTTTTCATGTTCGTTTTCATATTTATTTTCCGAAATGGACGGCCGGGACGATGCCCCATGGCGCGCATTGGGCGGGATCGAGGAAGCTCAAGACGCGGTTGGCGGGGTGCACGGCCAGCAACCGATCCAGCGCGGCCGCGACGTCTTCGGGAGAACCGTCCAGCAGGATCCAGTCGTCGGCGCCGAGCCCGGCGGGATCGAAGGCGCCGGCGAGCAGTTCTTCGGCGGGCACGCGGACGATCGCGGCGAGATCGAGGTCGCGCAGGCGCCGGAGGGTTTCCGGCGCGGGCGTCGGCACGGCGGCGCGGGAGATCAAGCCGCGGGCGATGGGCTGGCGGAGCCAGGTTTCCAGGCCTTCCCAGGCGGTTTCGTCGGCGAGCCAGGGCACGATTTCGGTGCCTTGGGCGGCGGCGGCGAGCCAGGCAGGCGGCGGCGGGGAGGAGGCGTTGTCCGGCGCGGCGAGCGGGGCGATCACCGCCAGCGCGCGGGCGTGTTCTTCGGCCGGGAAGGATTCCAGCGAGTCGGCCACGGCGTAGACCGCGTCGACCGGCGCGGCGCGGAACGAATCGATCCGGAAGCTGCCGCCCTCGGCGCCCAGGCCGACGCGGCCGGGCCGGCGGCGTTCGGCGAGCGGCAGGGGGCCGGCGACCGGTTCGTCGCCGCGCCACAGCCAGGCGCGCGGGCCTTTGACGCGCAGCCGCACGGCGACGGCTTCGTCCGGCGCGATCGGATCGGGCTGCCGGAAGAGCGTCCGCAGGCGCCCGTTCAGGTTTTCCTGCACGCGCACGCCGTCGGCGGCGAGCGTGACGCGCAGGAACGATTGCGGCGAGGCATGCCGCACGTAGAGGGAGGCGACGGCGTCCGCGCCGAGGCGGAGGGTGGTTTCCACGTCGACGTCCGACCAGTTGTCGCTGCCGCGGGCCCAGGCGGCCGCGCCGGCTTCGACGTCCACGCCGGTTTCGGCATAGCGCACGTCGCCGTCGAGTTGCCAGGCGCCGACTTCGCGGAGGTCGCCGGCCGCGCCGGCGCGGGGGGCGTATTGTCCGAGCAGCCAAACCAGTTCTTCGCCGGAGAGATTGCCCGGCACGCGCCAGCGATTCAGCTCGTAGGGATCGGCGCCGGCGCCGTTGAACGGATGGAGGGCATGGACGAAAGCCATTTGGAAATTCTTTTCGACCTCGTCGCGGTTGAGGACGCGGGCGTCGGGGTCGGCTTCGGGCCCTTGGCCGGCGTCGGCGAAGGGATAGACGTAGGCGAGCGGGGCGTCGCCGGCGAACGGCGCGAGGATTTCGCGGCAGCGCGCGTAGTCGGCGGCGACGCGCAGGCGGAAGTCCGCGTCGCTTTCCGCGCCGGTTTTCGTCCAGGCGCGGCGGGTGAGGAAATGGCCGGGCGCGCCGTCGGGCGCGGCGGGGATTTCATCGATGGCCGCGTGGCCCATGCCGGCGAACGACCAGGTGCCCATTTTCGCGATGCGCTTGAGGTCGCCGCGGCGCAGGAAGAAGTTGCCGCGGGCTTTCAGGAGGCGGGTGGGGAGGGCCAGCGTGCCGGCGAAGCCCGTTTCCCGAAACGCCTTGGCGGTATAGATGACGCTGTCCTTGCGGCCGCCTTCGAACAAGAGCAGCAGCGCTTTCGGGGGCAACGGATGCCGGCCTTCCAGAAAGGCGAGGGCGTCGGCCGGCGTGATGGTGCGGTAGCCCGCGGCGTGGAGCGCGGCGAGTTGCTCCGCCACGCGGTCCGGCGTGGGATAGACCTCGGGCGAACCTTCGCCGATGCCGGCGTAGGACAGGGCCATGAAGCCCTGCCAGCCGCGCCAGGTTTCCGGCCGGCGTTCGGGCTGCGGACGCCCCTTGATGAACGGATAGACCGCCACGCCCGCGAGGGCCAGCACGACGAGCCATTGGAGGAGGATCGACAGTTTTTTCATATTTCCGTGTTGCTCCGGGTGCCCCAGCCGGTCTCGGCGAACGTCAGCACGGCGATCGGCAATTGCCAGACCAGGACGAACATGTAGTAGAAGCAGAACATCACGCCGTAGAGCCACAGCCGCGAGCGCTTCACCAGCAGGTAGACGCTGCTGATCATGGCGCTCATGACGAGAACGCCGGCGACGTAGTTGATCGGCCACACGGCGTTGAGCATGGGCACCAGCACCAGCGCGCGGAGGACCACGATCGGCGCCACCAGCGGCAGCAGGAAGCCGAGATAGAACGACAGCGACATCAAGGGCTGCTTCTTCCACATGAAGGCGCAGGCGACCAGGCTTTCGCGGAACCAGGAGCGTTTCCAGCGCAGCTGCTGGCGCAGGAAGGTGAGGTGGTCTTCGGGGACGACGGTGGTGCACTGGGCCTTCTCGGCGTAGCGCACCTTGTGGCCCCGGCGCAGCAGCAGGTTGGTCAGGCTGCGGTCGTCGCCGAACGTGGCGGGCCGGCCGAGGAAGGTCTGGCCTTCCCAGGCGTCGAGCACTTCCAGCAGGCGCTCGCGGCGGTAGCACGCCAGCGGGCCGGACAGGCAGGTGATGCTGTCGAAGACGCTTTCGGCGGCCTTCATGATGCGGAAGGCGACGTAGTAGCGCACCGACTGCATCTTGGTGAGGGCGTTGGTCCAGACGTTCTCCACGTCGCAGTGGCCGGTGACGGCGGCCACCTCGGGATCCGCGAAGTGGTCCAGCAGGCGCCGGATCGCGTCGATTTCGAGGAAGCTGTCGGAATCGATGAAGATCAGGAACTGGCCGACCGATTCGCGGACGGCGGCCGCCAGGGCGTGGCGTTTGCCGCGGCCCTGCTCGAACCGGATCAGCTGGATTTCGGGATACGTCGCCCAGGCCCGCTGGATCGCCGCCCAGGTGCCGTCGGTGCTGCCGTCGTCGATCACGATCACCTGCAGCTTGTCCGCGGGATAATCCAGGTTCATGACCTGGCGGATGGTGCGTTCGATCTGGTCTTCCTCGTTGTGCGCCGGAATGAGCAGCGAAACGGGCGGCGTGTCGGCGCGCGGCGGCGGGTTGCGATAGAATCCCGCGAAGACGAAACGGCTGATGAGGTAGCCGCCGACGAGGATGCTGTAGAAAAACAGCGGCGCGTCGAACCAGAAGAACTGGTAGTTCTCGTATTTCAGGAAGAGCGTGGTCGCGATGGCCGCCGCCAGCAGGCCGATGGCGGCCCAGCGCAGGATCGTCCAGGTGGTCCGGGCCAGGCGCTTCGAGAGGGGTTCCACGAACTGCATGCCCCAATAGGCTTTGGCCTCGTCGTGCCGGCGGACCTCCGCGGCGACGTCCATGGCGCCGTGGCTGTATTCCTCCGGCAGGATGCCGTCGGGGACCTCGAAACGGAGGCGGACGCGCTTCGTGTCCGGCGGCACGTCCCGGGATTCGATCAGCAAGCCGCCGTCGGAGATGTCGCGGGCCGTGCCCGCGTAGGTCGCGGCGGTCTTGCCGGAACCGACGACGATCTGGACCGGAAAATCGCTCCAATACCGGGGGGTCGTTCGGCGCGTGCTGTAATTGGCTCGCGAACGAGCCCGCCGCCGGCGTTCCGGTTTCTCGTAAGGAGAAGTGGCGTTGGTTCTGTCGGGAGGTTGGGGATTCATGGCTTTCTCGGTTGTGGTTGACGCCAATCTAACACGGGCACCCGAAATATCAACTAAACCGGTAGGATAAATTGCCAATTCGACGAAAGCCGATTTTCGCTGGGTGCCGGGGCGGATGTCCACAGGTATTTGATAGACAGGGGCGATCGGGGCGGGATCCGGCGCTTCTTCTTCCCCGGGAATTAAATATTCGTTACGGCGCGGTTTCGTGCTATTCTCCATTGTCATGTTCGCGATCTTGTTTCTATAATCGCGGCGTGGGTCAGAGATCAGAAACAACAAGGAGTTCATCCATGGAACCGACCACGGGTCAACCGCAACAACCTTATCGTCCGGGCATGCCGGATCGACGGCAAAGGAAACCGGATGCCTGGGCGCTGGTTTTCCGCTGGCTCACGTTGCTGGTCTATCCTTTGCTGATCATCTTTTTCTTCATTTTCTTCGGCGTGGCCAGCGCGGACCACAGCCAGGAACTGGCGACGCGGATGGGCGTCGAAGACATCCCGGCGAGCACCGCCAGCCATCTGCATCTGTACACCCTGTTGCCGTTGCTGATGGCCGGCTTGCTGATCGGCGCGATCGGCCTGCTGCTCGGCCGCCTGCGCGCCCGGCGCCGTTCCGACTACAACTACCGGACCCAGCTGATTCTCGTCATCGTGTCGGTGGGCGGGTTGGTCGCCTTTTTCTTGCTGCGCTGATGCGGCCGAGGAGGCGCCCGGGCCGGTTTTCGTTTCGATCGCCGCCGAAAACTAGAGGGTAGAGAGAACAAAGGAGTCCGCCATGGAACCGATCCCGGGTCAATCGCAACAAACGCCCTATCGTCCGGGCATGCCGGATCGCCGCCAGCGCAAACCCGACGTCTGGGCCCGGGTGTTCCGCTGGATCACGCTGTTGGTTTATCCGCTGCTGCTCGTCGTCGTGCTCGTTCTCCTGACGCTGGCGGATTCCCAGTCGCGGAAAAACCAGCTGGAGAAAATCGACCAGGCGGTGGCCGCGACGGATACCGTCGGCGGCCTGAACCTGTCGCCCCTGGTGCCGATCCTGATCGCGGGCTTGGCCATCGGCGTCGTCGGGCTGGCCCTGAGCCGCGTGCGGGCGCGCCGCCGGCACGACTACAACTACAAGACGCAACTGGTCCTGATCATTTTGTCCGCGGGCGGTTTGCTGATCTATTTCATCCTCCAGAGCCTCGGGGTCATCGGCTGACGGCGCGGATCGCCTACACGAGTTTCTTGAGAAACAGCGTGCAATCGCCGGGGAGGCCGGCGAACGAAGGGGCGGCGGCGTAGGCCAGGCGGTTGATCTCCACGTAGCCCTGCTTGCGGAACGCGCCTTCGGATTTGGGGTTGGTGGCCTCGGACACGAGATACTCGTAGCGCTTTTCGCGCAGCATGGCTTCCATCCGCTGCAGCATGCGCATCGAAATGCCGGTGCGCCAATAGGTCGGGGCCACGGCCAGATAAAAGACGTAGGTCCACTTGCCGGGGATGCGGGCGAGGGGCTTGTCGAGTTCCTCGAAGAAATCGTTCATCTGCTCCATCGCCGCGCGGTATTCGGGCGGGATCACGTGGAGCGTCTGGCGGTACTTGCCGTCGTCGAGGCCGATGGCCACGCCGGCGAGCTTGCCGGCGTCGGCGTCGATGGCGGCGACGGCCAGATGGTCTTCGAAACAGTGGTCGCAGACCGCGCGGACGTACGCGGCGTAAAAATCGCGGGAAAGGTGGAGCGCGGCGGTCATCGGCTCCAGATTGAGAAAGACGTCGGTGAGGAGTTCGGCGGATTCAGGCAGGCGTTCGGCGGAAAGTTCCTGGATTTGGATGTTCATCGGGTGGGGGCGCAAGGCTCCCGCAAGGGGTCGACGGGCTTGGGTGGGTGGATTGCGGTCTCGAGTGCGAGGGGGTGACTCAGACCGCCAAGTCGCGGACGCGGGCCGACGACGTCGCCGCAAGGGCGGCATCGGTCCAAAAAATCGGGTTGAGGGCGGCGGATCCCGGCGAAAAAAACGCGGCCGGCGACGCATCAAGCGAAAGCCCGGCGGAAAACCGGGCTGGGACCTCGACAGCGGAACGCTGAACGGTTCGATTCATGAGATTCGACGAAAAGGATACGCCTTCCCGTCCGCCTGTCCACGGAAATCGCGAAAACGGCCCAAAACGGCCTGTTTTCGGTCGAAAATCGCCCAAAATCGGCCTCCAACGCCCCCAAAATGCCCAAAATCGAGCAAAATGAGGATCATCGGGAAAGTTCCTGTCTGAAAACCCCAGGAAAAGCCGCATTTTTTGGAATGCCCTGCCCGCGGCTCCGCGAGAATGGGCCCGCCAGAGCTCGTCGGAGCGGAGGTGCGGGCGGGGAAGGGTTGTTGCCGTTTTTGCCGGCGGTCTTTGGCCATGTCCTTCCGAACCGCTTTGAAGGGCAAGCCGAAAGCCGCTGAACCAGACATTCCTGCGAAAGGCCTTCGGCGTGCGCGGAGGCTACAAGTGTGTGCGCACCGAGTATCCCGCCGGCACCATGGAACTGACTTTGGCGGTGAAGAAGATCCCGGCCTGTCCGAACTGCCACAGCCCGGAAGTCGCGCGCAAGGGCGCGCGATACCGCCGCCTGAAGGCGGCGCCCATCGGCCTGATGCCGGTGGTGCTGAAGGCGGAAGTGCCGCAATGCCAATGCAAGAGTTGCGGCAAGACCTTCGAGGTCTCCCCCCCTTTGCCAAAGCCTACGTGCGCTACACCCGGCGACTGGGCCATTATGTCCTTGCCCTGAGCCGGGCGATGACGCTGGCCGACGTGGCCGGGGTCGTCGGCCTGAGCTGGGACACGGTCAAGGACATCGTCGAGCCGCAGCTGCGCAAGGCGGTGACGCCCGCCCGCTTCAAGGGGTTGAAGCATCTGGCCATCGACGAGATCTACGCGGGGAAGAAACGGAAGTTCTACACGCTGGTCATCGACCTCGACACCGGCCGGATCGTCTGGGTGGCCCACGGCCGCAGCCAAGCCTGCCTGCGGGGCTTTTGGCGCCGGCTGCGGCTGGCCAAGGCCAAGATCCAGGCGGTGGCGATGGATCTGGGCGCGGCCTACTGGAGAGCCGTGCGCGACAACCTGCCGCGCGCCGCCGTCGTCTTCGACAAGTTCCACGTCGTCAAGCTGGTCAACGAGCGGCTCGACGAAGTGCGCCGCCAGCTGGTGCGCGAAGCGGAGCGGGACTTGAAGGCCGACATCAAGGGCACGCGCTTCCTGCTTCTGTCCCGGCGGAACAACCTGACGCCGGAAAAGATGTGCGCGCTGGATGCCGCGTTGCGGGCCAACCAACCCCTGTTCGCCGCCTACTACCTGAAAGAGGAGCTTCTGCTGCTGTGGGCGCAGCCAACGGCGAAAGACATGCGCCACTTCCTGAAAGCCTGGTGCCGCCGGGCGCTGGCGACGGGCTTGGCCCCTTTCAGGAGCCTGGTCAAGACCCTGCGCTCACGTCGCAAAGGCATCCTGGAATGGTTCGATCACCCGATCAACTCGGGCCGCATGGAGGGCATCAACAACAAGGTCAAGGTCATGACCCGCTCCGCCTACGGCTATCGCGACGAGGCTTTCTTCATCCTCAAGCTCTACAACCTCCACCACGCCAGACAGGAACTTGTCGGATGAACCCAAAATGATGGAAAATCGAAGAAAAAACGGCCCAAAACCGCGAAATGGAGCCAAAATCGGCTCGCGCGAACGTCAGGGGTCAGGCTGAGGCGCGCCTTGGCGCCGATAGCCTGGACCCCATTGTTCGGTGTGATTTTATGAGACCCAGATTGAATCTGTATTCTCATCAAGAACCCACCCGTCAGGTGTTTTGTTGAAGCGGAATATCTTGCCTCCGCCTGATTCTGGGGCATCTTGCCTTCCAGTTGTAATATCAACTTTGTCGGCACTTAATACTTCAAGAATCAGGACATACTTGTCCTCCGGGCGTTGTTCGTCTGTTCCGGCAATCTGATCCAGTATCTGTTTTAGGTCGGCGGAAGGTAATCCGACTATCGGATACTCGGGGGCTCCCTCATGGGAATATGTGAACCAACTATGGTTAACATTGTAACGGTAGGCGCGGAGTGTAGCTCCGAGCCAAGCATTGCCGGCGAGTGAGACGACTAGCAGGATCCCGAGTATTCCGATTATCCATTTTGTCTTCATATCTCTCCTCACCGAACGTCAGGGGACCCGACACTTTGTGGAGGGTACCCTGGACCCCCTTGTACGGCCTTCATTTTCTTTTCTCTCTTTGCCCACCAGAAAATTAAGGGGGATAGGATGATAAGCCCCCATAGAGCCACTTCAGCGGCAAAATAGATTCTTTTCCCCACTGTATCGAGTGCGCAGGATAAGGATACCTCGGATATAGCTGGCAATAGGGATGCTCGATAGGCGATGGCATAGAGGATGGCAAATGCGGCGCTATAAACGATCGCCGCACCGAGCAATAATCGTTTTCTATTTGCCTTCATTTATCTTTGGCCGAACATAGTATAGAACAACCTTTGTGTATGCCGGGAGAGGGCGGGGTTATGCGACCAATTCTCGGCGTTTGCTGAACTTCAGAATAGGCTATCATTTAGCCAAGATCAATCGAAAACGAGACGTAGATAAAAAGCGGGGAATAGTTATTTCAAAGAGGGGCAAAGGGATCCGCCTTTCCTCGGGATGCGGTATCCGGCGGCGCAAGATTTCGCAGCGTGGAAAGTGAACCGGCGTTCACTTTTGTGTTTTGCCGGAATAACCGGGATTAGACAAACTTCGTCTATCCCGGCGGGATTTTAGTGAAAAGAGGCTGCAACTTGCCGAAAAGCAACGCGTTTGACCGGATTTGGCGGGGTTAGACGAACTTCGTCTAATCCGGAAATACAATCATGGATGCTTCTATCAAAATGCATGAGAATGAAATGGAGTTGGCGAAGTGCGCGGAGGTTTTGCTGAACATCCAGATGGTCCCGGTATGGATCGCAACGTTCTTTGGTGTGTTAGGGGGAGGCGTGCCGGAAGCCATCGGACCAAAAATGGCCTACAACCGAGCCATGGGCGGGCAGGATGCCCGCGCTCCGGCACGGACGAGGGGCGAAGTGATCGGAACGGCTGCGGGGCTTTTGCGGCGTTTGCCTTGTGTTGAAGGATCGGGCGGGCCGGATGAGCCGCGATGGGTGGCGGCGAGCATTTTGGACCGTCGGCCGGCATTTTATGCGTGATTTTTGGCCCCGGGCGTGCCATGTTTCCCGCAACTTTACTCAAAGGCAAGGAGATGCGATGAAAGTGCCCCTGTTGGATTTGAAACCGCAATACGAACAGATCCGGGCCGAAGTGGAACCGGCGCTGCTGGAACTCTGCAAATCGCAGGGATTCATCCTGGGACCGAAAGTGCAGGAATGCGAGGCGGCGGTCGCGAAATATTGCGGCGCGGCGCACGGCGTGGGCATGTCTTCGGGGTCGGACGCGCTGATCGTGGCGCTGATGACGGAAGACGTCGGACCGGGCGACGAGGTGATCACGACGCCCTACACGTTTTTCGCGACGGTGGGCGCGATTTCGCGGGTGGGCGCGAAGCCGGTCTTCGTCGACATCGATCCGGTCACGTTCAATCTCGACGCGGCCAAGCTGGAAGCGGCGGTGACGCCGAAGACGAAAGCGATCATTCCGGTCCATCTCTACGGGCAGATGGCGGACATGGACGCCGTGATGGCGGTCGCGAAAGCGCACAAGCTGGCGGTCATCGAAGACGCGGCGCAGGCGATCGGCGCGGAATGGAAGGGGAAACGCGCGGGCAGCATCGGCGATTACGGCTGTTTCTCGTTCTTCCCCTCGAAGAACCTCGGCTGCTTCGGCGACGGCGGCATGCTGACGATGCAGGATCCGGCGAAGGCGAAAAAGGCGGTCGTCTTGCGCAACCACGGGTCGGAACCGAAGTACTACCACCGCCTGATCGGCGGGAATTTCCGCCTCGACGCGCTGCAGGCGGCGGTGGTGACGATCAAGCTGAAATACCTGGACGGCTGGACGGCGGCGCGGCAGGCGAACGCGGCGCGCTACGAGAAGCTGTTCGCGCAGACCGGTGTCGCGAAGGCCGGGAAGGTGGTCCTGCCGGCGGCGAAGACGAACCGCCACATCTACAACCAGTTCATCCTTCGCGCCGAAAACCGCGACGGCTTGCTGGCCCATCTGCGCAGCCGCGAGATCGGCACGGAAATCTACTATCCGGTGCCGCTGCACCTGCAGGAGTGCTTCCGCTCCCTCGGGCACCAGCCCGGCGATTTCCCGGAAAGCGAGCGCGCGGCGAAGGAAACGCTGGCCCTGCCGATCTATCCGGATCTGACGGACGAAATGGCCCAGTGGGTCGTCGGCGCCATCGCGGAATTCTACGGCGGGTAGGTTGCCGGCGGCGCCTCGGGACGGTATAGTGCCGCCCAAGTTCAACCCCTGAAACAACCGAAAGGAACGATCATGAAAAAGTGGATGCTGATGGCGACGGTGGTCTTGTTCGCGATGGCGATGAATTCGTCCGCGTGGTGGATCTTCGGCAAGAAAGCGGCCGAACCGGTCCAGGAAGAAACGCCGGCCGCGGCGGACGTCCAGCAGGCGGACCAAGCGCCTTGCTGCGCGAAAAAGGCCGACAAGCCCGCCTGCTGCGCGAAGAAGGCCGAGAAGAAGGCCGCCTGCTGCGCGAAGATGACCGCCGAAGAAAAGGCCGCGTGCAAGGAGAAGTGCCAGGCCAAGCGGGCCGAAAAGAAGGCCGCGCACGAAGCCAAGAAGGCCGAATGCCAGGCGAAAAAGGCCGACAAGAAGGCCGAATGCCAGGCGATGAAGGCCGAGAAGAAGGCCGAAAAGAAAGCCAAGAAGGCCGCGAAGAAGGCCAAGAAAGCGGAATGCAAGGCCCAGCAAGCGGCGGATGCCGCGGAAGAAGCCGCGCCGGCCGCGGAATAAGGAACCTTCGCTGCGGAGCATTCCAACCCCGGCCGGTCGAACCGGCCGGGGCGTTTTGAGTCAGGAGAGCGTCGTCGGATGAGCAAGGATATCTCAAACCTCGTGTCGGGTTGGCCCTACGATCCCGGCGAAGTGCGCGCCCGCTGGATCCAGGCCGACGACGGCACGCGGAAAATCCAGCTCCGCCTGGACCTGGGCGTCTTCCAGATGGAACCCGAAGGCCGGCCGGACGGCACGCGCCCGCGCGGCGCGGTTTCGCTGTGCGATTTCTACGTCGACGCCGAACGGGTCGCGCCGGGCAACGTGCTGCCGTACAAGCTGGATTTCGACGCCTGCGCCGAACTGCAGCAGGAAGTCATGCAGTACTACTACCGGATCATGGCGTTCTACGCGCTGGGCGATTTCAAGGGCGTCGTGCGCGACTGCGACCACAACTTGGATCTGATCGACATCGTCTCGGAATACGCCCTGGACGACGAGGTGGCCTGGCAGTTCATGCAGCTCTATCCCTACATGCGCATGATGCACGCCCGCGCCGGCGCCGAAACGAGCATGGAAACCGCCCGCTTCGACGACGCCGAAAAGGCCGTCCGCGAAGGGGTGAAGGATCTCGAAGGCTTTTTCGCCGAGAACTACGAACCGACGAACGAAGACGGTTCGCCCGTGCCTCCGCCGCCGGAACTGGAAACGCTCCGCGAACTGCTCGAGCAGATCGACAAGCGCCGTCCGCGGAGCGAGGCGGAAACGCTGCGGGAAGAATTGGCCCGCGCCGTCGAGCTGGAAAACTACGAGAAGGCCGCGTTTCTGCGCGACCAGCTGAAATCCCTGCAGGGATTCGGCGCGCGCGCCGGCAAGAAGCGCAGCCGCCCCGGCGGACGGGAGAGCTCCAGTTGAGCCGCAGCGCCGTCGCGGGATTGCGCGGCGGATTCGCCGTCGCGTGGGCGTTGGCATGGGGCGCGGTCGTCCCGGGAGCGCACAGCGCTCCCGCTTTGTATTCAGGCAGCGGGGGCTGGGCGGCGGTGACCGGCCTGCCGGAATCGGCCCCGCCGGCGGCGGGGCCGTGGAATTTCACGGAGGGCGTCTGGATCGGGCGCCTGCCCGAGGGCGCGACGAAACTGGAATGGGGCGAGGGGGGGGGCATGCAAATCGCGGAAGCGCAAACGCCGCCGCCCGGTTCGTCCCCCTTGCCGAATACGCGCAACGCGTTCGGCCCTTGCGTGGTCCGCTCGCTGTCCGTCCGCTACGACTCGGTGGTGCGTTCGCGCCGTTGGTCGCTGGTGTTCGCCGGCGACGACGAGAATCCCGACTTCGAACCGCTGGCGCTTCCGGACCGGCGCTCGGTGGGCCTGGCGCTGGAACTGGAAGACGTGGTTTCCGGACAGCGCTGGCCGTTGCGGCCCGAGCGCCGGGCCCGCGAGGGGGGGCGCTTCTCCGGCCGGAACGATCCCCGGTTCTATGGGGGCACGGTGGACGACGGGGACGTCGACTGGACGCTGATCGCGGTGCCGCGAGAGAACGGCCGGGTTCTGCTGCAGGGACAGATCATGCTCCTCAAGAGCGATTCCCGCCTGTTCCGCCTGCGTCTTTTCGTGCGGACCGGAGCGATCGGCGAGCCTTTGCTGGGTCAAGAATCGCCGCCCGTCCTGCTCTCCGTGCGCGGGGAGGAAGCTTTCGCCCTGTATCCCGATCTAGCCGAGCCGCGCCGGTACCGCGCCGCGAAGGGCCTGCCGGACGCGGCGGGCCTCGAATTCGATTTGGCGGTGACGAAGGCGACGGGCAACTTCCCGCGCCGCGCCACGTTTGCCTTGGAAGTCGAGGCCTGGAAAACCGCCGATCCGGAAACGGCGCGGCAGGAAGCCGTGGCGAAACTGGCGCGCGCCGGCGGGGGCGTCGCCGTGCCGGAAGCCGTGTTGCGCGCCGGACTCGCCGCCGTGCCGACGTACGATCCCGTCGCGATGCGCCTGATCCATCCCGGCGGATTCCGGGACCGGACCGACGCCGTGAACTACCTGATGCTGCGGGCGTCGGGCCTGTTCCGCGATTTCGATTGGGCGGCCAGCGCGTTCACGTGCGCGGCGCAGGATGCCCAGGGCGAGCCGCAGATGGAACTGGCCGGCGACGTCGCGACGTTGGCGGTGAATCCCGACCCCGATCTGGAAGCGATGCTCGAATGGGGGCAAAACCGCGGACTGACGCTGCTGGAGCGCATCCGGGGCAGCGGCGCGCCGGCGGTCCGGATCGTGGCCGGGACCTTGCCGGGACGGCTGGATCACGGCGCGCGGGCGCTCTATTTGTGCGATTATCCGGCGGTCTGGGATGCCGGCACCGCGATTCCCGGCGTCGATCTGGACCATGCGGAAGCCGAATGGATCTCCTCGCTCTCCTGCGTACTGCGGACGTCGGGCACGTGCCTGCTGATCGAAGACGGCGGTCCGCTGGCCCCCTTCACGACCTACTACGCGGATGCGCTGGTGTGCGCCAGCGCCGAACCGGACGAGATGCGCCGGCAGCGCGCGCTGGCCGGACCGCGCCCCGTCCTGTGGACCGCGGCGGAACCCGGCGCGGACGCCGCGGCCCTCGCGCGCGATTTAGGATTTGTCAGGTTCGGGAAAATCGAAGAGAATTGAAGCATGTTGGAAATCCCCGCAGGTCGATTGCTCGGCGGCTCCGTGGCCGCATTGGAACAAGGCGTTCGCGCCTGGAAAAACCAGCCCGTGGACTGGGACATGCTGGCCGAGGCCAAGCCCGTCGAAACCGTTCGCGCGCAGACGACGATCGAGCGCCAGGCGACGGTGCAGGGCCGCGGCACGTTTCTCGGCAAGAGCCTGCGCACGCTGACGCTGTGCCCGACGGACATGGAAGGCTGGTGGTTCGAACGAACGGATCTGCCCGACAGCCTGCCGGTGCGCTGCTCCATCCGCAACGTGTGGACGACCGGCAACGTCGTCAGCAACATCGTGCTGCGCAGCGGTTCGCCTCACAACTATATCCGCATGGCCGAGCACATGATCGCCCTGCGCATGGGGCTGGGCATCGACAACCTGCTGATCCGGATCGATTCCGGCGATCCGCCGCTGTTCGATCGCGGCAGCACGGAGCTCGTGCAGGCCTTGCAAGGCGCCGGCCTGCGCCGGGTGGATCGACCGACTCCGTTCGTCACCGTGCGCGAGCGCGTGACGATCTGCAACGGGCACGGCGGCTTTCTGACGCTGGCGCCGCCTGCCGATCCGGCGAAACCGCTGCTGGCGATCGATGCCGCGGTGGATTTCAAGACCGCCATCGGCAAGCAGCGGATCCGGTTCGCCGTCGATCCGGAAAAATTCGCCTACGGGGCGACGGCGCGGACCAATACCTCGGCGCTCAAGATGCTGTATTGCAAGACGATCGGCCTGTTGTTCGCGGACATCCGCAATCTGGGCTACTCCTTCGACAACCTGTTGGTGGCCGGCCGGCTGGGCTATTGGAACAAGGCGTTGCTGCCGCACGAGGGGAAATCGCTCGAAGCGGTCTGGCACCGCGCCACGCTCGATCTGCTCGCGGCCATCGCGCTGATCGACGAAGGCCGGTTCGTCGGCGAAATCATTTCCTACAAGTCCGGCCACGGCATGGATGTGGAAATGGTGCAGCGGCTCTACCAGGAATCCCTGCTGACGCCGTTCGCGGTTGCGGGAACCTGAACGCCGGGGCAGGGGGAGGCGGCGGCAGGTCGGCCGAAATTTGGATTGCCGGATTCCGGATCTTGGCTCAAGCTATCGGTATGTTGACGCGAACGGTCATGACGGCGGGATGCGCGGCGGCGCTGGCGGCGCGCGCAGCGTTCGCGCAAGCCGTCTTGCCGACGTCCTACACCGGCCCCTGGCAGGGCTATGAACCGCCTTCCGGCTGGATCTTTTCCGGCTTGGGATCGCCGGATTACGGCCCCGACTACGACGGGTACAACGACGGCGCCGCCAAGCTGGACGACACCGGCGATTTCATCTCGATCCACTACGATCTGCCCGCCGCCGCGGTGTCCTTTTGGATCCGGGGCCTGACGTTTTCCGGCGGCACGTTCCGGGTCGAGGAGTCCGTGGACGGGGCGGCCTGGACGGAGCTGGCCGCCTACGCGCCGCCGCCGACCAATGCCACGTTCCAGACGCTGGAACCTTCGCTCCACTCGCGCCATCTCCGCTTCATCTATTCCGCGCGGGTCACCGGCAACGTGGGCATCGACGGCATTTCCATCGCGAAAAGCCCGTTCTACCTCATCGAACGCTTCGAGACGAGCAACGGCGTCGGCCGCGTCTGGATCTCGACTTCCGACGCGAGCCGCCTCTACGGCCTGCAGCACACCACCAATCTAGCCATGAATCCCGTGCCGTGGGTTCAGGTTTCCTCGGCCTGGGGCAACGGCGGCGAACTCGAACTGATCGACTTTGCCGTCGCCTATCCGCGCTACTACCGCGTGCTGGACGTCACGCCGCCGCCCGGAAAAACCGTTTTACCGGCCCGGGCGAAAACGCCTTGGCGTGGCGCCGCCCGTTAAGGTATTGTAATGGTATTGTCGTAGTCGGTGGTTTCCATAAGGAGCGGTTCATGAAAAAGATGCTGATCGGGTTGGCGTGTGTCGGGATGTTGGCGACGGCGATGAACGCCGCGGCCGGTTTGATCATTTCCCAATATTACGAAGGGGCCAGCAACGACAAGTGGATTGAAATCTACAATCCTGGTCCCGGTTCCGTGGATCTGGCGGCCGGCGATTATCGTTTGGGGCTGTGGTCCAACGCCGCTCGGGAAGCGTGGAAAACCAACGGTACGCCTTCGTATACGGCTGCGTTGACCGGCACCATTGCCGAAGGCGGCACGTTCCTGTACGCCCACACCAACGCCGTCAATCCTTCCTATGCCACCTGGGACATGGGAGGAACGGTTGCGTATTTCAACGGCGACGACACTCCGGTGCTGTATACGGGCGCCACCTATGATTTCGCCAACGTGGTTGACGTGATCGGCCTCACCAACACGACGACTTCTTTTGGTGCCGACAAGAGCTTTGTCCGTACGAACACCGTCACCACGGGGGTCAACACGGATTTCAACCCGGCGGAATGGATTCAGGTCGCCTACCTCGACGTTGACGCGGCGTTGGTGGGCACCAATGAGCGTTTGGGCTACCACAGCACCGGCGCGGCGGCATTTGGCGTGTTTTTCGACAAGGCCGAAGGCTTTGAAGTGGTGGAAGGCTCAAGCGACGCGATCACGGCGACGGCGGCGAACGGGACGGAGCCGTACGGCTATTCGTGGGGCAGCACGCTGGGCGGCACATACTACGTGGCGAGCGGCAACGTGTTCACGATTTTGGCGACGGCGCCGACCGGCGATTATTCGGCGACGGTGACCGCGACGGACGATGCCGCCCAGACGGCCTCGAACACGGTTAGCTTCTCCGTCGTGCCTCCGGCGGTCTTGTACGGGATCACGATCAATCCCACGACCAACGGCACCGTGACGACGGAACCGGCGGACGAAGCCGAAGAAGGCCAAACGGTCACGATCACGGCGACGGGCGCACCCGGCTACATCGTCGATACGATCAGCGTCGTCGACGAGGATTTGACGCCGATCGGGTCGACCACCACGTTCGTCATGCCGGCCGGGTCGGTAACGATCTCCGTGACTTTCCAGGAAGCGCCGGCGGGCCGCATTGTCATTTCGCAATATACGGAAACCGATTCCGGCACCATTCCCAAGGGCATTGAAATCTGGAACGTGTCCGGCACCGCCATCACGTTCGATGCCACGGACAATCTGCTGGACGTCAAGGTGGCCGCCAATGGCACCAACGTCGCGTCGTCGCAAGTGACGGCGAGCAGCGGCACGCTGGCTGCAGGTGCGGTCTGGGTCATCGGCACCACTAACATGAATCCCGATCTGGTGGAGCCGTTTACCTTCAACGGCGACGATGCCTTGGTGCTGGAGCTGGGCGGCATCGTGCAGGACGTCATCGGCACGGTCGGCGTCGATCCGGGAACGTCCTGGACGAATGCAGGCGTGTCCACGGCCAACCAGAACATCCAGTTGAAAGCCGGCATCACGACCGGCGATGTCGATGGCTGGTCGGATCCCAGCGAGCGCTTCGAATACGTGGCGGCCGGCAGCGATCTCACCGGTTTCGGCGTGGCTCCCGGCGGCGCGACCTTCGGCGTGACCTTCGACCAGCCGAGCGGTCTCGAAGTGGAAGAGGGGACGACCGATGTCATCGTCGCCACGGCGGCAAACGGGACGGAGCCCTACGGTTATTCGTGGAGCAGCACGCTGGGCGGCGCGTACTACGCGGCGAGCAACAACGAATTCACGATCCTGGCGACGGCGCCGATCGGGAACTACTCGGCCGAAGTAATCGCGACGGATTCGTCCGACCCCGTGCAAAGCGTGACCAACAGCCTGAACTTCTCCGTGGTGGCGCCGGCCGTCAAATACGCCATTGCCATCGTCACGAACGATCCCGCGTACGGCACCGCGACGACCGATCCGGCGACGGAAGCGGAGGAAGGCGCGATCGTGACGGTGACCGCCACGCCGGCCGGCGGCTACGTGCTGGAATCGATCGTGGTCAACGGCGGCGCCGTGACCGTAACCGGCAACACCTTCACGATGCCGGCCGAAGCGGCAACCGTCACGGTGACGTTCGCGGAATCGGTGGCGGAAGGCATCGTGGATTTCCGGTTCAATGCCGATCCGTATCTGCAGGCGACGGCTAAGGATGCCAACCTGACCGTTTCGGACATGGCCCTGTCGGCGGGAACGATCGAGACGGGCATCACCACGGGCACTTACTTCACGGACGAGCCCTATATCGAAGAAACGGCGGGCTGGGCCGTGGACAACCAGGCGGGGGCAAAGGCGTTTGTATTCACGATCACGCCTGCGGAAGGCGCCGCGATGACGATTAACGGAATTTCCTTCAAGGCTTATGCCACGTCGGCGGGACCTTCCGCCTTCGGCTTTGACATCGGCGACGGGATGGCGACCTACGAAGTGAATGCGCCCAGCGCCTTGTTGCTGGCGGTCAGCCAAGCGGTCGTCGGCGTCGAAAGCCAAACCGGAGCCATCGTCGTGAAAATCCAGGGATGGGCCAATGGCTCGCGAGCCACCACCGGTTCGGGAACCTTCCGACTGGACGACGTGGTGATCCATGGCAGCGTTTCCACGGGTCCATTGGAATTCAGCGTTTCGTTCAACAAATCGAGCGGATTCGAGGTGGAAGAAGGTTCCAGCGACGCGGTCACGGCGACGGCGGCGCACGGAACGGAACCCTACGGCTATGCGTGGAGCAGCACGCTGGGCGGCGCCTATTACACGGCCAGCAACAACGTGTTCACGATCTTGGCCACGGCGCCGATCGGGGACTACTCGGCCGAAGTGATCGCGACGGACTCGTCCGACCCCGTGCAGAGCGTGACCAACAGCCTGAACTTCTCCGTGGTGGCGCCGCCCACCTACTATGCGATCACGGTCGCCCCCACGACCAACGGCACGGCGACGACCACGCCGGAAACGCAGGCGATCGCCGGCGCGACGGTGACGGTCAACGCGTCGCCGGCGGGCGGCTACGTGGTGGAATCGATCGTGGTCAACGGCGGCGCCGTGACCGTGACGGGCAACACCTTCACGATGCCGGCCGAAGCCGTCGTCGTGGCGGTCACGTTCGTCGAGGGGTCCGCCAGCGGCGAACTCATCATCTCGCAATATTACGAGGGATCTGGCAGCTACAACAAGTGGGTCGAGATCTACAATCCCGGCGCATCGGCTGTGGATCTGGGCGCCGGCGGCTATCGATTGGGTTCATGGAACAACACGAATCGCGAGACGTGGAAAACAGATGGCGTGCCGACGCTTGCGGTTGCCTTGAGCAACACGATTGCGGCTGGCGGCACTTATGTCATCGGTCCTGCTTCCGCTTCCAATCCCGTTTATGCCGTGGCAGATCAAAATGCCAATTGGGCTTTCAACGGCGATGACAGCGTCGTGTTGTACACGGGCGAAACATACGCGTATGCGAACGTGGTGGATGCGTTCGGGTTGACGAATACCACCACGACCTTTGGGCAGGACAAGAGCTTTGTCCGGGCCAGCACGGTGACGGCGGGCGTAAACACGGACTTCAACGCGGCCGATTGGGTGGAATACACCTTGACCGAGGTCGAGGACGCCGCGGAATTGACCAACGAACGTCTCGGGTACCACAGCACGGGCGCGCCGGCGTTCGGCGTCACCGTGAACAAGTCCAACGGCTTCACGGTGGACGAAGGCCAGAGCGATGCGATCACGGCGACGGCGGCGAACGGGACGGCGCCCTACGCCTACGGCTGGACCAGCACGCTGGGCGGCGCGTATTACGTGGCGAGCAACAACGTGTTCACGATCTTGGCGACGGCGCCGACGGGCAGCTATTCCGCGACGGTGACGGCGACGGATGCGACCTTGGCGACGGCGTCGAATACCGTGACCTTCTCGGTGGTGGGCTTGGCGCCGGGCCAGCCGGCGGTGCGCATCACCGGCTCGCTGTCGGGCACCGTGGGCGTGGAAATGGCCCTGTCGATCACGGTCACGAACGAAACGGCCAACGACTGGTACATCGATCTGAAGGATCCGGACGGTCTCGACGACTACAGCTACAATTTCAATACGCCGCCGGCGTTCACGCTGACGCCGACGAAGGAGGGCACCTATACGCTGACGGTGACGGCCGTGACCGGCAGCGGAGACTACAGCAATTCCGTGCAATTGGCGGTGGGCGGCGGCGGCGCGAATCCTTCCATCGCGACCATCGCGCTTGTGGCGGGCACGGGATTCTCCTTCGCCGTTCCGGATGGCTACACGCTGAACCGCGTGGAAGGCGCGACGGTGCTCTCCGGTTCGGGGTGGGTCTGGTCGACGTTGACGGATCCGACCGACTACACCTTGGTCGGCACCACGGTCACCATCAAGTCCACCGTCGGAACGAAGCGGATGATCCGTATCTGGCTGGATTAACGGATGGCGGGCGTTTGACGCCCATCGCCGCCGGTCCCGTTCGCGGGGCCGGCGGTTTTCTTTTCGGGTGAAGCTGCGGTCGCTCAGAGCGCGGGCGCCGGCTCGTAGCGCAGGGCCGCGGCAAATCCGGGCGAGGCGATTTCCCGGAAGCCGTCGCCGGTGCGCACGAGGAACAGGGCTTCGACGTCGGGGAAACGCTCGGCCAGCAGGGGCAGGCCCTCGTCGGGACCGAGAACGAACAGGGCGGTCGCGAGCGCGTCGGCGGTCAGGCAATCGCCGGCCAGGACCGAGACGCTGGCGACGGCGTGGCCGACGGGCGCGGCGGTGCGGGGATCGACGATGTGGGCACGCAGTTCGCCGGTTTCGTCGCGATAGAAGTTGCGGTAGTCGCCGGAAGTGGCGATGGCCCGCCCGCCCGTGAGCCGGGCGATGCCTTGGAGATCGGCCGATTCGTCCGGCTTCAGCACGCCGACCCGCCACGACTCGCCTTGGCCGTTGCGGCCGACGCCGAGAGTCTCGCCGCCGATTTCGACGAGGAAATGCTCGCGGCCGCGCGCCCGCAGGAGTTCGGCGACCCGGTCCACGCCGAACCCTTTGGCGATGGCGCCGAGATCGAGCCGGAGATCGGGAATGTCCTTGGCCAGCTGGCCGTCGGGCGTCAGGAGCAGATGCCGCCAGCCGGTAATGGCGCGGGCAGCCGCGATTGGCTCGGCGGCGGGCGCGGCGCAGGGGCGGCCATCGGGGCCGAAGCCCCAGAGGTTCACGAGCGCGCCGACGGTGGGATCGAAGGCCCCGCCGGTGGCCGCGGCGATCTCCAGGGCGCGCCGGACTACGTGCTGGAAGTCCGGAGAAATCGCGACGGGTTCATCGGCCTCGGCGCGGTTGAAGCGCGAGATTTCGCTGTCGGAGAGATAGGTGGACATCTGGCGATTGACTTCGGCCAGCGCGGCATCGATGTCGGCCTGCAGGCGGCGGAGATCGCCGCGACCGAGCGGGGACGCGGCCAGCCGGATCGAGTAGGAGGTGCCCATGGTCTGGCCGGTCAGCAGGGCGTCGCGCGGGGGCGGAGAGCAGGCGGAGAGGGCGAGGAAGAGAATATTCAATATCCAATATTCAATCTTCAATTTCCAAGGCTTGCCGCGCCTTAGGCGCGGGAAGACCCCCACGGCCTTGTGCCGTGGGTGAATGAGGTTGTGGCCATTTGGCCTGTCAGGGCAGACCTGATTCACCCGCCACGCAAGGTGGCGGGGGTCTTGGACCCGTCGTGGGGAAGTTTTCCACGGTGTGGAAAACTTTTTTCCACGGTATGGAAAAAATCCGGTCGGGTTTTCCATGGCGTGGAAATTCCGTTTCATGGAAAGCATCGTAGGCCCGGTAGCGGATTTGCGCAAGGCGGCAGGCGCGGAGGAGGATTGCCCGCGGCATCGGCCGGGGGTAGAATGGCGGCGACAAGGGACAGCCATGCGGTTTTCGGTGATCATTCCGGCACGAGACGAGGCGGCGCGGATCGGGGCGTGCCTGGATTCGGTCGCGGCCGCCGCCCGGCCGTTTCCAGACGAGGTGGAAACCGTCGTGGTCCTGAACCGCTGCACGGATGCGACGGAGCAGATTGCCCGGGACCACGGGGCACGGATCGCGCGCGACGACCGGAAGAACCTGGCGGCGATCCGCAACACGGGGGCTCGGGCGGCGTCGGGCGAGATCCTGGTGACGATCGATGCCGATAGCCGGATGTCGGCGAACATGCTGGCGGAGATCGATCGGGCGCTGGCGGGCGGGAAAACGGTCGGCGGCGGGGTGCCGATCTATCCGGAACGGCGGTCGGCGGGCATTCTGCTGACGGGGCTGATCCTGTTGGCGCTGTTGCCGGGGCTGTCGGCGGGACTGTTCTGGTGCCGGCGGGAAGATTTCAAGTCGCTGGGGGGCTTCAACGAAGCGTTGCGGGTGGGCGAGGACGTGGATTTCGCCAAGCGGCTGCGGGCGCTGGGAAAACGGACAAACCGGCCGTTCCGGACGCTGTGGCGAACGCACATCGTGACCTCCTGCCGGAAATTCGATGCGCTGGGCGACTGGTATTGCCTGCGGCGGCCATGGGTCCTGTGGTGCGGAATCCACGGGCAGGACGTGGAGGGAATCGGCGACCGGTTGTTCTACGAATTCCGGCGGTGAGCCGGCGCCGAGGGGGCTAAACTAGGTCTAGCAAACGCGCGGCGCGGGCGGGTTCGACGCGATAGCGGGAGCCGCGGCCTTGGAAGAAGGAATGCTTTTCGATCATCGCGAGACCCAGGGCGGTGAGGACGATTTGTTCGCCGTCGGCGGCGGTCAAGACGACGTCGCCCTTTTCGAAGACGCCGTCGCCGCGGAAGGGGGACGGGATGCGGCCCATGGATTCGTGGGCGACGGCTTTTAAACCGGGGCGGATTTCAACTTCGCCGCCGAGGGCGGCGCGGGCTTTTTCGAAGGCGTCGCGGAGCGCGGCGAGCAGGGTCTCCTGCGCGACGCCGAGCTGCGCGAGCTCATGCAGATCGGCGGCGACGATTTCGTCGACGGGGCGGTGGTCGGTGCCGAGGAAGCCTTCGCCGGAGAACTTGGAGGCGCCGAGGCGGTCTTCCAAGGCTTTGTCGTCGGGCGTTTCTTTCATGGCCGCATCCTCCCTAGGCGAATTTGTCGTAGAAGACGTTGGCTTCGGGCATGCCGTTCTTCGTCAGGACGGCGACGGAGGCGTCGATCATGCCGGGCGAGCCGCAAAGATAGGCTTCGTGCTTGGAGGTGTCGGGGAAATGGCGGGAGACGACGTCGGTGATCAGGCCGCGTTCGCCGGTCCAGCCGGAATCGGCGGGTTCCTTGGAAAGGGCCGGCACGAACTTGAACCAGGGGCATTCCTGTTCGAGCTTCCGGAATTCGTCCAGGAAGAACAGGTCGCGCTGGGTGAGGGCGCCGAAGAAGTAGGTGGTGGGGCGTGCGATGCCCTTTTCCTTCATGTCGCGCACGATGGCCCAGATGGGCGCCATGCCCGAGCCGCCGGCGATGCAGATGATGGGCGCCTGGGTGTCGGACAGATGGAAGAAGCCGTAGGGGCCTGAGAAGAGGACTTCGGCGCCCTCTTTCAGGTGGTCGAAGACCCAGGTGGTGCAGATGCCGTCGGGAACGCGGCGGATGATGAGTTCGAGATGCTGGTTGTCGGAGGGCACGGAGGAAATGGAATAGCCGCGCATGACGGACTCGCGGCCCTTGTACTCGGCGGATTCGAGCTGGACATACTGGCCGGCTTCGAAGGAGATGGAATCGGGTTCGAGCAATTGCAGCCGCAATTCGACGATGTCGTGGGTGAGCGGCTTCTTGTGGAGAAGCTTCGCGCGGAAGCGGGAGACGGAGAACAGTTCGTCTGGGATTTCGATCTTGAGGTCGCGGCGCACCTTGACCTGGCAGGCGAGACGGACGTGGTCCTGGCGCTCTTCGGGGGAGAGGTAGGGCTCCTCGACGGGGCCGACCATGCCGCCGCCCTCCTGGACCTTGAGCTTGCAGTAGGCGCAGGAGCCGCGGCCGCCGCAGGCCGAGGGAATGAAGATGTTCTGCTCGGCGAGGGAGGAAAGCAGGGACGAGCCGCCTTCCACGTCGAGGACCTTCCGGCCCGCGTTCACGTCGACGTGGCAGGTGCCGTAGTTGAGGATCTTCTTCTCGGCGAGCACGAGCAGCCCGGCGAGCACGAGCCCGCAGGCGAGGAGGAAACCGACCGAGATGAGGATGGAAACGAGCATGGTCAATGGGGTTTCGGTTCGAGTTCGGGCGGGCCCCACCGCCTTGCGCGGTGGGGGAGCCAACTTGGCCTCCCACGGCGCAAGGCCGTGGGGGGGCTCAACTGCCGCATGGAACGTGTTTTCATTCTAAATCTTGATCATTCCCGAGAATCCGACGAACGCGAGAGCCATGATGCCGATGACGACGAGGGTGATGCCGGGACCGGCGAGGCCCTTGGGCAGGGCGGCTTCGTTGATCTTCTCGCGGATGCCGCCGATGAGGGCGATGGCCAGGAACCAGCCGAAGCCCCCGCCGAGGCCGAAGGCGAAGGCCTGGAGGAAGCTGTACGGCTTGTTGAGCATGAAGAGCGAAATGCCGAGGATGGCGCAATTGACCGTGATGAGCGGCAGGAAGATGCCGAGGGAATTGTAGAGCTTTTCCGAGACCCGCTCGATGATCATCTCGACGAGCTGGGTGAAGGCGGCGATGACGACGATGAAGACGATCAGCCGGAGATACTCGAGGTGCAGCGGCACCAGCAGGTACTGGTAGACGAGGTAGTTGAGGGCGGCGGTGGCCGCGGTGACGAACATGACGGCCAGGCCGAGGCCCAGGCTGGTGTCCACTTTCTTCGACACGCCGAGGCACGAGCACATGCCGAGGAAACGGGCCATCAGGATGTTGTCCGTGAACGCCGCCGAGACGAAAATCAGCAGGAAGGACGACAAGAATCCCATGTCGGCGAGCGGGGTCATTTCGTCTCCTCCTTGACCAGCCGGGCGCGGGCGATCCAGGTCAGGATGGCCAGCATGAAGAACGCGCCGGGGGGCATGACCATGATGGTCCACTGGTGCCACCACAGATCGCGCGCCGGCAGCGCGTAGCCGAGCACGGTGCCGAAGCCCATGATTTCGCGGACGACGGCGATGGCGACGAGGACGGCGGTGTAGCCCAGGCCGTTGGCGAAGCCGTCGATGAGCGCCGGCAGGGGCTTGTTCTGGCTGGCGAAGGCTTCGGCGCGGCCCATGATGATGCAGTTGGTGATGATCAGGCCGACGTAGGGGCCGATGAAGCGGTGGATGTCGGGCGCGACGGCCTTGATGAGGATGTCGATCATCATGACGTAGCAGGCGATGATCACGACCTGCACGATCATGCGGATGCGGACGGGGATCCAGTTGCGCAGCAGGGAAACCGTGAAGGCGGTCAGGGCGGTGGCAAACGTGACGCCGAAGCCCATGAAGAGCGTGTTGACCACGAGGTTGGTCACGGCCAGCGCGGAACAGATTCCGAGCACCTGGCGGAAGATCGGATTCTCGACTAGGAAGCCGTCCTTGAGGATTTTGCCGTAGGTGGAAGCCATAAAGTTCAACGATTCAGCGGTTCAAGGTTCAACGGTTGGGCATACTGAGCGCGGAAGGCGTCGAGTTCGGAATTGAAAAAACGCATGAGGGCCATGGAGGTCTGGGTGGCGCCGGTGATGGCGTCGACTTCGTTGGCCGCGTTGGGGGCGGGATTGGCGCCGACGAGGATGCGCTGTCCCTGCGGATCGTTCCAGGCCAGCGTCAGGCCCTTGAATTGGTCCGTGAACCACGGTTCTTCGATGCGGGCGCCGAGGCCGGGGGTTTCCTTCTGCTCGAGCACCTGGACGTTCAGGATTTTCTGCAGGTCGGGCGAGAGGACCACGACGCATTCAATGCGGTCCCAGAAGCCCATGCCGCCGGCGACGAAGCCGACGCCTTCCTTGCCGGGAGCGACGCATTCGTAGACGGTGCGGCCGCCGACGACGGACGTCCGCAGGGCGGCGTCGACGGCCTGCTGGTAGGCCTCGGCCGAGGTGCCGGCGACGTCGAGCTGGAACGCGCGGCAGAGCACGCCGTTGCGGTGCAGAGTCGCATTCTTGGCGAGCAGGCCCTGGGTGGCGTAGTTGACGACGGAAATGCCGGTGCCGAACACGATGCAGATGGCCGCCATGAAGGCGAGGACGTAGGCGGGGGATTTCTTGTTCACGCCTTCGCCTCCGGCTTCTTGGGCGCCTGGAAGCGCTTGATCCAGAGGTCGAGGGAGGGCGCGATCATGTTGCCCAGCAGGATGGCGAAGGCCACGCCGCCGGCGAAAACGGCCTTGTAGCGGAGAAAGACGACCATGGCGCCGATGAAAACGGAATAGATCCAGACGGACGCCGGCAGGCGCGGGGCGGAAATGGGATCGGTGACCATGAAGACGGCGGCGTAGAGGAACGCGCCGGAGAAGAGCGTGAACGGCAGCGGCGGCACGGCGGCGATGCCCAGCGCGTTGCGGAGCAGAAGATTCATGCCGGCCGCGCCGAGGAGCGTGCCCAGCATGAGGCGCCAGTTGGCGGTTTTGGTCCAGAGCAGATAGACGGCCCCAAGCAGGATGGCCAGCGCGCAGACTTCGCCCGCGGAGCCGGCGGCGAGCGCGCGGGCTTGGCCGGCGTGGTCGAACAACCCGCCGATTTGGCCGGTGACGAGGTCCCAGATCCGGGTTTCGAAGCCGTAGTCGCGGCGGGTCCACATGGGCGTGGCGGCGGTGACCGCGTCGACGACCTTCAGGCCGGGCGCGGCGAGTTCAGCGGGCAGTTCCCGGAGCGCGTCGAAGCTCCAGCGGGCGAATCCGCCGGGAAAGCCGCGAAAAGCCGGCACGAAGCGCGACGTCATTTCCACGGGGAAGCAGACGTAGACGAAGGCGCGGCCGACGACGGCGGGATTGAAGACGTTCTTGCCGAAGCCGCCGAAGACCATTTTGCCGAACACGACGCCGAAGACGGCGCCGACCGCGGCGATCCAGAACGGCACGGTCGGCGGCAGCGAAAGCCCGAAGAGCGCGCCGGTGACCCAGACCGCCTGGGAGATCTTGCCGGGTTTGGCGGGAATCATGATCCATTCGGCCAGGAAAGCGAAAACGCAGGAAACGGCCACGAGCGCGAACACCCGCCAGCCGAAGAGGTAGACCGCGGCGAGCGCAACCGGCACGAGCGCGTGCAGCACGCGCAGCATCATGGGTTGTTTCAGGAAGGCGGGCTTGTTCATGGAGTCGGGGCGAAGGTATCCGAGGAAACCCCTCGTTTCAAGCCGGATTCGACGCCGGCCGGAGATCCGCTCACAGGTGGTAATCGCCGGCGGCTTCGGGCTGGTAGGGAATGTCCACGATCTGGATTTGGCGGGGCCCGCCGGGCGTCTGCCAGGTGATGGTGTCGCCCTTGGCGTAGCCGAGAATGGCGGTGCCGATCGGCGAGACGACCGAGAGCCGGCCTTGGGCCATGTCGGCCTGGTCGGGGAAGACGAGATTGTATTCCGAGGTCTCGCCGGTGCCCACGTCCTTGACGATTACGCGGGAGTTCATGGTGACGACGTCGGCGGGCACGGCCTTGGAATCGACGGTTTCGGCGATATCCAGTTCGCGGGCGAGTTCCTTGAGAAAAGCGGCATCGCGGTTCGGGCCGGCGAGGGCTTCGTCCAGCATGAACGTCAGGCGTTCGCGGTCGTGCTGCGTGATGAAAATGCGGCGGTCGTTCATGGGAAACCTCCTTTCGGGGGGTGGGCTTACAGGATCTTGAACTTGGGCAGATCCTGGATGTCGATCATGCCGGCGAGGGTGCCGTCGGCGTTCAGGACGACGAGGTCGTCGAAGCGGTGTTTCTGGAAAATGGCGAGGGCGTCGGCGGCGAGGCGGCCGGAGAGCACGGAGGAGGGATTCTTCGTCATGAGATCGACGACGGGCCGGGTCTGGACGTCGGTGGCGCCGCCGGCGAGGTAGCGGCGCAGGTCGCCGTCGGTGAACAGGCCGACGACGCGACGGGCGGCGTCCACGACGGCGACGGCGCCGGCCTGGACCTTGGTCATGGCGATGACGGCCTCGCCGACGGTGGCGGAGACGGGGACGGAAGCGAGCCGGTCGCCGGCGCGCATGATGTCGTCCACCTTGAGCAGGAGGGCGCGGCCGATGGCCCCGCCGGGATGGAACGCGGCGTATTCCTCGCGGGTGAGGCCGCGCGCTTCGAGCAGGGCGATGGCGAGGGCGTCGCCGATGGCCAGCGCGACGGTGGTGGACGCGGTGGGCACGAGATTGAACGGGCAGGCTTCGCGTTCGACGGAGGCGTCGAGGACGACGTCCGAATGCTTGGCGAGGGTGGAGTTCAGGTCGCCGGTGAGGGCGACGATGCGCACGCCGGTGCGCTTGAGAATGGGCAGGAGGTTGACGAGCTCGTCCGATTCGCCGGAATAGGACAGGGCGAGGACGGCGTCTTCGGCCTGGAGCAGGCCCAGGTCGCCGTGCATGGCCTCGGAAGGATGCAGGACGTTGGCCGGCGCGCCGGTGCTGGTGAGGGTGGCGGCGATTTTCTGGCCGATGTGGAAGGACTTGCCGACGCCGGTGACGATGATCTTGCCGCCGGCGGCGAGCGTGGCCTGGAGCGCCTCGACGGCGGCGTCGAACGCGCCGTCGAGCCGCCCGCGGGTGCGCTGCAGGGCGGCGATCTCGACGTCGAAAACGGCCTGGGCCTTGTCCAGATGGGAAGATGCGCTCATATGGAAAGACTACCGAGAATCGCCGGGAAGAGCAAGGCGGGAGCCGGGGGCAAAATCAGCGGTCGGCGAGCCCCTTGGCAGGCTGGAGATAAATCTGGGCGACGATGGCGTCGCGAATCTCCCGCCGGGAATGGAGAGCGGCGCGCAAGGGGACGCCGGTCTGATGGGGCGGGCCGAAGCCGGGTATGGGCAGAATCGGCCAGGGGGCCAGGCGCGTGCCCATGGCGTAGATGCGCGGCAAAATTGCGCCGGTATGTCGCGTGGCGGTATCGAGCGCGCGGTGCTCGCCGGCCCGGCTCTGGACCCCCGGAATAACGGCGTTGGCGGCGAATTCTTCGGCGCGCCGTTCGATTTCGGCCAGGCGGGCGGCTTCCTCGGCTTCCCGCTTGGCTTGGGCGAGACGCCGGGCCAGCGCCGGCGCGATCGCCGCCGCCGCCGGCTTCCGCCGCGCGGCGCGGGGCGCGGG
>CALMNW010000033.1 GCA_937872095.1 uncultured Verrucomicrobiota bacterium
CGGCGGGTTTTTCGCCGGCGGCGTGGAAGGTCCCGCCGACGGGGGCGTTGGGCTTCTGCGGGCCGGCCAGCGGCCGTTCGCCCGTGAAAACGGCCTTCAGTTGCGCCACCCGCTCGGGATGGTCCTTGAAGCCGAAGAACCAGATGCCGCCGATCACGGCTCCGAGAAACAGCAGGAAGAAGAGAAAACGCAGACAGCCGCCGCCGGAGGAAGCCGCGGCCGCGGGCGCGCGCTTCTGTTTGCCGATGAGCGCGTCGGAGCCGGAGAGCGCGATGGCTTTCTTGGCGGCCGCGGAAAGATTGATGGTGTGGGCGCGGGCGCCGGGACGGTGGCGCGGCTGGAGGAGGATGGTGCTTTCGTCCTCGGCGGGATAGGGCGGCAGCGGGGACTTGCCCGATTGGATCTGCTGGACGTCCTTGAGGACCTCCACCCACGAGGACGGACGCTTGGCGGGATCCTTCGCGGTCATTTTGGCGAGGAGCCAGCCGTAGGAAACGGGCAGGTGCGGGAGGATTTCGCACGGATCGGGCAGATAGTCGGTCTGTTGCGCCTCGAGGATTTCGTCGAGCGAACGGCCTTCGAACGGGGGCGTGCCGGTGAGCAGATGGTAGAAGGTGAGGCCGAGGGAATAGATGTCGGTGCGGCAGTCGGGTTCGCGGCCTTCGATCTGTTCGGGGGCGATGTAGGTCGGCGTGCCCTCGATGTTTTTCGAAGGCTCGCGGGTCGCGGCGGACCCGGCGATGCGCGCCAGGCCCAGATCGGTGATTTTGACCGAGCCGTCCGTCCCGAGCAGGATGTTGCCGGGCTTGACGTCGCAGTGGATCAGCGCCGACTCGCGCCAGACGAGTTCGAGCGCGCTGGCGACGATGTCGATCAGCTTGAGGGCCTGGGCGTGGGCCATGCGCTGGTTGGCGGCGAGCCACTCGGCGAGATTGGTGCCGGCGACGTATTCCATGACGTAGAAGAGCGTGCCCTCGTGCTCGCCGAAATCGAGGATGCGGACGATGGCGGCGTGCGAGAGCTGGGCGGCGGCGCGGGCTTCTTTCTGGAATTGGGCGCGGGCGGTTTCGTCGGCGAGCAGCTTGGGGGACAGGACCTTGATGGCGACGACGCGGTCGAGCGACAGCTGCTTGGCGAGCCACACGGTCGAGGTGCCGCCGGCGCCGAGGAGCTTCTGGATTTCATAGCCCGGCAGAGCAGGCGGGGCCGAAGATCGGGACGCGTGTTCCATGGGAATCCATTTTGGACGAAACGCTTCGGAAAGGAAACTGCTAAAATCGGGACGGGTCCCGGCGCGCGCGCCGCAACGGGGCTTAAGGGCGGGCGGCGACGACCCAGAGGAAGGTTTCGCCGCCGATGGCGCGATTTTCGAAGGACCGGACGGCGAGGCCGGCGGCGGCGAGCTGGGCGCGGAGGGTTTCGGGAGTGGCGTGGCTGTAGAACAGCCGCTGGCCCATGAATTCCTTTTCGCCTTCGAATTCGTCGGCGCCGGTGTATTCCCGGGTCGCATAAGTGAAGAGGACCTGGCCGCCGGGGCGCAGCCAGCGGCGGAATTTGGCGAACAGCTCGGGATGGCGCGCGCGCGGCACGTGGAAGAGGGCGTAGATGCAGGTGACGGCGTCGAATTGCTCGGGGTCGAAGTCCACCTCGGCCATGTCGGCGCAGACGGTATGCATGCCGGGGGCGTATTGGGCGGCGAGATGGAGCATTTTCTTCGAAAAATCAACGCCGACGACTTCCCAGCCGCGATCGAGGAAAAAACGGGGGAACGGCTCGCCCGCGCCGCAGCCGAGGTCGAGCAGGCGGCCTTTTTCGCGGTTCAGGCCGGCGAAAAAGGGCTCCAGGACGGACGTCATGTCGAAAAGGCCCCGGTTGGCCTCGTAGGTGGCCGCGAATTCGTCGTAGATGTCCCGAAGCGTCGTTTTCATGGTCAAAAATGTGCCATTTTCCGTTCTATGTGTCAAAAAGAATAAAAAAATGACATAAAATGCGATATTTTTCTTGCAATGACTCTGAAAAGAGATATTTTGGCATCGAATTTCGGATAATTTCCGATTTGGAGGCGAAAAATGAGTGAAAATCAGATGAATGGCGCCGAAGCGCTGATCCAGAGCCTGGAAAAGATCGGGATCGAGATCGGGTTCGGTATACCGGGCGGCTCGGCGATTCCTATTTACGACGCGCTGTACAAGGTGCGGCGGAAGATGAAGTTCGTGCTGGTGCGGCACGAGCAGAACGCGGCGCACGAGGCGGACGGCTACGCGCGGGCGACGGGCAAGCCGGCGGCGGTGCTGGTGACCAGCGGACCGGGCGCGGCGAACACCGTGACGGGCATCATGACGGCCTACATGGACTCGGTGCCGATGATCGTGATCACCGGCCAGAGCGTGCGGGGCATGCTGGGCAAGGACGCGTTCCAGGAAGCGGACATCTTCAACCTGACGATGCCGATCGTGAAGCACAGCTATCTGGTGAAAAGCGCCAACGACATCCCGCGCGTGGTGCGGGAGGCGTACCACATCGCGACCACGGGCCGGCCGGGACCGGTGCTGATCGACGTGCCCAAGGACGTGGGCACCGATCCGTGCACCGTGGGGCTGGACGCGGAGATGAATCTGCCCGGCTACAAGCCGGAACCGCGGGGCTACGGGCCGGAAACGATCCGGCAGATCGCGGACGCGCTGGCCAAAAGCCAGCGGCCGGTGATCATCGCGGGCCACGGCGCGGTGCTGTCGCGCGCGGAGAAGGAACTGCGGCAGCTGGCGGAAACGCTGCAGGCGCCGGTGACGACGACGTTGCTGGGCAAGGGCGTGTTCCCCGATTCCCACAAGCTGAGCCTGCACGGGCTGGGCATGCACGGGACGGCCTACGCCAACCGGGCGATCGTCGAATGCGATCTGATGATTTCCGTGGGCGCGCGGCTCGACGACCGCATCCTCGGCATCCCGAGCCAGTTCTGCAAGGACGCGGTGAAAATCCACATCGACGTCGACGCGGCGGAATTCGGCAAGCTGGTGAAGCCGGACATCCGTTGCCGCGGCGACGCGAAGACCGTGCTGCAGGACCTGCTGCCGCTGCTGAAGAAGGGCGACACGGACGACTGGATCAAGCGCATCGAAGGCTTCAAGAAGAAGTGGCCGCTGACCTACGCGAAGAAGGGCGGGCTGCATCCGCCGCAGGTCATCGACGCCCTGAACAAGCTGACGGGCGGCAAGGCGGTCATGACCACCGACGTGGGCCAGCACCAGATGTGGGCCTGGCAGTTCTTCCGCGCGGACAAGCCGTGGCAGTTCATTTCGTCGGGCGGCGCGGGCACGATGGGTTTCGGGCTGCCGGCGGCGATCGGCGCGCAGTTCGGGCGCCCGGGCGAGACCGTGGTGGCCATCGTGGGCGACGGCGGGTTCCAGATGACGATGAGCGATCTGGCGACCGCGGCGATCCACAAGCTGCCGGTGAAGATCATCCTGATGAACAACCACTACCTGGGCATGGTGCGCCAGTGGCAGGACATGTTCTACGACGAGCGCTACAGCGGCGTGGATCTGGAAGGCAATCCGGACTTCGTCGAGCTGGCGCAGGCCTACGGGATCCTCGGCCTGAACCTGAAGCGCGCGGCGGACATCCCGAAGGTGCTGAAGAAGGCGCTGGACCATCCGGGCCCGGCGCTGGTGAACGTGGAAGTGGTGCACCACGAGGAAGTGTATCCGATGGTGCCGCCCGGCAAGCCGCTGGAAGATACCGTGCTGTGCCATCCGCGGCGCAAGCCGGGACGTCCGGCCGGCCGCAAGAACGGTCCGGCGCGGTCCGGCGCGAAAAACGGCTGAGCGGAAGGGAGACGAACATGAGCAAGGAAATGACCCACAACCTGAGCATCTACGTGGCCAACCGCCCCGGGGCGCTGGCGCGCATCGCGCAGACCTTTTCGCGGCGCGGTTTCAACATCGAAAGCCTCGTCGTGTCCGCCGGCGCGACGGGCGACTTCTCGCGCATGACCATCACGGCCAAGGGCGACGAGGCCGGCCTGGAGCAGGTCATCATGCAGTGCTCCAAGCTGGTCGACGTGCTGGCGTGCCGCGAACACACCGACGAAGAGGTGGTCGCGCGCGAGCTGGCGCTGGTGAAAGTGGCGGTGGACAGCGCGCACCGCGGCGAAGTGCTGCAGATCGCGGACCACTTCCGGGCCAAGACGGTGGACCTCTCCGAGAATTCCATCGTGCTGGAAGCGACGGGCAGTTCCGAGAAGCTCGACGCGATGGTGAACCTGCTGGGCAAGTACAAGATCATCGAGCTCGTCCGCACGGGCAAGGTCATCATGGCCCGCGGCGCGCGCGAGACCTGAGCCGCGGCTCCGGAAACCGTTCCCGACGGCCCGCGCCGGCGAAAAACGCTGGCGCGGGCCGTTTTTTCGGAGCAAGATGGAGCGCGGTTTGCTTAGCAAAGGAGTAGGGCCATGACGGAGAAGCGCAAGGACATCGCGGCGCGGTTGAAGGAACTGCGGGAGATCGAGGGGGTATCGGCGGAAACCGTGGCGCAGGCGCTGGGGGTCGGGCCGGAGGAGTACGCGGCCTACGAGGCGGGGCAAGCCGATATCCCGGCCAGCGCGCTGCACGACGCGGCGCACGTCCTGAAGGCCGACCTGACCGAATTGCTGACGGGCGAAGCGCCGCGCATGAAGGTGTTCGCGGTGACGCGCCGCGGCGGCGGCGTGACGGTCGAGCGGCGCAAGGATTACCAGTACCGGAACCTGGCGGCGAACTTCGCGGGCCGGAAGGCGGACGTGTTCGAAGTGACGGTGCCGGCGGACGCGGGGGAATCGGGCGCGCACGCGAACGCCCATCCGGGGCAGGAGTTCGACTACGTGCTGGAGGGCCGCATGCTCGTGCGCATCCACGGCAACGAACTGACGCTGGAGCCGGGCGACTGCGTGTATTTCGATTCGACCCACGGCCATGCGATGCAGGCGCTGGACGGGAAGCCGGCGCGGTTCCTGGCCATGATCGTCTGAACCGGGAGGACGCGCCATGGCCATGCTCGAACGCTTCGTGAACCGGACGCAATTCGCCTCCTACGAGGATTTCCGCGACCATCTGGAAATCCGCGTGCCGGAAAACTTCAATTTCGCCTACGACGTGGTGGACGTCCTCGCGCGGGAAGAGCCGGATCGGCGCGCCATGGTTTGGTGCAACGACGAGGGCGGCGAGGAGTTCGTGACCTTCGCCGACCTGAAGGCAGGCAGCGACCGCGCGGCGCAGACGTTCCGCCGGATCGGCGTCCGCAAGGGCGACGCGGTGATGCTGGTCCTGAAATGCCGGCTGGAGTTCTGGCACGCGCTGCTGGGTTTGCACAAGCTGGGGGCGATCGGCGTGCCCGCGACGCACATGCTGACCGAACACGACCTGGAATACCGCTTCGAACGGGCGGGCATCCGCCTGATCGTCACGGTGCCCGACGAAGCGCTCGAACGCGCCATCGAACGCGCCGCGGCGCAAATACCCGGCCAGCCGCTCCTGAAAATGCGCCTCCAGGGCGCGAAACCCGGGTGGCTCGACTACGCGGCGGAAACGGCGGCGGCCGACGGCCGCTGGGAGCGGCCGACCGGCGCGGACGCGACGCAAAACGGCGACACGATGCTGATCTATTTCTCGTCGGGCACGACGGGCCAGCCGAAGATGGTCGTGCACGACTTCACCTATCCGCTGGGGCATATCGTGACGGCCAAATTCTGGCAGAACGTGCGCGACGGCGGACTGCACTACACCGTGGCCGATACCGGTTGGGCCAAGTCCGCCTGGGGCAAGCTCTACGGCCAGTGGATTTCCGGCAGCGCCGTGTTCGTGCACGACTACGAGAAGTTTTCGCCGACGAAGACGCTGGAAACGTGCGCGAAATACGGCGTGACGACCTTCTGCGCGCCGCCGACGGTCTACCGGTTCCTGATCAAGGAAGACCTGTCGAAGTACGACTTTTCCAAGCTCGAGTACGCCGTCGTGGCGGGCGAGCCGCTGAATCCGGAAGTGTACGAACAGTTCCGGAAAGCCACCGGACTGCGGTTGATGGAGGCCTATGGCCAGACCGAAATGACGGTGGGCATGGGCAATTTCGTCGGCATGGAGCCCAAGCCCGGTTCGATGGGCAAGCCGTCGCCGCTGTACCGCATGTTCTTGGCCCGGCCCGACGGGACGGCGTGCGACGCGGGCGAACAGGGCGAAATCGTGGTGCCGGGAGACCGCTGCCGGGCGCTGGGAATGTTCCAGGGCTACCATCGCGATCCGGAAGGCACCGCGCGGTGCCTGCGCGGCGGGATCTACCACACCGGCGACGTGGCCTGGCAGGACGAAGACGGCTACTTCTGGTACGTGGGCCGCGACGACGACCTGATCAAGAGCAGCGGCTACCGCATCGGGCCATTCGAAGTCGAAAGCGCGCTGATGGAGCATCCGGCGGTGATGGAATGCGCGGTGACGGGCGTGCCCGACGACGAGCGCGGGCAGATCGTCAAGGCGACCATCGTGCTGGCCAAAGGTTTCGCCGCGAGCGACGAGCTGGCCCACGAGCTGCAGGCCCACGTGAAGAAGGTCACGGCGCCCTACAAGTATCCGCGCGTGGTCGAATTCGTGCCGGAACTGCCCAAGACCATCAGCGGCAAGATCCGCCGCGTGGAAATCCGCGAGCAGGACCAGAACTAAAAGTTCCGGGCGCCCAAGCCGAATATTCAATGTCCAATATTCAATCCTCAATGGTCAAATGATCCGTCGGACGGTTCGCTTGATCGGTTGAAAATTGATTATTGAATATTGGTCTCTTCTTTTTCGGGCACGACGACGTAGGCGGACAAGACTTCCGGCGGGATGGCCATGGGGCGGCCCTGGCGGAAATCCAGGAAAACCCAGTCGGTGCGCGCTTCGGCGAGAACGGCGCCGTCGGCCGCGCGCACGAAGCGGTATTTGCGCAGCGACCGGATCTTCTTGAAATTCGAAACCCAGGTGTAGAGCACGATTTCTTCGCCGGCCTGGCAGGGCTGGAGGTATTCGATGAAATGCGAGCGCACGACCCAGGTCCAGCCGCGCTCGTGCAATTCTTCCGGCGCCCAGCCGTTTTGCCGCGTGTGGGCGATGGCCGATTCCTGCAGCATGCGGACGTATTCGACGTTGTTCACGTGGTGGTTCGGGTCCTCCGCTTCGGGCGGGAACGCAAACCGGTGGCCATAGACGCGGACGGGGGCTTTTTTCATGGGGCGCGGGTTTCCAAAAGGCTGGGGAGCGGGCAGGCGGCGCACAGGGAGCGGTCGCCGAGGCAATAATCGTGGTGGATCTGGATCAGGCCCTGGCGGCGCAAGCCGGAACGATACAGGCGCGGCGCGTGGTCGGGTCCGAACAGGCGCAGCGCGGTCTGGCGGATCACGTCGTTGGAGGCTTCGGCGGGCAGGCCGTCGAGCAGCGGTTTCCATGCGGCGGCGGGCGCGCCCATGGCGGCCAGCGCGGGCAGGAAGAGATTGACGAGAATGGCCTGCGCGCGCGACGTGCCGACGAGCGCGACGGGTTCCTGCGCCGGGGCCGAAGAAAACGAAAGCCGTCGGGCCCAATAAGGCGCATCGGGCAGGTCGAACAGACCGAGTAGGTCGTCCGCGGAAGCGCTTTGCGGACGCTGGGCCAAGGTCGCGACCCGTTCGGGCAAGCTGGACGCGGGAGCGAAGAGAAGGGCGGCGGCCATGAGGCGCCGCTCGGGTCGGTTGGCGGGCCGGATGCCGGCCAAGTTCCAATCGGCGCGGGGAATGCGGCGCGCGAGGAATTCGTCGGACAGCGGCCACCACGCATCCCAGCAACGGCGCAGGAACGTTTTGGTTTCGGCGTCCCACGCGCGGCGGGAGGAGGGATCGGGCAGCAGGCCGGCGAGGCCCATCAGCAGGGCATAGGCACGGACGGGATCGCCGCCGGATTTTTCGCGGAGCCGGTCGAGCGGCAGGAGGCGGGCGAGGCGGCGGCAGGGGGCCTTGTTCGGGCGATAGCCGAGGGCCGCCAGGACTTCTTCGTAGATGACTTGGGCGGGACCGCGATCGAGCATGGCCGCTTGCAGAAGTTCCGCGCGGCGGCGCAGGCGGGTTTCGCCGGCGGCGTCGAGAACCGCGCCGCGCTGCGCCGGCGCCAGGCGGGCCATGGCAGCGCGGCAAGGCGGGGGCGTGGCGCGGGCCGCCACGGGGTAGGCCAGCAGATCGATGTTGTCGAACGAGAAATCGGGAACGGCGTCCAGCGCGGGGCGCAAGGCGATCTGCAGCGCGCCGGGCGGAAGTTCCGCGGCCGGCAGCGTGCCGGGATAGAACGCCACATGGGCGCAGACCCGGCGGTAGCGCGGGTCGCCGGCATGCCCGTGCCGTTGCCAGTCGGCGGGGCGGACGTGGATTTCGACGTCGCCGACGATCCGGCGCAGTTCGGGGCCGACGCGCAGCGCGGCGTTCAGGAAATCGGGCCCGGGCCCGGTATTCCACTCGCCGGGATGCTCGACCTGCACGCGTTCCCCCGCGGCGGTGGCGAGCGTCTGGGGCCGCAGGCGGTCGTCGGCCCAGATGCACTGCAAATGGCGTTCGGCGAAGGGCACCGGCGGGGTCGGCGGCGGCTCGCGCGCGCCGCAGGGCGTCGGCGTTTCGCGGCGTCCGGATTCCGCGGCGCGCGGGAACCAGTCCGAAGCGATGCCGGATGCGAAATTCATGGGCGTTTGAATAGCCCAACCGGCGCGGGAAGTAAACTTTGAAAACCGCCGCGGGCTTTTGTATGTTCCCCCCCGTCGGGCGCCTGTAGCTCAGTTGGATAGAGCATCGGATTTCTAATCCGGCGGTCGCAGGTTCGAGTCCTGCCAGGCGCGCCAATTCACGGGAAGGAAGGGAGCGATGAAAAAAGCGCGCGGGACGTTGTGGATGCGGTCGGGGATCGGATTGTTGGCCGCGTTGTTCGGGGTGCTGGTGTTTTGGTCGGTGGGGTTCCTGCTCGACGACGTCGAAGTGTATCGGCGGCCGAACTGGGCCGATTATTCCAAGACGCGGATCGATTCCGCGCTCCGGGCCAATCTGGAGGCGCTGGAGCGCCGGATGGCGGAACTGGAGCATCGGCACACGTTGCTGGATCAGCAGCGGGGTTTCATCCGGGATTCTTCGGGCAGCCTGCAGGTTACGGTGGACAATCTGTTCAAGCTGAAAGATCGGAATCAGCAACTGGTGTCGCCCGAGCAGTTCGCGCAAGTGTTGGCCTCCTTGGATAAAATCATCGCGATCCAGGAGGAATTCAAGACGACGGCGGAACGCTACGTCCAGATCACGGACGACAAATTCGAGCTGGGCAAATCCATCGCGGAACAAAAGCGCCGCATTCGCGACCAAGAGGACGCCGTGCGCCGGGAGTTCGATGGAGCGTTGCGCCGCCACCAGATCCGCAGCACGCTGGTGCGGCTGGCGATTCTGCTTCCGCTGGTGGTGGTGGCCACGATCGTGCTGGTGCGTCGGCGCGGCAGCGTCTATCGGTTGATCTTCGCCAGCACGGCGGTGGCCCTCTACGTCAAGACGGTGCTGGTGATTCACGAACGTTTTCCCACGCGGTATTTCAAATACGTCGTGACGATCTGCCTGCTGATGCTGGTGGCTTGGGCGTTCGTTTGGCTGATCCGGCGTCTGGTGAAGCCCAAACTGGACCTCCTGCTCAAGCAGTATCGGCAAGCCTACGAGCATTATCTGTGCCCGGTGTGCGATTATCCGATCCGGCGCGGACCACGCAAGCATCTCTATTGGACCCGGCGGTCGGTCCACAAGATGGCTTTGGTTCCGAATGCGGGCGTTCCGGCGGAAGCGGAACAGCCCTACGTGTGCCCCATGTGCGGAACGAGTTTGTTCGAGAAGTGCCCGTCTTGCGGGGCGATCCGTCACAGCCTGCTGCCGTCCTGCGAGATCTGCGGCGCCACCAAGGCGCTCGACGCCGAGCGCTACTGACGCGAATTTTCCGGAAACAACCGGAGGTGATCGTCGCCGGCGCCAACCGTCAGGCGGCGTACACCAGCCATAGGCCGCCGAGCAGGACGAGGATGCCACAGATCCTTTTTAAGATCAGCGCCCCCTTGGAGGATTCGTTCCAGTCCAGATAGTGTTGGACAACCTCGGCGAAGGTGCCCGCCAGCACGATGACGGCGCAATGGCCGGCGCCGTAGGTCAGCAGGAGCAGGATGCCGTAGGCGAGACGGGTGGCGGCCAGCTTGAAAGTGACGGCCAGCAGCGGGGCCATGTAGGCGAACGTGCAGGGGCCCAGCGCGATGCCGAACACCAAACCGAGCAGAAAGGCCGCCAGGCGTCCGCGTTTTTTCATCCGGACTTGCCCGGGTCCCGTGAAGGGCATGGGGAACACGCCCAGCAAATGCAGGCCGACGAGCAGGAAAATCGCGGCCACGAAATAATTGCCGCCGCGGCCGACGTCGCCGAGCATGCGCCCGGCCAGCGCCGTGGCCGCGCCGACGAGGCCGATGGACACGAGAATGCCCAGCGCGAACAGCAAGGCGATCTGGAAGGCGCGCCGGGTGGAGATGCGGCCTTGTTCGTCGATGAAGCCGACGATGAGCGGAATGCTGGCGAGATGGCAGGGACTGAGCAGGACGCTCAAGACGCCCCAGGCCAAGGCGGCGGCCAGAGCGAGGGCCGGGCCGCCTTCGACGGCGCGGGAAAGGGAGGTGAAAAGGTGTTCCAACATGGTCAGCCCGCCTTTTCAGGGAACCACCGTTGCGTTCGCAGGCAGATGTTCACCAGTCCCAGCATGACGGGCACTTCGATCAAGACGCCGACCACGGTGGCCAGCGCGGCGCCGGAGGAAAGGCCGAACAGCATCGTGGCGGTGGCGATGGCGACCTCGAAATGGTTGGAGGCGCCGATCATGGCGGCAGGCGCGGCATCGGCGTAGGAGAGCTTCAGCGCGCGGGCCGCGGCGTAGCCCAGCCCGAAAATCAACGTCGTCTGGAGGAACAGGGGAATCGCGATCCACAGGATGGTCAGCGGATTGGACAAAATGACCTCGCCCTTGAAACTGAAGAGTAAGACGAGAGTCGTCAGCAGGGCGATGATCGTGACCGGCGTGAGGACGTGCAGGAATTTCTCCTTGAACCAGGCTTCGCCTTTGGCGGCGAGGATCCACTTGCGGGAAAAATAGCCCGCAACGAGCGGGAGCGCGACATAGATCCCGATGGAGAGCAAGAGCGCCTGCCACGGGACGGGCAGGCGGCCCACGCCCAGCAGAAATCCGCCAAGCACGCCGTAGAGCAGGAGCATCGTCAGGGAGTTGATGGCCACCATGACGAGCGTGAGGCCGTCGTTGCCGCGGGCGAGATAGCCCCAGACCAGCACCATGGCCGTGCAGGGCGCGATGCCCAGCAGGATGCAGCCGGCCAGATAGCTGCGCCAGAGGGGAACCTGCAGCATCTTGACGCCTTCGACGAGGACGACGGTTCCCGCGCCATGCTCCGCGCCGACGGGCAGATCGAGACCGAAGGGCATCTTGACCAGATCCACCGCTTCCGGGCCGATGAACGTCTTGAAGACGAACCCGAGAAAGAACGCGGCGAGGGCATACATCGTGAAGGGTTTGACGGCCCAGTTGACGAACAGGGTCAGCCACACCGGTTTGCCGCTCTTGCCCGCCTGGATCACGGAGGCGAAATCGATTTTCACCATGATGGGGTACATCATGAAGAACAGGCAGATGGCGATGGGAATGGAGACGACGGGCGCGCCGTTCACGGTAATGGCCATGCCATCGAGAGCCTTGGCGAAATCGGGCGCGAGTTTGCCGAGCAGGATGCCGCCCGCGATGCACAGCGCGACCCAAACGGTCAGATAGCGCTCGAAGGGGTTGGTCAGCTTGCGCGATTCGGCGGATGCGGCGCTGGCGCTCATTTCCTCGCTCCTTTCTTCACGGCTTCAATGGTGGCGGAACGGACGTATTTCTCCGCGCCGCTGCCCGGGAACCAATCCTTGATGAACAGGGTGCTTCGCTCGTTCACGCGGATGCGAATTCGATCGAAGCCGGCCTTTTTCAGCATCCGTTCCGTTTCCGGGACGGTGGCGGAGCCGGCGATGCATCCGCTGTGGGCCTGGAGTTCTCGTTTGACCCGGGCGGGGATCGCCGCAATGGCCACGACGTCGGAAATGGCCAGCCGGCCTCCGGGCTTCAGCACGCGGAATGCTTCGGCGAAGACCTGCGGCTTGTCGGGCGACAGATTGATGACGCAATTGGAGAGGATGACATCGGCCGTGGCGTCCGCGACAGGCAAATGCTCGATTTCGCCCAGACGGAAGTCGACGTTCTTGATTTTACCCTTGGCCGCGTTTTCGCGCGCCTTGTGGACCATTTCGGGCGTCATGTCCACGCCGATGGCGCGACCGCGTTTGCCGACGCGGCGCGCGGCGAGGAAACAATCGAATCCGCCGCCGCAGCCGAGATCGACCACCGTTTCGCCGGACCGAAGGGCCGCGAGGGCCTGCGGATTGCCGCAACCGAGGCCCATGTTCGCCCCTGTCGGAACGGCGGCCAATTCATCTTTCGAATAGCCGATCTGGACCGAGGCATCGGGATTGAGCAAGGCATCGGGCGAGCAACAGCCGCCGGAACATCCGCACGAACCGCCGGACGTCGCAATGCCCGCATAGCGGTCGCGGATGTGTTGACGGACTCGGTCTTTCTTGGGGGAAGGCATGATCAGCTCCTTTCGGCGGTCAGCGCGCCAGGCAAGGTCTCGACAAAGGCTTTGATCTCGTCGCGGACGCGGCGGTAATGGCCGAGGGCTTCTTCTTCGGTGCGGGCGTCTTTGGCCAAGCGCGGTGGATCGTCGAAGCCGGCATGGACGATCTTGGTTCGGCCGGGAAACAACGGGCAGGCTTCACGGGCGCGGTCGCAGACGGTCACGACGAAATCGAAATCCCGCGTCGGCAGATCGGCGACGGTCTTGGAGCGCTGGCCGGAGATGTCCACCCCGGCTTCGGCCATGACGCGGACGGCGAAGGGATTGAGTCCATGGGTTTCGGTGCCGGCGGAGAAGGCTTCGATCCGATCGCCCTTGAGCGCGCGGGCCCAGCCCTCGGCCATCTGGCTGCGGCAGGAATTGCCCGTGCAGAGAAAGAGAATTTTCGTTTTGCGGCGGCCGCTCACTTGAATTCGAAGCCTAGTTCTTTCCATTTGGCGATGATGTCTTCTTTGGCGAAATAGCCTTCGTGGCGGAAAAGCTCTTGGCCGGCGGCATCGAAAAAGATCTGCAGGGGGATGACGCGGACGCCGTATTTGTCGCCGGCATCCGGATTTTTCCAGACGTCGATGAACTCCACCTCGAGCTGGCCGACATAGGCTGTTTTCATTTCCTCGAGGATGGGGGCCATCATTTTGCAGGGGATGCACTTGTCTGCCCCGAGATCGACGAGACGGGGCAGGGCGGCGGTCGTCGCCTCCGTAAATTCCGGCACGCTTGCGGGCGCGGGCGCGGATTCGGAAGATCCGGCCTGTTTGTGTTTGAGCGCAAAGACGATGCCCGCGGCCAAGACTACGGCGGCCACGACGGCCAGGTTTTTGAAGTTCTTCATTTCCGGTTTTCCTCTTCGTTTTTTAAATTTTTGGAAGACGACATGCCCCGCCAACAGAACGATGATCACCAGCAACAAGGGAATCAGATCCCCACCGTTGTTTGGGGAGCAGCAAACCGGCACGGAATTGGGCAGCTCGTTGGTCATGGCGCGGTTGTTTTGTTCAGTCGGCGAGCAGCGGCGCGGCGATATGAACGACTTTCAAGGTATTTTCCGAGGTGGCGGGAGACTGTCCCTTCTGGAAGCCGGCGTCCGCCAGGCATAGATGCGCGAACCCGGCAAAGCCGGTCAATTCCAGCGTCTTTTTTGCGCAGTTAAGCGGACATCCGTCGATGGCGAGCACCTTTGAGGCGCATTTCGTGGAAACCATCAGGCCCGAGACCCGGCCTCCAATGCCGGCCAGACAAGACATCTTGCCGATTCCGTCGCGGGTCATTTGGCGCGCGGCCAAATCGGCCAAGGCGCCCACGTCGGCGCTGCCGGAACAGGGGTAGATTAACTTAGGGGCACTGCCGCATGCACAAGTTGGGGTTTCGCTCATGTGTTTTCCCTCATGCCAAATATGTTTTGATGTCCTCCGGGCTCAATACCTTGCCGACGCTCTTGACGGCGCCGTCGACGACGAGGGCGGGCGTGGACATCACGCCGAATTTCATGATGTCGACGATCTTTTCGACTTTTTCGAGCTGCGCTTCGACGCCGGCGGCCGCGACGGCCGCCTCGGCGTTGGCGTACAGCAATTTGCACTTCGGGCAGCCGGTGCCGAGGATTTGGATTTTCTTCATGGGAATTCCTTTCGGTTTATCGAACGAGGGTTCCGTAGATCATGCCCGTGGCGGTGGCCATGACGACGACGAGGCCGACGAACGTCAGCGTTTTCTTTGGGCCGAGGATGGAGTTGATCACCAGCATGTTGGGGAGGGAGAGGGCGGGGCCGGCGAGCAGGAGGGCGAGGGCGGGCCCCTGGCCCATGCCGCTGTCGAGCAGGCCACGCAAGATGGGCACTTCCGTCAGCGTGGCGAAGTACATCAGCGCGCCCGTGACCGAGGCGAACAGGTTGGTCCACAGCGGCCAGAGAGAAGCCAGCCAGGCGGGCGCGACGGCGTCCGGACGTCCGAGGATGGCGAGCAAGGCCTGCGGGGAGTCGCCCACCAGCGCCTGGATCCAGCGATTGGGGATAATGCCCGCGTCCACGCTGTCGGGGCTGCCGAGGAAGAATCCGGCCGCGAGCACGCCCAGGAAGAGGAGCGGCAGGATCTGCTTGGCGAAGCCCCACGACTGGTCGCGCCAATCCTTGAGCTCGGTGCCGCCGACGAACGTCAGCGCGGCGAGACCGGCGGCGCCCGCCGCGAAGGCCGCGACGGGATATTGCGGGAGGGCGAAGGCCAGGACCAAGGACGGAACCGCGGCCAACAGGATGTAGGCCCGCCTGACCTTGAAGAACCGCCACAGGCAGAAGCCCATCAGCGCCGCGAACAGCGCGGTGACGATCCACTTGGCCCGGAAGATCGCGAACCAGATGCCGGACGTTTCCTGCGGCCGCGCCCAGTTGGCGAAGACGAGGATGCCGACCATGGAAAGGAAATAGAGCGCGATTTGCCACAACGGGCGGTCGCCCTTGTCGTCGTCGCCGAGAAACACTTCCTGCGGGTGGGCGGCCTTCTCGCGCTCTTCTTTCAGGAAGAGGAGGTGCATCAGCAGGCCGATGACGACGCTGAACGCGATGGCGCCGACGGCGCGCGCCACACCGAGCTGCCAGCCCAGCACTCGGGCGGTCAGCACGATGGCCAGCACGTTGATGGCGGGGCCGGAGTAGAGAAAGGCGATGGCGGGACCCAGGCCCGCGCCGCGCAGGTAGATGCCGCCGAAGAGCGGCAACACGGTGCACGAGCAAACCGCGAGGATCGTGCCCGACACGGAAGCCACGGAGTAGGACAGCCACTTGGAGGCCTTGGGGCCGAAATATTTCATTACGGCGTTCTGGCTGACGAAGACCCCGATGGCCCCGGCGATGAAAAACGCCGGCACGAGGCAGAGCAGGACGTGTTCGCGCGCGTACCACTTGGCGAGATGCAGGGCCTCGAGGATGGCCCCTTGGAAGCGGAGGTGCTCCAGCGGCAGGAAGTAGAGGCCGAGGAAGGCGGCCAGCAGTCCCAGGAGGATTTTCAGTTCCTTGTTCATCGGGCCGGGCGGGTTAGAGCGCCGTGCTCTGGCGCTTGCTTACCGACTTGATCACGTCGACGGTGCAGCCCAACGCCTCCAAAATGCAAGGGCAGGCGAGGTGGTGGATGACTTTGGGGCCGGCCCGCCGTTCCGTGACGATCCCGGCTTTCTTGAGCTTGTCGAGATGGCGCGAGAGGGTGGGCAAGCTCGTCGAGGCGAGGTGGCGGAGGTCGTTGACGCAGCGGTCGCCGCGGCTCAGCGCATCCAGAATCAGGACCCGGGTGGGGTGGGCGAGCGCTTTCAAAATGTCCGCTCTCGCCTTGGCTTGCGTGGTATTCATATGCCCATACATTTACACAATTGTGTAAATATGTCAATTGGGCGGGGCATGATTTTTCGGCGGAGGGAAGGTCGGCTCGTTCGCCGCACGCCGGGGGCCGATCGGGCCATGTCCCGGGATTTCGGTCTGGGCCGGGCGCGATTCGGGCCGGGGCGGTTTCAGAATGCGCCGCCCGAAGGGCCTTCCCCGCGGCGGCGGCTTTCTTCGGCCAGGATTCGGAGGATGTCCGCAGAACAGCAGGTGCCGTTGGGGTTGCGCGTCCGGCATTGGTGGCCGGTACAGGCTCTGGTCGCGGTTTGGATATCCGGCAGCGTCCGGGCGCCAGTCTGGATGGCCTGCATCAGGGTCTTTCTCTTGACCCCCATGCAATGCCAGATGGTTTCATCGCGGCTCATATCCCGGTTTTCCGTCAACGAAGGACCCGGAATCAGCGTGGCGGGACCGGGAGGGGGATGCAAGAGGATTTCCGGTTGGGGATTGATGTAGGAGGAATTCTTTGGCAAGATTCCATCTGCGTCAGAGCTCGGTGATCCGCCGGGTTTCCGATCGCGACAACCGAGGAGTGGCGTGATGAAGAAATGGGTGGCGATGCTGGCTTTATCGTGGGTTCCCCTGTGTGCGCAATCCGCGAGTTATCCCGAGGCGATGTTCATCCTGGATGCGTCGGGCAGCATGACGGAGCCGGCGGGCGCCCAGGCCAAGATCGACGCCGCGAAATCGGTGCTGGCCCAGGTGGTGCCGGCCGTCGCGCCCGAGGTGAAGATCGGGCTGGCGGCCTACGGCCACCGCCGCGCGGACGATTGCACCGACATCGAAATCCTGGTCCCGCCCGGCAACGAGGACCGCGCGGCCCTGATGGCGCGCATTTCCGCGATCCAGCCGAAAGGCATGACGCCGATCTCGGAAGCGATCCTGCAGGTGGCGGAAGCGCTGGGCGGGCGCGACGCGGAGACCACGATCGTCCTCGTGAGCGACGGCAAGGAAACCTGCGGCGGGGATCCCTGCGACGTGGTGAAGGAACTGAAAAAGATGGGCGTCCGGTTCGTGATGCACGTGGTGGGATTCAACGTGACGGACGAGGACAAAGCCCAGCTGGCGTGCATCGCGGCGGCGGGCGGGGGCAAATACTTCGCCGCGGACAACGCGGCGGCGCTGCTGGCGGCGCTGCAGGTGGTGAGCAAGGAAATCGCGCAAAAGGTGGAGCAGGCGAAAACGGTCGTCGTGGCGCAGGCGACGGGGCTGGGCAAGCTGCGGCTCGCCATGCCGGAGAGCGCGTTGCGGAGCTTGTCCGGATTCCGCATCGTCCGCAAGATCAGCGACAAGGTGGTGAAGGAAGGCGAACTGGCGGCGGCGGATTCGACGCATCCGCTGATGTCGGGCGATTACACGCTGACGCTGTTGTTCGCGAATCCGAACTACCAGCCGCCGACGGAAGTGCCGCTGGGCGATTTCTCCGTGGCCAAAGGCGAGACGACGGAAATCGCGCTGGGCGCGCTGGGCTTCAACGTCGCCGAGGAGCTGAAGAAGGCCCCGGTGGAGGCGGTCGTGATTTCGGAAAGCGGCTCGGGACGCGAGACGTTGCGGCTGTTGCGGCACGACAACGATTACTATCTCTACAAATCCAAGGCGCTCTTGCCGGGCACGTACGACGTGGCCTTGCTCTATTACCGCTGCGATAAGCCGACGACCGTCGCGACGGGCTTGACGGTGGCGGCGGGCAAGGAAACGATCCTGACGCTGGATGCCGGCATCCAGGTGACGCGGCCCGAAGGCACCCGGGTGCGGGGCTGGGATTTGCGGCCGGCCGGCGGGGGCGCGCCGTCGCTGGTCGTCCGCCGCGGCAGCGACAACGAGGAGCCGCTGTGGCGTCCATTCATCCTGCCGCCGGGCACCTACGATCTGCACCTGCTCGTCAACGACATGGACGAGGATCTGCCGGTGGGCGAGGGCGTCGCGATCCAAGCGGGCCAGACCGTGCGGTTCGACACCGGCCTGTAAGCCCTGCGTTTCCGCCGTAGCTTGCGGATTTTCCATGGCGTGGAAAACCGGGCGGATGGCGTCGGTTTGGCGGTTTGGGCGGGCGAGCGCGCCCGCCGGCGGGCCGGGCCGGGGCCGGAATAGTCCGTTTTTCGGCTTTTCAAGAGGGAAGGGGTGGTGGACAATGCCGCGCAAATCGTTTTTCCATAGAAAGGAACGAAAAATGGGCATGAAGAAAGTCGGGATGGTGGCGGCGGTACTGGCGCTCGTGGCGTCGATGGGCTGGGCGGCGGAACTGAAGATCGCGACGGTGGACCTCGACAAGGTGTTCACGGCGCATCCCAAGACGCAGGCGGCGGAGGCCGAACTGAAGAAGGCGGAGACCGCCATCCAGGACGAAATGGACAAAATCATGGCCGAAGGCCGCGCGCTGCAGGACGAAGTGGCCAAGCTGCGCGAGGCGGCCAAGAATCCGCTGCTGACGGAAGACGCGCGCATCCAAAAGCGCGACGAGGCCGAAGACAAGCTGACGGAATTGCAGGAATTCGAGCTGCGCGCGCGCCGCACGCAGGAAACCAAGCTCAAGCAGATGCGCGAACAGGTGCTGAAATCCCGCCAGACCATCGTGGACGAACTGATGGCGGCGGTGAACCACTTCGCGGAGGCGGGCGGCTACGATCTGGTGCTCGACCGTTCGGGCATGACGATGAATGCGGTGCCGCTGGTGGCGTATTCGAACCCGGCGCTGGACGTGACGGACAAGCTGATCGAGTATCTGAAGGCCACGGCCAAGGTCAAAGCCGAGTAGGCGGAGGTCGGACGGTGGCGGAACTGACGACCGGCGAATTGGCGGCGAAACTGGGCGCCGCGCTGGAGGGGGATCCCCGCGCCGTCTTGAGCGGCGTGGCGGAATTGCGCGCGGCGGGACCGGGCCAGGTGTCGTTTGCCGCCCAGCCGCGCTATTTGGCCGAGGTGGCCGCCAGCGCCGCCGCGGCGGTGATCGTCCCGAAGACCGCGGCGATTTCCTCGCCGAAGCCCGCGCTGCTGCGCGTCGCGGACCCCGATGCGGCGTTCGGCGCGGCGTGCGCGCTGTTTGCGCCGCCGCCGCCCGCGCTGCCGCGGGGCGTGCATCCGCAAGCGTGGGTTTCGCCGCAGGCGAAGCTGGGAGCGGACGTCGCCGTCGGCGCGTTCGCGGTGGTGGAGGCCGGGGCCGAAATCGGCGCCGGCACGACGCTGTATCCGCAGACCTACGTGGGCCACGGGGTGAAACTGGGCCGGGATTGCCTGCTCTATCCGTTCGCCAGCGTGCGCGAGCGGTGCTGGCTGGGCGACCGCGTCATCCTGCACAACGGCGCGGTGATCGGCAGCGACGGATTCGGCTATTCGGTGGATGCGCAGGGCGTCCGCACCAAGATCCCGCAGGTCGGCATCGCGGTGCTGGAAGACGACGTCGAGATCGGCGCGAACACGACGGTGGATCGCGCGCGCTTCGGCGAAACGCGGATCGGCAAGGGCACCAAGGTGGACAACCTGGTGCAGATCGCCCACAACTGCATCGTCGGCGAGCATTCGGTGCTGTGCTCCCAAGTGGGCATGGCCGGCACCACCACTCTCGGCAAGCACGTGATTTGCGCCGGGCAGGTGGGGTTGGCCGGACATTTGACGGTCGGCGACGGCGCCGTGATCGGCGCGCAGGCCGGCGTGCCGAAGGATTTGCCGGGCGGCCAGATGTATCTGGGCGCGCCGGCGGTTCCGCGGCTGGAATTCGGCAAGTCCCTCGCCCACGTGGCCGGCCTGCCGAAACTCAAGGAGCACGTCAAGAATTTGGAGGCCCGGCTGGCCGCGCTGGAGCGCGGCGGAACCGGGACGTAGGCAACCGAAGCCGGCCGGCGGAACGCGCGTCCGCCGGCGGGCATCCCAACGAGCTAGGTGGACAAGATGACACTGACGAAAGCATCGGAAACGCAGATCGAAAAGCTGGCGAACCAGGCCCAGGAAGGATTCCTGGACAACCTGACCGGCGCCTTTTTCCGGCGCATCGACTGGTGGGCCTTCTGGATCGTGCTGCTCGGGGCGTTCGCCGTCTATTTCCACACCTTGGCGCCGACGCTTACGCTGGAGGATTCCGGCGAATTGGCGGTGGCCTCGGATTATCTCGGCGTGCCGCATCCGCCGGGCTATCCGATCTGGACGCTGATGACCTGGTTTTTCCAGTGGATGTTCCACTGGGTGACCTACAACGGGCATCCCAATCCGGCGTGGTCGGTGGGGCTGGCCTCGGCGGTGTCGGGGGCGTCCGCCTGCGCGCTGCTGGCGCTGCTGATCAGCCGTTCGGGCGCGGACCTGCTCCGGAGCATCCCGGCGCTGACGGACAAGATCGGCTTCCATACGGAAAACCTGCTGTGCCTGGTGGCGGGCATTTCGGGCGGACTCTTGCTGGCGTTCAGCCCGGTGCTGTGGTCGCAGAGCGTCATCGTGGAGGTCTATGGCCTCAACGCGTTCTTCCAGATGGTGGTGCTGCTGCTGATCTACATGTGGATGTGCCGGCCGAAGAGCGACACGCTGCTGTTCGCGGCCGCCTTCCTCTTCGGGTTGGGACTGACCAACCACCAGACGCTGCTCTTCCTGGGATTGGCCTTGGCCGTGGCCGTGCTGATGAAGGATTCCAACCTGTTCCGCGATTTCGCGATCGCGGCGGCGCTGGTCGGCGTCGTGTTCGTTTTCGCGGCCAAAGGCCATGCGTTGTTCGCCACGGAGGCGCAAAAGGCCTTGCCCAATTTCGACGCCAACCTGTGGAAGTGGTCGCAGGGGCCGGGCACGACGCCGTTCTGGATCTACAATTTCCTGTTCCTGGCGATCCCGATCGCGCTGGCGTTCGTGTTGCCGCACGGCAAGACCGTCTGCGTGACGATCCTGCTGGCGGAACTGGGCGTGGCGTTCTACATGTACCTGCCGTTCGCCTCGGAGCAGAATCCGCCGATGAACTGGGGCTATCCGCGCACGTGGGAAGGCTTCATGCATGCGGTGACGCGCGGACAGTACGAAGCCATCGTGCCGACGGATATCTTCAGCGAGAAGTTCATCCAGCAGCTGGGCGCCTATCTGTCCGACTTGCGCAGCCAGTTTTCGCTGCCGGTGGTCGTGCTCGGCTTCCTGCCGTTCTGTTCGTGGGGCTTGACGCTGCGCGGCAAGCGCCGCTCGGCGTTCCCGCTGGCGCTGGGACTGGTGCTGGCGTCGATGGTGCTGATCGTGCTGGAAACGACCGGATGGGCGGATACCGAGAAGATCTACCGCCTGCTGATCGGGCCGGTCCTGCTGTTGGCGGGCTGGGGTTTCTTCACGATGCTGGCGCTCTACCTGAAGAAACAGATCGCCGATCTGCGCGAATATCCGCTGGGAACGAAGATGGTCATCTGGGCCTTCCTGGCCGCGGTGCTGGCCGGCGCCCTGTTCGTGGACGTGATGAGCCTGAAAGCGCTGTTCAAGGGCGAGCTTTCGGCGGCGGGCAAGCTGCTTTTCGCCGGCGCGGTGTTCGGACCGCCGGTGGCCATCGCGCTGGCCTGGGCCCTGAGCGTTTCGCGCTTCCGGCTGGATTCCGATCTGGGCGTTTCCCAGCAGCGGTGGCTGATCACGTCCTTGGTCGGGTTCTTCTCCGTCAGCGTGATTTTCCTGATCTTCCAGAATCCGCAGCTCGACATCCAGAACCTCTTCATCGGCCGCGTGCAATTCATCCAAAGCCACGCGCTCTATTCCCTGTGGCTGGGCTACGGCATTCTGCTCTCCGTGGCGTGGCTGGAGCGGATGCTCGGCCGCAAGGCCCTGTATCCGGCGATGCTGGCCGGCCTGCTGCTGCCGGGCATTTTGCTGTGGCAGAACGCGTTCGACGAGGAGCAGCTGCGCATCGTCGGCGGCGCCGAGCAGAACGGCCACAGCTACGGCTGGCAGTTCGGCAACTGGGGTCTGGAAGGCATCAAGGGCATCCAGGAGGATTTCCGGTGCTGGTTCCCCGACGAAGAGGACTTCGCGCGCGAGTGGGGCGCGCTGACCAATGCGCTGGGCATGTCCGAGCCGGACTATCCGCCGCCGATGACGGAAGGCGCGGTGTTCTACGGCGGCACCGATCCGGGACGGTTCGTGCCGACCTACATGATCTATTCGGCCGACGTGCGCCCCGACGTCTACCTCATCACCCAGAACGCGCTGGCCGACAACACCTTCATGAACATCACGCGCGACCTCTACGGCGACACCCTCTACATCCCGTCGCTCGAGGACAGCAACGAGGCCTTCCGCAAGTACGTGGACGACGTCAACTCCGGCCGCATCCAGGCGGGGGCGGACATCAAGATCGAAAACGGCAAGGTCAGCGTGCAGGGCGTCGGCGGCGTCATGACCATCAACGGCATTCTCGCCGAGCTCATCTTCAAGGAAAACAAGGCCAAGCACGATTTCTACGTCGAGGAAAGCTACGTCATCCAATGGATGTATCCCTATCTGACGCCGAACGGGATCATCATGAAGCTCAACGCCGAGCCGGTGCCGAACCTCGATCCGAAACTGGTGGAGAACGACCACAAGTTCTGGGGTTGGTACACGAAATGGCTGCTGGACCAGCCCGAGTTCCGCCGCGACATCTGCGCGCGCAAGTCCTTCTCCAAGCTCCGCAGCGCGCTCGCGGGCGTCTACGACTATCGCCGCATGTACGACGAAGCCGAGTACGCGTTCAAGCAGTCCATCGATCTCTATCCGCTCAGCCCCGAAGCCAGTTTCCGCCTCGCGCAGATGTACATGAACACGCAGCGGTTCGACGACGCCGAGAAGCTCATCCGCGGCTTCGCCGAGGCCGACCCCCAGAACGACAGCGCCAAGGGTTTCCTGAACCAGATCGAAGGCACGAAACGGATGGTCGACCGCCGGAAAGAGATCGAGAAGAAGCAGCGCGAAAGCGGCCTGCTGAGCCCCGACGAGGCGCTGGAGCTGACGTCGATCTACCGCGCCGCGGGCATGCAGGGCGCCTACCAGAATCTGGCCACCCGGCTGTTGTCCGATTCCAATTTGCCGCCGCAGCACGTGCTCGCGCTGGCCGGGTTCTTCGCGCAGGACCAGCGCGTGGACGGGTTGATCTTCGCGCTGGAGCAATATACCAAGCGCGAGCCCGGCAATCTGGACGTGTGGCTCGATCTGGCCGCCGCCTATGCCTTCGTGCGGCGCGACGCCGACGCCGTCAACGCCGCGCGCCGGGCCATCGAGCTGGGCGGCGACCAGGCTCGCGAGGCTATTTTGCGCGATCAGCGCTTCCAGCCGCTGACGAGCAACCGCGAGTTCCGCGCGCTGTTCCCCCGCCAGTCCGGCGGGATGCGGCCTACCGTGCCGATTTCCTTGCAGGGCGGCGCCTTGCCGAACCTGCCCGGCATGGCGCGCTAGGCCGTCCGTGGGCTTGTCTTCCGGTCTCGGCGGCTTCGCGGCGCTCACGCCCGATGCCGTCATGGATCTCGCCGAACGGGCCTCCGGCCGCCGCGCGTCCGGCATCTGCCGCCCGCTGACCTCCTACATCAACCGCGTCTACGAAATCGGCCTCGAGGACGGCGGATTTCTCGTCGCCAAGTTCTATCGCCCCGGCCGCTGGACCCGCGCCGCCTTGCAGGACGAGCACGATTTCCTCCTCGAACTCGCCGCCGCCGAAGTGCCCGCCGTCGCTCCGCTCGCGGATGAAGCGGGCCGGACCCTGCACGAAGAAACCGGGCTGTTTTTCGCGCTGTTCCCGCGCATGGGCGGGCGGCCCTGCGACGAACCGTCGCGCGCGGAATGGCTGCAGATCGGCCGCCTGATCGGCCGCATCCATCAGGTCGGCGCGCACAAGGCCGCGGAAAACCGCCTCGCGTTCGATCCCCGGAAATCGTCCCGCGCGCATCTGGACTTCCTGCGCGATTCCAAGGCGATTCCGCGCGAGGTCGAAGGCCGCTATCTCGAAGCCGCGCAGCGGTTGCTCGACCGCATCGCGCCGCTGTTCGCCGGCGTCGCAACGCAGCGCCTGCACGGCGACCTGCACCGCATGAATCTGCTGTGGCGGCCGGACGAGGGGTTCCTTGCCATCGATTTCGACGACATGGGCACCGGTCCCGCCATCCAGGATCTCTGGATGCTCCTGCCCGATCGCCTGCCCGCCGCCCGTCCCGAGTTCGAACTGCTGCTGGAGGGGTACGACACGTTCGCGGAATACGACGACGCGCAGACGCGCCTGATCGAGCCGCTGCGCGCCATGCGCTATCTGCACTACGCCGCCTGGTGCGCCCGCCAGAAAGCCGACGGCGGCCGCGGCTTGCTGAACGCGGAGTGGGGCACCGCCGACTTCTGGCGCCGCGAACTCGCCGATCTCCAGCGCCAAGCCCAGGACATCGACGACTTGGCCTGAACGGCGCGGGGCCGGCGCCTGCCGGCGCCTAGGTTTTTTGCGCCACGAACAGCCAATCCCATGGGAAGGGGGCTTTCATCCAGCGCGGCGGATCCGTGAATTCCGTCGACCACGGATATTCGATCTTCTCGATCTCCAGCGTGCGCAGGCCCCGGTTTTGCAGGAGCACCAGCAGTTCTTCCCGGAGGTAGTGCTTGGTTTCGACCTGGTCGATCCGCACGACGCCCTCGTGGGCCCGCGGATTGCCGGTGGGCCGGTAGGCGCGGAACCCGCCGCGCACGGCCCGGTTCGGTTCCATGCCGTCGCGGAGATTCCATTCGATCAGGCGGAAATCGACGAACGCCGAGGATTCCAGAGAAGGCACCACCAGGACGAGATGGCCGCCGGGGCGCAAATGCCGGCACGTCGCGTCGAGCAGGCGGTTTCGATGGGCGAGCGAAGGGGCGATGGCGACGTTGACGCACAAGGCGAAGTCGGCCGGCGGCAGGCGCACGCCGGGCGCCGCCAGATCGACCGCGCGATAGGCCACGTTGGCCAGGCGCGGATGGGCCGCCTGGGCTTTGGCGATGCAGCGGGGCGACAGATCCACGGCGAAGACGCTCCGGAACCGGGCCGACAGCAGGGGAAGAAAATGGCCGATGCCGCAGCCGACGTCGGTGGCCGCTTGGGTTTTCTTCCCGTACCGGCGCACCGTTCCCGAAATCAGCTCCGCGCGGTCGTGCTCCAGCACGCTGAAGATTTCGGCCTCGTAGCGAACGGCCATTCGATTCCAATACGCGCGGTTCATCGTGGGGTCGCGGAACGCATCCGCTCTCCGCTTCCGATGATCGACCCTACGCCGATGGACGGGGCGGAGTCAAGGCGCGGAGACGGGCCTCCGGAAAACGGAACGTCGCCATCTTCATCGCCTTGGGTTCCGAAATCTGCCACGATGATCGCAACCTCAGGGAAAGATCCATGTCCGAGAAGTTCGCAGTACGGGAAGCCGCCGGTCTTTTGGCGTTTCTCCAGGCGCAATTGCGGGATTGGTCGCGCAAGACCATCCAGCAGCGATTGCGGGCGGGGTGCGTTCGCGTGAACGGAACGCCCGTCTCGCGGCACGATCACGCGCTGGATGCCGGCGACCGCGTCGAGGTTTCGGCGGTTTCCCAGCCGGCAAGGCGTCCGCCGGCGACGCTGGAGATCCTGTATGCGGATCGCGACCTGATCGCCGTCGACAAACCGGCGGGCCTGCTGTCGGTGGGCGCCGCGGGGGAGACTCGCCGGCACGCCTTGGCCATCCTGCGGAACCAGTTGTCGCGCCGGGGAAGAGACGTGCGGCTGTGGCCGGTTCACCGAATCGATCGAGACACGTCGGGCGTCTTGCTGTTCGCCACGTCCCGGGCCATGCGCGAGGCGGTCATGGCCCGGTGGGCCGCCGCCGAAAAAACCTATCTGGCCATCGTGGAGGGATGCCCCGACCCCCCGCGCGGCACCATCGATCAGCCCTTGCGCCTGGATGATGAGGAGTATCGCGCGCACGTGGGCGCCCATCCCGGCGCCAAGCCGGCGATCACGCATTATGAAACCGAACGCACGGCGGACGGGCGGTCCTGGGTCCGGGTCCGGTTGGAAACCGGTCGGCAACATCAAATCCGCGCGCATCTGGCGTGGCTGGGCTGTCCCGTCGCGGGCGACCCTCGATATGGCGCGGCGGGCGGCCGCATGGGCCTGCATGCCCTCCGATTGAAGATCATCCATCCCGGCAGCGGAAAACCATTGGTTTTCGAAGCGCCGGTTCCGGCGGATTTCCGGGAACTGTTTCCGTCCCTTCCGGTCCGCCGCCGGGATGACGCCCGGGAAGACGTCGTCCGGCAGTTGCGGGAGTATCGAACCCGCTGGACAAACGAAGCGGAAACCGTCGATCGCTTCATCGACTTCATCGTTTCCCAGCCGGACGCGTTCCGGCGCGAGCTGGCCATCGGGCACGTCACGGGTTCCGCCTGGGTGGTCGATCGGGCCGGAACCCACGTTCTCCTGACGCACCACAAGAAACTGAACATGTGGGTGCAGCTGGGCGGCCATGCCGACGGCGATGCCGACGTCTTCCGGGTGGCCTTGCGCGAAGCGGAAGAAGAGTCCGGCCTGAAATCCATCGCGGCCGTTTCACGCCGGATTTTCGACGTCGACGTCCATCGGATTCCCGCGCGCGGCGCCGTGCCGGCGCACTTCCATTGGGACGTCCGCTATGCGTTCCGGGCCGCGGGCGATGAAACCTATCGGGTCAGCGACGAATCCCACGATTTGCGTTGGATCGATATCCGCTCCTTGGAAGCGGTCACCGCCGAGGAATCCATGCTTCGGATGGCGCGCAAATGGCTGGCCGGGCAGAAGAGGGCCGCGGAATAAACGACGGAAACCTGCGAACGCCGTTCCCGGCGGGAGGGGGAATAGGGAGAAAACCATGCGAGCTAGGCGGGAGGGAGGCCAGTTCCTCGATCTTTCTGCCAAGTGCATCGCTCGGCCACTTGGCGGGCAGCTGGTCGCTCTTTTCTGCCCTTGCGCCTAGCTCTATCCATAGGGTAGCGCAAGGCCCGGAATTTTCAAATCGCGGGCCGTGAAATTTCGGTTAAACCGCATCCCCGTGGCCGGCCGGGCGTTCGGCGCGGGCCCGTCCGGATTTCGCGGTTTTCGAGCGGTTTTTCCGCGTTTCGGCCCAGAGGCGATGGGCGATGAGCGTGCCGATCAGCGCGGCGGTGAAGAACGCGGGGATCTGCGAATGGATTTGCGCGAGCCAGCCGTACAGGTTGCCGTAGGTGTACAGCCAGCAGACCGCCGCCGTCGCCGTGCCGGCCACCACGGTCGCCATGTTGGTCCAGGTTTTCAGGCCCAGCAAGTAGCCCAGCACCGCGCCCACCACCACGCCCGTCATGAAGAACGGCAGCCAGACGAACAGGAAAATGCCGGCGATCTTGAATTTGGAAAAGCGCGCGACGTTCTTTTCGGCCGACTCGATGATGCCCTTCATGCGCCGGTCGACGGGCCGGCCGGCGACCAGGTTGCGGCAGGCCAGGATCAGGACGGGGTAGAACAGGAAGACGGTCACGGCATCCACGTAGGTGGCCAGGAACACGATCCAGCCCGGATGCATGCCCATTTCCACCGCTTTGGCGACGGCGACGCCGCGGCCCAGGATGAGTTCGGCGAAGCCCATGATCACCCATTGTTCCCAGGGCCGTCCCAGGCGCCACAGGCCGGCGACCGCCAGGACCCACGCGACGAGCATCAGGCTGCCGACCGCGAACACGCCGCTCTCCTCGGAGAGCATGATTTGCCGGCGCCACCGTCCTGGCGGGGATGCGTCCATGGCTTTTTCTAGGACTCCGTTCCGGCGAAAGCAACCGCCAACTTCGGCAAGCCGGATGCGCGGCGGGAGCCGGGGGCAACGAAAAGCCCCCGAAACGGGGGCGGGAAACTTGGGCGGGAAGGAAAACATTGGGAGCTCAGCGGAGACCAGCCCATCATCCCATCCCTTTCCTCCGGCAGCTGGCCATCCAATCTATTCCGCCGAGCTCCACTTCCACCCTACCGCAGGAAGCCGGAATTTCAAACCGCCGGCGGAAAAAACGAGAATAATCGAGAGCCGGAACGTCGTGCAGGCCGGGGAACCGCGGATCAGGGCCGATACACCTGGATGCGTCTGGCGGGGACACGGCGCGCCAGGCGCTCCAGCGAGCGGTTCACCTGCCGGATGATTTCCGCCTTGTCGAGCGTCAACAGCCGGCGGTCGCGCATGATCACGCGGCCGTCGACGACGACGGTGCGCACGTCGGCGGCGCGCGCGGCGTAGACGAGGCTGGCGGGCACGCTGTGCAGCGGCTGGTGGTGCGCGCCGTCCAGATCCACCAGGATGACGTCCGCCAGCTTGCCGGGCTCGATCGCGCCGATCCGGTCGCCGAGGCCGACGACCTGCGCGCTGCCGCGCGTGGCGATGGCGAGGGTTTCGCCCAGCGTCAGGTTTTCGGGCGAGCCGGTGGCTTCTTTCTGCGTGAGGGCCATGAGGCGCATGCTTTCCCAGACGTCCAGGGTGTTGTTGCTGACCGCGCCGTCGGTGCCGAGTCCCACGGCGACGCCGGCGCGGCGCATGGCGTGGACGGGGGCGACGCCCATGGCGAGCTTGAGGTAGGTCTTCGGACAGTGCGCCACGCCGGCGGGCCGGTCGGCCAGCAGGCGGACGTCGTCGTCCGTCGCGCCGACGGCGTGGGCCAGGATCGTCGGCAACTTCAGGATTCCCAGCTCGTCCAGCAGGCGGATGGGGGTGAGGCCGCGCTTCGCCACGTGGGCTTCCGTCTGGCCGCAGGTTTCGGCGACGTGGACGTGGATGCCGACGCCCAGGTCGGCGGCGCGATCGCGCGCGGCGCGCAGGAAAGCGTCGTCGCAGGTGTACGGCGCATGGGGGGCCATCCAGGTGGTGATGCGGCCGTCCGCCGCGCCCTGCCAGTGCCGGCAGAATTCGGCCGTGCGGTCGAGCATGGGGAGGCCCTGGCTGCCGAAGGCGGCCCAGCCGAGCGCGGCGCGCGTGCCGGCCTGCCGCACGGCTTCGGCGGCGCGGTCCATGAAGAAATAGTGGTCCGCCACGCAGGTCACGCCGGCCTCGATCATTTCGGCCAGGCCCAGCAGCATGCCCCAGTAGACGTCCTCTTCCTGCAGGTTGCTTTCGAGGGGCCACATGTATTCGTTGAACCATTTTTCCAGCGACACGTCTTCCGCGAGGCCGCGGAAAATCACCATGGGCACGTGCGAGTGGCAGTTGATCAGCCCCGGCATCAGCAGTTGGCCGTTCGCTTCGATGATCTCGCCCGCGTCGGGCGCGGGGGCCGTGCCCGACGGCTGAACGGCCGCGATGCGGTTGCCGCGGATGGCGACGTCCTGGCGGTCGAGAATGCGCGCCTCTCCGGCCGGGGTGGTTTGCAGCACGCGCGCGTTCCGAATGATCAGGCTCATGGGGCGGGCTCCTTCGCGGGGATCACGATTCGTCGGCGGGGAAAAGGCTCGTCGGCGCCGGCCGGATCGGGTCCATCAGATCCGGAGCGTCGGTGCGCGCATCGTTGACGCGCGTGGAAACGGGCTGAGCCTGCACGTCCTGCCGGACGTCGGCGAGCAGGGCCTGGAGGGCGTCCGGGGAAGCGGCGGGATCCAGCCAGCGGGCGAACTGTTCCGGTTTCAGCGCCATCGGCATGCGCGGGTGGATGGCGGCAAGATTCGGCGCGGCCGGCCGGGTGAGGAGGGCGCAGGACAGGAGGGGATCGGCGTCGGGACGATTCCAGAGCGCCCAAAGGGCCGCGAAGGCGATCACGGGTTCGCCGGGGCATTGGAGAAAATAGGGTTGTTTGACTTCGCGGCCGGCGGCGTCGAGCGTCGATCGGGACCGGTGCCATTCGTACCAGCCGCGGGCGGGCATGAGGCCGCGCGCGGTGCGCAGCGCGTCGCGCCAGGTCGGTTTGTGCGCGGCGTCTTCGGCGCGGGCATTGAAAGTCAGGGCCGGCGGCGCGGTTTTCGTCCACCAGGCCGGCACGAGCCCCCAGCGGGCGGCCTGGAGTTCGAGCCCGCCGTCCCGGGTCGGGACGACGAGGGGAACCGTCGCCGTCGGCGCGACGTTGGCGCTGGGTTTCCAGGCGCCGCCGCAGCCGCAACGGATCTTGGGCCAGCGCATCACGATGGCTTCCTTGTCCGGCGATGCATAGCGTCCGCACATGGGGCCACGATAGGACGCCGGAAGCGCGGCGGCAATCCCGAATCGCCGGAGGGCGCGCTTTGGCTTTCCTTCCCGGGCCGTTGTCCGTTTCCTGCGGGCGGGCCATCGCGATGGACCGGCGATCGTTTCCGCCGATGGGCAAGACGTTCGCGCGCTTATTTAGTTGAGCGCGTTGCGGCCGGCGTGGTAGCCTGTCCGCCAAAGATTCATGCTTAGGAAACGCCGGCGGGCGCGCGGCCCGCGGAAAGAGTGGCATATGCAGCGTGCGGATTCGAAAACGGCCTGGCGGTTGGCGGGCGCAGGTTGGTTGGCGCTGCTGGGCGGGGCGGGGTGCCTGTCCGTCGGGCCGGACTACCGGACGCCGGAGGTCGCGACGCCGGCGGCGTGGCAGACGCCGGCGGGGGAATCGGCGGAAACCTTGGCGGCGTGGTGGACGGTCTTCGGCGACCCGGCGCTGGAAGCGCTGGTGGCGGAGACCCGGGCGCGGAACAAGGATCTGGCGGCGGCCACGGCGCGGATGGAGGCCTACGCGGCGGCGGTCGGGATGGCGCGGGCGGATTTCTTTCCGGCCGTGGGCGCGCAGGGTTTGGCCGGCCATGACCGCCAGTCGGAACGGGTGCACGTGCCGGAGGCCTACGAGGCGACGGACAATCCGGGGTGGCTCTACCAGGCCGGATTTTCGGCGACGTGGGAGCTGGATCTGTGGGGCCGGGTGCGCCGGAGCGTCGAGGCGGCGCGGGGGCAGCTGGAATCCTCGCAGGAGGATTTGCGCCACCTGCAGGTGATGCTGCAGGCGCAGGTCGCGGCGGAATACGTCGGGCTGCGCATGAACCAGCAGCGGCTGGCGTACGCGGAGGAAAACATCGAATTGCAGAAGGAGACGCTCCAGGTGGTGAAGGGGCGCTTCGACGCGGGACTGACCGGGGAGCTCGACGTGCGCCAGGCGGAGATGAACCTGGCGGCCACGACGGCGCAGGTGCCGGCGCTGGAATCCCAGATCGAGAAATCGCTGAACGCGCTGTGCGTCCTGACGGGCCAGCTGCCGGGCGCGCTGGATGCTTTGCGGGAGTCCGGGCCGGTGCCGGCGGCGACGGCGCTGCCGGGGCTGCTGCCGACGGATCTGCTGCGGCGGCGGCCGGACGTCCGTTCGGCGGAGCGCGCGCTGGCGGCGCAGACGGCCAAGATCGGCGTGGCGCAGGCGGATTACTTTCCGGCGCTGTCCCTGAACGGCACGTTCGCGCTGGCGGCGACGGACGGCGGGGAGCTGTTCACCACGGCGGCGCAGGATTTCACCGTGGGGCCCTCGCTGACCTGGGCGATCTTCAACGCGGGCAAGATCCGCAACCACGTGCGCGCGGAGGAGGCGTCGGCGCGGGCGGCGCTGGCGGCCTACGAGCAGGCCGTGCTGGCGGCCTACCAGGAGTGCGAGACCGCCTTGGCCGCGTACGTGAACGAAACGAAGCGCCTGGAATCCCTGCGCGACGCGGCGGCGGCGGCGGAGCAGAGCGTGGAGCTGGTGAACGAGCTCTACCGCAGCGGACTCGCGAATTTCCAGAACGTGCTGGACATGCAGCGGCAGCTGTCGTCCTACCAGGATGCCCTGGCCCAGTCGCGGGGGCAGTCGGCCGCGGATCTGGTGGCGGTCTACAAGGCGTTCGGCGGCGGCTGGGCGGTGGAACCCGCGCGCTGAACGGGCGCGCGGGGTTGGGATTTCGAGCAGACGGAGCAAACGGGAGTGCGGGCATGAAGCATATGATGAAGAATGCGGCGGGACGGGTGGTCGGCGGCGCGTTGCTGGCGGCGGGCGTGGCGGCGGTCTTTTTCTTCAAGGTGAAACCGGAAGAAGAGCCGGCGGACGCGACGGTCCGGCCGATCAAGAGCTGGGTCGTCGGCGCGGACGTGCCGTTGCCGAAGCTGTATTTTCCGGGCACGGTCGAGGCGGACGTCGAAGTGGACCTGTCCTTCGAAGTGGGCGGGCGCCTGGTCGAATTCCCGGTGCGGCGCGGCACGGTGGTCGAACAGGGCGCCGTCCTCGGGCGGCTGGATCCCCGCAATTACGAAAACCAGGTCAAGAACGCGGAGGCGGATCTGGAACGCGCGCAGAGCTCGTTGGGCCGCATCGAAAAGGCGCTGAAGGTCAACGCGGTGTCGCAGGACGAATATTCGCAGGCCCGGGCCGCGGTCGCCAAGGCCGAGGCGCAACTGGCGATCCAGCGCAAGGCGCTGGACGACACGCGGCTGGAAGCGCGCTTCCGCGGCGTGGTGTCGGACGTCTTCGCGGACCAGTTCGACACCGTGTCGCCGGGACAGCCGGTGCTGAAGCTGCAGGACGTCGCGACGCTGACCATCGCGGTGTCGGTGCCGGAGGGCTACGTGCAGCTGGCCTCGCCGGAAAAGCTGGGTTCGGCCACGTTTTCGGTCCGGTTCGACTCGCTGCCGGAGCAGGCGTTCCCGGTCCAGCTGAAGGAATTCGTGACGACCGCCGATCCGGTCACGCAGACCTATCGCGCGACGTTCGCGCTGGACCGTCCGGACGGCGTGTTTTTGCTGCCGGGCATGAGCGGGACCGTGGTGGTCGAAGGCGTCAAACCGTCCGCCGCGGAAGGGCCCCTGGCGGTGCCGTCCAATGCCGTGGGATTCGCGAGCGACGGCGCGGCGTTCGTCTGGGTGCTGGACGCCCAGGACGGCGGCGTCTACGCGGCGCGGCGGCAGACGGTGGCGCTGGGCAAACGGCTGGGCGAGGACGTCGAGGTGCTCGACGGCCTGGCGCCGGGCGCGCGCATCGCGGCGGCGGGCGTGGCGATCCTGACCGAAGGGCGCCGGGTGCGCCTGCTGGATGAAAGCGCGGCGGCGGCGGAGACCGCTCCATGAGCATCGCCCAGTTCTGCATCGAGAAGAAGATTCTCACCTACGTCCTCTCGGCGGCGCTGCTGCTGGGCGGGACGTGGGCCTATACCCGGATCGGGCGGCTCGAAGACCCCGAATTCACCATCAAGAACGCCCAGGTCGTCACCAGTTATCCCGGCGCGACCGCGCAGGAAGTGATGGAAGAGGTGACCGACCCCATCGAGGTCGCCATCCAGCAGATGGGACAGGTGAAGAAGGTGACGAGCGTGTCCTATCCGGGCCGCTCCATCGTCATGGTCGAAATGAAGGACCAGTACGGCAAGAGCGACCTGCCGCAGATCTGGGACGAACTGCGCCGCAAGGTGGGCGACATGCGGGCCAGCCTGCCGCCCGGCTGCGACGCGCCGAAGGTCGTCGACGACTACGGCGACGTGTTCGGCGTGTTCTACGGCGTCTACGGCGACGGCTATTCCTACGCGGACCTGAAGGCCTACGCCAAGATCCTGCGCCGCGAGCTGCTGCTGTGCCGGGACGTGGCCAAGATCGAGATGCTCGGCGACCAACCCGAAGTCGTCTATCTCGAGATTGCCCGCGCGCGCCTGGCCACCACGGGCATTTCACCCAAGCAGATCCAGGACGCCATCGCCGGCCAGAACAACGCGGCCGACGCCGGCTCCATCGAGATCGGCGACAAGTTCATCCGGCTGGCCCCGACGGGCAAGCTGAAGTCGGTTGAGGAACTGGGCGAGCTGCTGATCGTGCAGGCGGGGGCGGGCGGCGCGGGCAGTTCCGCGATCCGCCTGAAAGACGTCGCGACGGTCCGCCGCGGCTATCTCGATCCGCCCCGGAATCTCCTGCGCTACGACGGCAAGCCCTGCATCGGGCTGGGCATTTCCACGGTCAAGGGCGGCAACGTGGTCGCGATGGGCGAGGCCATCGACCGGCGCCTGGAGGAGCTGCGCGCCGAGACGCCCATCGGCATCGAATTCGGCGTGATTTCCCACCAGGCCGACAGCGTGAACGTCGCGGTCGGCGGCTTCCTGGTCAACCTGATCGAGGCGGTCGTCATCGTGGTGGCCGTCCTGTTGCTGACGATGGGGATGCAGAGCGGGGTGCTGATCGGGGCGGTGCTGGTGGTGACGGTGATGAGCACGGTGCTCGTCATGCAGAACCTGGGCATCCTGTTCGAACGGATCAGCCTGGGAGCCTTCATCATCGCGCTGGGGATGCTGGTGGACAACGCGATCGTCATCACCGAGGGCGTGCTGATCGCCGCGCAGAAAGGGCAGGACAAGGTCAAGGCCGCGCTGGCCGTGGTGAAGCAGACCCAGTGGCCGCTGCTGGGCGCCACGGTCGTGGCGATCTTGTCGTTCGCGCCGATCGGGGCTTCGCAGGACAGCACCGGCGAATACTGCCGTTCGCTGTTCCTCGTGCTGCTGATCTCGCTGCTGCTGAGCTGGGTGCTGGCGATCACGCTGACGCCGCTGCTGGCCGCCACGTTCCTGAAGAAAAAAGGAACGGCGGCGGACAACGCCGATCCCTACGCGGGCAAGTTCTACCGGGGCTACCGGGCGTTCCTCGTCGCGTGCATCCGCCACCGCTGGCTGACCTCGGCGGCGCTGCTGGCGCTGCTCGTCGCCGCCGGCTACGGCTTCACGCAGGTGAAGCAGAACTTCTTCCCGGACTCCACCCGGCCGCAGTTCATGGTGCACGTGTGGATGCCGCAAGGCACGTCGATCCGCGCGACCGACGCGCGGATCCGGCAGATCGGCGCTTTCGTGCGTGGACTCGACGGGGTGAAGGGCGTCACCGAAATGACGGCGACGGGCGGCCTGCGCTTCCTGCTGACCTACAGCCCCGAGAATCCGGATTCCGCCTACGGCATCCTGCTGGTCGACGTCGACGACTACCACCTCGTGGACGGTCTCGGCGCGCGCGTCGTCGATTTCGCGCGCACGGAGACGCCCGACGCCCTGGTCTACTACCAGCGGTTCGTGCTGGGGCCCGGCGATCCGCAGAAGATCCAGATGCGCATCCTGGGGCCCGATCCGGCCGTCCTGCGGCGCTACGCCGACCGGGCCCTCGCGATCCTGCGCGCGGATCCGCGCCTGGTCGAGATCCAGGCCGACTGGCGCAACCGCGTGGACCTGATCCGGCCCGTGGTGTCCGAGGTCCGTGCCCGGAACCTGGGCGTGACGCGCGCGGAAGTCGCCGCCGCCGCCAAGGCGGCCACCGTCGGCGCGCCGATCGGGACCTACAAGGACGCCGACGAAAGCCTGCCGATCCTGCTGCGCGCGCCGGAAAGCGAGCGGTCCGATCCGGATTCGCTGCCGAGCGCGTGGTTCTGGAGCGCGCGCCTCAACCGGCCGATTCCGCTGGCGCAGGTCGTGGACGGCTTCGAAACCGTCTCGGAAGAAGCCCGCCTGCAGCGCCGCAACCGCACGCCGTGCCTCACCGTCAAGTGCAACACGTCGGGCGGCGAGATGGCGGCGACGGCGTTCAAGCGCATCGCGCCGCAACTGGCGGAGGCGATGGCGTCGCTGCCGGAAGGCTACCGCATGGAGTGGGGCGGCGAGCACGAGAGCTCGTCCAACGCCAACGCCGGCCTGGCCGGCAAGATTCCGCCGGCGATCCTGATCATGATGCTCATCGTGGTGTCGCTGTTCAATTCGATCCGCCAGCCGGCGGTGATCTTCATGACGGTGCCGCTGGTGCTGGTGGGGGTGACGGCGGGACTGCTGGCGTTCGGCCAGCCGTTCGGGTTCATGGCGCTGCTGGGGATGCTGAGCCTGGTGGGCATGCAGATCAAGAACGCGATCGTGCTGATCGACGAAATCAACGCGCAGACCGCCGCGGGCGTGGATCCGTTCCGCGCGGTGGTCAACGCGGGCGTGTCGCGCCTGCGGCCCGTGGCGCTGGCGGCGCTGACGACGGTGCTGGGCATGCTGCCGCTGGTGACGGACGCGTTCTACGCCGCGATGGCCGTGACGATCATGTGCGGGTTGACGTTCGCGACGGTGCTGACCATGGTCGTCATTCCCGTCAACTACGCCATCGTCTACCGCATTCCCAACCCGGCGGAAAACGCCTGAATCCGAGGAGCGAATCCATGAACGCGAAATGGCTGGGTCTGTTGCTGCTGTTGGCCTTGGGCGCGTCGTGTGCCACGACCTACCAGGCGCGCCATGCGAAGCCGTCGGGGTTCCTGGGCGACTATTCCCAACTTCGCGAGGGGGAGGGGCAAGAGCCCCTGCTGGTCTATTTCAACCCGGCGGCGGACGTGCGCGCCTACGACCGGATCCTGATCGATCCGGTCGCGGGCTACGTCGGCGAGGGCAGCCGCCTGGACCGGCTGTCTGTCCGGGACCGGCAGGCGCTGCTGGACTACTTCCACGCCGCGCTCCGGGAGCAGCTCGGGCAGGACTACGAGCTCGTGGACCAGCCCGGGCCCCGCACGCTTCGGTTGCGCGTCGCCGTGACCGACGCGCGGCGGACCAAGCCGGTCGCCGACACCTTGTCCACGGTGGTGCCGGTGGGGCTGGCCATCAGCGCGCTGCAGCGCGTGGCGCTGGGCAAAACGCTGGCCACCGGGTCGGTGCGCGTCGAGGCGGAGGCGCTCGACGCCCAGACCGGCGAACGGTTGGCCGCGATGGTGGACGAGCGCGTCGGCGCCAAGGTCACGGGACGGTTCGACAAGTGGAGCAAGTGGCAGGACGCGCGCGATGCGTTCGACTATTGGAGCGCGCGCATGCGCGGCACCTTGCGGGACTTCCGCGAGGGCGCGGGGGAAGATCCGCGGCGCGCGCCGAAAAAGTAGGCGCGCGCTCGATTTGCCGGCCGAATGCACTTTGCAACCTATTACGCATCATTTAGATGCGTCAATAGATTGACGGCCGCGCCTGCCGCAGGTAAATTGTTTTACCTAATCCATATTCCCGGGGTGCCATGCGACCGAACTTCACGATCTTGGCTTGGATGTGCGGAATCTCGTTCCTGTTGCGGACCGTCGCGGCCGAAGCGGACGGTTTTTCGGTGGCGCTGGAGCTGCCGCCGGTCGCGGTGTCCGAAAAGGATGGATTCACGGACGTCGCGGGCGGGGCGGGGACCACGCTTTCTTCCGAACCCGGGCAACCGCGGCTGCCGCAGAAATTCCTCACCTACGCGTTGCCGCCCGACGCCGATCTGGCCACCGTGACGGTGACGGTCGACGAAACGGAATCTTCCGAGCTTGTCCTGAACCGCCCGGTCCGGCCCGCGCCGCCGTGGCGGACGTCCGCGGATAGCGAGCCGTTTTTCGGCGAGGCGACGAACGTCGTGGACGGCCGGGATCTGGACGTCTACGGCGCCGATGCGGACGTGCCGGCCGCGGCGGCGACGCTGGACGGCGTTGCGCAGATGCGCCGGTGGAAACTCGTGCGCGTCGCCGTGAACCCGGCGCTCTACAATCCCGTCCGGAGCACGCTCCGGCAGGTCTCGCGCGTGGCTTTCACGATTTTCTTCGACCGCGCGCCGGCGCTTCGCGCGGATCCGCTGGCGTCCGACGCCGTGCTCGACGCCGACGCCTTGGCGCTCGTGGCCAACGCGAAGGCCGCCCGGTCGTGGTATCCCGGCGCCGCGCCGACGCGCAAGTCCGGTTCCGTGACCGGCGACGTCTTCGTCGTCATGACCACCGACGCCATCTATTCCGATTCGACCAACCTCTACGGCCTGGTCTCCCACAAGCGCGCGCTGGGCTACGTCGTGCATGTCGTGACGGAAACGAAGGTCGACGGCGCTGCCGCGGCGACCGGCTGGAACGAGGTGACCGGCCAGGCGCCGGACGGCAAGGCCGACCGCATGCGGAAATGGCTCCAGGACAACTACGTTTCCATGGGCATCAAGTACGTCCTGCTGATCGGCAATCCATACCCGGCGGCCGACGAACTGCCGATGAAGGAGCTGCACTACCAAGCCTACGTCTATCCCGTGGATTGCTACTTCTCCGACCTGACGGGCAACTGGGACATCGATGGCAACGGGCTGTTCGGCAACGAAACCAACGACGTGGTGCTGGCGGGCGGCGTCGATCTCGTGCCCGAGGTCTACGTCGGCCGCATCCCGGTCTACCCCATGAATCCGGAATGGCGCGGGATCCTGCGCGGAATCGTCCGGAAAATCATCCATTACGAGCTGGAGGGCGACGTCGCCTGGCGCCGCGCCGGCCTGTTGCCCGAAAGCTTTAGCGATCTCAACACCGATGGCGGCTGGCTCGGATACCACACCCAGAACAACGTCCTGACCCCGCAGGGCTACGGTTCCCATACCCTCTACGAGCAGGGGTCCGTGAGCACGAACTACGACTCCGTGCTCGTTTCGGACGAAGAACTGCTCGACGGCGCGACCGCCCGGAACTGGATGACCAATGCCTACGGCACGGTGCTGTGGTGGGCGCACGGCTGGTCGCGCGGGGCGGTCGTCTACACCGGCGGCGACGTTTTCAACTCGTACCTGTGCCCGCTGCTCGCCGACGAACGCCCGGCGGCGATCTTCATGTCCAGCTGTTCCTGCGGGGAGCCGTCCGACGACCTGAACATCAGCTATTCCATGTTGTGCAACGGCGGCATCGCGTCGGTCGCCGCGGGGCAGGTCTCGTGGTACTACTCCTGCCAGTGGTCTCCGGCCGAAGCCAAGGGCCACAACGCCTCCATGGGCTACGACTTCATGCGCAAGGTCGTTTCCGACGGCGCCACGTTTGGCCAAGCGCTCGCGCAGGTGAAGCAGGAAGCCGACGGCTGGTGGAACAACCGCTACACCTTTTCCCTCTACGGCGATCCGAGCCTGTCCATCAACGACCAGGGCGCGGACGTCGATGCCGACGACCTGCCGGATTTGTGGGAAAGCCAGCACGGCCTCGTCGTCGGCGTCGCCGACGCCGCGGGCAACCCCGACGGCGATGCCTTCGACAACCGCGCGGAATACGCCGCCGGGCTGGATCCCCAGACCGCGGACAATCCCACGTCGCTCTTCGCTTCGATCTCCGTCGCCGGCACGTTCAACGGCTGGAACGCCGCCGCGGGCAACCTCGCCTTGGTGGCCGACTATACCTGGCAGGGCGTCGTCGTCCTGACCAACGCCGCCGACGTCCAATACAAGTTCACCGCCGACGGCAGCTGGAGCACCAACTGGGGCGATGTAGACCAGCTCGCCACCAACGCCGACATGTCCGGCGTGGCCGATTGGTGGAGCGCCAACAATATCCAGGCCGGTGCCGTGGACGGCCGCGTGCGCATCACCTTCAACGACCTGACCCGCGGCTATCGCATCGAACCCGCGCCCGAAGCCGATCGCGATCTCGACGGCCTGCCCGACGACTGGGAAACCGCGCACGGCCTCGATCCGGACGTGTCCGACGCCGCCGGCAATCCGGACCACGACGTCTATTCCAACCTCGAGGAATACCAAAACGGCACCGACCCGCAGGTCTACGACGCGCCGCAACATGCCTACGCCGCCATGTGCGTGGCCGGCACGTTCAACGGCTGGGCGCCCGCCCTGACCAACATGTGCCTCGTCGACGACCACGTCTGGCGCTGCGACGTCGTCTTCACCAATCTGGCCTCCATCGAGTTCAAGTTCGCCGCGAACGGCGCCTGGACCGACAACTGGGGCGACAACGACCAGGCCCAGACCGGCGTGCCCATGACCAACGTCGCCGAAAACGGAGGCGGAAACATCCAGGCCAACGGCCCGCTCGACGGCGCCTACCGGTTCACGTTCGACGAGCAGTCCCGCGCCTACGCCCTCGTCGCCGTCGCCGCGCCCGACACCGACGCCGATGGACTCGACGACGCCTGGGAAACCGCCCACGGACTCGATCCGAAGAACGGGCGGGACGCCTGGGACGACGGGGACGGCGACGGCCTGACCGCGCAGGAAGAATTCGAGCTGGGCGGCGATCCGGCGCTGGACGACACCGACGCCGACGGCATGGGCGACTTCGCCGAGAGCGTCGCGGGCACCTTGCTGGACGACCCGGCGTCCATTTTCGCGGCCGTCGTGGAAACCGGCGCCGCGCCGAAACTGTCCTGGCCCGGCGCGACCGGCCGGACCTACGCGATCTACTACGCCACCAACCTGGTCGATGCGACCTTCCAGGTCTTGGCCACGCACAGCAACATCCCGTGCGATTCGCCCGGCACCGTGACCATCGACCTGCCGGATCTGCCGGACGGGTTCCAGTACTTCGAAGTCCAGGTCCGGAAATAACGGCATCCCGAACCCGTGCCTCCCGGCGAGGGGAATCGCGGCTCGCGATTTTTCCGGACGCCTCGAAGATCGGCGGGCCCTGCCGCCTTGCGCGGCAGGGGAGCCAACTTGGCCTCCAGCGACGCGAGGTCGCTGGGGGGGGCGGGACCCTTTAGATCCGCTCGACGACGCTTTGCAGCTTGGCGGCGACCTGGCCGCCGATCCGTTCCAGCGCGGGATTGCCCACCGCCTGCATGCTCACGAGCGGATTGATGGCGGATACTTCCGTGCGCCCGTCCTCCAGCTCCTGCACGATCACGTTGCACGGCAGCAGGGTTCCGATCCGGCTTTCCGCCTGCAGCGCCTGGTGGGCGAACGACGGATTGCACGCGCCGAGAATCTTGTAGCGCCGGAAATCCACCCCGAGCTTTTTCTTCAGCGTTTCCCGCACGTCGATTTCGGTGATGATTCCGAAACCTTCCTTCTTCAGTTCCTCTTGCGTCCGCGCGAGGGCCTGTTCGTAATCCAGCGACGTCGTCCGGGTGAAATAGTAGGTCATGGCTCGGTCTCCGGGTTGGTTCAGGCGTGGGCGGCGGGTTTTTTCCGGAAGAAGGTCGCCTTGACCCAGTTCCAGTTCAGGACGACGTGCAGGACGACCGCCGCGATCAGGACGTAGGCGCCGCCTTCGTGCAGGATCTCGAACGCTTCCCGGGGCAATTCGTCGGCCAGCAGTCCCGTCAGCGCCTGGTTCAGGAAGAGCAGGGCGAGGAGGGGGTTGAGGATCTTCAGGGCGGTGATTTTCGTCATGATCGGCTCCTTCGTTCGCCGGCCCGCAACGCCGGCTCACGGGCAAATCTACTGCGCGGTTCGCGGCGCGTCGAATGGAAAGAAGGCGGCGGCTCGGTAAATGGATGTCGGACAACCCCGGCACGGGGTCGTGCCGGCTCCAACCAGCCGCGGAAGTCCCGTTCTTGGAGCCCCCGACGACCTCGTCGGGGGAGAGACAAGGCCCATGCAATCATGACCCTACTCGATGCCGTCGTGGCAAAACGCCTGCCGCCGGCAGCCGTCGCAGTGCGCGCCCATCCACACGGAATCGAATTGGGCGATGGCCGCGGCCACGAGTTGCGGATCGTCGGTCCAGATGCCCGCTTCGAAGTTGCGCTTGCCGTCGCTTTTCATGCCGATGCCCGCTCCGGTCAGGTTCGCGGAGCCGATGTAGGCGGTCTGCAGGTCGAAAATCAGCAGCTTGAAATGGACGCGGGGGCAGAGCACCCGTTCCAGGCCCGTCGCGAGGATCGGATAGCGGTCGAAATCCCGGCGGAAATTGGGCCCGGGCTCCTTGGCGTGGATCAGGCGCACGCTTACGCCTTTATCGAGCAAGTCGGCCACTTCGCCGAGGAAGGGCCGGGCGCGCTTGCCGCGCATCACGAAGACGTCTTTCAGGTCCGCCGTGCCGATCCAGAGCGTCCGCTTCACCTCCCGCGCGCGCAGCAGCACCTCCGCATAGTGTTCTTCGTCGCGGATGAAGCGGGTCGTGGACATGGAGCCACTGTGGCACGGGGCGCCCCGAAAGGCAATCCGGCCGCCGCGGCGCTAGGGAGTGCCGCCGCAATCCAGGAGGAAGGCGACGACGTCGTCGCGGTGGTCGAGGGCGGCGAGGCGCAGGGCGGTTTTGCCGTAGTCGTTGCGGGCGTTGACGGCGGCGCCATGCTCGAGGAGGCACTGGACGACGGCGAGGTTGCCGCGCAGAGCGGCGGCCATCAGGGCCGTGCGGCCGGCGCGGCCCTTGGCGTTGATGGCGGCGCCGCGGGCCAGCAGGCAGCGCACGACCTCGAGATGGCCGCCGACGGCCGCCAGGACGAGCGGGGGATTGTTCTCCCGGCCGCCGGCATCGGCGTCGGCGCCTTTTTCGAGGAGGAACCAGACGATGTTGAGCCGGCCGTTGCGGGCGGCGGACATGAGCGGCAGTTGGCCGTGCTTGTTCTGCTCGTCGAGGGGGACGCCGCGTTCGATCAGCAGGCGGACGATTTCGAAGGAGCCGCCGTCGGCGGCGAGGGAGAGGGGCGGGTTGCCGTCGTCGCCCCGCGCGCGGAGATCCGCGCCGTGGTCGGCGAGGTGGCGCACGATTTCCGTGTGGCCTTTCAGCGTCGCCCACATGAGCGGGGTCCAGCCGTTCTGGTTCTTGGCCTCGACGTCGGCGCCCTGCGCGACGAGATACTCGACGATTTCGAGCTGGCCCTTGTTGGCGCCGGCCATGAGCGGGGTCCAGCCGGTCGGACTGCGGGCATCGACGGGGGCGCCATGCTCCACCAAATCCCGGACCAGATCCGGATCGGCGGCATTGGCCGCCTTCATCAAGGCTTCGCCTTTGGCGTCGTTCATGGGGCGAAATCCTAGCAAGGCGGCGCCCGTTTGGCCACGACGAACGCCGGCCGGCGCGCATTGCGCGGAACGAAAACCGGCGCGGCGGAATTTCCAGGGGGAGAGGAGCAAACGAATTGGGAGCTCAGCGGAGACCAGCCCATCATCGCATCTTCCGCGTTCTCGCCTCGGGCAGCTGGCCATCCAATCTCTTCCGCCGAGCTCCACTTTCAGGCTACGGCAGGATCCGGAAAATGCAACCCGGCGACCGTTAAAAACCGGTCAAATAATCTCGACCGGAATGCCGGGGATGGCGCAGAGAAAACACAGATCGATTTTCGAGATGCCGCGGCCAATGATTTATCCCCCGACGGGGTCGTCGGGGGCTCCAAAGGCATGGATTCCGAGGCTGTTTGGAGCCGGGACGACCTCGTCCCGGACGGATTCGGCGGTTATAGAATAGATAGATTTGCCTTAGCGCAGGACGTTCTGCACGGCCGCCAAGCCCGCGAGCGACACCACGATCCACAGCAGGATGCCCTGGAGCATGGGCCGGAACCCGACGCTCCGGAGCGCTTCCCGCGACAGGCCCGCGCCGATCAGAAACAAGGTCAGCGTCAGCCCCAGCTTCGCCGCGTGCTGGATGAAACCGTAGACGTCCGCGCCTTGCGGCCACAGGGTGCGGACGCCCGCCGCGGCCAAAAAGGCGAAAATGAACCAGGGCCATTTGACCCGCTTCGTGCCGTGCCGTTTCGCCAGGGCCACGCCCAGCGCGATCGGGAAGATCCACAGGGCTCGCGCCAGTTTCACCGTGGTGGCGATGCCCAGCGCCTCTTCGCCGTATTTCGCCGCGGCGCCCACGACGGAACTGGTGTCGTGGATCGCGATGGCCGACCACAGCCCGAAATGCGCCTGGTCCATTCCCAGCAGATGGCCCAGCGGGGGAAACACGAGCAGGGCCACCGCGTTCAGCACGAATACCGTGCAGAGCGACACCGACATGGCTTTGGAATCCGCGTCCAGCACCGAGCCGACCGCCGCGATCGCGCTGCCGCCGCAGATCGCCGTGCCGACGGAGACCAGATGCGACGTCGTCGCCTCCACCTTCAGCAGGCGGCCGAGCCCAAAACCGACGAGCAGGGTTCCGAAAATCGTCGCCACGGTGAAGCCGAACCCGGTCTTGCCCGCCGCCCATACGGCCGCCAGGTTCATGCCGAAGCCCAGGCCGACCACGGACCACTGCAGCAGCAGCTTCGAGGCCCGGTGGCTCGCCTCGGGGATCGGATTTCCCAGCGCCAAGGCAAAGACCAAGCCCGCCGCCAGCGCCATCGGCGGGGAAACCCAGCCGCTCAGCGTCGCCGCCGCCAAGGCGAGAAACGCAACGAGACGGAGCTTCGGAAGGCCGCGGGTTTGGGTTGGCTGGTCTTGCATGGGATGTCCTGAAAAATGGAGCCCGAACCTACGCCGCGCCGGCGGATGCGTCAAGATGGTTGGAGCGTTCGGAGGCCGCCGGCCGTGCGGTCCGTTGGCGGCGAGACAAATCGCGGCTCGTTTACGCCGGGGGCGCCATGGTGGGGGGAATCCGCACCGCCACGACCTGGCCGCGGGCGCAGAGTTCGCCGGCCGCCGACACCGTTTCGGTCACGACCACTTTCCGCCCCTTGATTTCCGCGACGCGTCCACGGATTTCCAGCGGCACGCCCAGCGGCGTCGGGCGCAGATAATCCACGTGCAGCGAGGCGGTCACGAAGCGCATGGGCGGTTCGGAGCCCAGTTCCCGGCCCTCGTGGCGGCAAGCCGCGGCGGCCGCCGTGCCCGTGCCGTGGCAATCGACGAGCGAGGCGATCAAACCGCCGTAGACGAAGCCGGGCACCGCGATGTGGTAGGACGCTGGCTGGAAAACCGCCACGCTTTCCTCGCCGTCCCAATGGCTCTTGAGGTGCAGCCCGTGGTCGTTGAGCCGGCCGCAGCCGTAGCAGTGGCTGAATTCGTCCGGATAGCTGTCTTGAAAGGCGGGCTCGTTCATCGGTCGGTTCTCCGTTCGGGAAACAGGCTATCACGGGGGGAACGGAGAAGGGGAGGATTTTTGCCGCAGAGGGCGCAGAGGGCAGAGAGAGAATAGACAGGATTCACAGGATGGACAGGATGGGGGGTGCCCAAGGGGCGCGAGGGGGAATTAAAAATTAAGAATGAAGAATGAAGAAATTTATGGGGGTGTAGCGGCCTGAAAACAGGGAGGGAAGTGGACTCATCGTCCGTGGACTTGTCGGCCATGAAGGGGGCACATTGGAATCACAGCTTGGTGATAAAATGAAAATTGCGATTGAACTGGAAAAAACCGAATGGGGGCAGATTCTCGACGGGTTGAGATGTCGGGCGGAAATATACGAAGAGACTGTCCGATACTATGAATCGGGATATGCCGAAAACGAGATTGCCGAAGTCCGAGACGAGAATGAGGCTCGAGAATTGGCTGATTTGTATTGGAGCATCATCGGGAAAATCGAAAGGAAGCTTATTCGGGATTAGGGCAGCTCGCCTAAGGCGACGGTGTTTACAACCCGAAGGGGGAAGGGGTATGATTGCGACACAGCATGAATACACATGACAGTTATTTGCGCTATATGCGCGGTGCGAGTATCGAGGGGAGCAATAAAGCATCGTCTTACCTCAGGGCCCTTGAATTGCTAGGGCCGATTCTGGCTAAAACCCGTGAATTTTCGGACTGCGCGGATGTTTACGCTGTGAAGTCGCCCGAACGGATCGGAGAGCTGTACGAGCTGGTGCTGGAACAGCAGCGCAAAGAGGATGCCGGGATGTTCGGCGGGGAGGAACCCTCCAGCTATTGGCGCAATCGGTTCTATTCGGCCGCGTTGAAGAGTTACCAGGAGTTCCTGATTCTGGCGCCGTACAAGCAGAAGCTCTGGGAACTGGCGCGCAAGGGCGGCGACCCGGCGGAACTGACCCGTCGGCTGAACGAACAGGAAATCGGCAAGGCCGAGCGGTTGCTGGTGGATCGCGGAATGGATTATGCGAGCCGCGAGGGGAAAGACCGGATTTGTTCGGCCAAGGCGCGCGTAAACCAAGACTTCTTCCGGGAACTGATCTTGGACGAGTATCGTGCGCAATGCTGCATTTCCGGGTTGAACGTGCCTGATGTCTTGCGGGCCAGCCACATCGTCGGCTGGGCGGAGGACGAAGCCAACCGGCTCAACCCGGCCAACGGACTCTGCCTATCTGCCACTTATGACGCCGCGTTCGATCGGCATCTGATCTCCTTCGACGAAGATTGCCGTTTGATTTTCAGCCCCGTGCTGGTCGAGTACTATGGTAACCAAGCCTTCCAGGCGCAATTCAAGTCGTTCGAGGGTCAGAGCCTCGCCATGCCAAAACATTTCCGGCCCGATCGGGGTTTTCTCGAAAAACATCGCGAGAAAATGACTCGCTAGACGAATCTGACAGCCGGTGTGAATTTAGGGCAGACATCGCTCGAAATGGAGATTGTATGGACTTGATCATGAAGATGCTGCTGCCGGTTGCGTTGTTGTTGGTGCTGGCGGGACTTGTCCAGTATGTGAAGGCTCTGCAGAGGAAGGAAGCCAGGGGCGGGCATCGGTACGAGAAGCAGGAAGCGTTGATGTCCCCAGTGGAGTTGAAGTTTTTCCGGGCGCTGGAGGCGGCGGTGGGGAGCAACTTCAGGGTGTTTTCAAAGGTTCGGCTGGCGGATATCGTGCAGCCAGTGAAAACCGGCGACAACCGAGCTTGGTACTCTGCCTTTGGGGTCATAAAGAGCAAGCACGTGGATTTCGTGGTGTGCGATCCGAAGACTTTGGAGTTCCGTATAGTCGTGGAACTGGACGACAATAGCCACGAGCGTGGCGACCGCATCGAGAGGGACCAGAAGGTCGATGACATCCTGAAGCAAGCGGAAATCCCCATTATCCATTTTCCCGCCAAGTCGGCCTACTCCGCCAACGAGATTTACCGGCGGATATTTGGCGATCCGGCAGCGAATGCCCCGGCATAGGCAGCGATCCGGCGGTCGGGGGCAGGTTTTTCCATAGCGTGGAAAAATATTTTCCACACCGTGGAAAAAACGGCCCGATTTTTCCACGCTATGGAAAAACTTTCGGCGATTTTTCCACGGAACGTAAAAACTTTGATGGATTTTTCCACGCTATGGAAAAATGTTTTCCACGGTGTGGAAAAACATCGAGTTCTCCTGCGCCGGGACGCAGATGGTGGGCGCGATTGAACGCATGGGGAAGGGCGGAGATCGCGGCGAAATCGTCGGCTTGGCGTTCGGCGGCATGGACAGGGGGGCGGGGCGGGGTGTAGGATTTGGGGCGGCACAGGAGGCGGAACGTGAACAGTCGGATGATCGCTTGGGGGCTGGCGGGGGTGCTGCTGGGCGCGGCGGCCCGGGGGCAGACGGAACTGGAAATCACGGCTTCCGGCAACGGGACGCTGGAATGGACCTACCCGACGAACGTGGGTTCGACGAGTTTCCGCGTGGAATGGGCGCCGCAAGCAGGCGGGCCGTGGGCCGGATTTTCGAATCTGCCGGCGCAATTGGATTCCATCGCGCCGACGGGGACGACGATGTCGGCGGAGGTGCCGACGTTCTACCGGGTGCTGGCGACGGCGCCCATGCACAATCCCCTGGTGACGTTCGTCATCGACGACTACGAGGGGGATGCGCCGGGCGACGTGCTGGACGTATTCCGGACGCCGTCGCTGGGGCCGCTGAATTCGGTGGCGTGGTACGAGGGACACGGGGAGCGCACGGCGGTCGTCACCAACGGCCTCGACGGGCAGGCGGCCTTGCTGACGGTGCCGCCGGCGACCGCGCTGGACTACATCGCCTATCTGGGGGCGACCAATGTCCCGGCGGCTTACCTGCTGACCTGGGACATGGAGTTCGCGGAGGTGAACGGCGGCGGCGGCATGTTCTTCGTGCGCTTTTCGCGCGCGGACGGCAACGGGATGCAGGTCCTGTTCGGGTTCCTGGACGACGGGCGGATCATTCGGTTTTTCGACGAACCGAGCTACGAGACGTTCGTGGAAGTGGGCACGTTCGAGGCGGGGACGCGGTACCGGACGTATTTCATCTACGACCTGGCGTCGGCGACCTTTTCGGTGCTGTTCGACGGGCAGTGGATCGTGGACCACGCGGCGATTCCGGCGCTGTTCAAGATGGACGGGATCACCCAGTTCGGGTTCGATCTCAACCAGACGCTGGGGCTGCCGGGACAGCCGGGGTTGGGAAATACCTACCTGGTGGACAACGTCCGCTTCGGGCTGCTGAACGGGCCGCATTAGGATCGGAAGCGGATTTTTCCACGCTATGGAAAAAAGTTTTCCACGGTGTGGAAAAACCTCAAGCCGCGATTAAGCGCGAGATCTCCCTTCGACCGGGTTTTCTCCGCGAAACTCTGCGTTCTCTGCGGCGAGAGGGGCTGTGAGCGGGCGGACGCCCGCGCTCCGGCGACGGAAAAAGCCGCGATAAAAATCGCGGCCCGTGCGGACGGCTCGGCGAGCCGTCCCTACCTTTCCGGAACTTGGCGGGCTTGGCGCCTTGGCGTGAGGCGGATCGGGATCGGGCGGTTTTCTCGGCGGAACTCGGCGGTCTCTGCGGCGAGAGGGGCTATGAGCGGGCAGGAAAAGGGCCGCGATTGAATCGCGGCCCGTGGGGGGATTAAGATTACGATTAAGAGTAAGATTAGGATTTGACCGCTTTGATGGCGTTCAGGACCTTCTCGGGGGTAAAGGGGGCTGCCAATATCCAATATTCAATATCCAATGTCCAAGGGGGGAAGGAGGAGGGGGAGGCTATAGGGCGGAGAGGGCGCGGCGGGATTCGTCGTGGAGGAGATTGACGAGATAGATCCAGTAGGATTCCTGGGCGACGGTCTGGTCGGCGAGGCGGGAGGGCAGGAAGCGCTGCATTTCGGCGACGAAGGCGGTGCGCAGGGCGGGATCGTTCTCGAGGGCGGCAAGGCGTCCGGCGAGGGCGGCGGTGAAGTCCGCCGGGGTGCGGCGGTGGTCGGCGATCTTGAGGGGGATGAGCGACGCGGGGAGTTCGATGCCTTGTTGCTTGAGCCAGGCGATGTCCCAGAGGTCGCGGTTCTTGAGGCGGTTGGGGCGGAAGGCGAGGGCGATGAACTTGTCGGCGAGGATTTCCTCGCGGCTCTGGGCCTGGAGGATCAGGCCGGAGGTGCCCAGATCCACGCCGTAGAGGTTGCGTAGCATCATGGGGCGGCGGTCGCGGCTGGGAATGGCGCAGATGTCGACGTGGATGCGCTGGGGCGGGAGGTCGCGGCGGCCGGGATGGGTGAGGACGGTCAGCTTCCAGGTGTCGACGCCGTCGGTTTCCTTGACGGGTTCGGAGACGCGGACCTGGAGGGAGTACTTGGCTTCGAGGGTCCGCACGAGGACCTGCGCGAGGGTGGAGAGGGATTCGCGGGTGAAGTCGGCGCCGCCGGTGAAATCGAGGTCTTCGCTCAGGCGGGGGGAGCCGTAGCAGGCGCGGAGGCAGGTGCCGCCGATGAAGGTGAGGCGGGCGAGGAGGTTGGCGGCGTTCATTTCGCGCAGGATGTCGTGATGCAGGAGTTCCTTTTCGACGACGGCGCGCAGGGGGGCGTGGTCGGGGGCGGAGCGCAGGGCTTCTTCGGCGAGGCGGTCAAACAAGTTCATGGGCGACCTCCGGGTTGACGAGACTGAGATCGCGGCGGGTGGCGCGCATGTCGCGCAGGGCGAGGGCGGGGACGGCGCGCCAGAGGCGGCAGTCGGAGTCGTAGGCGAGCTGGCCGGCGACGTCCGCCGGGCGGCGGACGGTGTGGACGAATTCGATGCGGCCGAATTCGCCGCAGCGGATGACGTTGGTGCGGCCGGAGGACATGAGGGTGATGCGGTCGATCGGAATTTGCGAGATGAGGCCGGCATCGCTGAGGGCGGTTTCGAGGCTGATGTAGTTGAATTGGGCGGCGCGCAGGAGGGCGGCCACGTGGAAGAGGACGCGGCCGCGGGGAAGGTCGATGCGGGGATAGAGATAGATGCCGCGGCAGACGCGCCGGAGGAGTCCGGCCTTTTGGGCGCGGTGGAGCAGGACGGCCGAGTCGGTGGCCGGAGGGCAGGCGCCCTGGAGATCGGCGGCGGAAAAGAGATAGTGTTCCGGCGTGGCCAGATCCTCCAGCAGGCGTTCGAGTTGACGGATAGGTTGCATCTGAAAAGACTCTACACTAGATTGCGAAATGTGCAAGTTAATGTATAGAGAATGGATGGGGGATTCACCACAGAGGGGGAATCGGGAAGAGAAGCAAAAGGGCCGAAGGAAAACGAAGTCGTTTTTCTCCGGCCCATTCTTTCGAGAGTGTCAGAGATCTCGGGCTCGACCTCTGAGTCTCTGTGGTGAGGGTTCCTAGCGCTTCACGGCTTTAATCGCGTTCAGGACCTTCTCCGGAGTGAAGGGGGCTGCCAATATCCAATAACCAACGCTCAATATCCAATATTCAAGTGAACAGCCTGCCCGACGAGGGCGTCGGGGCTCCATCTCTGCGCACGTTGCGCTCTTGGCGAGAGACGGCTTTATTTCTTAACGGCCCGAATGGCGTTCAGGACCTTCTCGGGGGTGAAGGGGAATTCGTTGAGGCGGGCGCCGGTGGCGTTGTAGATGGCGTTGCCGAAGACGGGCGCGGGCCCGTTGATGCAGATTTCGGAAACGGACTTGGCGCCGAACGGGCCGGTGTCTTCGAAGGACGGGACGATGATGGCCTTGATGGGCGGGACGTCGCGCATGGAGAAGATGTGGTAGTCGGTGAAGGAGGCGTTGGTCATGCGGCCGTTGCGGAACAGGTACTGCTCGGTGAGGGCGTAGCTGATGCCGTTGAGGGTGCCGCCTTCGGTCTGGCCTTCGCAGAGGGCCGGGTTGATGGCGGTGCCGCAGTCGATGGTGGAGACGTACTTCAGCACCTTGACGTTGCCGGTCCAGGTGTCCACTTCGATTTCGGCGAAGTGGGCGGCGAACGGCGGCGGGGACTTCTGGGTGATGTGGGAGGCGGTGCCGATGATCTGGTACTGGTTCTTGGAATAGAGCGAGTAGCAGGAGATGTCGGAGTAGGAGACGCTCTTCTTGCCGTCCTTGCTCTGGACGTGGGCGTCCTTGCAGACGCACTGGTCTTCGGGGAGGTTGAGCATCTCGGCGCCGGTGTGGAGGATCTGGCGCTTGGCGTCGGCGGCGGCCTTGCGGGCGGCCTCGCCGGAAAGATAGGTGGTCGAGGACGCGTAGGCGCCGACGTCGAAGGGGGTCATGTCGGTGTCGGACGAGTAGACGATCATCTTGTCGGTGGCGGTGCAGAGTTCTTCGGCCGCGATTTGCGCCAACACGGTGTCGGAGCCGGTGCCGAGGTCGGTGGCGCCGACGAGGAGGTTGAAGGAACCGTCTTCGTTCAGTTTGATGGAAGCGCCGCCCATGTCGATGTGGGGGATGGAGGAGCCCTGCATGAGGCAGGCCATGCCGATGCCGCGGCGGTAGCGGCCGGTCTTGGCACGCCAGTCGGTGCGCTTGTCCCAGCCGATTTCGGCGGCGCCCTTCGTGATGCATTCGCCGAGGGCGCAGGAGCCGACGGTCATGGGGACGCCTTCTTTGCCTTCGCCGAGGGCGGCGAAGATGGGAGAGCCTTCGCCGGACTTGATGTGGTTAAGCTGGCGCAGCTTGAGGGGATCCATGCCGATGGCTTCGGCCATCTTGTCCATGGTGGATTCCATGGCGAAGAAGGCCTGGGTGGCGCCGAAACCGCGGTAGGCGCCGCCGACGGGCAGGTTGGTGTAGTAGACCTTGCCGTCGAAGTGGATGTTGTCGCAGCGGTAGAGGGGCAGGACCTTGGAGCCGCAGCAGGAGACGACGGTCAGGCCGTGGCCGCCGTAGGCGCCGGTGTTGTTCCAGCAGTCCATGCCGATGGCCGTGATGGTGCCGTCTTTCTTGATGCCGGCGCGGATGCGGACGCGGATGGGATGGCGGGTGCGGCCGGTGCGGAAGTTTTCTTCGCGGTTGAACTGCCACAGGCAGGGGCGCCCGGTGCGCAGGGCGAACAGGGCCACGACGTCTTCGAGCAGGATTTCCTGCTTGGAGCCGAAACCGCCGCCGATGCGGGGCTTGATGACGCGGATCTTCTGCACGGGAAGGCCGAGGGTCTGGGCGACGATGCGGCGGCAGTGGAAGGGGACCTGCGTGGAGGTGGTGATGAAGATGCGCCCGGAGGAATCGACGTGCGCCAGCGAGACGTAGGGCTCGATGGGGCAATGCTGGGCGTAGGGGGTCTCGTAGACGTCGTCGAAGGTGAAGTCGGCTTCCTTCATGCCCTTTTCGAAGTCGCCGGCTTCGCAGCCGACCTTGGCGACGAGGTTCTTCTTGGGTTCGTAGGGGATCGGAATGGGCACGTGGGCTTCGGGCTCGTCGTGGATGATCGGGGCGCCGTCGGCCATGGCTTCGTCGATGGAGAAGACGGGCTTGAGGAGTTCGTATTTAACCTGGATCTTGGCGAGGGCGGCGAGGGCCTGTTCCTCGGTCTCGGCGGCGACGGCGGCGACGCGGTCGCCGACGAAGCGGACCTTGGTGTCGAACATGAAGGTGTCGTAGGGGGAGGGTTCGGGGAAGCCCTGGCCGGCGGTGCAGTGGACGATGCGCGGCACGTTGCCGTGCCAGAGGACGGCCTTGACGCCGGGCATCTTCTCGGCCGCGGAGACGTCGAGGGAGACGATCTTCGCGTGGGGATGCGGGCTCCAGAGCATCTTGACCACGAGGGCGTCGCGGGGCGCGAAGTCGGCCACGTAGGAGGGCTTGCCGAGGGCCAGCTGCACGGCGTCGACCTTGCGGACGGAGTGGTTGACCTGCTTGAAGTTGGCGGTGGGATTGGCGGTCATGGGGGCTCCTTGATAGAGGTCAGAGGTCAGAGAACAGAGGTCGGGCGGGACGGAAAACAGAAGTCAGATGGAGGAACAGAGGCATGGTCGATCAGGCTTTCGGGTCGGACCTGGACTCTGAACTCTGCTCTCTGCCCTCTTCTCTCCGGTCGAGGACGCGGCGGAGGGCGCCCCAGATTTTTTCGTAGCCGGTGCAGCGGCAGAGGTTGCCGTCCATGTATTCGCGGACGACGTCGTCGGGATAGACGTCTTCGGCCTTCATGAGGGCCTCGGCGCTCATGATCATGCCGGGGATGCAGAAACCGCACTGGACGGCGGCGCCGTCGATGAGTTCCTGCTGGAACTCGGAGGGCTTCTCGTGGGTGCCGACGCTTTCGATGGTGCGGACGTCGCGGCCCTCGGCCTGCATGGCGAAGAGGAGGCAGGAGTAGATGGCCCGGCCGTCCATCAGGACCGTGCAGGCGCCGCAGGTGCCCTGGCCGCAGCCGAACTTGGTGCCCTTGTAGCCTTCGCGGCGGAGAAGCGCCAAGAGCTTCTCGTTGGGCTCGGTGATGAACGTCTTGCGCTCGCCGTTGAGCGTGAACGAAACGGTGTTGGGATTCTTCTTCATTATTCGGCCCTTTCGCGGGCGAAGGTGGCGGCCCGCTCCAATGCGTCCATGATCGAAACTTCGGCGAGATGCCGGGAATAGTCGGGGGTCATGCCCTCGCGCCCGCGCCAGGGGGCGTCGTGGCCGGCCTTGGCGGCGGCTTCCTGGAAGACGGCCGCGGTCGCTTCGCGCCCGACGAGGGCGGCTTCGACGGAAGGCAGGCGGCGGGGGAAGGGGATGGCGCTGCCGGCGGCGACGCGCGCGGACTTGATGTTTTGTCCGTCGAGCTCGAGGAAGGCGGCGACGGTGACCATGGCGAAGGACGCCTCGGTGCGGACGACCTTGATGGACCCGAAGCCGTGGTGGGCCATGAGGGCCGGAACCTTGACGGACGTGAGGACGTTGCCGTCGAGGAAGCGCTTGGCGGGCTGCGTCTTGAAGTATTCGTCGGCGGGGAATTCGGTTTCGACGTCGGACTGGATGACCATGCGGGCATCCATGGCGAGGAGGACGACGGGGAGGTCGGCCCAGGGGAACACGCGGCAGACGTTGCCGCCGAGGGTGGAAATGTTGCGGATCTGGTGGGTGGAGATGCGCCGGCAGATTTCGTGGAGGGCCCAGCGGGGGGCGCGGTAGCGCTGGATGTCGGC
>CALMNW010000034.1 GCA_937872095.1 uncultured Verrucomicrobiota bacterium
CGTCTTCCGCGTCCTCTCCGCCACCTAGCCGTCACACGCTTTCGGACATTCCCAAGTTTTTACGTAGCGTGGAAAAACCAGAGAGGGGGGGGGCGGGTCAGGGCGCGGACGCGGAAGGCGGCGCGGCGGGAAGGGCCGGCGCCGCGGGGTATTCGACGGGGGCGGGGGTTTCGGGTTCTTGCGGGACGAACCGGTTCCAGAGATAGACGACGTAGAAGCCGAAGGCGATCAAGGCGACGAGCGCCAGCAGATGGAGGGAGATCCGTTTGGCGAGATGCGGTTCGTAGCGGGCCCGGCGCTGGGCGACGGGCACGATGGCGATCAGCACGCCGGCGGCCAAGGCAAGTCCGATGCGGAGGAAAAACGCCTGAAGCTGGTAGGTGGGCATCACGGAAAAGTACAGTAGCTCCGGATGGGGGGCGTTGGCAAGGCGTTAGTAGTCGAAGTCCGAGTCGCCGACGAACTCGCGGATGATGGAGACGGGCGGGGGGACGTCGGCCGCGAGGGGGATGAAGTGGGAAAGGAACTCGAGCATGCGGCGCGCTTCGGCGTAGACGGATTGGTGGGGCTTGATTTCGGACAGGAGCGGCCGGGCCAGGACGGAGAGGATGGCGAGCTCGTAGTCGAGGGCGGAGTTGAAGACGGCGTCGGCTTCTTCCTGGAAGGGGAAGATCCAGGTGCGTTCGCCGCGGCCGACGTTGGGCCACATCTCGAGGGTGCGGGTGGCGGAATGGCCGCGGTAGCGGTGGTCGCGGACGAGGCGCCGCAGCAGGCGGTTGTCGGTGGTGGGAATACGGTTGTTGTTGTCGAGGTTGAGCTGGGTCAGCGCCGAGATGTAGATGTGGAACTTGCGGGCGTCGGGCAGGCCGGGCGTCAGCTCGGGGTTCAGGGAATGGATGCCTTCGAGGACGACGACTTGGTCGTCGTCGAGGCGCAGGGTTTTGCCTTTGTAGGCGCGGGATCCCGTGTGGAAATCGAACGTGGGCCGCTGGATTTCGCGGCCGGCGTCGAGATCGGCGAGGTCGCGGTTGAGCGTGGGCACGTCGACGGCGTGGAGATGTTCGAAATCGTACTCGCCGGAGGGGGTGCGGGGGGTGTGCTCGCGGTCGACGAAGTAATCGTCGGTGCCGAGGGTGACGGGTCGCAGCCCGTTGACGCGGAGCTGGATCGCCAGGCGCTTGGCGAAGGTGGTCTTGCCGGAGGACGACGGGCCGGCGATCAGGATCCACTTGACGGTGGGATTCGAAGCGATCTGGTCGGCGATGGCCGCGATCTTCTTTTCGTGGAGGGCTTCGGCGACCTTCACGAAGTCGCGGATTTCGTTGGCGGCGATGATTTCGTTGAGGCGGCCGACGGTGTTGACGCCGAGGATGCGGCCCCAGCGGTTGTATTCCTTGAAGGTTTCGGTGAGGACGTGGATGGGCTGGAAGTCGGGCACGCGCGGCGCGGTGTCGCAGGTGGGCATCTGCAGGACGAAGCCGGTCTGGTAGGGGACGATCCGGAAGAACTGGAGGGGGCCGGTCGAACGGGTCATGGGCCCGGTGGCGAGATCGGAGAAGTTTTCGCAGACGTAGGTGACGATCTTGGGGGTGTTGGTGAAGCGGAGCAGCGAGACCTTGTCGTCCTGGCCGTTCTTCGTGAACTGCTCGATGGCGGCGGTGTAGGAAATGCGCTGGCGGAGAATGGGACGGTTGGCGGCGACGAGGCTGCGCATGTGGACTTCGAGGGCGTCGGCCTGTTCGGGAGACATGCCGCGGACGCCGGCGGTCTCGAATTCGCAATAGAGGCCGGGGCCGAGGGCGTGCTCGACGGAAAAGCGGGCGCCGGGATGGAGATCCTTGACCGCCTTGGCGAGCAGGAAGGACAGCGAGCGGACGTAGATCTGCATGCCGCCGGGCGTGGCCATGGTGACGAACCGGACGGTGGAGTCGATGTCGAGGGTGTAGCCGAAGGTGACCAGCTCGTTGTTCACCAGCGCGCCGAGATAGGGCAGGCCCGTCGCGGAATCGGCCGGATCGTGGAGCAGTTCGCCCACGAGGGTCTGGGAGGGGCAGGGAATTTTCTGGCCGCTTTCAAGCGTGATGGTGATGGTCTTTTTCATGGCCCGAAAAAGATGCCACGCGGCGGGGGGCGGAGGAAAGCCCAAAAGGGCCGGAACCGTGGAAAAACCGGTTGCGGCTCAAGGTTGGGCCAGCAGGCCGTGGACCTGGATCTTGCGCGACAGCGGAATGATCCAGTCCGCATAGAGCGCGGACAACCGGTGGAGCGTTTCTGCCGGCGCATCGTTTTTCCGCGCGCGTTTTTCCACGCGGGCGATCACGTCGGCTTCGACGGCGAGATTCGTGATGGCCGCCTCGACGCGCGCCGGAGCGCCGCTGCGCAGGGCGGCCTGCAGGGCATCGGGCAGCGCCTCGCGCTTGCGGGTGGCGACGTGGATGGAGAGCGCCAGGCGCCGCGCCAGCGAATTGAGGCAGGCCGTGTCGGCGGCGATGCAGGCGTTCCGCTCGGCGTCGCCGCCGCCGGGCGCGCACAGGCCGGCCAACAGGACCCGGACGTAGAACGGGCGCAGGAGGAGGACCCGGCCCGGCAGCGACGTCGATTCGGCGTAGGGCCCGGCGAGCGCCTCCAGCTTTGGCGCGGGAGTGCCGTTCAGCGCGTAGAGGGATTCGTTCCGCGGCAAGCGGGCCCGCGCGCAGAGGTCATCCACCAGCGGCCCGTCCAGGGAGGCGATCATGTCGCGCAGATGAAAGAGGGCATCCATGCGGTCAAGCGACGGGATAGGTGCCGATTTTGCGGCCCGACTCGGACAAGGCGCGGACGAGTTGCCAGGCCGCCTGCGCGGACGGGGTGCGCCAGTCCGTGGCGGCCTCGATGAAGAACCCGTATTCCCACGGGCGGCCGGGCAGCGGCCGGCTTTGGATGAAGGTGAGATTGATTTCGGAGGCGTCGAAGGGCGCGAGCACGTGCAGCAGCGCGCCGGGCCGGTTGCCGATCACCAGATGGATCAGCGACCGGAGCTTGCGCGCGGTGCGCGCGGCGCGGGGCTTCGTCTTCGCGGCGGTGATCGTGAAAAACCGCGTCACGTTCTTTTCGCTGTCCTGCATGTTCTTCCGCAGGATGGCGAGGCGGTGGATCTTGGCGGCGGCGCCGGAAGCGATGGCGGCGGTGCCCGGTTCTTGGGCGGCGCGGCCGGCGGCGGTGGCCGTGCTGGCATCGGGCACCAATTCGGCGCGCGGCAGCAGGCGGGCCAGCGTGGCGCGGCATTGGCCGAGTACCTGCGGATGGCTGCAGACCCGGCGGACGTCGGCCAGCCGGGTGCCCGGCCGGGCCATCAAATGCTGCGGCACCGGCAGCGAAAAGCTGTCGAGAATGCCGACGGCGGGATGGTCGGCCAGCTGGTCGAGCGTCTGGGTGACCGGGCCTTCGGACGAATTTTCCACGGGCACGATGGCCAAGGGGCGCCGCGCGCCGCGCTGCTCGCAGAGACGCGAGAAAATTTCGTGGTGCGACAGGCACGGGATAAGCTTGGCTTTCGGGCCGAAGCGACGCAGCGCGGCCTCGTGCGAGTGGGTGCCTTCGGGGCCCAGATACAGGATGGGGGCATTCATGCGATGGCCTTTCCGGTTCAGACGGGACTGGGAGCGCCGCGTTCTTTGCGGGCCAGTTCGATCCACGGCGCGAGATCGTCGAGGAACAGCTTGAATTTGGAGCTTTCGAGCTGCTGGGCGGCGTCGCTGAAGGCGTTGAGCGGATCCGGATGCGCTTCGACGATGAGGCCGTCGGCGCCGACGGCGAGCGCGGCGCGGGCCAGGGGCGGCACGAGGCTGCGCGCGCCGGCGGCATGGCTGGGATCGACCACGACGGGCAGGTGCGAAAGCCCCTTGGCGACGGCGACCGCGCCGAGATCGAGCAGATTGCGCGTGCTGGGATCGAACGAACGCAAGCCCCGCTCGCACAGGATGACCTGCTCGCAACCGTTGACGATCAGATATTCGGCGGCGGTAAGCCATTCCTCCACGGTGCTGGCCAGCCCGCGCTTGAGCAGCACGGGGCGCTTCGCCTTGGCCACTTGTTCGAGCAAATCGTAGTTTTGCGCGTTGCGCGCGCCGATCTGGAACAGGTCGGCCACTTCGAGAAGCGGCTCGATCTTGTCGGGGCCGGGCACCTCGGAAATCAAGGCGACGTCGAATTCCTTTTTGACCTCGCGCATGATCTGGAGGCCGTCCTGCTTGAGGCCCTGGAAGTCGTAGGGGGAGGTGCGGGGCTTGAAGGGCATGGCGCGGACGATGCGGATGCCGCAGCGGACGAGATCCTGGACCGCGGCGCGGAACTGGTCGTAGGACTCGATGGCGCAGGGGCCGGCGAGGATCTCGATGTTCCCGCCGCCGATCTTCGCGCCGCGGACGTCGACCACGGAATCCTGCGGATGGTATTCGCGCGAAACGAGCTTGAACTTCTTCTGGACGGGGAAGACGGATTCGACGGCCGGCAGGTTCCGCAGGACTTCGAGGGATTGGTGGCTGAGTTCGTCGCCGATGCAGGCGACCACGGTCTGTTCGACGCCGCGGATGACGCGCGGCTGGTAGCGCAGGGAACACACCATGTCGCTGACGGTGGCGACGTCGGTGTCGGTGCTGTTTCTTTTCAATACGATGATCATGGAATTTCCAAGGTTCGGGGTTCAGGGGGAAAAACGAAAACCGCGGGTCCGTTCAGGCCGGACACGCGGTTTCGGAAGGAATCCCGGCGGCAACGCCTCACCGGGCCGATCCGGACCGTGGGTCCGGCGACCTAAAGATGAAGTTGGAATAATACCGCTGGCGATTCATGCGGGATAATCAACCACGGGGGCGGGGGGGATGTCAAGCGGGGGGAACCGGAAAATCAAAACCGAACACGAATTGCGTTGAGAACGACCGACGCAGGCCATATTTTGCCAAACGGACGCATGGGCCAATCGTCGTTGGTCTTTTCCGCGTTCAAGCATTCGACGAAGACGGGCGCAAATGGACAAGCGAGTGGTTTTCAAGCCGACGGGCTCGTTGGCGAACAAGGACGGGATTTCCCTGCCGCAGCCCTATCTCTATCCCGAGGGGCGGTTCGCGGGGGAGCCGTCGGCGCGTCCGGGTTTCTGGGTTTGCGTGCGGACCCGACCGCGTTGGGAGAAGAAATTCGCCGAATGGTTGATCGAGCGGCGCCAAACCTGTTTTTTGCCGGTGTTTCGCCATGCGACCTGCAGCGGACGCAAGCGGCGCATCAGTCTCTTGCCGCTTTTTCCCGGATTTGTGTTCGTGGAAGGCGACCGGCATAAGAAGGATTTTGCGCAGACGGGTTGCGTGGCCTATGTGCTTCGTCCACAGGGGGCGTCAGAGGCGGTCCAATTGGATCGCGAGCTGGGCGACGTTTGGCGCGGCTTAACGAGCGGCCTGTATGTTTCTCCCGTGCATAATCTTGCGTCCGGGGAACGCTGCCGAATCATGCAGGGTCCCCTGCATGGGGTGGAGGCTCGCTTCGAACGGTGCGGCCGGGAAGGGCGCTTGATTCTCCAGGTGGAAATGATGGGCGGAGGCGTGGCGGTGGAAGTCCCTTCCAATGAAGTGGAAGTCGGGCCGTAGGGCCGACACGGTCTTGACACGGTCAAGTAGCAGTAGGATGATGATTCTCAATATGTTGCGTGATCGCGCCGTGCGGCGCGAGTTGCCACCGGTGTGGAAGCAATCGGTTGCTGTCAATATTTGCGGCATGGAAATGTATATTTGGAATAGAGCGGAAAAATTCGGCTTATGACATCGAAATGGAAAAACGGGGCGCGGCGGGTCGCCGCGACCGCCCTCTTGGGCATGGCCATGGGCGTGGCGGCGATGGCCGTCGCGGCGGGGTGCAAGAGCACGCCGCCGTTCGGGAGCGGCGAGGCCAGCAAATCCGTGGAAGTCGTGAAATTGAAGCCCGGCTTGATGATCAGCATGTCGGTGCTGGTGGCGGGCAAGAAAGAACTCGACGAGCCCAGCAAGCGGATCTCCGAAAACGGCACGGTCATTCTGCCGTTGCTGGGGGAGATGGCCGTTGCGGACATGAGCCTCGAGGAACTGCAAGGCAATTTAACCAAAAGCTACAAGAAGTATTTCGTCGATCCGCAGGTCATTCTGGACTTTGTCCGCGATACCGGGGTCGATGGCGTTTCGCCCTGGGGTTTCGTCACGGTGCTGGGCAAGGTCAAGACGCCGGGCCGGATCGCGATTCCCGCCACGCGCGACATGACGGTGAGCGGCGCCATCCAGAAGGCCGGCGGGTTCGGAACCAGCGCCCGGGACAACGCGATCCTCGTGACGCGTTCGCTCCCGAACGGCGAGACGGAAACCCGCACGATCAATCTGAAGGCCGTCGGCATGGCGGGCCGTTTGGACGACGACATCATTCTCGAAGCCAACGACGTCGTCTACGTTCCCGAAGCCATGTTCTAGCCCCGCGGCCGTTCGAGATGCCTCCGGCTCCCTCCATGATCGATTCCCGCCGCCGCCGAACCACGGCGATCTGGACCTTCGGTCTTTTGGCCTTTGTGCTGGCGTATACGACCTGGGCGTGGGCGGGCTTGCGTCCCTCGTACCACCGGGTAGGCGTGGTCGCATCGGGAGCGCTGCTGGTCGCGCTGGCTCTGGAGGGCCGCGCCGCCGGCTGGCGGGTCGTTCGGCGGGATCCGGTTTTATACCTGGGGTTGGCGTTTCTGGGGTATCTGGCCGTCCAATGGGCCAACGCCGGCCGGACGCAGTACTTCGACGTGGGCTATCAGCGCTGGACCTATACGGATCCCCCGTGGAGCGGCTGGCCATCGGCCTTTGCCCGGTCGGATGCGGCGCAGATGCTGGCGTGGTTTTTCCCGGCGTGGACCATCGCGGTGGCGATCCGGTCGCGGGTATTGGATCGCCATGCGCTGCGGCGCCTGTTGACGTTCGTGGCGTGCAACGCCGGGGTGCTCGCGATTTTCGGGCTGATCCAATTGGCCTCCGGAACCGAGTCGATCTATTGGTTCCAGCCGCTGGCCGGCCATTTCTTCGCCGCATTCGCCTACGGAAACCACGCCGCGCCCTATTTCGTGCTGACGGGCGCATTGGCGGCGGGACTGCTCTACCGCGAGATCTTCGACGTCCGCGATTCCCATTCCGACAGTCCCTCGGCCATGCGGCTCCGGCATCCGTGGCGGGTGGTGGCCCTGCTGCCGGCCGCGGTGCTCTGCTTGGTCGGCGCCAACATGGGCTTCAGCCGGACCGGCGTGATCCTGGCGGCGATGCTGGGCGTTTTCGCGGCGGGCTATTTGTGGTTGCGCGCCTGGCGCCTGTTGCAACCCGCCGGCCGTTTGAATCTGGCCGCGCTCTCGCTGGCCGTGCTCGGCAGCCTGTATTTTCTCGTGGCGGGGTTCGGCGAACATGGCATCCGGAAAGAATTCACGCTGTTGCCGGCGGATCAGAGCCTGTTGCATTCCGTCTGGGACCGCGTCGATCTGGAATTGGGCGGCCGGCCTCGCTTTGCCCGGGCGGCCGTGGCCATTTGGCGGGAACATCCGTGGTTCGGCGTGGGGGGGTGGGGCTACAAGTACCTGGTGGCCAGCCACGTGCCGGAATCCCAGTGGCCTCTTCTGGAAAAACGGGGCTGGGCCAACGTTCACGTCGACCTGCTCCAGTTCCTGGTTGAATTCGGCGTGGTGGGCACGGGCCTGCTCTTGGGCGCGCTGGGCGTCCTGTTGTACGGCCTGCTTCAGATGCGCCGGTGCCGGCGCAATGCGTTTTGCGCCATGGCGACCGTCGGATTGGCGCTGACCGTCGTTTTCAGTCTCGTCGATATTCCGTTCCGTTGTCCGGCCATCCTCTACACGTGGGTGGCGCTTCTGGCGGCGATGCCGTTTTTCGGCCTGGCCCGTCCGGAAGGGGCGGCGGCAGTAGGATGGCGTCCGGCAGGCCCCACCAAAAGGACAGAACGATGAACAATCCTCCCGCATCTCCGCAGCCGATTCCCCCCGCCGGTCCGGTGCCGCTGGGCGCACCGATTTATTCCGCCGCGCCGCCCTACGGCGGCGTACCCGGAACGCCGCCCTACTATGGCGAGACGCAATCGGATGCCGGCCCCTTGAATTCGCTGGATCCGCTGCGGTTGCTGCAGGTCGCGCGCAAAAAGTGGCTGACCATCCTCCTGGCGGTGTTGTTCGCCGTGGGCGCCGCGGTGTTCTATCTCGCCAAGTCCACGAAGATCTACCAATCCTGGGCCACGATCGAACTGAGCGTGCGCCGGCCGCGCATCCTGAACAAGCAGGAAGCGCTGATCGAGGATCCGTCGTCCATCACCCAGTTCGAAGATACGCTGAACACGCAGATCGAGAAGTTCAAGAGCAAGACGATGTTGCCGCACGTCGTCGCCTGCTACCGGGAAATGTTCCCGGCGGACCAGGTTTCGGATGCCGATCTGGCCATGCGCCTGGAAGGCCGGGCCAATTTCATGCTGGTGCGGCGGACGCGGCTGGTCCGGATCACGTGCACGAGCCGGAGCCCGGAGTTCGCCATCAAGGCGTGCAACGCCTATGCCGCAGGGGCGGAGGCGAGCGCCCGCGCGGAAAACCGGGCCGTTTCCGATGCCGCCGTCGCCTGGCTGGAGGCCCAGGCCAAGACGCAGAAACAGGAACTCGAGGCGGCCGACAAGGCGTTGCTGGACGCGCGGAAGAAATACAAGATGGACGTGCTGGAGCAGCAGCGCCGGACGATCCAGGGGGCCCTGTTGGGCTTCAACGACGCGCTGACGCAGATCGAGAACAAGGCGACGCTGGAGCAAAAATTGCTGGATGCGCTCAGCGACGTGGAATTGAAGCCCGAAAAGGCCGGCGAGCTGCCGGCCGACATTCCGCGCGCCGCGGACGTCGGGATCGCTTTGGAGCGGTGGCGGGGCGCCGTGACGGAACGCGACGCCTTGATGTCGCGGTACACGGAAAAGCACCCGGCGGTGGAGGCGCAAAGCCAGTCCGTGGAACTCTACCGCAGCCAGGCCTTGGCCGCCTTGAAGCGCGCCCAGAGCACGGCGGCGGCCAATCTGGCGTTGTACAACGAGCAGGCGGACAGTCTGCGCAAACAGAAGGAAGACCAGTTGAAGCTCGCTTCCGATCTGGAACGGGACATCCTCGACAGCGGCATGAAAATCGCGGCGCTCGACCGGGCGCGCAGCGCGGCGGACTCCTCCTATCTGGGCGTATTGTATCGCATCCAGGAAGCGCGTCTGTCCGCCGACGAAAACACGGCCACCGTCAAGCTGGTGGAGAGCGCAAGCCGGTCCATCCAGGTCCATCCGCGTCCGCTGAGGATCCTGTTCATGGCGTTGGTGCTGGGGTGCGGCCTGGGCTTCGGCTTGGCGTTTCTGACCGACATGCTCGAGGACCACGTGGTCGGCGCCAACGACATCGAGGCGGGCACCGGCATCAAGATCCTGGCCATCATCCCGCACGTGAAGGCGAAGAATCGCCGCGAGATCGCGACGGCCACGCTGACGCACCAGTTCGCCGAAATGGCCGAATCGTTCTCGGGATTGCGGTCCGTTCTGGATTCGGCGGTTTATCGCGGGAAGTCCCAGATCATCCTGGTCGCCAGTTCGCTGCCGGAAGAGGGCAAGACGACCACCTGCTGCAACCTGGCCACCGCCTGCGCCCTGAACGGCCAGAAGACCCTGTTGATCGATTTCGACCTTCGCCGTCCGCGCATCGGCGGGATTTTCCCGATGCCGTCGCGCCATCTGGGTCTGCTGGAATATCTGGCCAGCCAGAAGACGCAGCCCCAGGAAATCGTCTATGCGTCGGAATGCAAGAATCTGAACGTCATCGCCTCCCGGGTCTCGGGGGAGGCCCGTCCGGCGGAATTGGTGGGGGGCACCAAGGTGGCGGATTTGCTGGCGTGGGCGCGGGCCCATTACGACCGCATTCTCATCGATGCGCCGCCGCTGGGCATCGTGAGCGATGCGCTGGCGCTGGCGGGACTGGTCGATTGCGTCTTGGTCATGGCGCGGCCCGCGGCCAGCCGCAAGCGCGCCGTCCGCCACACGCTGCGCCGCTTCCACGACGTGGGCATGACCGCCATCGCCGTGATCATGAACGACGTGGACCATTCCAAATTCGCCTATCACGGATATGGTCCCTACTACCATTATCGGAAACATTACGGCTCGTATTCGGCGCCCGCTCCGGCGGAGCCGCCCAAAGAGCCGGGAAGCGAGGACGCATGAACATGGGCATCCGCGAATTGCAAACCCGCATCGACTCCCGCGAGGCCCGTCTCGCCGTCGTCGGCCTGGGCTACGTCGGGTTGCCGCTGGCCGTCGAATTCGGGAAACGTTTCGCCGTCGTGGGCTTCGACGTGAATGCCCGGCGCCTGGCTGAACTCCGGGCCGGCCACGACCGCACGCTGGAAACCACGACGGAAGAGCTCCGGCTGGCCGCACAACTGACGTACAGCGATCGGATCGACGACCTGAAGACGGCGGACGTCTTCATCGTGACGGTGCCGACGCCCATCGACCGCCACAAACGCCCCGACCTGACGCCGCTGGTCCGGGCCAGCGAAACCGTCGGCAAGGCCCTCAAGCCCGGCGCCGTCGTGATCTACGAAAGCACGGTCTATCCCGGCTGCACGGAAGAGGATTGCGTGCCCATCCTGGAGAAATTCAGCGGCCTGAAATTCAATCGCGATTTCTTCTGTGGCTACAGCCCGGAACGCATCAATCCCGGCGACAAGGTCCATACCGTCACGAAAATCAAGAAAATCACCTCCGGTTCCACGCCCGAGGCGGGACAGGCGGTGGATGCGCTCTATCGCGCGATCATCGTCGCCGGAACGCATCTGGCGCCGAGCATCAAGGTGGCCGAGGCCGCCAAGGTCATCGAAAATTCCCAGCGCGACATCAACATCGCGTTCGTCAACGAGCTGTCGCTGATTTTCGAGCGCATGGGCATCGACACGCAAGACGTGCTCGAGGCGGCGGGGACCAAATGGAACTTCCTGCCGTTCCGCCCGGGACTGGTCGGCGGCCACTGCATCGGCGTCGATCCCTACTACCTGACCCACAAGGCCGAGTCGCTGGGGTATCACCCCGAAATCATCCTGGCGGGCCGGCGGCTGAACGACAACATGGGCGCGCACGTGGCGAACCGCGTCGTCAAGCTCATGATCCAGAAGGGGCATCGCATCCAGGGCGCCAAGGTCCTGGTGCTCGGCATCACCTTCAAGGAAAACTGTCCCGACATCCGCAATTCGCACGTGGTCGACGTGATCCGGGAGCTGGAGGAATTCGGCTGCCAGCTGGCGGTCTACGATCCGTGGGCCGATCCGGACGAGGTGCGCCACGAATACGGGCTGGAATTGATCGCCGGAGAACCGGCCGGAGACTACGACGCCGTGGTGCTGGCGGTGGCCCACGAAAAATTCAAAGGGCTGGATCTGACCGGACTCGGGCGAAAAAACGGCGTGGTATTCGACATCAAGGCCTGTCTGGCCCGCGAACAGATCGACGGACGGTTGTAACCATCCACGGAGCAGCGGCCGGATCGGCCGACAAAAACCATGGCTTTCATTTTGCGAATCTCGTTGGGACGCGGCGAAACGTTCGCCGCCGCCTCCGCCGCGCCGGAAGCGGCGCTTCTAAGGATTTGCAACGACGGCCGGGAATTGTTCGAACACGCGGCGCCGGGAATCCGTCTCGCGGTGGATCCGGTGGCCCACGATTGCTGCGTGCTGCGCCGCCGCCGGGCCGGCGAACGGGAAATCCTGGCGGTCTGTTTCGGCTGGTGCGGGCTCCTCGATCAGGAGAACGCCCGGCTCGACGAGCGCACCTTGGACGCGGTGGTGGCCGACCTCCGGGCGGATCCGCGGCATCCGGCCCGGGCCGCCGCGCGGCTGACGGGCAACTTCGTCCTGGTGATCCACGATCCGGAAACGTCGCGGGCCTTCGTGCTGAGCGACGAATGGGCGGTGCGGAGCTTTCATTATGGCGGCAACGAGCGGGAAGTCGTGGTTTCCAGCCGGGCCGCCGCCGTGGCCTCGCTCCTGCAGGCTCCGATCGACGGGATGGCGTGGACGGCCGGATTGCGGGGCGCGTTTCCCGCCGTCCATGGCACGATGTTCCAGGGCGTTCGCCGGGCCTGGGCGGGCCAGGCGATCGTCGCCGATCTGGCCGCCGGATCCGTGCGCTTGGCTTGCGACGACCGCTTCTTCGACCACCACGTTTCGAGATCGTTCGACGAATCCGCCCAGGCGTTGGCGGAGGCCGTGCGCCGCTCGGCGCGCCGCTGCGCGGGCTTGGCGCCGGAGTTCGTGGATTTGACCGGCGGAAACGATTCCCGCTTGGCCGCCGCCGGCCTGCATGCCGAAGGCTTGGCGTCTTCCGCCGTTTTCCAGGTGGGCGAGAACGCGGGGGATGCCGACGGCCCGTTGGCCCGGGAAATCGCTTCCCGCCTGGGCGCCCGGATCCTGCTCCGGAATCGCGACGGGGAAAAAGACGTTCCCGTCGATTTCTTCGCGTCTTGCAGCGTGCGGTTCGACGGGTATTTCATGAGTCTCGGAAACGCCCGGCGGATGTGGGCCGACCGGCGGGATTACGGCGACTACCGCTACCATTGGGGCTCGCTGGGCGGCGAACTGGCGCGGGACTATTTCTGGCGCCACGAATATCTGAAGTTCTGGTCGCCTCGCCAAGTGGATATGCCGTACTTGCTGAAACGACGCCTGTATGCCCGCTGGAACGATCGATTTGCCGCTGCCGCCGGCCTCGCCGTTCCGGAAACCGCCCACGACGACTACTTGCTGGCGCCGCTGCGGAAGATCGCCCGGCACATGGACGGCGCGTCGAAATTCTACGTTCTGGACCTTCTCTACGTCGTTCGGTTGACGCAGAAGACGGCGGTCACGTGGGCGTATGCGCCGGATCAGACCGTCGTGTTGCCGTTTTTGGCCAAGGAATTCCTGGACGCGGCGCTGGGCGCCGCCTGGTGGCAGCGGGCGAACCGCCGGCTGTCCTTGGACGTTCTGGCGCGCTTGGCGCCCGGCTTGCAGGACATCCCGAACGATTACGGCATGGTCATGGCGCCGCTCGCGTGGTCGACGCTGGGAGCGCACGTGAAATCGCTGGCGGGCGACGTGCTCCGGCGGCGGATCCTGAACCGGGGAAAAAGCAGGCCGGCGTCCGTTCCTCCCCGCGTCTTGCCCGGCGATTTTGCGCCGCGCGCCCGCGAACTGGAGCAGAACGGCGTTTTGCCTCCGGAGGCCGCGCGGCTGGTGCGCTGGCTGGAACAGGAAGGCACGGAGGCGGAACGCCTGCGCGCCATCCCCGCGATGGTGGGATTGGGCGAGGTGCTGAACGCCTATCCGGCCATCCGGCGGGAAATGAGTTTCGAAGTGGACGACGGTTCGTTTCTTTCCGACGTGGAATGGCCGCCGTCCCGAACCGGATAGGAAAAGACGATCGCGGCACGGGACGGTTGTCCTGGCCGCGGTCCGGAAGGAAGCCATATGAAAAAAATTGCATTGGTCGGCTGCGGCCGCATCATGGAACGGCACGTTGAGGCGATCGCCGCGAACGAGGGGATCGAAATCGTCCAGGTCTGCGACAAGATCGAAGCCAAGGCGAAAGCCGCCGCCGAACGCTTGGGCGTGCCCTACGTCACGGACTACCGCCAGATCCGCGGCGCGGACGTCGTGGCGGTGCTGACGCCTTCGGGGCTGCACCCCCGGCACGTCTCCAACGTGGCGGAACTGACGGATGCCGCCTACGTCATCTGCGAAAAACCGCTGTCGCTGACCCTGCGCGAAGCCCACGAGGTCTATCGGCGCGTGGAAAAAGCCGGCAAGGTCCTGCTGCCGGTCTACCAGAACCGCTACAATCCCCTCGTTGCTTTCGTGAAGAAATTGATCGACAGCGGCCATTTGGGCAAGATCCACCAGTTCATCTGCAACGTCCTGTGGAACCGCAACGACGACTACTTCAGGATCGACTGGCACGGAACGTCCGAATTCGACGGCGGGGTCCTGTATACGCAAGCCAGCCATTACGTCGACATGGTCCACTACTTCTTCGGCGAGGTCGAATCGCACAAAGGGGAAGGGGGGGGGTTGCGCGGATTCGAGGTGTACGACAGCGTGTCCGCCGTTCTCCGCTTCCGCTCGGGCGTCGTGGGCACGATCAACGCCACGGTCGACGTCTATGAAAAGAACTTCGCGACGGAATTCACCCTCGTCGCGGAAAAAGGGACCATCCGCCTCTCGGGAACCAACCTGAACCAGATCGATTTCTGGAACGTGCAGGGAATGGAAAAGCCGGATCTGGATTTCAAGTTGGACCACCAATACGGCAAGGGGCACAACACGCTCTATCGGTACGTGGTGGAAGAAAACTGGGCCATGTTCCCTTCGAAAGAAGACGTCTTCTCCGGCATCCGCCTGATGGAGATGCTGTCGTACTAAGAACCTGAAAGGTCTTCCATGAGCGAATACTTCAAGCACGAATCGGCCTACGTGGACGAAGGCGCCGAGGTCGGCGCCGGCACGAAAATCTGGCATTTCAGCCACGTCATGAAGGGGGCGAAGATCGGCGAACGCTGCGTTTTCGGGCAGAACGTGAACGTCGACGGCGGCGTGGTCGTCGGCAACAACGTCAAGGTGCAGAACAACGTGTCGATCTACACGGGAACGGTCATCGAAGACGACGTTTTCTTGGGACCGTCCTGCGTGCTGACCAACGTGACCAATCCCCGCAGCCAGGTCAACCGCCACAGCCTGTACGAAAAAACCCTCATCCGCCGCGGCGCCACCGTCGGCGCCAACGCCACGATCGTGTGCGGAACGACGCTGGGCCGCTACTGCTTCATCGCCGCCGGCAGCGTGGTGGCGAAGGACGTGCCCGACTACGCCCTGATGGTGGGCAATCCCGCCCGCCAGAAAGGATGGATGAGCCGCCATGGGCACATTCTCAAGAATCCGGCTCCGGACGGCACGCTGACATGCCCCGAATCCGGACTGCGCTATCGCCTGGACGGGGATCGGCTCCGTTGCCTCGATCTGGACGAAGAGGCGCCGTTGCGGCCCGAATTGGCCGTCGGCAAAACCACCTACGACGAATTCAAGCAGGACCGTTGAACGGAACCGCGTTTTATTGCCGATGAAACCGTTGCTGGATCGCATCGTTGCCGGCCGCTATTGCGTGGGTTGCGGCCTGTGCGCATCCGTGGCGGAACCGGGCGCGCTGGAAATGGCCGAAAACGCCGACGGATTCCTCGTGCCGCGTCGCCGGAAACCCGGCACCGAGCCGCCGTCCTTGCGGGAGTTCTGTCCGGGCATCACGCTGAAGCAGCCGCGCGCGCATCGCGGGCCGGAAAAAATCTACGGGCCATTCGCATCGCTCTGGACGGCCCATGCCGTGGACGAGGAAATCCGGCGGAAAGCGTCTTCCGGCGGCTGCATCAGCGCGCTGCTGGTCTATTTGCTGGAGCAAGGAGAAGTGGATGGGGTGCTGCACGTCGGAAAGGCGGCGGCCGACCCCTTGCGCAACCAAACCTACTTCAGCGTCAGCCGCGAGGACGTGCTTCGCCGGGCGGGCTCGCGCTACGCGCCGTCCGCCCTGTTGGCGGGCTGGCTCGATTGCCTGCGGACGGGCAAGAAAATCGCGGTCGTCGGCAAGCCGTGCGACATCGCCGCGGTCGATCGCTTCCTGGCGCTGCATCCCGAATTCGAACCGCAAATAGCCTGCAAAATCTCGTTCTTGTGCATGGGCGTGCCCAGCCAGAACGGCACGAACCGGCTCGTCGCCGCCTTGGGCCTTGCCGAAGCGGACGTCCGCGATTTTTGGTATCGCGGCGAAGGCTGGCCGGGAAAGGCGACGGCCATCGACGCGGCCGGTGCTCGCCGCGAGATGTCCTATGAAGAATCCTGGGGACGGATCCTGAGCAAAGACGTGAATTTCCGCTGCAAGATCTGTCCGGACGGGTTCGGGGAATTCGCGGACGTGTCGTGCGGAGATGCTTGGTTCGCCCGAGAGGGGCGCCCGGACTTCGCGGAACGGCCGGGCCGCAGCCTGGCGTTCATCCGGAGCGAACGGGGGCGGAAACTGTTCGAGGCGGCGCGCGCAGCGGGCTACGTGGCGGCGGAACCGTTCGCCGTCGAGGATTTGAAGACGATCCAGCTTTCCCAATACCAGCGGAAGATCCATGCGGGAGTGCGGATCGCCGCCTTGAAATTGCTGGGCGACCGGCTGCTGGATTTTTCCGGATTCTGCCTGCTGGCCAATCTCGGCAAGGCCCGGCTCGCCAGCGTGGTTCGGAACTTCTGGGGAACCGTTCGCCGAAGGAGGGCGGCATGAGCACGACCGGCGACCGGCGGAAACACCGCCATCTGGTTCTGTTGTCGGGGCCGCTCTTTTCCTCCAACATGGGCTGCAACGCGCTGACCTGCGGCGCGCTGGCCATTTTGGGGGACGTCGCGCGCCGTCTGGATCTGGACTTTCAATACACCCTTTTGGACAACCCCATCGGCGCCGTCGTGCCTTCTGAACTGGCGGACCGGAACGTCGAGTTGGTCGATCAGGTGCCGGATTTCGGCCCGAAAAGCCTTGTGCGCGCCGCCGTTCGCCGGGACTTTCCTGCGCTTCTCCGGCGGCATCGCGCGTTGCGGACGGCCGATCTTTTCCTGGACGACGGTTGGGGGGACAGTTTCAGCGACATCTACGGGCGGGCCCGCTTCGAATCGATCTTCCGCCATTTCCGATACGCGCGCTCGCTCGGCAAACCCTTGATTCTCCTGCCGCAGACGATCGGGCCTTTCCAGGCGGCCGCGGTGCGGTCGCGGGCCCGCGAAATGCTGGCGTACGCCGCGGCGGTCTATGCCCGGGACCCGCTGAGCGCGTCTTGCGCGCGGGAACTCGTGCCCGGTTTGGACGTCCGGGAAACCATCGATCTGGCCATGTTCATGCCTTACGTGCCGGCGCCGTCGTCCGGCGGCGGGACGCTGCGGATCGGCGTGAACCCGTCGGGGCTGCTCTGGCGCGGCGGGTACGCGGGGCAGAATCAATTTGGACTGAAGGAAGACTACCGCGAGGTGTTGCGCGGCGTCCTTCGGCATTTGCTGGCCAAGCCCGGCGTCCAAGTGGAATTGATCGGCCACGACGTCCGCGGGCCCAGCGCGGGAAACAGTTTCGAAGACTACTACGTGTGCAAGCTCCTGCAGCGGGAATTTCCGGACTGTCGCGTGGGGCCGTTCTTCTATGGTCCCATGGAAGCCAAATCCCATATTTCCGGACTGGACCTATTCATCGGATCGAGGATGCACGCCTGCATCGCGGCGTACTCCAGCGGCGTGCCGGCGTTTCCGCTGGGCTACAGCCGGAAATTCACGGGATTGTTCGCGGAGAAACTGGGGTACGGCCACGGCGCCGATCTGGCCGAACACGGCCAGGCGGAAGTGCGGGGACTTCTCGACGCCTGCTTGGCCGAGTTGCCGGCGATCCGGGCGGAATTCGGCGAAAGACGGCGGCGGATCGAGACGTACCGGACCGAACTCGTCGCCGACCTGGCGGAACAAATGGCCGGTCCGTTGAACGCAAGGAGCGACTCATGATGGGCGAGTGGAAAAATCGCTGGCGGCTGCAGGCTTTCCGGCGGCGGTGGCGCCGGCTGAATCCTCACAACCGCACCGAGGCGGGCACCGTTTTCGATCCGGCCAAGGTCTCGGTCGGCAACTTCACCTATGGCCGCCTGAACGTCGTGGCCACCCATTACGCGAACGAACGGCTGGAAATCGGCCACTTCTGTTCCCTCGCGGGCGACGTCCGGTTTTTCCTGGCGGGCAACCATTTCGTCGAGCGCCCGACGACGTTTCCGGTCCGCGGCTTGCTGACCGGGCAGCGGGGCGGAGATGGATACTCGAAGGGACCGATCCTCGTCGGGTCCGACGTCTGGATCGGAAACGGGGCGTTGATTCTCTCGGGCGTGAAAATCGGGCAGGGGGCGGTCATCGGCGCGGGCAGCGTCGTGGCGAAAGACGTCCCGCCCTACGCGATCGTCGCGGGAAATCGCGCCGAAATCGTCAAGTATCGCTTTCCGGAAGATCTCGTGGCCGAATTGCTGAAACTGGATTTTTCCCGGTGGACACGGGAACTGTGCGCCCGCTACGTCGAGGTGCTGGTCCGGCCCTGCGATCGGGATAGCGTGCGAACGCTGATGGCGGCGACGAACGCCGCGGCGGTGAAGTGAGATGGGCGACGGCCTCGAACCCATTCCCGACGGTCCGGACAATCCGGAACTCGAGACGGAACTCGTTCCCGAGCCAAAACCGGCCGCGGCACCCAGGCCCACGAAGCGCCCGCTGATCCGCTTGGTGAGCCATCTCGTGGGCGGCAACATGGCCTCCATGGCGCTGCGAATGGCGGCGGGGGTGTTGCAGGGGCGCTTGGTGGCGCCGGCGACGCTGGGGTTGTTCACCGGCATCGGCTTGTCGCTGCGCTATGCGCCGTTCTTGCAACTGGGCATTTTGGACGGCCTCTACCGCGAATTGCCGTACCATATCGGGCGGGGCGATCGGCCGCGGGCGGAAGCCTTGGCGTCGGCCGCGCAAGCCTGGGCACTGGCGGTCGGCAGCCTGTACGCCTTGGCCCTGCTGGCGATCGGCGCCTGGAACCTGTCGCATGGCCAGAGCTGGATGGCCGCGGGCTGGTTCACCAACGCCGTGCTGGCGGTGGTTTTCTACTACAAGACCTACTACCTCCAGTTGACCTATCGGACGGCGCACGACTTCTCTCGGCTGGCGCTGGTGAACGTGGCCGAGAGCGTCGGCAGCCTGCTGCTGCTGGCCTTGGTGGCTTGGTTGAACTTCTACGGCCTGTGCCTGCGGGCCTTGCTGGCGGGCGCGCTGGGTACCGCGCTGTTGTTCGCTTGGCGGCCGATCCGCGTGCGCCCGGCCTGGAACTTCGCCCACCTGAAGCATCTATTGAAAATCGGATTGCCGATCTTCGGCGTGGGCCAACTGTACGCGTGGTGGTCCGTGCTGAATTCCACGTTGGTTTTGAAATTCACCGGCGTGGAAGGCATGGGGCTTTATGCGATGGTCATGATGGCGAACACGGCCATCGAATTCATTCCTTCGGCGGTCAACCAGGTCGTCCACCCCCGGATGGCCGAACGCTATGGCCAGGCGCATCGCGTGGAGGATCTGCTGCGGATTTCCTGGAAACCGATGGTGCTGACGGCGGTGGGGCTGGTGCCCGTCGTCGCAGTGGCGTGGTGGTTGATGCCGCCCGTGGTCCGCTTCCTCATTCCCAAATATGCGGCGGCGATTCCCGCCATGCGGTGGGGCTTGCTGTTGCCGCTGGCCAATTGTTTCTATCCCATGGCGGGCATTTTCCAGATCGTGCGCCGGCAGGATCTGTACGGCGTGGCGCTTGTCATTTCGATGGCCCTCTACGTGGCGGTCCAACTGTGGATGATCCGGGACGGCGCGACGTTGTCGGCGTTCCCGCAGGCCATGCTCGTGGGCCGCGCCCTGTTCGCCGTCTTGTGCACCGCGTTCGCGCTGGGATTGCGCCGGCGGGAACGCGCGACGGCCTCCGCGGGAGGCGGCGCATGAACGGTCGCGCGGAAAAACCCGTTCCGCAGGTGGGGATCGTGGTCCTGAACTACCGGAACTGGGCGGATACCGTGGCTTGCCTGCGATCTCTGGCGGCGGCGACGTATCCCCGGACGTTCGTCGTCGTCGTCGACAACGACTCGGGCAACGATTCCTTGGCGCGCATCCGCGCGGATTTGGCCGAACGAGGCGCGGTTTGCGACGCCGTGGCGGAGCGGGATCTGGATGCCGTCGGCGAACGTCGGGCCCCGGTCTTGCTCGTGCAGGCTTCGGCCAATCGCGGCTATGCGGCCGGCAACAATCTGGGCATTCGCGCGGCGCTGGCGCGCGGCTGCGACTACGTGCTGATTCTCAACAACGACACGGCGGTCGAGCCTGGATTCCTCGAGCCGCTTGTCGAGTATGCCGAAACGCATCCACGCCTTGGGGCGACGGGACCCAAGGTCGTGGCACCGGATGGCCACGTGGAACCGGCCTGCGCGCGGCGTCGGCCCGATCTGCTCTACTACTTTTTCGGCGATGGTTTCTTGCGGCGGCTGTTTCCGCGCAACCGCTGGCGCCGCCGCCATTTTTACGAGGGCGAATACGCCTACGACGTGCCCAGGGAAGTGGACGTCCTGTCGGGGTCTTGTTTGTTGGTCAGGAGCGCGGCGCTCGCTCAAATCGGATTGCTGGACGAAAACACGTTCCTCTATCTGGAGGAATTCATCTTGCACGAGAAGATGCGGGCGGCGGGGTGGGCGCAGGCCATCGTGCCGGCAAGCGTCGTCGTCCACAAGGGGGGCTGCTCCACGGGACAGGCGGTTCCGGAACGCATCCGACAGGCCAAGCAAGAAAGTCGCCGCTACTATCTGACGCGCTACCGGCATTGCGGGCCCGTGCTCGTCTGGCTCGTTGAATTGGCGCGGATTCGGCCACCCGTCTTTCTGCGGCGCTGCCGGGGACCGAGCCGATGAGAACCGGCCTGCGCAAAAACGATCCGGCCTCTGCGGAGCGGAAATGGTCGCGGTTGGCCGCGATCTGGTCGATCTACTATTTTACCGCTTGGACGCTGGGGCAGAACGATCGCTATACGTGGAGCATCATTTGGCTCGGGGCGGCCGCCGTCGGACTGTTTACCGTGCCGCTGTTCGCCAAATACATACGATTCAGGGATCTTCCCCGGGAAGGGGTGTTGCTGGGGGCGTTCGTCCTTTGGGCGCTGACGGGACTGTTCGTTGCCACGGACATGACGATGTTCAGCCGCTGCTTGAAACTGATGATCGAACTGAGCTTGATCGTGCTGGCGGTTTCGGTGATCTTGAAATATTCGGGCGCGGCGAAGTGGTTATACCTCGCCTTCTGGGGCGTGGGCGTGGTGCGGGTGCTCTATGGCTCGGAGCCTGTCAGCATGGAGCGGATCACGGGCACGGAAGTGGTTTCGCGCATCGATTACGCCAACACGATCGGCTTTTTGTGCACGCTGGGGGTTCTCGGCATGTTCGCATTTTGGGGGGAGACGAAGAAATGGTGGCTCCGCGCGGCGCTGGTGGCGGGCGGCGCCTTCGCCCTGTACGGCGTGGTGTTGTCGGCGTCGCGCGGCGCCTTCGTCACCTTGATCGCCATCGTGCTGCTGTGGCCGGCCATGTGTCTGGTGGGGGCGTCCAAGTCCAAGCTCAAAGCGCTCGTCGCCGCCGTCGTGCTGTTGTATCTCGCCTATGGGATTTACCAATTCATCGTCCAGGAAACCTACATGGGCGTTCGCTACACGAATGCGACGCGAATGGAAGACGGCAGCACGCAGACGCGCTTCGATCTGGTCATGATCGGATTCCACTTGTTCGTCCAAAATCCGCTTTTCGGTTGCGGTCTCGGACAGTTTGGCGTTGCGTCTGGCACGGGGCTCTACGCCCACAACGAGGTGGCCGAAATCGCGGCCACGACGGGTTTGCCCGGCCTGCTGCTCTATTATTCGGTGTATTGGATCGCCTGGAGGAGGTTGACCCGGAGCCTGGGCTGCCTACAAGATCCTCTGTTCCGCTACCGCATCAATGTAGCGCGGATGTCGCTGTTGATCCTGCTGATTTCGGGAGCGCTGACCCGCCCGAATTTCTTTGCGCAAAACACGATGTTCTTGCTAGGCATGGCGGTGGGCATGGCGCATTGGGCCGAACGCATGGCCCGGTTGGCCTGCCGAGGCCCGTTGCCGTCGCCCCGGGCGTTTCCATGCGTTATGCCGGCGCCAGGCTGGGGGGCACCGGTCTCGCTGCCGCCGCCCATTGCGGTTTCGCCGTCAAACCCTTATCCTGCATAAACCATGGGAAGCGGAGTGAAAACGATCGCGAAGAAAGCCAGCCTGGTTCTACCGGCTTCCGCGCGCCTTGCGGCCCGGAAGTGGCTGGAGGCACGCGCCCTGCGCGCCCGGCATCGGGCCGTGGCCGACCAGCTGGTGCGCGCGGCGATGGACGTATCGGCCCGTTGCCTGGAAAATGTCCGCACGCGGGAGGATTGGGAACGGCAACGGCCCATCTTGCGCCGCCAATTGGCGTTCATGCTGGGTCTCGATCCCTTGCCGGAGCGGATGCCGCTGGCGCCTCGCCTCGTCGGGACGTTGGAACATCCCGGCTATCGCGTCGAGAAGCTGGTGTTCCAGTTCCTGCCCGGCCTGCAGATCGCCGGGAACTTCTATCTTCCCAAAGGGGTGCCGAGGCCCGTTCCGTGCATCCTCTATCTGTGCGGGCATCGCACCCATCCCCGCGGGGCCAAGACCCAATACCAGGACCGGTTCCTTTGGTATCCGGCCCATGGGTTCGCTTGCTTGGTCCTGGATTCGCTCAATTGCGGTGAAGTGCCCGGCTGGCACCACGGGACCCAGAACCAAAATCGCTGGGATTGGCTTTCGTTGGGCTATACGCCCGCGGGCGTGGAAGTCTGGAATGCCATGCGGGCCTTGGATTATCTCGAAAGCCGACCCGAAGTGGATGGCCAGCAAATCGGCGCGACGGGCATTTCGGGCGGCGGCATCATGACGACGCTGCTGGCGGCGCTCGACGAACGCATTCGGGCGGCGGCGCCATCCTGTTCGGCCTATGCCGTCGGCGACCAGGCGGTGCGCTCCTTGATCGATCGGCAATGCGATTGCACGTTCTATCCCAATTTTCACCAAATGGATTTTCCGGCCGTGGCCGCCTTGGTGGCGCCGCGCCCGCTATTGATCACCGCAGGTCGCAAAGATCCCATCTTTCCGCCTTCCGGATCGCGGGAAGTCTGCCGCAAGGCCAAGCGCATCTTCGACCTCTGCGGCGCGGGCGACCATGTCCGTTCGGTCGAATCCAACGAGGGGCATACCGACCCGCCGCTGTTTCTGCGGGAATCGCGCCAATGGATGTGCCGGTGGCTGCATCCGGCTCCGGAGACAGTGCTGCCCGCCGCGGCGGACGAACCGCCGGCTCCCGAGCCCGCGGAGGCGCTGGCGTGTTTCGCTTCGCCGCCGCGCGAATCGGCCAACTACGACGTCCACGAGCGTTTCATTCGCCCGGCGATTCCGAGCCTGCCGGCTTCGCCGGCCGAATGGGAAATCCGGAAATCGCAAATCGCGGACGGGTTGAACGCCACTTCGTTCGCTTGGTTCCCGGCCGATCCGCCGCCGGTCGCGGCCCGACGGCTCCCCGGATCGAAATCGAAATTGGGCGGATGCGAAGGATTTGCCCGGTGCGGCGAATGGCTGCTGGAAACCGAGCCGGGCGTTTCCGTGCACGTGTTCCGCTACGAACCGGCGATTCCGCCCAAGGACGATTCCTTGCTGATGGTGATCCGCCGGCCCGGCGATCTCCCCGGCGTGCTGGACGACGAATGGCTGCCGTTGCTGGAAAGCCGCCGCATCGTCGTGATGCATCCGCGCTGGGGCGAATCGACCCTTTCGTCCGCCGACCATGCCCGCCTGGAACGCACGGCGGCGTTGAGCGGCCGGACCTTGGCCGCCCTGCAGGTGTGGGACGTTCTGCGGACGCTGGAATGGGCGCTTGGCGATACTCCGGGTGCGGCGGAATCGATCGCCGTCTATGGGCGGGGCGAAGCGGGGATCATCGGACTTCATGCGGCTCGGTTGATGCCGGCGGTCGACCAGGTCGTCTTGCGCGATCCGCCCGATTCGCATCGGTCGGGACCGGCCTTGCTGGCGGTGTTGCGCACGACGGACCTTGCCGAAGTGGCGGCCGCGTTCGCGCCGCGAACGCTCACGTGGCTGACCGTCCCGTCTCCGGCATACGATTTCACCCGGCAGGTGTATCGCCTTTGCGGCGCGGAAAGCCGATTCCGCCGGGTATCGTCCTTGGCGGCCGCCTTGTCGGTCGATCCGGCAGCTTCCGGAGCGGAGCCATGAGCCGGGCGTTGTCGGAACAGGAATACGTGGAGCAGAATCCGCAGCTGTTCCGGCGCTTGCATTTCCACGACGGCGTCTGGTGGGACCAGATCTATCCCGGTTTCGCCCGTCCGGCCTTCAAGTTTCGCGCCCTGGTTCCGCGGACGGTTCGGCCCGCCCGTTCGCAGTCTTGGCTGGGCTACAGCCATTTCGTGTCGGAAACGGGCCAGGGCAACGGCGCGGTCCGCTACATGGTGTTGGCCGGCGACGATCTCCGCGATTTCGGGATGGCGCGCTTGGACTCCAAGAAACGCAATCAGGTCCGGAAGGGCTTGAAATGCTGCGAAGTGCGGGACATGTCGGATCTAGAAAGTTGCCTGGAGGATGCGCGGGAGGTGTGCGTCAGCCATGCGCAGCGCGGAGCCTCCTCCCGGAAAGCCTTTCACGCCTCGCCCGACTTCTTCCGGAATCAAGCGGACACATGGCGCATGCAGATGCGGCGCGATTTCGCCGGCGGCGGCCGAAGCTGGTACGGCGCTTGGCACGAAGGGCGGTTGATCGCCTATCTGGTCACGCTCCAGGTGGAAGACACGGTCTTGGTCGAAAAGATGAAACTGCACACGGACTTCTTGGCGTTCTGCCCTTCGGACGCGCTGTACTTCCACGTGTTGTCGCGGATTGCGCAGGATTCCGCTTGCCTGCGGGTCATCAATTCTTCGCCCCAGCGCCCGGGGTTGGATCGTTTCAAGGAACAGTTTCTCTTCAAGGCGACGCCGCTGCCCCAGTACGTGTCGAATCCCGCCGCCTATCGGCTGGCCATGCGGGCGATGGCGCTGCGGAATAAATGGGTGGAATTCCGCCGGGCCCGCCGGGAGCAGCAGGCGGCCGCCGGCATCGCCGAGGATGTACCATGAGCGGCAGGAACGACCGCGGCGCGACGGCGGTGGTGTGCGGCAACCACATCAACGCCCACACGCTCGTCCGCAATCTCGAGCGGATCGGCTGGCCGGGGCGGATCGTTCTGCTGCGGCACGAGTCGGAAGGGGAGGGTTTGGCCGTTTGCCTGAACCCGCAAGTGGAGCATTGGGCCCTGGCCGTGCGGTCGTTGGCCGAGGTTCCGGCCTTGATCGCGGAACGCTACGGACATGCCGGCGAAGTCGCGGTTTTGTTCACCGACGAACGCTATCATCCGGCTTTCGCCGCCTGGCGCCGGTCGCATCCGGATTCCCCTCTGCGGTTCCATCTCGGATCCGAAGCGCACATGTCGGCGGTGCTGGATCGCTACGAGTTTTGCCGGTTCGTGCGCGAACGCGGTTTGGCGGACGCGCCTCGCACCTTGCGCGGCGACGAAGATCCGTTCGCGGCTTTCGGGGATGCGTTCATCGTGCGGCCGCGCCTGTCGTGGTTCGGAGTCGCGCAGCGCGAGCGGGTGAAACTCGTCCGGGGGCGGGCGGAGTTCCGGGCCGCGCTGGATTCCTACGCTGCGCGGGGATTGGCGCCGGCGGACTTGAGTTTCCAGGAATTGCTGAGCATCCGGAATCGGGACAACGTTTCCATCAGCGGCTGGTACGGGCCGACCGTCCGGCATTCGTATTGTTCCCGAAAAGTGCTGCAATATCCGCCGAAGACGGGCGGGGGCGACGTCGTCGAACTGCTGGCGCCGCCGCCGGGCATCCGGGAGCAGGCGGAAGGTTTGCTGGCCGCGTTGGAATACGAAGGCCCGTTCGAGATGGAATTCGTCTACGACGAAACGGCGGCCGGATTCAAGGTCACCGAAATCAATCCGCGCTTCTGGTTGCAGCAAGGCCTGATCGAAGCGGTTTCCGGGCGGGCCTTGCTGAGCACCTATCTGGGCCGGGCCCCGTTGCCGACGACGGCGGCGGAACGCAACCTGCGCTACTGGGTCAATCCGCTGTATGCGGCGTTCCGCGCGTTTCGGGGCGATCCGCGCGGCCTGTTCTATTGGAATTCTCCGCGCGCGTGGGCTCCGTTCGCGCTGCGCGAAGCCGTACGCTACGCCTGGCGGCACGCGCGCGGACAAACCCGCCATGCGCAGGGATAGGGCCTCGCGGATGTCCACGACGACGAACAGAAGCGAAATTCTCGAGCGGTTGCGCTGGAATCGCGTGGGCCGCGGCGTCTGGGACGCGCTGCGAACGGCGGCCGGTTGCGGGCTCCCGGCCAGCTGGGCCCAAGCCGCGATCCGCCGTCAGATCGCGCAAGACGTCTATGGTTGCCGGGAGGAAGAGGTTTTCCTCTATAAAAGCGGCCGCGCGGCGCTGTGCGGCCTCATGGAAGGTCTCAAATCCGCCGATTCCGCGCGTCGAACGGCCTTCGTGCCGGACTACGTGTGCAACGTCGTTGGCGGCGCCTGCCGGGCCGCGGGATTCGAGGTGGTGGAATATCCCACCGACGCCCGCTGCCGGCCGGATTGGCCGGGGCTCGAAGAACGCGTTCGGCGCGAAACGGCGCCGGTCGTGGTGCTGTGTTCCCTGTTCGGTTCCATGCCGGCGTCGGCGCCGGAAGTCGAAACGCTGGAACGGGCGAATCCGCGGGTGTTTTTCGTGGCGGACGAATGCCAAAACCTCGTGCCCGACTCGCCGGTGAAGCCTCGAAGCAATCAGGCGGTGGTGTTCAGTTTCAACGACAAGACCTGTCCCGGCGTCATGGGCGGCGGACTGGCTTGTTTGGCGGAATCCGGAGTGGCGCCGGTCTTCGCCCGCGCGCCGTTCGTCCGTCGCGCCTTGTGCTCCGTCGCGCTGGCTTACCGCTGGTTGTCCGGAATGCTCCGTAGCGGGTTCCAAGCGATCCGGCTGGCGACGGGGAGAGGGAGGCGCCATGCGGTGCCGGCGGCCCCGGAATATTCGACCTGCTTGCGCCCGCACTACGATCTGGCCCCGGAACCCATTTATCGGCTCTCGGCGGCGCGCGCGCGGGTCAGTTTGCCCGCGCTGGACGAGTATCGCCGCATGCGCATGGAAAATGCGCTCGCGTTTCAGGCCGGATGGGGCGTCGATTCCGCCGCGGCGCAGGCGGGGGCACCGTACTTGCCCATGCCGGGTGCGCCGGCGGCCGGGCGTTGTCCCGCACCTGTCAAGGCCGTCTACGGCCGCACGGCGCATGCGGCGATTCCCGGCCGTCCGCCGGCCATGATCGTCAATCTGCCTTATGTGCGCTACGAAGTCCGTCCCGCGGCGGTGGCCCAATTGACCAGCCGGCACGCGATCACGGACAACCGCATCTTGCATTGCATGGCCCGCACGGCCGCGGCGCACGGCTATCGCAGCCTGATCATCGGCCCCGCCGAACAAGACGGCGCGTTCGAGACGGTCGAACTGAAAGCCTGTCCCGTTCTGGCCGGCGGCCGGCGGCCGGCGCATCCACGGATTCTGGCCCGCCTGTTTGTCGGCGCGCTCCGCAGCGGCGTGCGGACGTTCCATATCCACGATCCCGATTTTCTGCCCGTGGCGCTGCTGCTGAAACTCTGCGGCCGCCGCATCGTCTACGACGTCCACGACGACTACCAAGCCAGTTTCCAGGATCGTTTCCGGAACCGGCCTTGGTTGCGGAGCTGGTTCCCGGCGCTCTGGTGGGCGTTCGAAAAAGGCGCGGCGCGCGCATTCGACGGCGTCGTGACCGCGGACCAGCACCTGGCGCGAAAATTCGACGGTTGCCGGCCCGTCATCTTGCGGAATTATCCGCGGCTGGATTTCACGCCGCCGGCTGCCGCGGAAGGCGAGCCCACCTTCAATCTCGTCTACGTCGGGGGCGTCAGCCGCGAGCGCGGCATCGGCATGGCGTTGGAAGCGTTGCGGCGGTTGCCGCAACCCGAGTTGCGCTTGCACGTGGTCGGCACCGGCCGGGAACCGGACCTGTTGGCGGAACTGCAGGCGGAGCCGCGGGTCGTGGTGCATGGCCGCGTGGCGTGGACCGACCTGCACCGGATCTACGTCAAATCGCACGTCGGCCTTGCGCTCTATCAGCCCCTGGCCGGTTTCGTGACGATCGACCACTCGGTCAAGATCGTGGAATACATGGCCGCCGGCCTGCCAATCCTGTGCGCCGACTTCCCGGGCCTGAAGAAATTCATCGAGGATTCCGGCTGCGGCTGGACGGTGGCGTCCGACGATCCGGCGGCCATCGCCGCCAAGCTGGAAGCCTTGATGGCGGATGCGGACCTGCGCCGCCGCATGGGGGCGACGGGGCGACGTTTGTTCGAGACGGAATACAACTGGGATCGCCACGAGGGGCAACTCGTGGAGTTGTATGAAAAGGTTTGCGACGCATGAGTGGCGAACGTCCAGCGTTTCCCGCGCATTTGGCGGTGGTCACCAGCGGATATCCCGCGCCGGCGTGTCCGACTTCCGGGATGTTCGTCCGGCAATTCGCCCATGCCGTGGCCCGGCAGGGCGTCGCCTGCACCGTGATCCATCCCGTCGCGCTCCATCATGCCTGGCGCGGTTCCGGCTATCCTTCCCAAGAACGGGAAGACGCGGGGAATGGCCAAACCGTCGCGGTGCATCGCCCGCGGTTTCTGTCCTTGTCCGCTCGCGACGCCTTTTCCGGTTGGGGGCCGTTGAATCCATCTTTGTGGACGTTCAGCCGCTTCGCGGCGGCCGCCCGGCGCGTCTTGGAACGCTTGCCGTTGCCGCCCGACGCTTTGTACGGGCATTTTCTCTATTTGTCGGGCGCGGCGGCGGTCCGGGCGGGACGGGAAATGGGCATTCCGGCGTTCCCATGCATGGGCGAAGGAGAGCTCTGGACCGTCCGGCGTTTCGGCTTGGCGCGGGCCCAGGCCGATTTGGCGCCGGCCACCGGATTCCTCGCCAATTCGTCGGCGTTGAAACGGATGTTGATTCGGGAACTGGATCTTCCGGCCGAAAAGATCGGCGTATTCCCCAACGGCACCAATTTGGCCGCTTTCCAGCCGATGGACAGGCCCGCCGCGCGGGCGCAATTGGGCTTGCCGCCGGATCGGTTCCTCGTGGGCGCCGCTGGCAATTTCCTGGAGAAAAAAGGGATCGTGCGGGTGGGGACGGCCATCGAAGGACTCGAAGGGGTCTCCGGCGTATTCGCCGGTTCCGGCCCCGTGCCGCCGACGGCCTCCAACATGGCGCTGTGCCGCCGGGTATCCCATGAGGAAATGCCGGTTCTGCTCTCCGCCTGCGACGTGTTCGTGCTGCCGACCCTGATCGAAGGTTCGTGCAATGCTTTGGTGGAAGCCATGGCCTGCGGCCTGCCGATCGTCAGTTCCACGGGCGAATTCAACGACGACGTGCTGGACGAAAACATGTCCATCCGCATCGATCCGCTGGACGTGGCGGCCATCCGGGCGGCCATCGTCCGCTTGCGCGACGATCCGGAATTGCGCGCGCGCATGGCGGCGGAAGCGCTGCGGCGATCCAAGCTGTTCGACGTCGACGATCGCGCGCGACGCATGCTGGCCTTCATGGCCGAACGTCGGACGGCAGTCTCATGACGAAGGTTTCCTCCATTTCATTTCAGGATCTGCTGGATTCCAACGGTTTGGCGCGGGGGTTGGCGATGTTGACCGTGGTGGCCTGCCACTTGCCCTTCGTGCATGCCTTCTGGAAACCGTTGGCGACGTTCGCCAGCGCCGGCAAACTGGCGGTTTCGGTCTTTCTGTTTTCGTCCGGTTTCGTGCTGCAAGTCCAGTCGAACCGGACGGGCGGAGCGCTCCAGGCGTTGCCGTGGCTGAAACGGCGACTGTGGCGGATCTATCCCGTCTACTGGGTCGGCGTGGCGCTTGCGGTCGCTAGCGCCTGGGCGTTTCGCGGCAAGACCTACGACGTCGGCACGCTGGCGGCGAACGTGCTGGGCATTCCGCTGCTGGTGGGGAAAAAGGTGGTTTCCGCGGGCTATACGGTGCCGTTCTGGTTCATTTCGGTTTTGCTGTTGTGCTATGGGTTGTTTCTGTTCGTCCACCGGGTGCGGCGCAAGGCGATCTTGGTGCTGGGCGCCGGAATCGCGTCCGCCATCGCGTTGCGCACGGGCGCGGTCATGGAAGCGGCGGCTCTGGCGTTTCCGTCGTTTTTCATGGGCATGGCGCTGGCCGATCGCTGGCGGGACAACGAATCGGCTACGGTCGACGCGCGTTTCCACGCCGCGTTGTTCGTGCCGCTGCTGCTGGCCTTGGCGTTCGTGTTCAAGGGCACCCGTTTCTTCCATCTGGACGCCGGCTGGTCTTTTGGATTCGCGCTGGCGGGCTGCGCGGGCTTGACCGTGATCCCTTGGCCGTTGCTGGTGCTGATCGCCAGCTTTCAAAAAGCCTTGGCGCGGCGCGCGCCGGCGGCGTTGCGCGTGCTGCTATGGTTTTCGGGACTCGCGTTCGCCGTGTATTGCATTCATGAACCGTTGTTGCGGGTGCTGGAAAAAAGCACGGGCGCAGGGCATCCTTGGATCGGTTTGCTGGGATATGCGTTCGCGACGTTGGCCGCGGCGTGGGCGGTGGATGCCGCGGAGCGGAAATGGAAAGGCAAGGTGGTGCGATGAGCTGGCTGGGTGTCCTCTATGAAAAGATCGCGCGCCGGCCGGCGCCGAAATGGCTGCGGCGAAACGGGCCGTTCGCGCTGGCGTGGAAGGCGCTGCGCAAATGGCTGTGCGTGTCCGTGATTCCCTTTATCCCGTTCAACGGCCTGCGGGTCTGGGCGTACCGCCGCATCGGGTTCCAGATCGGCCGCCGCGTGTTCATCGGCATGCAGTGCTATCTGGACGATCTCCATCCGCAGCGCATGGCGATCGAAGACGACGTCGTGGTCAGCTATCGCGTCACGTTCGCCTGCCACGGCCCCCGCACGCGGGACCATCGCCTGATCCTGCGGCAAGGATCCTACGTCGGAACGAACGCGACCTTGCTGGGCGGATGCCTGCACGGCGACGTCGAGATCGGTCCCTATGCCACGGTGGGGGCGTGCGCCTTGGTGACCAAGAGCGTACCGCCGCTGGCGACCGTCGTGGGCATTCCCGCGAAGGTCGTCCGGACCGGCCGTACGCCCTGGGAGGCCGACGACGGACGCGCCGAAGAACTTCGCCAGAAATATCTGCATCCGACGGAAGGCGCTTCTTGACGGAAACGGTTCCAGCTCGTTCCCGCTGGCCGGACGGGCGACCGTTCGCCTTGTTCCTGTCGCACGACGTGGACCAGATCCACGACCGCGAACTGTTCCGGGTGCTGGCCGATCTCAACCATGTCCGCCGCATCTGGACGCAGGGGGAGAAAGGGGACGTCGCGCTGGCGCTGCGGCGCGTGGCCCGCGCGCTGGTCGCGCCCAAGCCGGCGGAAAAGGATTTTGGAACGATCTTGGAGATCGAGGCCCGGCACGGTTTCCGGTCCACGTTTTTCGTCTTGCACGATCCCTATTGGAGCCGGAACGGTCCGCGCTATCGGCTGACCTGTCCCGAAATCCGGCGCATCGCGGATCTGGTCCGCGGCGCCGGTTGCGAAATCGGCCTGCACGGCGGATATTTGCGGTTCAACCAGGCGGACGGCTATCGGGAAAGCCGCGCGGCCTTGCGCGACGCGCTGGGCGTGGATGCCGTCGGCATCCGGAACCATTTCCTGCGCTTTTCGGGCGCGGAGACCTGGGCGGCGCAGGAAGCCGCCGGTTTTCGCTACGACGCCACTTTCGGATGGGCCGACCAACTCGGGCCGCGCGATGGACAACGGCTGCCGTTCGTGCCGGCCGGGCGGTCGATCCTCGAATTGCCCCTGACGGTCATGGACGTGACCTTGTTCCGGAATCTCGGATTGGCGGGCGAGGCCGCCTTGGACGCCGCCTGGCGGGCCATCGAACCCGTGGTCCAGGCCGGCGGCTTGGTGACGCTGCTTTGGCACAACAACTACTTCAACGAACCCGAATATCGCGATTGGCAGTGGACCTACGAACGGCTGCTGGAACGCCTGGCGGCCCTGAAGCCATGGTGCGCGACCGGCGTGGAAATAGAAAACCACTGGCGCGCGGTTGCGGAAAATAGCGCTTTGGACGCGCCTCAAGCGTCGGTATGATGTCTCCCATGGGTAATGCGATCATCGCCATCTTGCTGGGCGGCGCTACGGCCGTCTTCCTGTTGAGCAAGAGCCTTTTCTTGGCGCCGTACCGGGCCGGTAATGCGCTGGTCTTGGCGAATCTCGTCTATGAAGTGGCCGAGCGCAAGGTAAAGCTCGGTCGCACCGCGCTGGATGCGGTTCTCTGGTTTGCGCTGGTCGCGGGCTTTGGCCTGTGGGGCGGGGGCTGGGCCGCCGCGACGGCCGCCGTCTTGCTGGGCCTCGTCTGGATCGGCTATCTGCACGTGGATGCGGAATGGAAGGCCGGCCGATTGGCGCGGCAAAGCACGGAAACGGCCGGCCGCGTGCCGTTGCCGATTCCGCGGCTGATCGTCTGTATCCGCGGCCCGGTGCTGGAACGCGGTCGCGCGGAAGACGATCTCGGGGACTGGCCCGAGCGGTGGGCGGAGCGCTTCGAGGTGGTCGTGTTGAATCCCAGTCCGGTGCCCGCCCAATTGCCGGTGGAAGTCCATGTCGTTTCCTCCAGCGTGCAACTCGAAGTGTCGGGCACGGGCGGCGGCGAACTGCCGCCGCCGGCCTCCGGCGAAATCGTCGCCATGAAGTTCGGCTTGCGCGCAGCCGGCAGCGGGCCGGGCGGCGAGGTTCGCGTGCACGTGCAGCACGGCGATTTCCACTACCGCCGGACCTTGCGCGTGCGGTCGATCGTGCCGCGCAGCCAGATCGCCGTCCGCAAGGCGGCGATCCGCCGCTGGAAAGGCGGCGCGCACGGGGCGTTCGTCTGGCGCGGCGACCAGGACCTTTACGATCCGGCCACGTTCCAGTCGGCGGACGGCTTGCGCCACGTGCTCGGCTTGGCCCGACGTTTCCGCATGCCGAACAGCCTGATGCTGTCGGCGCGCCTGAGCCTGGTGCCGGAAGAGCACCGGGCGTTCTGCGAGCGCTTCGGCTGGGACCGCAAGACAGGCGAAATTCCGGCGTTCATCCGGTTCCTGCGCGAGGAGGTGGACAAATCCCTGGAGCAGGAATGGCCGGTTTCGACGGACAAGCCGTACGCCGCGGAAATCGGCAACCATTTCTACCTGCACTACGGCACGCATGCCGCGGCCGCCGAAGGCAACGGCTGGAAGAGCCATGCCGGCATCGGGGCCGGTCATTATTCCTGGTTCAGCCGCAATCCGATGGACTCCTTCCTCGAGCAGCGCGACAACGCCCTGAAGGGCAGCCAGGTCTTGAAAGACGCACTGGGCTCCGCGCCTGCCAGCTTCACGATCCCGAGCGACGTGTTCGACGGCGAGACCGCCCGGGCCATGGAAGCGGCCGGGTTGGAAGTCGGTTCCGAAACCGACACGCCGAAATGGGAAAAGCTGGTGCATTTGCCGCCGCCGCACCATCCCGCCGGTTGCGAACGGTTCGTGGAATTGCCGCGCATGCATCCGCGCGATCCCGAAAACGCCGGACAGGTCGCGATGCTGAAGTATTGGGTCGGCGCCGCGCGTCGCACGGGACGGGCGCTGGTCTTTCTGGCCCACCACCACCTGATGCGCTACCGCGGCAACGAAAGCGCGGCGCTGGTCGAAACCTTCCTGCATCATGTGCTGGCCGACCAGCAGGGCGATCTGTATGTCGGCACGCTGACGGCCGTGGGCCGCTACTGGCGCGACGTGCTCAGCCCGCGCACGCGCTGCGTGCAGACGTCGTCGTCGGGCAATCGCGTTTCCGTCGCGAACGGCGGGTCCCGGCCGTTCGCGGCCTTGCCGCTGGAGATCGATCTCGGCGGCGGCAAGCGCCATCTGCGGCTGGTGGACGTGTCGGCGAATTCAACCTTGGATCTGGAGGTCTGACATGGACAAGGACCCGAAACATCCGCCGGTTTTGTTGCTGGGTGCCGACGAAAACGAAAGCCTGCCGATCTTGGCGAACCTGCATCGGCACGGCGTGCCGATCGCGGCGGCCGCGCCGCGGCGGCTCAGCATGGGCCTGTTTTCGCGCTATCCGTTCCGGAAACTCCTTTCGCCCGATCCCAACGCGGAACCGGAGAAATTCGTCGATTGGGTGGAACAGACGGTGAAGGGCGGGGAGTATCCCGTCACGCTGGTTTGCGGCGAAACCGCGACCTGGCTGATGGCGCAGGCGCGGGAACGGCTGGCGCCCTACACGCGGCTGCCGCTGGTGGACATGGACAAGTTCTACCTGTGCCGCGACAAATCGAAGACGATGAAGGAAGCCGCGCGGCTGGGAATTCCCACCCCGAAAACCTGGTATCCGGACGACGTGGGCATCGACGCCGTCGCCGCGGAAATCCCGGCCTATCCCGTGGTGCTGAAGCCCTGCATCAGCAATGGCGCGCGGGGCATCCGCTATCCGCAAGACGCGGAGGAACTGAAAGCGGCCTATGTCGCGACGCGTGCGGAATACCAAGCGTGCATCGTGCAGGAATTCGTTCCGCATTCGGGCATGCAGTACAAGGCGGAGGTCATTCTCGACGCGGCCCGGGCGTCGGTTTGCGGGGGCGTCTACGACAAGCCGCGGTTCTATCCGCCCACCGGCGGCTCCAGCACGCTCAATTCGACGGTGGACCGGCCCGACATCCTCGATTACGCCACCCGTTTCCTGCAGGGCATCGGCTGGTATGGAATGGGGGATTGCGATTTCATCTTGGATCCGCGCGACAACGTGCCGAAGCTGATGGAAGTGAATCCGCGCTTCACGCGCAGCATCAAGATCCTGGTCGAAGCGGGGCTGGAATATCCGTATCTGCTGTACCGCTTGGCGCTGGGGCTGCCCATCGAACCGCAGTTCGACTACCAGAAGGGCCTGTATCTGCGCTATTTCCTGAGCGATTGCGTTTGGTTCCTGCGCTCCAAGAATCGCTTCAAGGCCAAACCGAGCTTCTTCTGGTTCTTCGGCCGGAACCTGCGCGACGAAATCTTTTCGTGGGCGGATCCGCTGCCGACGGTCGCGTTCGTCGTGGTGTTTTTCTCGCGCCTGCTGAACGCCAAGTCCCGCCAGGCCATGCTGCGGACCAAGACGAAATAGCGAACGGAACCGGCGCCGGCCCGACATGCGCATCCTCTACGTCCATCAATTTTTCGCCGGACCCGACGCGCCGGGGCCGGCCCAGCCGCGGGCGCTGGTCCGGCGGTTGGCCGAACGCGGCCACGCGGTGGACGTGGTCGCGTGCGATCTCAATGCCTACAACGAGCAGATCGAACCCGAGGAGGCCTTCGACGTGCCGGGCGGCGGGTCGGTGCGCGTGTACCGCTTGCCGACGTCGCGCAACCTGCGCGCCAGCCTGGTGAATCGCCTGAAGACCTACGGACGCTTCGCCTGGGCAGCGTACCGGTTCGGACGCCGGTTGCCGAAGCCCGACGTCGTCATGGCCAGCATTCAGCCGTTGTTCGGCGGATTCGCCGCCTATCGGCTCGCGCGGCGCTGGCGCCGGCCGTTCCTGCTGGAAATCCGCGATCTCTGGCCGGACGCGCTCGTGGTCAAGAAGGCGATTTCCAGATGGCAGGCGGCGCCGCTCGAGGCGCTGGCGCGCGCGATGTATTTCGGCGCGGATCGCGTGGCCTGCCTGACGCCCGGTCTCAAGCGGGAAATCCTCGGCAAGGGCGTGCCGGTCGAACGCGTGGACGTGTTTCCGAACGGATTCGAGGAATCGTTCTTCCGGCTGGAGCCGGACACCCGCGATAAAATGCGCGCGGAGCTCGGGTGGGGCGATTCCTTCGTGGCGGTCTACACGGGCACGCACACGGAAGTGACCGCCGTCGAAACGATCGTGCGCGCGGCGCAAGCCCTGCGGTCGCGACGCGATATCCGCATCGATCTGTTCGGCACGGGCCAAACCAAACCCAAGGCGATCGCGCTCGCCAAGGAACTCGGCCTGGACAACGTCCATTTCCACGATCCGGTGCCGAAGACGAAAGTGCCGGCCATTTTGGCGGCGGCCGACGCCGGCTTGATGACGCTTTTCCGCAGCCCGCTGATCCACATCTATTTCGAAAACAAGTTCATCGACTACATGGGCTCGCGCCTGCCGATCCTGGCGGCGATGGAGGGCCTTCAGGCCGATTTGATCCGGCGCAGCGGCGCGGGCGAAGTCGTGCCCGCCTTCGACCACGAAGGCCTCGCGCGAGCCATCGCGGCTGCCGCGGACCACCCGGAGAAGCGCCGCGAGATGGGCGCCGCCGGCCACCGGTTCATTTCCGAACAGCTCGCGCAGCGCTCGATCCTGGATCGTTACGCGGAGACGCTCGAAGCGTTGGCGCGCGGCGAAATCGGCGACCGGCCGACATGGGATCCGTTTCCATGAATCCGGGACTGACAGCGGTCGGCGGGATGTTGGCGGCGGCGGTGGCGTTGCCGCGCTTGCTGTTCTTGGCTCCGTTCCGCGTCGGCTGGGCGATGTACCTGGCCAACGTGGGCTGGGAAATCTTGCCCAAGAAACTGGGCGTAGGGCGCTTCCGGCTGGAAGCCGTCGCGGCGGCAGCGGGGCTGGCCTTGTTGGCTTTCGGCGGCGCATCGTGGGGCGTGGTTGCGGTAGTCGGCGGCCTGCTGCTGATTCTGGAAATGGCCAACCACCGGTGGGAAAAACGCCTGGTGTTCGGTCCTGTTCCCGCGGACGCGATCTTGACGCTGGAAGCCCCGTTCGTGGCGCGCTGGCCACAGTATTCTCTGGGCGTGCGCTGGATCGGCATGCCGTTCGATCTGGAACTGATTGCGGTCAATCCGGGGCCGGAAGCCGCCACCTTGCGCGTGCGCTTGGAAGCGCCGGCGGAATGGCTGGACGGCGCCGTACCGGAACAAGCGATTTCACTCGATCCGATGGGCGGCGTGGGGCGCGCGAAATGGAGCTTGTGTCCGCGAACGCGCCAAGGCGGCGGGGGCCTGGAACTCGTCGTGGAAGTAAGCGGTTGGTCCCGGCGCATCCGCATCGCGCACGACGGCTGCCTGCCGCCGGCGGAAGCCCGGCCGGTGCGGGCGTCGATTTCCCGCTATCCGGGCGGTCGGCGCAGCGCCTTCGTCTGGCGCGGGGACATGGATCTGTACGACGTGCGGACATTCCAGTCGATCGCCGGGCTGGAAACGGCGCTGGGGCTGTCGGCGCGGTATGCTTTTCCGCAGACGATGTGCCTGTCCACGCGGCTGTCGTTCGACGAGGCTGCGGCGCGCGAATGGGCGGAGCACGAAGGCGCGGAAACCGGCGCGGCCGAGATTCCGCGGTTCATCCAATGGCTGCGCGATAAGGTGGACTTGCGCCATGCCGCCGCCTTCCCGGCGCGCGGGGACGGCAAGCCGTATCTGCTGGAATTGGGCAACCACGGCCATCTGCACTACGACACGGCGGCGGCCGCGGCGCCCGAAAACGAATGGAAATCCCGCGCAAAAATGGGCGCGGGGCGCTATCCGTGGATGGGCGCGGACGCTTCGTCCTTCGGCGAGCAGCGCGACAACGTCTTGGAAGCGGCGCGCTGGTTCCAAAAGCTGCTGGGATACACTCCTCGGTCGTGGGCCAAGCCGGGGCGCTGCAACGACGCCGACACGGCGCGGGCGGCGGCGGTCGCCGGTTGCGAGGTGCTCAGCGGTTCGGATATCCGCGCGCGCGACAACGTGCTGTTCCAGCCGCCGCCGCACCATCCGGGCGGCACGGACGCCGTGGAATTGACTTCGCGCTATCCGCCCGATCCGCAGCATGTCCACCATTTCGCGATGCTGCGGTTCTGGCTGCATCGGTCCCGGCGCCTGGCGCGGCCGATGGTTTTCATGTGCCACCAGCACATGCGGCAATGGGAGGGCCGGGCCTGCGCGCGCTTCGCAGAGCACCTTCTGCGGACCGTTTTGGCGGATTTCCACGGCGACTTTTGCGTCGACACGCTGTTCGGCGTCGGCAAGTATTGGCGCGAGATCTTGAGCCCGCAGACGCGCCGGGCGAAGGTCGCGCTGGACGGTCGGCGTCTGTGGATCGAGAACCGCGGCGACGCGGATTTCGAGCGGGTGCCGGTGGATCTGGAACTGGCGAACGGCGGCCGGAGCACGGTGCTGGTTTCGGCGCGGAGCGGGCAGACGGTCGAATTGGATTGGCAGGAGTAGGCGAGATGCCGTTGGTTTGCACAGTGGACGTCGAGGACTGGGCGCAGTCCACCCTCGACACGGAGTTGCCGATTTCGGACCGGGCCGGGCCCAACATGGAGCGCGTGCTCGATGTGCTGGCTGCGGAGAACGTCAAGGCCACCTGTTTCGTGCTGGGCAAGTTCGCCGAGAAATTTCCGGCATGCGTCAAGCGGATCGCGGCGGAAGGCCACGAGGTGGCTTCGCACGGCTACGGGCACGTGGACGTGTTTCGGCTGTCGCCGACGCAGTTCCGGGAGGACGTGCGGCGTTCCAAGGGGCAGTTGGAAGCTCTGACGGGTGCGGCGGTGAAAGGCTATCGCGCGCCGGACTTTTCGATCGTGAAGGAATCGCTGTGGGCGTTCGACGTACTGGCGGAAGAGGGGTTTGCCTACGACGCCAGCATCAATCCGGCGGTGCTGGCGCGATTCGGCGTGCCCGATTTCCCGGCCCAGCCGGTGCGCTTGGCGCTGGCAGGCGGCCGGAACCTGGTAGAACTGCCGGTGGCGACGTTGCCGGTGCTGGGGCGGAAGTTTCCCGTGGCGGGCGGGGGCTATCACCGTTTGCTGCCGTTTCCGGCCATTCGCTGGGTGGTGGAACGGTCGGTGCTGCTGGGCGAGGTGTTCATGGCCTACTGCCATCCGTACGAATTCGATCCGGACGAGTTCGCCCATTTGGGCTATCCGTTGCCGCTGAAAACCCGCCTGCACCAAGGCTTGGGCCGGCGGGGCTTCGAAGGCAAGTTCCGGCGGATGCTGCGGGAATTCGAAACCACGTTGGCCATTCAGGTCGCGGAGCGGCCGGATTGGCCCGATCACCGGCTGGCGTTCTGATGGAAACCGCTTTGCGCAAGAGCTGGTCGATCCCCAAGCGCCTCTTCGATTTCGCGGTCGCGTTGGCGGGGCTGATCGTATTGTCGCCGGTCATGCTCGTTTTGGCGGTTCTGGTGCGGGCGACGTCGCCCGGACCGGCGTTGTTCATCCAAGAGCGGGTCGGACGGCACGGCCGGGGGTTCCGTTGCGCGAAATTCCGGACCATGGGCGCGGGAGCGCAGGCGCAGGGCACCGTCACGACGGCGACCGATGCGCGGGTGACGCCGCTGGGACGCTGGCTGCGACGGTGGAAACTGGACGAGCTGCCGCAGCTGGGAAACGTGCTGGCGGGCCGGATGTCGTTCGTGGGGCCGCGGCCCGACGTGCCGGGCTACGCCGATCGGCTGCAGGGCGACGATCGCCGGATCCTCGAATTGCGCCCGGGCATCACAGGTCCGGCCACCTTGCTGTTTCGCGAGGAGGAACGCCTGTTGACCTTGGCCCAAAACCCGCAGGCGTTCAACGACGCGGTGGTCTATCCCGAAAAAGTGCGCCTCAACCGCGAGTATCTGGAAACCGGCAATTTTGGACGCGACCTGGGCTACGTCTTCGCGACGGTCTGGCCGGGATTGACGCGGCGGCTGGGGTGGGACGTGCGCCTGGGGCTGCGCTACGGCGAATTTTCCGCTCGCCTGGAGCGGGAAGCCGTGCGCTACTAGAGAGCGTTGGAAAAAGGATCTTCCATGAGCCAGAACCCGAGATTGTTCCTGTCGCCGCCGCACATGGGCGGGCGCGAAATCGAATTCGTGCAGCAGGCGTTCGCGTCGAACTACATCGCGCCGCTGGGCCCGATGGTGGATGCGTTCGAGCGCGACTTCGCCGCCTTCGTCGGCATTCCGCATTGCTTGGCGCTGGCCAGCGGCACGGCGGCGACGCATCTGGCGCTGCGGCATCTCGGCATCCGGCCCGGCGACGAAATCCTGGCCTCGACGCTGACGTTCATCGGCAGCGTGACGCCGGCGACGTTCGAACGCGCGACGCTGGCGTTCGTCGATTGCGACGAGGCGAGCTGGAACCTGGATCCGGACCTGCTGGAAGAGGCGTTGGCCGACGGCGCCAAGCGCGGCAAACTGCCCAAGGCGGTGATTCCGACCGACCTGTATGGGCTGCCGTGCGATCTGCCGCGGATTTGCGCGATCTGCGACCGCTACGCCGTGCCGGTGATCTGCGACTCGGCGGAATCCGTCGGCGCGCGCTACGGCGGACGCCATGCCGGCGCCGACGCCTGGGCGGCGACGTATTCCTTCAACGGCAACAAGATCATCACGACGTCGGGCGGGGGCATGCTGGCGTCGGCGGACAAGGACCTGATCGACCACGCGCGCAAGCTGTCGCAGCAGGCGCGCGAGGCGACGCCGTGGTACGAGCACGTGGAGATCGGATGCAACTACCGGATGAGCAACGTGCTGGCGGGCATCGGGCGCGGCCAACTCGAAGTGCTGGAAGATCGCGTGCGCCGGCGCCGGGAGATTTTCGAGGGCTATCGGGCGCGATTGGGCGACCTGCCAGGGATCTCGTTCATGCCCGAGCCGGAGGGCTGGCGCAGCAATCGCTGGCTGACCGTGCTCCAGATCGATCCGGCGGCGTTCGGGGTCGATACCCATGCGGTGCGGGAAGCGCTGGAGGCGGAGAACATCGAAGCGCGCCCGGTCTGGAAGCCGATGCATCTGCAACCGGTGTTCCAAGGGGCGAAGCTGTGGAAAGCGGAGGGCGAAGCGGTCAGCGAGCGATTGTTCGCGCGCGGGCTGTGCCTGCCTTCGGGAACGGCCCTGACGGACGGCGATCTGGACCGCGTGTGCGGGATCGTCCGCCGGGCGTCGGGACGCTGAGAGGGGCACGGGGGAATTCGGCGTGAGAACGGCCCCGGCCATGTTCGCGAACCGCCTGAAAACGCGGTTATTGGCCTGTCCGTTGAGGATTCGCCGGTGGGCCTGCGCCGTCCACATGGCGGCGATCGCCGTTCTTTCGCTGTTGCCGGCCTGGGTGTTTCCGCCGTCGCCGCCTGGGATTCCGGGCCTCGACAAGGTCGTGCACGTGGCGATGTACGGGGTTCTGGGGGCCTTGCTGCGCTGGGCGTCCGAGCCTTGGGCGGCGACGCGCGCCGCCCGTTGGCTGCCGGTCGCTGGCGCTTTATACGGACTGCTGTTGGAATGGCTGCAGCCGTGGATCGGCGGGACGGGACGTTCGTTCGGTTGGGGGGATGCGGCGGCGAACCTGGCCGGAGTCATGCTGGCCTGGTGGGCGGCCGGGCGCTTTTGGGGCCGCGGCGAATTAATTCCATCCAAATGATTTTCTGCGTTTCTTTTGGCGGTGTGTGCTATACACTCCATTGAAATGGGCCTATAAAACGTCGAAGGCCGGAAGCCATGATCCAGCAACTCAAGAACCGGAATTTCTACATCATCTTGGTCGGGGACCTGGGGCTGTTCGCCGCCTCGTTGATTTTGGCCTACGGCCTGCGCTTCTCCTTGGAGATTCCGGAAAGGGAATGGGTCAAAATCGCCCTCCTCCTGCCTTTCCTTTTGCCGACGAAGGCGATCGTCTTCTTCCTCATGGGCGTGTACCGCGGGATGTGGCGCTACACGAGCGTTCCGGACGCCCTCCGGCTGGTCAAAGCGTCGATATTGGCCACCTTGACCGTGATGACGGCGCTGACGCTGACCCAGCAGTTCTGGGGCTATTCCCGATCCGTATTCGTGGCGGACTGCATTTTCACGGTCTTTTTCTGCGGAGGATTCCGCTTGGCCATCCGGATTCTGGGCACGAACAAGCGCGCGATGCTCAAGTTCTGGGACCGGGAACCGGAAGACAGCCTGCCGGTTCGGCACGTGCGGTTGCTGATCATCGGCGCGGGCGACGCGGCGGCCAGCATCATCCGGGAAATCCAGGGCAATTCGCGTTCGCCGTACGACGTCGTGGCCTGCATCGACGACGACTATCGCAAACATGGCCACACGCTGCTCGAAGTGCCGGTGCGCGGGCCGGTCGACAAGTTGCTGTATTTCGTGAACCGCTTCCAGGCCGACGAAATCCTGATCGCGATGCCCTCGGTGGGGGGCGAGGAAATGCGCCGGATCGTCGATGCCTGCAAGGCGTCCAACCTGCCGTTCAAGACCTTGCCGTCGCTGGGGGGGCTGGTGGACGGCAAAGTGACGGTGAACGACGTCCGCGAAGTGAAGTACGAAGACATTTTGGGCCGGCCGCCGGTCCAGATGGACTACGCCGGGATCGGAAAATACCTCACGGGCAAGACCGTGGCCGTGACCGGGGCCGGTGGTTCCATCGGGTCGGAACTGTGCCGGCAGATCCTGCGCTTCAAGCCGGCGGCGCTGGTGCTGATCGAGGCCAACGAATTCAATCTGTACCGGATCGAGCGGGAACTGCAGGCGGACAACCGCGGAGAGGTGCTGCGGACGGTGATGGGCCGGGTGCAGGATCGCGCGCTGATGGCGAACGTTTTCGACAAGTTCAGGCCCCACGCCGTTTTCCACGCCGCGGCCTGCAAGCACGTGCCGATGGTGGAGATCAATCCCCGGGAGGGCATCCTCAACAACACCCTCGGCAGCCAGACGATGATGGACGTGGCCGAAGAGTACGGCGTCGAGCGGTTCGTGCTGGTTTCGACGGACAAGGCGGTGCGGCCGACGAACGTGATGGGCGCGAGCAAGCGCGTGGCCGAAATCGCGCTGCAGGCCCGCGTGCCGGGCAAGACCCGCTTCATGGCGGTGCGGTTCGGCAACGTGCTGGGTTCCTCGGGGTCGGTGATCCCGCTCTTCCGCAAGCAGATCCAGGCCGGCGGGCCGGTGACGGTGACGCATCCGGAAATGACGCGCTATTTCATGATGATCCCCGAGGCCTGCCAACTGATCCTGCAGGCGGGCGCGATGGGAGACGGCGGCGAAATCTTCATTCTGGAGATGGGCACGCCGGTCAAGATCGCCGACATGGCGCGCGACATGATCCGGCTGTCCGGCAAGGTCCCCGACCAGGACGTCCAAATCGTCTATACGGGCCTGCGCCCGGGCGAAAAGCTCTACGAGGAACTCATCACGCAAGGCGAAGGCATCGTGGCGACGGCCCATGAAAAGATCATGGTGCTCAAGCGCGACGGCCACGGGGTGGATTCCGCGGATACGGACCGGAAAGTCCGGGAACAGATCGACCGCCTGGCGGCGGCGGCGGGCACCTTCGAGCCGGAGCAAATCAAGGCCGCGCTCAAAGCGATCGTGCCGGAATACGCTCCGGCGCCGCCGGTCGCGTCGGCATGACGTCCGGCGACTCCACCGCGGCTTACTGGTGCCGGAAGCCGCAGATTTCCGCCTGTCGCGAAGGCGACAATCTCATTTTGTTCGATCCCGACCGCGCGCGCGAAAAAGTCGTCAACGGCGCCGGTTCTGCCGTTTGGCAGGCCATGGACGGCGCGGCGCGGACGGAGAATCTCGCCGCGGCGCTGGGCCGGCGATACGACGTTTCGCCGACGGACGACGTCCGGGCCGACGCCCGCGCGTTCGCTGAAGAACTGCTTCGCGATGGATTCGCCGAAGCGGCGCCGACGCCGCGTCCGGCGCCGTTGCCGGCGGAGGACTATTCCTGGATCCGCGAAGCGCCGCGCGCGCTGGACGTCTCGCTCACCGGCCGTTGCAATCTGCGGTGCGCCTATTGCTTCTATGCCGACGAGATGGTCGGGCGCCGCGACCTGCCCGCGGACCGCTGGCTGGCCTTTTTCCGCGAACTGGACGGCTTGGCCGTGCGCACGCTGACGCTGAGCGGCGGGGAAATCTTCCTGCGGCGCGATCTGTGGGAGCTGATCGACGGCATCGTGGCGGCCCGCATGCGCTACTCGGTGCTGACGAACGGAACGCTGCTGACGGACGACGTCTTGACCCAACTGGGCCAGACGCATCGCCGCCGGCGCCTGGATTCGATCCAGGTTTCGATCGACGGGTCCTGCGCGGAAATCCACGACGCGTCGCGCGGGAAGGGGAGTTTCGAGCAGGCCCTCCGCGGCCTGCGGCTCCTGAAAGCCGCTGGATTTCCCGCGACGGCCCGCGTGACGGTCAACCGGCACAACGCGGGCGATTTGGAAAACGTGTTCCGGTTGCTGCTGGACGACGTCGGTTTGGCGCGGGTCGGCACGAACGACGCCATTCCGCTGGGGACGGGTTGCGCGCGGCAGGAGGACATCGTGCTGCGGCCGGAGCAGCGGCCCGAAGCGATGCGGGCGTTGGTCCGGCTGGAACGGACCTATCCGGGCCGCATCCAGGCCACGGCCGGTTCGCTGGCCCTCTGGCACATGTTCCGGGAGATGGAAGAGGCGCGGGCAAGCGGGCAGAAAACCCGGCGCTGGAAGATGGGTTGCCTGTCGTCTTGCGGGTGCATGTTCGCGAAGCTGGCCGTGCACCACGACGGCATGATCGTGCCGTGCAACATGCTCGCGGCGGCTTCGCTGGGCATCATCGGCGAGACGCCGATCCGGTCCATCTGGCAGGACCATCCGCTGCTGAAGGAGATGCGGGAGCGGGGGCAGATCCCGATGGACCAGGTGCCGGGCTGCGCGGGCTGCGAGTGGGCGTCTTTTTGCAGCGGCGGTTGCCCGGCGGCGGAATACACGCGGACGGGCGAGATGAACGTGGCCAATCCGGACTGCTGCTACCGGAAGTTCCTCGACGAGTGCGGCGGGTTGCCATGACGGAGCGCCCGGAAGATCGCCTGCGGTTTCTTGCCCGGAACGACCTGGCCGTCGAAGATTTCGGGGAGCGGGCGCTGGTTTTGCTGTGCGGGGCGTTGCGGCTGCGGGAGATCAACGCGGTTTCGCGGCGGATGCTGGCGTTGCTTGACGGGAAGCGGACCGTGCAGGATATTGCCGGCGAAACGGGAATGGCGGCGGCGATCGTCCGCCAGGCGCTTCTGGAGATGGAACGCCAAGGCATGGTCCGGCGCGTGGCCGAGTTGGAGCAGGAAAGGTCCGAAACGATGAACGAGGCAACCTATCTGGCGGATCCCGACGTTTCCTTCCGGCGCGAAGGCGACGAAGGCGGAATCCTCTACGACGTGGAATCGGATGCGCTGGAGGTCGTCAATCCGGTGGCGGCGGAGATCTGGGAATTTCTTGCGGCGCCGCATACGCAGGCCGAAATCGTCGCGCACCTGTGCGAGGTCTGCGATGGGGCCGCCCGCGGCGCGGTCGAGAAGGACGTCGCCGAATTTCTCGGGTCGCTCCTGAAAAAAGGATTCGTCGGCATCGTGAAGGAGCCGGCGTGACGGAAGCGGCCGATAGCTGCGACGGACTGGACGAGCAAGCCGCATCCGCGTCGCCGACGGGCATGCCGCCGGACGTGCCGGCGCTGAAGGTGTTCTACCTCTATCTCTCGGCCGGTTGCAATCTCTGCTGCCGCCATTGCTGGATCACGCCCACGTTCGTGCACGGCCAGCCGGTGCCGGCGGAGTGCCTGGATTTTGGCTTGCTTCAGAGCGCGGTGGCGGCAGCCAAGCCCATGGGACTGTCTTCGGCCAAGTTGACCGGCGGCGAGCCGACGCTGCATCCGGAATTCCGGAAGATCGTCGATTACCTGACGGGCGAGGGGCTGGATCTTTCCATGGAAACCAACGCCACGCTGATCGATCGGGATCTGGCGGTTCATCTGCGGAAAAAAACGTCGTTGAAGCGCGTTGCCGTCAGCTTGGACAGCCCATTGGCGGAGGAACACGATCGTTTCCGGGGCCGGGACGGCGCGTTTGCCGCCGCCGTGCGCGGCATCGGACATCTGGTGGCCGCCGGACTCCGGCCGCAGATCATCATGTCGGTTTATCGAGGCAATCTGGACCGAATCGAGGGATTGATCGAACTGGCGATGAAACTGGGCGCCCTTTCGGTGAAGTTCAATCCGGTCACCCGCTCGGGCCGGGGCGAGGAAATGCATCGGCAAGGGCAAGGGCTGGATTTCGATGAATGGGTGGCGCTGATTCGGCGCGTTCGCGGGCCGTTGCGGGAACGGTATCCCATCCACCTCAACGCGATGGTGCCGCCGGCGATGTCGACGGTGGGGGAATTGTTGCGCTACGGCGGCGAAGGCGCGGGGTGCCACGTGCGGCACATTTTGGGGATTCTCGGCACCGGCGAGATGGCGCTGTGCGGGATCGGCCGGAACGTGCCGGAGTTGTGTTTCGGAAAACTGGGACAAGACTCCCTGCGGGAGGTTTGGATGCACCATCCGACCTTGGTCCAGATGCGGAAGGATCTGCAGGGCCCGTTTCCGGGCATCTGCGGCGATTGCCTGCATGCGGGCCGTTGCCTGACCCACTGCCTGGCGCAGAACTTCGAGGCGAACGGCCAGCTGGTGTCGCCGTCGCCTCTGTGCGCGGAAGCCGTGCGCCGCGGCGTTTTTCCCGAGACCCGGCGGATTTCATGGGGACAGAGGCGGACGACCGCATGACTTTTTCCGGCGGGGAAGGTCTTTTTCTGCATGCGTCCGCGGTGACCATGGACGGTGAAGCGTTTCTTTTCCTGGGGCATTCGACGGCGGGGAAGAGCACGATCGCCCGGTTGCTGGGGGAGGCATATCCGGTCGTCGCCGACGATTCGGTCTTTGCCGCGCGCGGGCCGGATGGCCGCTGGAGCGTGGTCGACGGCGGATTCCGATTCAAAGAAACGGATCTCGCGGGCTGGCAAGAGCGGATTCGCCGCCAGATCGCCGAACGACCCATTCCCTTGCGGGCTTGTCTGCGCATCCACAAGGCGCCCGAGCTTCGCATCGAGCCGATGGATTCGCTGGAGTTGGCGCGATATTTGATGGATGCCGCGATGGAAATCGACTTGCAGCGGAAATTCGGGCGGCTGGCGGGCAAATCCAAGATCGAATCCGCAGTCTGGAACGAAGGCCTGCGAATGAGGGGGCATTGGTTTGGCCAAGCGGCAGAGATCGCCCGAACGATCCCGGGAAGGCATCTCTGGTTTTCGCGCGAGACGCCAGTCCGGGAAATTTGCGAAACGCTGCACCCGTCGGTCTGATCGCAAAATGGGGGAAGTTCGGTCGCCGGCAGCTACATCTGCGATGGATGTGACCGGCCAGCCGCCGGCGATATTAAAAATTGCGCTCTAACCTCTCAGTAACATGGCCTATTCGCTTTGCGTGAAGAATATCGCGGCCTTTGAAATTCGTATTGCTCTGTTGGCAATGAAGATAAGATGAAACATCTTGTCGTGTCCGAGCAATCGGCAGGGGGTGGACATTCGGGCAAGGGACCGGCATTAACACAATCATAACTATATTGTAACCATATATTAATCGTACACAGTTTGCGTATAAATATCTAAACGGCTACTTTCTTTTCATCTAATAAGCAGGCGGCTGATTTTATCCGTCGCCTTTGGTGTTTTGTGGCAAAAACGATGAACATACGATCGTCATGGTGCTCGCGGCAGTTTCTGCTGGTCGCGGCTCTGGCCGTTGCGGGAATATCCGGTCCGGCGCGGGCGGGGAATCCGGATGGGGATCTGCGCGTCGAGATCGTCACGGCTTACAACCTGGTGGTGGACTCCAACGCGGAGTCGCCGTCGACCTACGCGCCGAAATCGGCCTACATCGGGGCGAAGTTCTGCAACGACGGCACCGCGCCGCTGACGAACGTCTGGGCGTACATCGGCGATCTGGCCGCCGGCACGCCGGGGACCTATCCGAGCCGGGCGCATCCGGGTTTGGTCGGGCCGCTGCCGGGCGGGGAATTCGCGCTGACCCACGAGGGCGGGACGATGGGGGCGACCGACGCCACGCGGTACGTCGGCACGATCGATCCGGGCGAGTGCGTGACGGTGTACTGGCTGGTCAGCTATCCGCAGCTGGACGAAAACGGCGATGCGGTCTGGGGGCCCAGCGTCAAGCCCGACGACGACCTGTGGATGGAATACGACGTCTGGGCTACGGCCCAGCAGGGCGCGGCGTATTACCAGGCCGACGACTCGCAAACGCTGACCTGCCGCAACGAGATTTCGGCGATGGCCAACAAGATCTGGCCCAACGGCGCCAACAAGGTGCCGCAGGAATACCAGGATCTGCTGCAGCAGTACGTGCCGTTGTGGACGAACACGTCCGCCGTCGCCGAACCCGGTGCGGTCTTGCGGACGGAAGGCATCTGGTACGATCTGGGCAACGTCGGCGACGGATTCGACAACGACGGCGATTTGGTGCCGGACCGCAACGCGTGGCTCCAGCCCGTCGGCGACCCGGACATCTTCGATCCGTCTTGCTTCCGCATGGTCCGCACCTACGTGATGATCATCGTGAAACTCAACGACGGGACCGAACAGGTCATCGTCACGGAAGACCAGCTCTACTTCACGCAGATTCCCGCGAACAACCGCGGGGCGGTGGGCTACGTGATGTACGAGTTCGTCGCGATCGGCTCGGGCTGCGTCAGCACGCTGACGCCGTACCAGGAAGTGGCGTCGGGCTTCGACAACGAGAAGTTCAACGGCGACTACGGGGCGCCGGGGCAGACCTTGACCGGCGGCACGTCGCTGCTGGCCATCGCGAAATCGGCGGATCCGATCGTGACGCGGCCCGGGAGCAACATCGCCTATACGGTGACCTACACGAATTCGGGCCCGGATCCTTCGGGCCGGCCGGACATCGGGTTGCCGGTGGTGGTCCAGGATTCCATCCCGACGGGCACCGTCTACGTGGCGGGCAGCGCGACGGCCGCCAATGTCCTGCCGGGGGGCGTGAGCAGCTACGAAGTCCATTACTCGACGAACCACGGGCTGACCTGGTCCCTGTCGGAACCGGCGGTGGCCACGAACGTGACGGACGTGCAGTGGTGGCTGAGCGATCCGCTGCCGGCGGGCGGCGCGGGCACCGTGCGGTTCACCGTCAAGATCGCGAATCCCTGGCCCTTCCCGAGTCCGATCGTGCCCAATACGGCGGGGCTGAGTTTCGGGAACACGACGCCGTTCATGTGGGCGCATGCGCAAACCCTGCTGCTGGGCAACAACGCGCTGGGCGACACCGTCTGGCGCGACGACGGAGCGGGTGGCGGCCTGCTCGGCAACCAATTGCAGGAAGGCGGGGAAACGGGCATCACCGGCGTGACGGTGCGGTTGTACTACGATCTGGACGGCGACGGCACAGGCGATTTCCTGTTCGCCACGACGAACACGGGCGCGAACGGCTACTACACGTTCACCAACCTGCCGGACGGCCACTTTACCGTGGTGGTGGAAACCACGAATTCGCACATTCCCTTCGGCTACACGCCGACCACGCCCACTTCCTTCTCGATTCCGCTCGATCCCGCGCGCACCAACGTCAATCCCGTCGTGAATTGGACGGCCGATTTCGGTTTCGCGCCGGCCTTGACGCTGATCAAGACGCATACGAGCACCAACGCCGTCCGCGAAGGCCAGTTGATCAGCTACAATTTGACGGTCTCCAACAATCTGCCGGGCAACGGCACCGGTTCGGGCTCGCCGGCGACCTATTACGCCTGGGCCTCCAGCGGCGGCGCCGACTACAAGAACACCGAGTGGGTGAATTACTCGAATGCCTTCTATCCGCCGGGGCCGGATGGCCTGTACACGTCCAACCAGTTCGCGGGACCGACGACGGTGCTGTCCCTGACCAACTTCACCGTGGGCGCGCAGCTGGGCACCGTCACGAACGTGTCGCTGGTGATGCCCATCCAAATGGTGCCGCCCATCGGCGGCGACGACACGGTCACCATTGAAGTCCGCACGCTGTCGCCCTCCACGATACGCTTTTCGCAGACCTATTTGGCCACGAGCCTGGTCAGCGGCGTGTGGACGGTGCCGCGAACGGGCAACTACGCCTGGACCTGGGCGGATTTCGACTCGAACGCCGTCGTGACGTTGTCCGCCAAGAAAAACTCGGGCGGCACGGCCGGCGGCTGGATCCTGCTGGATGCCGTAGGGTTCAAGATCGAAAGCGACCAGACCGTGGGCGTGGCCGGGGACACGACGACGCTGGATCCGGTGCCGCTCGTGGATCGCTACGATCCCGCCAAGTTGCAATTCGTGAGCGCCCAGCCGCCCGAATCGAGCGTGGAAACCGATCCCACGGGCACGATCTATTGGGACAACGTGGGGCCGATCTATCCCGGCGGCACCTCGACGGTGGCGGTTACGTTCAAGTTGCTGGAGCCGCCCGGCAACACCAACACCGTGGTGACGAACACCACCTGGGTCACGAACGCGTACTTCACGGGCGGCGCCCACGCCAACAACGCCACGAGCAGCGTGGTCGTCACGCAGTTCCCCGCCGCAACGGTCGGCGACTACGTCTGGCGCGACCTGAACGGCGACGGGATCCAGAATGAAACCAACATGGGCATCGCCAACGTGGCCGTATCCATCACGCCGCCGGCGGGCATCGATCTCGGCCGCGGCGCGGGCCTGGCGATCACCAACTGGACGGACGCCAGCGGCTACTACCTGTTCGAATCCATCCCGGCGACGGGCGTCTACACCGTGCGGGTGGTCACGGCGACTCTGCCGGGCGGCATCGGCACCCAGACCTACGACGAAGATGCCGTCAAGGACAGCACGCACGCGGTTTATCTGGACATCTACGCGGCGCCTGCCAGCACGAACAACCTGCATCTGACCACCGACTTTGGGTACACGCTGGCCAGCGCGATCGAGGGCACGATTTGGCACGATTACGACCGGGGCCAAGAGTCTTACCGCGAAGCCGGCGAGGATTGGATGACCAACGTGACGGTCTATCTCTGCGCCAGTCCTTCGCCGTGCGGGCCGGGCGCGTCTATCGCCACGAACGTCACGACCACCAACGGCTACTTCCGCTTCACCGGCAACTTCGACGGCACCTACACCGTCTTCGTCGCGACGAATTCCGGCATGCTCAGCAACGGTTCCTGGCACGTGTCGTTCGACACGGACGGAACCAACACGGCGAACTATGCCGCGGTGACGGTTCCGCTCGGCGGGGTGGGGCGGGCGGACTTCAGCTATTTCCGCACCGGGCCGTATCGAATCGGCGACACGCTGTTCTACGACTGGAACGGCGACGGCGCGCAGGATGTGGCGTCCGAGGAAGGCATCCCGGACGTCACGGTCTGGCTCTATGAAGACGCCAACAGCAACGGCGTCGTGGATGCGGCCACCGACGCCCTCGTCGCGACGACGGTTACGACGACGAACGGCTATTACGTCTTCACCAACCTGTTCGCGACGAACACCTATCTGGTGATGGTGGACCGCGCCGATCCGGACCTGCCGGCGAGCTGCCACGTGACGGCGGATCCGTGGGGGGCGCTGGATGCCCGCAGCGTCGTGACGATCGTCAACGCCGACAACTTCGACCAGGACTTCGGGTTCCAGCCCTATGGCAGCGGCGCGATCGGCGACACCGTGTGGCTTGACCGCAACGCCGACGGCATCCAGCTCGGCACCCAGGAACCCGGACTCCCCGACGTCGAGGTCCGTCTGTACGTCGATTTCGACGGCAACGGCGACTACGTGCTTTTGCGGACCACGAATACCGATGCCAACGGACTCTATCTCTTCGACGAATTGCCGGACGGCGACTACCGCGTCGTAGTGGACGACGCGGACGCCGATTTGCCGGTCGACGCATATGGCAACGTCTATTACCCGAGCACGGCCGTCTCGTTCGACGTGGAGATCAGCGGCGGCAACACGTACTTGGACGCGGACTTCGGCTTTGCGCCCTACGGCGCGATCGGCGATACGGTTTTCTGGGACCTCAACCGCAACGGCGACCAGGACTTCAACGACCCCGGCGTGCCGGGCGTGGACGTTTATCTGTACGCCGACGCCAACGGCAACGGCATCTACGATACGGGCGAAACGCTGCTGGCCACCGAAACCACCGATGCCACCGGCTTCTACGTCTTTTCCGGCCTCTTGCCCGACGATTACGTCGTCGTAGTCGAAACGGCCAGCGGCCCGCTGGCCGGCACGGACCAGACCGCCGATCCCCAGTCGGACGGCTTGGCCTGCGACGATCCGCTCAACGTCGTGCCTTGCGACGACCAGTGCGGCTGGTCGCTCGCGCCCGCGCAGATTTTCATGGGCGCGGACTTCGGCTACGCCCCGCGGGGCGTCATCGGGGACACCGTCTGGGTCGACGCGAACGACAACGGCTTGCGCGACGCCGGCGAACTGGGGATCCCGTACGTCGACGTGATTCTTTATTCCAACGGCGTGGCCATCGCGACCAATACGACGGATGCCGACGGCATCTACGGATTCAGCGGCCTGGTGGATTTCTCCAACTACGGCGTGCGGGTGGCGACCAACGACGTCGACTTCCCGGCGGGCCTGACCAACACGTGGACGGCGGACGGAACGTTCGACAACTACACGACCAACATCGTGATGTCCGGCGGCGCCGTGACGTCCATCGGCGGCTATCCCTGCACGGATTGCGACCTGAACGTCGATTTCGGCTACCGCTATGCCGGCAACAACAGCCTGAGCGGCACGATCGGGCTCGATGCGCCGACGTACGACGGCCTGATGAACGACTTGAATCCGTCCGGTCCGGGTCCCGGCGAATCGCCTTATGCCGGCGTGCCGGTCACGCTGTACCTGTGGAACGACGACGGCGACGGCATCATCGAGGCCGGCGAGACCACGCAGCTTGGCTCGACCGTCACCGATGCCAACGGCGACTACGCGTTTACGGGCTTGCCGAACGGCGACGGCGACGACAAGTACGTGGTGGCCAGTGCCGCGCCGGAAAGCTATCTGACTCTCACGACCACCAACGGCTCCATCGCCGGCGTGACGGTGTTTTCCACGACCAATCTCCAAGGCTATGCGGTGTCTGCCCGGCTGGCAGTGAGCGTCGCGCCCAGCATCACGAACATGGATTTCGCCTATGCCTCCCAGAAATCCTACGACTACGGCGACCTGCCGGACAGCTACGGAACGTTGCTGGCCGACGGCGCGCGGCACGTCGTGGCGACCGTGCCGGACCTCTATCTGGGTGCCGGCGTCGATACGGAAAGCAACGGCCAACCCTCGGCCGGAGCCGACGGGGACGATCTGGCCGGAACGGACGACGAAGACGGGGTGGTCCAATTGACCAACGCCATCTGGACCGTCGGCGCCGCTGGCGGTTCCGTCGAGGTGACGGTGGGCGCCGGCAGCGGCTGGCTGCTGGGCTATATCGATTTCAACGGCGACGGCGACTTCGTGGACGCCGGCGAAATGATCGCCAGCCAGGCGGTTTCCGCCACCGGCGGCAACGGCGCAGGCGTCTACACGAATTCGTTCACGATTCCGGCCGGCACGTTCTCGGCGACCAGTTCCACGCCGCTGTATGCCCGCTTCCGGTTGTTCCCCGAAGAGCCGTTGTTCCCCGAACTGGCGTATGCCGGCACCGCCGCCGACGGCGAGGTGGAAGACTACCTCTGGCATTTGGCTGGCCTCGGCGACTACGTTTGGTACGACGTGAACGGCGATGGCATCCAAGACGTCGGCGAACCGCCGATCGTCGGCGTGCGCGTGTTCCTCGATCTGAACGACGATGGCGTCTGGCAGGCCGCCGAACCGGCCGCGACCACCGACGCCGACGGGCTCTACGGCATCGGTGGGCTGATTGCCGGCACCTATGTCGTCCGGGTGGATACCAACACCTTGCCGGTCGGCGTGTTGCCCACCTACGACTACGACGGCATCGGCACGCTGCATGTCGCTTCCGTGGACGTCGCCCAGTTGGATCAATTCTTCGACGAGGCCGATTTCGGCTATCTGCCGCCGGTGGACATCGGCGATCGGGTGTGGTTCGACGCCAATCGCGACGGCATCCAGAACGCCGGCGAGACCGACAACTTCATCGGCATTCCGGTCGCCCTGCTGGACAGCAACGGGACCATCGTCGCCCAGACCGTAACCGACGACAACGGCTTGTACCTGTTCGAAGACATGCCTGCGCAAACCTATTTCCTGCGGTTCGATCTGGCCAGCATCAGCACGAACGAGAACGTCAGCACCTACAAGGTCGGCAGCGACGACGAAGTCGACAGCGACGCGATCATCGGCAACGTGGGCGATTACGCCTGGACCGCCGCCGTCGTTCCCGTCGCGGGCGAATCCCTGCTGACGGTCGATCTGGGCATCACCACGCGCGGTTCGACGCGCGCCGACCTCGCGGAAGTCTGGGGCGAATGGGTCGATGGGCAGGGCCGCGTCGCTTGGCGCACGGCGGCGGAATTCGGCACGGCGGGATTTTTTGTCTGGCGCATCGACCCGGCCTCGGGCGAGGAAACGCGGCTGAACCATCTGCTGGTGCCCTCGGCCTTCCAGGAAGGGGGCGCCACGTATGGGCTGGTGGATCCCGCCGCCCGCGAAGACGAAGAAGGCGCCTATCGGATCGAAGAGGTGGAATTGTCGGGAGAAATCGTCGGTCTCGGTTCGCGTTCGGTGCGATTCGACGCGCCGGCGCCGGCAGCCAAGTCCACGCGCGATGCCCGGGTCGCCAAGCCGATCGTGCAAGCGGTCCTTCCCAAGGCGTCGCAAGGCCCTTCGTCCGTGTTGAAAGTGCAAGCGGAGACGGAAGGGCTGTATGGCGTGGAATTGCAGGCGATCGCCGACGGCATGGGTCTTGCGCTTGAAAGCGTGCAGGCGCTGGCCGAGGCCGGATCGCTGAAGATCACGGAGCAAGCCCGTACGGTGCCGGTCAGCTACGATGCGGCCCGCGGGCGTCTGTTGTTCCATGCCAAGGCGCCCGATCGCAATTGGTATTCGCATGCCGATGCCTATCTGATTTCGGCGGGCGAGGGGCTGGCCATGCCGCAGCGGGAGCCGGATGCGGCGGCCGGTGCTTCGGTCTTTCCCGTGACGCTCCATTTCGAGGAGAACCTCTTCCTGTTCAACATGAACCGGATGCCGGACGATTTCTACTTCTGGGTCGGCGTGGTCAGCGGAACGAACGACCTGCTGGATCCGATCTTCCCATTGGATCTGAACGGATACGCCGGCGGCGACATGCGCCTGAAAGTGCGCCTGATGGGGTGGTCCAGCACGACCAACGCCCCGGACCACCATGCCGAATTCTATTTCAACGGAACCTTGGCGGGCGACGTCGCCTTCGACGGGCAGGACGTCGCCGAAACCGAAATGACGATCCCGGCCGGCACGATATCGGACGGAATCAATGAGCTGCGGGTGCATGGCCGGATGCCGGAAGACCAAAGCCACAGCTTCTTCGTGGTAGACTGGGTGGAGGCTTCGTTCGACCGCCAGTTGGCGCCGGGAACGATTCCCGCGCCGTTCGCCGCTGCCGGCGCGTCTTCGATATCCGCGCAGGCTTTCGCCGAACCGATCGCGTTGGCCTTGGATGCAGCCGGAAATCCGACGCGGATCGCCGACGAATCCGGCGGCTTGCCATCCAGGGCCTGGACGGTGGCGCCGGCCGAAGACCGCTACGAAGTGCTCGAGGCGAACGACGTGCCGCTGTTGGTTCCGAAACCGGCGGCGGCCGATGCCTGGTTCCTGTCGGAGACGAACGCCGTCGACTATCTGGTGATCGCTCCGCGCGAACTGGCTCCGGCCGCGCAGGAATTGGCGGATTATCGGGCGGGACAGGGACTGCGTTCCGGCGTGGCGGTTTTCGAAGACGTGTGCGACCTGCTGGCCGGCGGCGTGCGCACCCCGGAAGCGATTTCCGGCTTGTTGCGGTATGCGGCGTCGACGTGGGCGGCTTCGCCCCGGATGGTGCTGCTGGCGGGCAGCGGGCACTACGATTATCTGGGGGTGAACACCAGCGAGGCCAACCATTTGCCGCCTTTGCTGGTCCAGATGCCGGTCGGCGTATGCGCATCGGACGCTTTGTTGGCGGATACGGGCGGGGACGAACTGCCGGATGTCGCGATCGGTCGATTGCCGGCCCGCACCGAAGCGGAGTTGGCCGCCATGATCGCGAAAATCAAGGCCTACGAGGCCGAATTCGGCGCGGAGTGGCAGAACCAATTGGTGCTGGTGGCCGACAACGCCGATCCGGCGGGTTATTTCGCCGCCGCGAACGAGCGGTTGGCGGAGCTGGTGTCCGCGCCCTATTCCGTGGCCGAGCGCATCGAATTGGATACGATGGATCTGGACCTTGCCCGTGCGGATCTGCTGGGCTGGTTCAATTCCGGCGCGGGATTCATCAACTACGTCGGGCACGGAAGCATCAAGACCCTCGCCGCCGAAAACCTTCTGGCGGCAACCAACGTCGATGAAATGGTCGCGACGGACCGTCCGTCCGTTGCGGTGACCTTGACCTGCTTGGCGGCGCGTTACGAAGTGCCGGCGGTGGAGAGCTTGGGCGAGCGGCTCATGCAGCGGGAACAGGGCGGAGCGGTCGCCGTGCTGGGGCCCTCGGGCCTTTCCCAGAACGCGCCGGCGACGGAATTGGGCGAGGCGTTCTATCGGACCATCCTGCAAGACGGGATGGGCGAACTGGGCATGGCTTTTCTGCGCGCCCGCCGTTCGCTGCCCGCGAGCCTGTTCTCCAAAGACACGATCGCGGTCTACAATTTGCTTGGGGATCCGGCCCTGCGCATCGCGGGGAACGATCCGGCCGCCGCGGCGAAGCTTCCGGCCCAGATCTTCCTGCAAGACCTTGCGCAGACCTGCGACGGCACTCCGCGCGCCGTTTCGGCCGCGACGGAACCGGCTGGCCTGGCGGTGCGCATCACCTACGACGGCCATGCCGTGGCGCCGACGGCGGTCGGCTCCTATGCGGTGGTCGCGACGATCGCGACGGCCGATTACGAGGGAACCGCCGCGGGGACGCTGGTGGTCTCGAAGGCGGCAGCGGCGGTGTCGTTGACCGATCTCGAGCAGATCTACGATGGTACGCCGAAGACGCCCGCCGCGACGACGGAACCGGCTGGTTTGGCCGTGGAATTCACGTACGACGGAGAGGCGACGCCGCCGACGGCGGCCGGCACGTACGCCGTCGTCGCCACCGTGGCCGATGCCCAATGGGCGGGCGTGGCCACGGGCCTGCTGACGGTGGCCAAGGCGCCGGCGACGGTGCTGCTGGCCGGTCTGGCCCAAGTTTTCGACGAAACTCCGAGAATTGCGACAGCCACCACCGTGCCGGAAGGATTGTCCGTCGAAGTCCGCTACGACGGCTCGGAAACGCCTCCGGTCGGCGCCGGCAGCTACGTGGTCACGGCCGTGGTGGACGATCCCAACTTCGAAGGCATGGCCTCCGACGTGTTGACGGTATCCAAGGCCTCGGCGACGGTCGTCTTGGGCAGTTTGGCCCAGACCTACGATGGCCGGCCCAAATACGCGACGGCGACCACCGCGCCCGGCGAACTGGCCGTCGATTTCACGTACGCCGGCTCGGCGCGAGCGCCCGTTGCCGCCGGCAGCTATGCCGTGGTTGGAACCGTGAGCGATCCCAACTGGCAGGGATCGGCTGCCGGGACGCTGGCCATCGGCAAGGCGGACCAGACGATCCAATTTGCCTCGATCGCCGACCAGATCACGACCGCCGCGGTCGAATTGTCCGCCACGGCGTCCAGCGGGCTGCCCGTGTCGTTCGCCGTCGTTTCCGGTCCGGCCGTTCTGCTGGGCGGAACAAGTCTTTCCTTCTCGGGTCCGGGGACGGTCGTCGTGGCCGCCCGGCAGGGCGGAAACGAAAACTGGAATGCGGCTCCGGAAGCAACGCAAGTGTTCAACGTCGTGCCGGTCGTGCTGAGCAGCACCCGCGTTCTCGTGCGCGAAAACGGGGAGGGGCGTTTCTTCGTGAAGCTCTCGCAAGCCCCCGCCGCCAATACGACCGTCACGGTGGCCCGTTGCGCGGGCAGCGAAAGCCTTTCCGTGGCGAGCGGCGCCGAGTTGGTCTTCAAGGCGTCGAATTGGGATGCGTGGCAACCCGTGACGCTGGCCGCGGATCAAGATGCGAACGGCAGCGACGAGACGGCCACCTTCCGCGTGTCGACGGCCGGAGCGGCGGATCGGCAGTTGGAGGCCGTCGCGTTGGATGGCGACGCCGGAGAGAATCTGGCCTCGCCGGCGCGGGGAACCGCCATTTCCGGGACCCGCGGCTATTTCCTGCCGCTGGCGATCGACGGCATCCACGCGTCCCGCACCAATTACGCCTATACGATCTGGAGCAATCCGTCGCCCGGCACGATGATTCTGGATTTGCAGGGAATCACGACGGTGTCGCGCCTGCGGTTGTTGAATTGGGATTGGAGTTTCCGTTCCCACCAATACATGCTGGAGTCGTCGGAGGACGGCGAAGATTGGTCTCTCCTGGTCGATGCCCGGTCGGGCGAGCATCGCGGCTGGGAAGACTGGGTGGTGGATGACACGCCGGCCCGGTATTTGCGCTTCACGGGGACGTCCAATTCCGCGAATACCGCCGTGTGCATTGCCGAATGGGAAGTGTATGGTCCCACCGGTTCGACCCCGCGGCCGGTTTGTTCGGCCGTCGACGTATCCGTCCGCGAAGCGGGCGAAGGCCGGTTCTTCGTGCGCCTGAACCAGGCGCCCGAGTCGAACGTCGTGGTCGGAGTGGCATGCGCCGCGGAATCCGCCGGTCTGTCCGTGAAGAGCGGGCAAGCCTTGACCTTCAAGCCTTCGAACTGGAACGTTTGGCAGCCGGTCGTGCTCGCGGCGGAAGAAGACGCCAACGCCGAAGACGAGACGGCGTCGTTCCGCGTTTCGCTTTCGGGCGCGGCGGATCGCTACGTGAAGGCAACCGCGCTGGACGACGACATCGGGGAGAACGTGGCTCTGGCCTCGAGCGGGACTTCGATCTCGGGCTCGCGGGGCTATCTCTTGGGGGCGGCCATCGACGGAACGCACCTGTCGAGCACCAACTATGCCTTCGTGGTTTGGCCGGGCTCGATGACCCTGGATCTGCAAGGCGAGGTGGTCGTTTCGCGGGTACGGCTGTTGAACTGGGACTGGACCCTCCGGTCCCACCGCTATCGGATCGAGGCTTCGCTGGACGGCGCGAACTGGTCGGTGTTGGCGGATGCGAGCGAAGGCGAACACCGCGGTTGGGAAGATTGGCCGGTCGCCGACCAGCGGATTCGGTTCCTGCGGTTTACCGGCCTATACAATTCCGCGAATTCCGCCGTGTGCATCGCCGAATGGGAGGTCTACGGCACGCGCACGCAGCGGTCCGAACTGGAGGTGTCGGCAACGAACGTCAACGTGCGCGAGGCGGGTGAAGGTCGCTTCTTCGTGCGGCTGGATCGCGCTCCGGCGGGAGACGTCGCGGTCGCGGTGGCGCGCGTTTCGGGCGATTCGGCCATTTCGGCGGAAGACGGGGCGACGCTGACCTTCAAGCCGTCGAATTGGAACGTCTGGCAGGCCGTGACGCTGGTGGCGCAAGAGGATGAAAACGCCGCTGGCGAAACCGCGCTCTTCCGGATTTCGGCGCCGGACGCGCAGGATCGATTCGTGGAGGCCGCCACGCTGGACGACGATATCGGCGAGAATCTGGCCTTGGCTTCTAACGGCGCCCGGATTTCCGGGACGCGGGCTTATTTGACGGCGCTGGCGATCGATGGGCAGCATCTGTCCCGCGCGAATTACGGCTACGCGGTCTGGACGAACGAACCGCCCGGGGCGATGACGCTGGATCTGGGCGCGGCGCGGTCCGTTGCGCGGGTGCGCCTGCTGAACTGGGACTGGAATTTGCGTTCTCACCGCTATCGGATCGAAACCTCGGAGGACGGGCTGGTTTGGTCGGTGCTGGCGGATGCGAGCACAGGCGAGCACCACGGCTGGGAAGATTGGGCGGCAGACGGCCGCGCGATCCGCTATCTGCGCCTGACGGGCCTGTACAATTCCGCGAATTCCGCCGTCTGCATCGCCGAATGGGAAGTGTACGGCGCGGCCCCGGCGGCAGCGGCCAGCGCGGCGGCGGTTAACGTCGTCGAGGATCCGTTCCCGCTGACGATCGTGACGAGCGACGACGGGCCGGACTACACCAACGGCTGGGCGGCCGTGGACGGCGATACGAATACCTGCTGGATTGGCCGGGCGGGCGCCGGCGGCTGGTACATCGCCGTCGGCTACGACGCCGTCTGGCACATGACCAATCTCGTGGTGGATTTGGCCGAAGGTTCGGCGACGCAATTCCAATGCCTGCATAGCCTGGATGCCGTGAACTGGCAGGAGTGGCCGACGGAAAAGGATGAAGATTCCGTCGACATGAGCTATCTGTGGATTCTGTTCCCCGCCGATGGTCCGGCGGCCCCGGAACCCCGCGTGATTGAAATCCGGCCCCAGCAATGACGAGGATGAAAAACTTGTCGCTGGCCGCAGGAAGGACTAGGATCGATCGCAATAGGAGATTGCCATGACGGACAAGAAACAGATGAAATACGAAAAACCCGTCAGCATCGACATGGGGCGCGTGGCGCCCATCCTCGGCGATACGTGCAGCATCGGAGACGGCGCGGCGGATTGTCCCGCCGGTATGAACAACGCCATCGTGGCGGTTTGTTCGCCTGCAGGCACCGGTGCGGACAACGATTGCCGCACGGGGTCCGGCGCCGGCACCTTTTGCTGGCCGACCGGTTCCAATGCCCAGGTGTATTGCCTGGCGGGATCGGGCTTCGGCAGCAGTCCCGAGCCTTCCGGACTTACGATCCAGAGCGACTCCATCGACGCCGCGCCGGCCGCGACAAGTCTTTTCAGTCCCGAGCCGGATACCGGCACCGTGGAACCGACCGACGACAAGCCCGATGCTGGCGGCGGGACGGCATTCCCGTAATCCGGCCGGCAGCCGGTGCGGAGATGCGCGGGGGATTCCGCGACCTGCGGTCCGAAGGATGCCGGGCCTATGTTGAATTCCGATATGTCAGCGGAGTCGTCCAGCCTATCCGGTACAAAACCCATTTGGTTGTCCCGTGTTTCCGCTCCTTGCCGCGGGGAGAGCATGTGGGGGACCTTGGAGGAAGGGGATTGCCTTTGGGTGATTCCCGTTTTGTTCGATGCCCTGCAACCCGGCGACGTCGTGGCGTTCGAATTCGGGGGTAAAGTCGTCGCCCACCGGATCGTAGGCCGGGAAGGCAATGGGTTCGCGACGCAGGGAGATGGCAATGACAATCGGGATTCCACGCCGCTGACCGCCGAGCGACTGATCGGCAAAGTGGTGGCACGGGAACGCAAGGGCGTTCGCAAAGCCGTGATCGGTGGGAATCGCGGCCGGCAGCGGGCGCGGATCTTGCGGTCCATCTGCTGGATTCGCCACTCCTCCGCGTTCTGGACGGTGCGCTTGCTTCGCACGCTGCCCGTCCGCCACGTTGTTTCCTGGTTATGGCGGCCGGTCATCCTTTCCGTTGGCTTTATGTCGCCGCAGGGGGGAATCACCAAGTTCATCCATCAGGGACGGACCGTGGCCATCTGGAATCCGCAATCGCGGCGCTGGAACTGCCGAATGCCCTACGATTTGATTATATCCCCGCCGGTCCAATGAATAGCGAACGCGCCACGGATTCCGGTTGCGAGATGGATTTGCTGTGCGATTGCATCGCGCCGAATCGATCCGCGTCGCTCAAGGGGGACCTGCTCCGCACGCGGTCGGTGGATTGGCCGCGGTTTTTCGCGCTGGCCACCAACCACCACGTGATCCCGTTGGTCTACCAAGCCTTGAAATCCATGGCGGACGGCGGAGCGGCCATTCCTCCCGAATGGCTGGCCCAGTTTCGAACGCGATATCTGTCCATTGCCGCGTACAACGTCCGGGCCATGGCCCTGCTGCACCGGCTCCAGCAACTCATGGAAGCGCAGGGCATCCGGCTCGTTCCCGTCAAAGGTCCTGCTTTGGCGATGTTGGCTTTTGGAGACGTCGCATCGCGGCAGTTCGAGGATTTGGATCTCATCGTGCGTCGGGAAGACATGTTGCGCGCCGTTGCGGCACTGGAGCGGGACGGCTACGCGTTGCGAGAGCTCTCGATCACGGCCGACCGAAAACGCTATCTGGCCACGCTGCAGAACTGGTCGTTGGAAAAACCGGGAAAACCACCGCTGGATCTCAAGCCGGTTCTGATTTCCCATGCGCTGATCGGTCCGGAATCGGCGGACTACATGGCTTCCGCTTGCCGCCGGCTGCCGATCGACGACAAGCGCGTTCTTTGGGCGCCCGGTCCCGAAGCCATGTTGCTGGCGACGTGCATGGATGGGGCGAACGAAATGTGGTTCAAGCTGTCGGCGGTGGCCGACGTGGCCGCATTGTTGGCGGCGCATGCGGATCGGGATTGGCACGGATTTCTCGCCGAAGCGGCGCGCTGGGGACAACGGAGAAGCCTGCTGGTCGGCGCTGGCGTGGCGGAAGAACTGCTCGGGTGCGACTTGCCCTCGGCGTTCCGGGAAGGGGATCGTCGCGATCCGGCGGCGCGGCGTCTGGCGCGGCAAGCGGCGGAACGCCTGCGGGCGCTGGCTCCCCGCCATGCGATCGTCGGCCGGCAAACCTGGTTCGCGCTCCAAACCCGGGAACGGGCGCGCGACCGCTTGCGTTTTGGACAGCGCCTGCTGTTTGTTCCAGGCGCGTTTGAACTCGCGGCCTTGCCGTTGCCGGGCGTGCTCTATCCCGTGCATTCGCTGTTGCGTCCCTTCCGCTTGGCCTGGGACGTGCTTGTGCGGAAAGGCCGGCAGCGCCGGTTGACGATTCAGCCGACAGGTGGGAAATTGATGGGTAACGCGAAAGACGCATGAAACCCGAGAACAAGCGATTGTTGCATCTGTGCCAGGCCGTCGGATTGGTCTGGGAGAGCGCGCGGGGCTGGACGTTGCTCCAAGGCGCGGCGGTCATGGCGCAAGGCTTGTTGCCCATCGCCACGCTCTATTTGACGCGGCGCGTGGTCGATGCCGTCGGCCAGTTTCTGGCGCAACCTGCGGGCCAGAAAGATCCCTTGCCGCTTTTTACGCTGTTGCCCTGGGTGGCGGGCGTGGCGGTGGCGGGCTGGATTTTCCGCGCGTGGTCGAACGTGGTGGCCGAGGCGCAGGCCGATGCGGTTTCGGACCACGTGCAGGGCGCGCTGCAGAAAAAATCCACCGAGATCGATATCGCCTATTACGAGACGTCGACCTACCACAACCAGATGCGCATGGCGCAATCGGAGGCCATGTCGCGGCCCGTGAGTATCGTTCGGAACCTGGCGCAATTGGGAAGCGGCGCGCTGGTGTTGGGATCGGTAACCGGCGTGTTGTGGCTGTCGCAGGGGTTTTTGCTGCCCGTATTGCTGGCGGCGGCGTTGCCTGGCGCCTTGGCGCGGGTCCGGAATTCCCGCCAATGGCATGGCTGGCGGGTTCGGCACAGCGAACCGGAGCGACAAGCCGGCTATTTGCACCTGTTGCTGACGTCGTTTCCGTTCGCGAAAGAAATCCGTCTGCTGGGAACCGGCGGTGAATTGCGCCGGCGGTTCGCGGCCTTGCGCGGCAGTCTTCGCCGGAGCCGATTGGGATTCGTGCGGCGGCGCGCCGGCACGGAGATCGTGGCCGACGTCGTTTCCGCCTGCGTCGTTCTCGTCGGCCTGGGGCTCATTTATCTGCGGATGGCGGGCAACCGGATGACGCTGGGGGACTTGGCCTTGCTCTACGGTGGATTTCAAAAGGGCAAGACGGCCTTCTCGTCGGTCTTGGGCAGTTTGGCCGCGCTCTATGAAGATTCGCTGTTCATTTCCCATTTCTACGACTTTCTGGGGCTGCCGCAGCGGGTCCATTCGCCGGCCGTGCCCCGGCCGCTTCCGCAACGGATCGAGCAGGGAATTCGGTTGGAGCACGTCACCTTCCGGTATCCGGGCTGCGCGACGGATGCGCTGAAAGACGTCACGGCGGAAATCCGGGTGGGGGAACATGTGGCGCTGGTCGGAGAAAACGGATCCGGCAAGACGACGCTCGTGAAATTGCTGTGCCGCCTGTACGACCCCACCGAAGGCCGGGTTCTGCTGGATGGCATCGACATCCGCGAATATGCGCTGGAGGATCTGCGCGGCCTGTTCAGCGTCCTGTTCCAGGATTTCGTCCGATATCAGATGACGGCCGAGGAAAACGTCCGCATGGGCCATCTGGCGGTCCCGCCGGGCGATCCGAGGATTGCCGAAGCCGTTCGCCGGGCCGGAGCCGTTCCCGTGATCGAGCGCTTGCCCCAGGGAAGCCAGACGCCGTTGGGGAGGCTTTTCAAGGACGGGATGGAACTGAGCGAAGGGCAGTGGCAACGGATGGCGTTGGCCCGGGCTTTCTTGCGGCCGGGACCCATTCTGATGCTGGACGAGCCAACCAGTTCCCTGGATGCCAAGGCGGAGCGGGATCTGCTGGAGTCGGTCGCCGCCGGGTTCCAGGGGAAAACCGTCGTGGTGGTCAGCCATCGGCTTTCGACCGTCCGGATGGCCGATCGCATCTGGGTGTTGTCCGACGGGCGCTTGGTGGAGTCGGGCGGCCACGATGCGTTGGTGCGGGCCGGGGGCGACTATGCCCGACTGTTCGCTTTGCGCGCAACATGAAGAGGTCCATTTGATTATGGCCTCCAAACGCCATTTTAATGTGCCGCGGATTGACAGGCAACGGGGAAGGGTATCAAATGCCGTAATGCGCCCGGTTATACAAAAAGTGCGTAGAGCGGGGATTTATGCCCTTCTATGCTTTGCGGTTCCCGCTTTTGGGGGGCCGGGCAACGGCATCAACGTTGCCTCGTGGGTGCTGAGTCCCTATCTGGAGTTGAATCTGACCCATGATTCGAACGTCTACAAGGACGGCACGAACGTGATTTCCGACGCCTTTTTCGAGCCGGAACTGGGGGTGAGGTTCAGTTCTTCGGCAGAAACCAACACCTTCCTGATCAAGGGCAATCTGTACGTGTCGGATCGGACCTACGACACGGAAAGCAACCGCGATTTCATGACGTATGGGGATCACCTGACCTTGCAATTGGGGAACGGGCGCAAATCCCTGTTCGAATTGATCCAGAGCTATCGCTTTTTGGACGACAACGACCGGCATGCGTCGGACGTCGAAACGTCCCGCCTTTCCGGCGAAATGGTGGAAGACAGCAACGCGCTGGATCTGGAGCGCGAACTGCACCAGTTGGGGGCTTCGCTTTCGCGCCGCATGTCGGACAAATTGCATCTGGCGCTGTCCTATCGTTATTCCGGCGTCCATTACCCGAACAAGACCCACGAGCGTTTGGCCCGCAAGCAGGAAGAATACGTGCCGGAAGGATTGGATCTGGACGGGCACATCTGGCAATTGGAAGGCGCGCTGGGATTGACGGATAAAACCGACGTCATGCTGACGCTGCGCCAGGGCTTGCAGTACCAGGAAAAAACGGATGAGCCCGCCGAACTGACGACGCTACGGCTGGGGTTGCAGACGCAAGGCGCCCAAAAACTGGTGTACCACGTCGGGGTCGGCTTGGAATACTATGCGCGCCCGTCCCAGACGCAGTTCGACGAGGCGGACGTCGACGAAAGCGACGTCCAGGTCGATGAAGAGGGCGTCCGCAGCGACAACGACCAGATTACGTTCAACTACAATGCGGCGGCGGACTGGTTCATCACGGAAAAATTGACCTTCCGCATCGGCGGCTACAACGGCACGGAATTCTCCTCGTTCTACGAGCAAAACGGCATGGAATTCATCAGCGCTTGGGCCGGGGTGGGATACCGCTGGAAGCCCAGCTGGATCTTTTCCCTGCGCGGGATTTATCGCTACGACGACTATCTGGACCCGGTCACGCACGAAGGCATTACCTTGGATCGCAAGGACACGCGCGTCGAAGGCCATGGGCGCATCGACTACATCGCGTCGGGCAATTTCCTCCGGATCTATTTGGAGGCGGTCTACGACGAAGTGGATTCCAATTTCGACTTCGTGGATTATGTCGATGAGCGCCTCATCCTCGGCGCCCTCATCCAGTACTAGGAGGCGAAAACATGAATGCAAATTGGATCAAATGGACGGCGCTGGCGGTTTGCCTGTCCGGCCTGAACGCACAGGCGGCATTCGATCGGCCGACGCGGGCGGAACTCAAGGCCGCGGCGGAGGATCTTTCGAAGGTGGTCGAATTGCTGCAGGATGCCTCGATCGACCAGGCGGCGGAAACCGCCAAGGACGTGGTGATCGAAATCGTCAAACTGGATCTGGACCGCGTCGAGCGCGACAGTCGGTCTTCGTCTCTGGTCGGATACCTGTTCATGACCGTGCAGCGAGACGACTGGAAAGCGTTGGCGATCTCGTTCGGCCGCATGGTGGCGGCCAGTCCGACGGCCAGCATGGATCCCTCGTTGCTGTCGGCGCTTCAGCGCGCGATCATCGAGGTGTGCGGGGTGGAGGTCGCGAGCGAATTCGGGAATGCCTACAATCTAGCCATGTTGACGATCGCCGGAGCGCCCGGCGGCGGCAAGAACGTGCCGCCCCAGCCGCCGCCGCCGCCCGTGGCGTTGCCGTTGCGTCCGCCCGTGGCGACGCTCTACGAAGGGCAGCAACTGCCGTAGCCGACGCAAGACCTTTCGCGGAACACTGAGCCCTTCGATCCAAACGGGACCGAAGGGCTTTTCGTTGGAGCCCTCGGCCGGGCCGGAGGGCAGGTATGGGGGCGTCCCTGGTCGCAGGGAGGAAAAGTGGTGGCGGGAACCGGGGTCGAACCGGTGACCTAAGGCTTATGAGAAATCATTCCGAATACATATATCTAATTGCATTATATGATATAATGACATAATACTTATTCATACTTGACACCTACTTGACACTCCCAGCCCACTCTGTCAGAGTGCCATAAGAAGCCAACGGGAGTCAGATGATGGTCACAAAGCGCCGTATCACTAGCAAGATCAAACAGCTGCGGGCGGAGCGATACATGGGCTGGTCTATCCGCAAGATGAAGATACTGGATAGTGGCATCGTTTTTTGGCAGTCGGACAACAACCTTCGCCCACCGCATCGGGAGCGAATGAGCTGGGAAGACATTGGCCAAGCCAAGGCCCATATCCAAGCGATGTCCACAGCGGTTAAAAACGAAGGGCGGGGTGCCTATGCCCTGACGCATGCTCAGAAAATCGAAGCTAAAGCGGCCATAGATAAGCTCGGGGACAAGGTGAAGTTCGCGGACCTCCTGGCTTTCTGGGAACAGCATCATTCAGATGGCAAGTCTATAACCTTGGCCGAGATGCTAAGGGGATGGTTGGCCGAGGCGCAAGAAGATGGGCTAAAGCCTACGAGCATACGGCAGAACAAGCAGCGGCTTAACGCATTCATTGGGGAGGTCGGCGAAGAAACGCCCTGCGCACTAGTAACCGGCGAAGTGGTAGAAGGATTTCTCGGCCAGCGCCCGTGCGGTAAGCCTACAAAAATTAGCTGGCGGAAAACGCTACATGCTTTCTTTGAATACTGCATCGAAAAGCAGGCCGTGTCCAGCAACCCCATCATCAAGTCACGCCGGGGGCGCCGGAGGCGCAAGAGAATCGAAGCCGCCACAAAGATTCCCGAGTTCATGCCGGTCAAGACGGTTAACAATTTCATGGCGAAGGCTGAAGAGCTTCATCCTGAGAGCGTACCTGCATTGGCGATCATGTTTTTTGCCGGCCTCAGGCCCTTCGAGGTGTCAGCGCAGTATGGTCTAGAAACTTCCGAACTGACCAGTGCTAGAGACACAACGGCGGCGGCGAACAAACGGCTGAAGAATGCAAAACCCGGAAGTCAGGCTGAGCGCGCAGCCAGGATCGCAGTAGATGATGCACGGCAAAAACTCAAAGCGTTGATGGAATCTAGTAGAAAGAAGAGAGGAAAAGCTCCGGCGACAATGGGTGGACTGGACTGGACTAATGTCAACCTTGCAAAGAAGTTCATACGTGTCCTACCGGAGACATCAAAAACAGGTGCGGGGCGTCTGGTTGACATCAGCAATAACCTCCTCCTGTGGCTTACGAAGTACTACAGGGCTTGCGGACCAGTCGCTCCATCACCGGTAACACTTATTCGTCATAGACGGGACATCATGAAGAAAGCTGGCATCAAGAAGTGGCTCCCAGATGTGGCGCGGCACTCCTATGCAACCTATCATTTCGCCATGTACGAAAACCAGGACAAGCTGCAAGCGCAGATGGGGCACTCCGGAAAGGCCTACATCTTGACTGAGCACTACAAAGGTTTGACGACGAAGGAAGAGGCCGAGGAGTATTGGAACATCAACCCGGCAAATCCGTCGGGCGGGGTCATACAACTTGCCACGAAGGGGGCATAGGACATGCCCCCTCAAACGAGCAAACCGAAGCGGGCCGAGATTTTCATCGGCGGCACAGGGATGCTGCCCGTCATGCATTTCGCGCATGGAGCGCCAGTGTCTGTTGGTGCCGATAATGAGATTGGTATAACGATAGAAACTCCCACACACAGATACACACTGCACCGGATGCTTACGTATGAGGATCAGAGATTGTTTCCCATATGGACAGAAACAAGCTGTTTCGAGAAGTTTCAGGTCAGGGTGTTATGCGGGGCTGAATTTGACCCTGAATTGGGTCTATGTCATTGGGACACTCAATATCCACCCTCGACCGAAAACATGTGTGCAGTCAAATGGGGGGATGATTCATGGCTAGCCCTGCCTGTAAACACAGAGGAATTGCCATTGGATGCACGCCTTGCGCATTTCAAGACGCTTGCCAATGAAAACTGCTGTGGCCCCCAGGTAGAGGCGATCCGTACGAGAACATATAGTCTGTATTTCGACAAACAAAAAGAAGCATGGAATGATTTTCGGGCGAGGTCTGGTTCTGAACACGAATCGCTGAAGGCCGAACTTGCATGCCTAGCACGCGATGCAAAGCTCATGGCGACACCTCCCGAAAGGCAGAAATGGTGGGAAAACCTTATTAGGGCATACAGGCGAACGAATACAAATACTGCGAAAACGCAAAGGTGGCAGGAAGTCGCACGAATCGTTCTAAAAGGCGTTCAAGTAAACATGGATAACCCGAAGGTAAAAAAGACGGACTACCTAAGCCCACCCATGTACAAGCATATCGTTCGTGATTTCCGAAAGGAAAAAAATCTCTTGAGCTCGAACAGTGGCGATCCATCAGAATACGAAAAACAACTGGCGAACAATTTGCGGATATATGCGAACCGAGAAGCCCGAAAACAGGGAATGACGGTAGAAGGTACCCTTAAAGAATAGAAGACTGAACAAATTCCAGAACATTTAGGCGGCTTTTTACAAGCCGCCATTTTTGTTGTCCGGCGCGGTATGGGCAATAATCACGCGTAGTACTGACACCTTTCCCGGATAATTAGCGGTCAGGATCGCTGAACATTTTGAGGCATTCGAATTTTTGCGCTTGTCGGCATCGTGTTTCCTGTTCATCGCGCGGCACGAAAGGTCAGCAGTTGAGCTGACTGGGCAGGTCGCTACACCGAAAGGTGGGAAGGCGGAATAGATGACTACGAAGGAAACGGCGACGACGAGACTGAATGGATGGACGCGGATCGGCGGGGTGCTGGAGCAGGTTCCGGTGAGCAAGCGGACACTTCTGCGTTGGCAGGCGCAAGGTCGAATCCCGGTTACAAAAGTAGGGCGCGTGACCCTGTACCGGCTGTCCGACATCGAGAAGATGTTGAGCAAGTTGACCGTCCGGGCCATTGGATAAGGAGGCGACCATGCGCAAGCTCAACAAAACGGCCACCACCGTGTCACCGATGGCGGCCAGCAAGATCAACAAATCGGTGTATAGCACGGCGCCGGCGAGTTGCTCAAGCAAATCCGCCACAATGACGATATCCGCGGCGGCGGAAGAGGGGAGGCAGATGTGAGCCTAAACCGTTCCCTGCTCGAGAACGTGAAGACCGCCAACGGCAAAACCACTGCGCGCTGCCCGGCTTGCAAGGAGAGCGGTTGCGACGAGGGCGGCGATCACCTGGTGATATATCCGGACGGCCGGTACGGATGCGCCGTGAATCCTGGCGACAAAGTACACACTAAGCGGATCTTCGAACTGGTGGGCGCTAACAACGAGCCGTCAGCGCAGCACCCCGGTCGAAAGAGCGGCATGGTGTATTCAACCATCGAAGCAGCTACATCTGCGGCGCGACGGTTCGTGGAAAAGAAAACCGAAGAATCATGGAAGTGGATCCGGACCGATGTATACAGGAGCGCGACAGGCGAACCTGTGGCCGCCGTCCTGCGCTTCGATCGTGCAGACGGGGCAACCGAGGATAACGGAAAACCCATCAAGACATATAGGCCGGTTCACGTGGTTGACGGTGGCTGGCAGTTGGGAGATCCCCCGGGCTTGCTGCCGCTGTTCAACCTGCCGGCGATCGTCAATTCCGACGGCATCATTCATATCAACGAGGGCGAGAAGGCTGCCATGGCGGGCACGGCGCTTGGCCTGACTTCCACCACCTCCATGCACGGCGCCAAGTCGGCGGCCAAGACCGACTACGCTCCGCTGAAAGATCGAGACGTGGTGATTCACCCGGACAACGACCGAAAAGGCCGCGAGTACGCTGAAGATGTGGCGGCCCGCGCATATGCCGCCGGGGCCGCATCCGTCAAGATCGTCGTCTTGCCCGGTCTACCGCCCAAGGGCGACATGGCCGACTACGTAGCCGCAAGGACGGGAATGGGGATGGAATCCGTACGGGCGGAAGTTGTGGCAGTGGCCGATGCGACGGAAGTGTGGTCTCCGGCCAAGGCGGCCGCCGCTGGTGTAAAACCGACGATCGTTCTTCCCGGCGGCCCACGAACCATCACGGCTGCCGGAGAGGACTTGGGCCGACTGTTGGCATCTACTCAAAAGGTCTTCATCCGGGGCGGTGCTCTTGTCACATTAGATGCGGACGGGGATGGGCATCCAATCCTGCGCCAGCTCAAGCCGGTGGCGTTGGCATCGGTCTTTGAGTCGGTGGCCACCTTGGCGAAAATGACTCAAGGTAGCTTACAACCAGCCATCTGCACCGAGTCAGCGGCCAACTTGATCGGGTCATCGGCCGCATTTCGTGATCAAATGCCGTCAATCCGTATTATAACGCGGTGTCCGGTGTTGATTGAGCGCAATGGCAAGTTGCTCCAAATCACGGGCTACGACTTGGCGTCTGGCATCATGGCTGGTGGCTGTCCCGTTCCGGATATGACGCTGACCGAGGCCAAGGAGCGGCTCTACGAGCTGCTGCGCGACTTCCGGTTCGCCACTCCCGCAGACCGGGCACGCGCTCTAGCGGCACTGATAACGCCGGCAATGGTTTTCGGAGGATTGTTGAAAGGACGGCCACCCATCGATCTTGGTGAGGCTGACGATTCGCAGGCAGGGAAGGGGTTTCGGAATAAGATCAAATCCCGCGTATACGGCGAGACAATGCGCTGCATCGCCCAGAAACGCGACGGAGGGGTGGGCAGCTTGGAGGAGTCGTTCAACGCGGCATTGATTCAAGGGGCGGTGTTCATATGCCTTGAGAATGTTCGCGGCAAGATAGACTCGCCCGCGATAGAATCGTTCATCACCGAGGATCACTATACGGCCAGATGCGCCTATCACGAGAACGTCGACATCGATCCGCGCCGGGTTTGCTTGTCCATGACGTCCAACAAAGCGGACCTGACCACCGATCTGGCGAACCGTTGTGCGTGCGTGAGGATACTCAAACAACCGCAGGGCTACGCGTACGCCCGATATCCAGAGGGTGACATCCTAGACCACGTGGCGGCGTACCAGGGCCGGTACCTTGGCGCCGTGTTTGCCGTGATCCGGGCTTGGCATGCTGCAGGTTGTTCGCGCACGGACGAATGTCGCCACGACTTTCGGGCGTGGGCACAGACCATGGATTGGATCGTTCAAAACCTTATGGATGCCGGGCCGTTATTGGACGGCCACCGGGAGACTCAGCGGCGGATGACCAATCCGTCCATGAATTGGCTGCGCGACGTAGCGCTTGCTGTCGTCCGTGCTCAGCGGACCGACGAGGGGCTGCGGGCGGGACATCTCGTCGACCTACTGGCCGAGGCGGGCGTCGATGTGCCGGGCCTTCCAGAAGGTGGGGATCCGTCAGAACCCAACAACCGGAAGTCGGCACAGCAGGCCGTTGGCCGCAAGCTGTGGCAATGTTTCCGGAACGAAGATGTGGTGGCGATCGACAGCTTTACCATACGCCGCCAGACCACATACAACCAACAGCACCGATCTGAGACCAACGAGTATTGGTTTTCTGCAGCAGGCAATGGGGACGGCGATGGTCCTATAGTCGCAGGGCCCCCAGATTTAACCAAAGAAACCGCCCCGGTACTGCTGGTATCGCTTGGGCTTCGGCCCCCAGACGCCAACTGCGGCTAAGAAAACGCTTAACTGCCGCTGATCTGCGGCTAATCCTGCGGCTAAGAAAACCCCCTTTGCGGCTAATGCGGCTGAAGGTCCCCTATAGCGGATAATACAGGTTGAAAACATGAATGCTCACGCATTGAATTACTCAATGCTATGTCTACTATTATCTTCTATGGGGGGTATTAGCCGCATAGCCGCAGAAGGCCGGAGCTCAAGCCGGCAGAACGCCTGCTGTGCCGGTACCGCAGATTGCCCATGTGGGCGAACAGCCCGCGGACGAAAATGGGGTGACGAAGTAGATCGGCAGCTATTGGGTTCGTTCCATAGTGGTGTTGGTGCCTCGCCGACGAAAAAACGCATGTGATGTTGGTGCCCCGTCGGCTCGGATTTTGCCGGGTCGGCCGGCCTTTATATCGGGGCGAAAACAGGTGGATCGGCGGGTGTTTTCGGGGGCACCCCCAGAAGGTGTGTCCCCGGTGGGGAACGGTCGCAATGTATTCGAGCGCTTTGGCGTTGCCGAACTTCGAGGGGAGGACGTTTCTACGGCGATGACCGTCGTATCGTCTTTTCGCCGAGGTGGATGCACGGCCATGTTGCCGAATGTATTCCAAAAAATTCCTAGAGGCGCCCCGGGGCATAGAGATAGATAACAAGCGATTAACGCGGAAAAAATAAGCACGATTTCGGCGTCGGGCCCCTAACTAAAGCATGGAACGCGTTCCACAACTGAATATCGCCGCCCGGGAGCGGCATATTAATAGGGTGCGGTAACTGTCCGCTCGACGCCGACTTTCCCGCCGTACCCTGCCGCCTTCCCGGCGGTCAAATCCCACCCCCAAAACCCCGGAGCCACAATGTACTTTTTCATCCTGATAGCGTTTCTGTTTTTACTTCTGCGCTTTGGCAGTTGGTAGCCAGGAGGAAAACTGATGAAATCCTTCAACATCTTCCTGACCATCGTTGTACTCACCGTCGGAGCCGCTCTAGCCGTCTATCTCGCCGGCTGCCACAAGCAGGTAGTCCGTGCCGTCACTATTTCCGTTATGAAGCAAATTCCTCAAGCATGGTTGATCCTGCAGACCGACGAAGAACTGACTGTCGCGACCATCGACGGCGGAAATCTCCTTTTCGGTCCCCGGTCCGGAATGGCATCGGCCGTTCGAAGATCGCATTGGGGACTCAACCTGGAACTGATCGTCGACGAGGACATCGTGGTCTCAGGACGCGAGGTACGCATCAAGCTGCCGGATCCAGCAGTCTTCGACACGGTGGTCGACATGTCCACATTCCGCTATTTGACGCGTCGCAGTGGTTTCCACGCTTTGGGTGACGTTTTATGGGGTCGGTCGTTGTTCAGTGAATTGGCCGAGATCGCCTGCCAGACGCCGCCCAAGTACAGCCGGGAGCAGATCCAGGCACGGCGGTCGGACTTCATCCTACGACTGAACGAGCAGGCGGCATCGCTGTTCGCGGCGAAAGATCTGGTTGTTCGATTCGAGTAGGCGGTAACCATGCCTCAATCGTTTCGATACCCGTGGCCAAGTTCCGCGATCGATCCCGGCTTGATGCGACGGTTGTACCTGGCGCGCGAAAGCTCGCCTACGCCCACGACCATCACCCGACTCATTGCCGAAGCCGTGCGCGCCGCCTATGGCCAGTCCAATCCCCAACCTGAAACCCAACCACCCAAGGAGTCCAATGAAACTGTTGCTACCCCGTTCCGAACTGAAGGAAGCGCTGACCGGCCTGTCCAAGGTCATCAACCAGCGCGCCAGCATCCCGATCCTGGCCTGCGTGCGGCTTGACGCCGAAGGCCAGACCGTCCTCCTGACGGGCACGTCCATCGATCAGACCGCCAGCTATGCGATCACCGTCGCCGAGCCCGTGCCTGCGCCTATCGCGGTCCTGATTTCCATTGCCGAGCTGCAGGCTGTCCTGAAGACGGCGCAGGGGCCCGACATCGAGATCGAGCCCGGCAAGGACGCCGTGACGATCACCGCCACCGTTGCCGGGCAGGGGATCGGGCGTCGCATCGAGACCCCGGACATCCAAGACTGGCCGGAGCTGGCCACGCCCGCCGACACCAAATCCGTCGAGCTCGGCTTCTTGGCCAGCTTGCGACGGGTGCTGGCGTTCGCTTCTCCGGACGATTCCCGACCGCTCTTGAAAGCCGCGTATTTGGATGTGTCCGCCAAGGCCGGCCACCGGATCGTGGCGACCGACAGCCGGAGGCTGACCGTCCTGCCCTGCGGGATCCTGCCGCTGGCCGAGTCGGTGATCGTCCCGTCCACCAAGTTTTTGAATTGGTCCAAGCTGGAAGGGGAGACCCGGATCGGCGCGGGCAAGGGCGTCTTTACGCTCCGGTGTGGGCCCTGGACCTATACCGCCAAGACGGTGGAAGGCCAGTATCCGCGCTGGAGCCAGGTCGTGCCCGCCTACGGGGGTGACCGGACGCTGGAGCTCTCCGAGGCCGATGCAGCGATGCTCATCAAGGCCATGCCGGGCCTGCCGACCTACGACAGCAGCCACGAGGCCGTCGTGCTGTGCATGGAGGGCAACGCCGTCCGGGTGTTCTCCCGGCAGGACGCCAAGAGCCCCGAGAGCGCCGTCCGGCTTGAATCCAGCCAGTACGAGGGGAAGGGTGCCTTCTCCGTCGGCCTGAACCGGGAGTTCTTCCGGGATGCGCTGCAGGCCGGGTTCCGCTACTGGGAGTTTCAGGATGCCGTGAGCCCGCTTCTCGGCCGCCTGTCCAAGGACGACAAGGCCAGCATCCACGTCCTGATGCCCATCCGCACGATCGACGCCGAGGTACAAAAGGCCGAAGCCAAAGCCCCGGAGGCCAAGCCCACCCCCGTTCCCGTTCAACCCCAACCCAAGGAGATCCCCATGCCAAAGAAACACGAAGAAGTCCAACCCGCGGTCGAACCCGGGGCTCTGGACAAGATCCTGGTCGCCTACGAGTCCGCGAAGAACGCGGTGCGCCAGGCGCAGTCCGCGCTGGCCGACGTGGCGCTCTGCGTCCGCGACGCCATCCGCGAACAGAAGGCGCAGAGCCGCGAAATCGCGGAAGTCCGCGCCGGCCTGGCCAAGCTCCAGACCATCCGGGTGTAGACCCGGTAAATCGCAAAAAGTAATTCGCTGTCACCAAAGGCCGTCGGGGTCAACACCCGGCGGCCTTTTCCATTTTCGATTTAACTAAACAAACAACAAACCAACCCCAAGGAGATCATATGCATCCATTCGTCGTACTGCTCGCCATTGGAACCGCGCTCGCTCATGACACTGGCAGGCGCCTGGAGATGCCCGTCGTGGCGCCCAACCGGCTCGAAGCCGTCTGCATCGCCGAACGTAACGGCAACGTCATCGTTGCGGACGACGAGTACGTCTATGCCAAGTCGGTGCGGCCGGTCCATACCAGCCACTTCACCTTCACGCCGCCCTCGGGGCTGGCCGTGGCCGTCTAGGCTGGCGTAGGCCGCGAAAACCACTAAGCCCCGGAGGCGAAAGCGCCGGGGCATCCCTTTGAAACAAAACGAACAGGAGAATGAATCCATGAGCGTGAATCTTGAAATGTCCTACGCGAAAAAAGTTGGGTTGCCCGAATACTCGAGCCACAATTTCAGCGTCTCGCTGAAGACCGAGGTGGCCCGCCTCGAAGACGTGTCCGGCGAAGTCGAACGGGTCTACCGGCTTCTTCAGACGGCGGTGGACGAGCAAATCGTCAACCCCGGCTTTGTCCCCGGCCACGAGCAGTCGGCACCCGCACCCAAGAACGGTGTCGACGACAGCAAGCCCTGGAAGTGCTCGGACAAGCAGAAGGCGCTGATCCTCAAGGTCGTCGCCGAGAACAAGCTCGACCGCGTCGAAGTGGAGCAACTGGCCGTCACCCGGTTCGGGCACGGCGTCGCCCTGCTTAACAAGCTGGAGGCTTCGGGGCTCATCGACGAGTTGCTGGGCAAAACCGGTCGCTCGTCGGCGAAGAAGGCCGGCGCCTTCCGCCCCTTCGAGCAGCGGAGGGCGGCGTGAGCGCCCAGGCGGCCGTTTTCCACAGCGGGTCGCTCGACGAATCCAAGCCCGGCGATCCGTTGGCGTACATCAGCGCTTCGAGATTGAAGTCGTTCCTGACCTGCCGACTTCGGTTCTTTTACGAAAAAGTTTTGGGACTGAAAGCGCCGGCGTCCCCGGCGCTCCAGATCGGCAAGGCGGTCCACGCGGGCTTGCAGCATTTCAACCTGGCTCGCTGGCGGGGTGGGGACACTTCGCCGGCCGCCACGCTGCAGGCGTACGACAAAGCCTACGGAGAATTGGAAGTCCAGGGTCCGGTGGATTACGAGGGCAAGGATCGCACGGAGTGCATCGACACGGGACAGCGCGTGCTGGATGCCTATCTGGGCTCCGATCTGGCCAGCGATCCGCGGCGGATCTTGGGCGTGGAAGCCTATCTTCGCCGAGAAGAGGGGTTGCCGCTGCCGCTGGTCGGCGTCCTGGACTTGGTGCTCGAAGGCAACGTGCCGGTGGATTTCAAGACGGTGGCCTCCACGCCCGTCCTTGAAGACGAAGCCTGGCAAAACGAACTCCAGCTCACCGCCTATCACCTGCTGATGCAAGACGCGACGGGCGAGGAGCCGGGTCAGGGGGAGTTGGTTTACCTGACGAAAACGAAGGCCCCGAAGATCGTCAAACAGGTGTTGCCGCCCGTGACCCAGGTGCAGATCGACCGCCTAAAGGCGCTGATCGACGTTTACGCCGATGGTGTTAGCCGGGAGGACTACCACCCCTCACCGGGAATGTCGTGCCGCTGGTGTTCGTATAGGACGCAGTGTGCGGCATGGGCCGGGTCCAAGGTCCGGAAGGCTGTCGGCATGGCCGCATGAGCCGGTTCATCCGCATCAAAACGCCCGGCGAGCTGTTGGACATGATCAAAAGGAAGCCCTTGCGTTTCCTGATCCTGCTCAACTACGGCGGCGAGAGCTCGAAGCAGATCGGCTACGACCGGCGCCGCCGGGTGTTCAAGGTCCGCAACCTGATCGACGGCAGCCGGCAGGAGCTGACCTGCGCCCAGCTTATGGGCCCGAAGCATAGCAACATCGGCCCGGCAATGCGCGGCGGCGCGTTCTTTGCCGAAGTGGCCTGACCCCGATCCCGACAACCATCAAACGAAAGGAGGGCAATATGCCCGTATGTAACTTGTGTCTTCATTGCGGGGCGGCTCAAGTCCCGCGCGCGGCCTTGGCGGCCGTGCCAACGCCCGCGGCCACCGAAACCTGGAGGCCGATTCCTCACGAGGAGTATGTTCGCCAGGTCGAATGGGAGCTGCCACGCTACGGCCTCGACATTGTCGCCGAAGCGCACGCGCTGACGCACGACTCGTCGAGGTACTTCGGCTTGATCCAGGTCCAGAACGGGTGCAATAGCCCTGACTATTCCTGGGTCTTGGGCTTGCGTAACTCCCATGACAAAACGCTGACGGCCGGTCTGGTCGCCGGCAGCCAGGTGTTCGTGTGCGACAACCTGGCTTTTTCGGGTGAGGTGAGCGTCAGCCGGAAGCACACGGTCAACATCCTGGAAGACCTGCCCGGCCTGGTCGGCGGCGCTCTCGGGCGACTTCTGCTGATGTTCAAGTCGCAGGACCAGCGCGTCGAACGCTACCGGGCAACCCGCCTGAGCGAGCCCGATGTGCACGACCTGACGATCCGGGCATTGGATTCGGGCGTCGTCTGTGCTTCCAAGATCCCCGAAGTGCTGAAGGAATGGCGAGAGCCTCGCTACCGTGAGTTCGAGCCCCGCACGGTCTGGAGCTGGTTCAACGGCGTGACGGAGACGGCCAAGGGTGCGCTGCATTTGTTGCCGCGCCGGACCCAGGCCCTTTACCGGCTGTGCGACGACTTCGTCGGCGTCGCTGCCTGAATGTCAACCGTAGCCGTGGAGGACCGCCAACTCCACGGCATTCTTGTCGGATGAAAGGTAAGGAGACCGTGATGGCCGGCAAATATCGAGGTGAAAAGTGACAAGGAAACGAATCAAGGACAGCGAGCTGCCGCGCTCGCCCCAGTTCCACTTGAAGCGCTACGACAAGCTGGTGGGCAAAACGCTGACCGGCGTCTGCGTGGACCGGTCAGACGGCAGTGGCGACCCGGTGATCGGCCTGGTGTTTGGCGGGACGGTCGCCTGGATCCTGTGCGACGAAGAAGGCAACGGGCCCGGCGTCCTCGACATCGAAGGGCCGAAATGAGCAGGAAACGCCTCATCGCCGAACAGCGACTGGAAGTGATCCGGCGCGTCGCCGATTGGTGCTACGCCAATACGCAAAGCTGGGCGCCGGACCGGATTGGGCTGGGGCTGGCCTACCTGTTCTGGGCGATAGCGTCCGACGACGGCCAGCCATTCGACACAACCATCGGGCCGAAGGATGAGTACGCCGAACTGGTGAAGCTTCTGAAGTCCAATCCGAACGGGCTGTGGGACGAACTGCGAGCTTGCGGAGCGATTGTGTAAACCAACCACCGAAAGGAAGACCATGCGCTACACGGAGACGACGACGATACGCTGCAGCCGGACGATGCCGATAGCCGAGTTCATTCAGACGAACGAGCTGGTGAGTGAACAGGCAGGGTCCGAGGGGGCTCTGGACTGGCTGGCCAGACAATTCCTGCCGGATGCGGCGATGAACGAGCCGTATGACGCATGGATTGCCCGGCAGGCGATCTCCATCCTGCCCACGACCTTGCTACGGGATACGGTGAATGGCTCGTCCCACATTGCCCGGAAGATCGCCGGCGTGCAGATCTCGCCCGCGGACAAGACGTGGCTGTTCCAGATCCTGGGCCATCACCCGGCGATGCTCGCCGTGTGGCGGTCCATGGTACAGGAAGCCATCGCGGCCTGAACCAAACAATAAGCCGCCGGCGGAGTTCCAATCTCCCCGGCGGCAATTCTTTTACATGGAGGACCATAATGCTGATAACGCGAACGAGCATGATTTCCGGCAAGACCCATACAATGGAAGTCGATTGCACGGAAGAACAGCTTGCACGGTGGCATGCGGGTGAGAGAATCCAAGACTGCATGCCGGGCGTGCCGGCGCCGTTACGGGAATTTATGATGACGGGCACGACGCCGAAAGAATGGCGTCAGATGTTTGGCCGTCCGCCACGGATGCCTCGGCGCAGGCGGTCGTAGGGGCAGGGCCGCCTTGTCGGGGGAGGGCTGCGGGATGACCGCGGCCCTTTTGTTAGCTATCGGCGGTTGGTATAGCAACGGCAGGCCAAGCCGAGTAGGATGAGCCTAGTTGCCGTGCCCGACAAAGAAACCAGTCTAGCTCCTGAACCAGCCGAGTGGCCGATAGACGGCACGCTCGACCTGCACCTGTTTCAGGCTAAAGATGTAGGCGATCTGATGCCGGGGTATCTGGCCGAGTGCCGCAAGCGGGGCATTCTGCAGGTCCGGATCGTGCACGGCAAGGGGACGGGACAGCTGCGGGAACGGGTGCACGCCGTCCTGCGGAAGCTGCCGGAGGTGGCTGGGTTTGGCATGGCGACGGAAGCGATGAGAGGGTGGGGGGCGACGGTGGTGGAGATGAAACCTTGATAATCATGTGCCAAATGGTGCGTCAGAGGTGCGGGTAGACCGATTCACTAATATCCTAATAATCTCAATTATATATCTATCGACTTGCTCGGTACAGGTGCATAAAATCCAGATTCGTCAAAGTGAATCGTCCAACTGGCATCGTTGGTTTGCGTCCGGAGAAGCCTTTATGTCTAGCAGTTGGCCTAGGAGGGTTCCGTGGAATCAGCTTTTATTCATATTGGGCGGGGCATTGTGTCAATCTGCATCAACGGGAGTGGGAAAGAGTGAAGCCATGAAAAATGACACAACCCGATCATGTTCCGAGTCGATTACAAATCGGCGAGCCTTCGGTTGTAGCGGGCGAATTCATCGTGGCAGCCCAAATATACCGAGTGGAGGAAGAACGGTAGCGGCTATTTTTGTGGCGCTTGTGGAGTTTATCCTAACCGGTGCGGCCGGAACATGCTTCGCAGGATCAGCTCAGTTTGCGCCGCTCAACCCGGAATTCATCGACTACCAGCGGAGAGCGCAGGCTGATCAGCCGTCCGTGCGCGCTGAAGAGGGCGAGGAACTCCTGGGATATGTTCCGGCCTCTGTTAGCATCACGGCCATGGCCGGCACTAATCGCTTCAAGAAGGCAATGCCTCGCTCATTTCCTGCAACCTACGATCTAAGACAATCGGGGCGTCTTACTCCTGTCAAGGACCAGATAATTTCTGGCCCATGCTGGGCTTTCGCTGCCGTTGCGTCCCTCGAATCCTGTCTCACGCTTGAAGGGTCCAGCGACTTTTCAGAGAAGAACCTGGCCAATCTTCACGGGTGGGACTGGAGCCCAACCAATGGGGGGAATGGAATATTGGCGACCGCATACCTGTGCCGATGGGACGGCCCCGTCAATGAATCCGATGATCCTTACCCTGCCGGTGCGTGGCAAAGCAGTCTGCCCGGGCTGCCTGTCCAGAAGCACGTTCAGCAAGTCCGTATGATTTTCGGCAAGTCCAGTCCCACCGACAACGACGCCATCAAACAAGCGCTGACCGACTATGGCGCTGTCTTTGCCTCCTATTACCATGCGAACAGCTACTACAGCTCGGTCAACTCCGCCTATTACTATTCTGGGGCCAACAATGGCAACCATGGTGTTGCCATTGTCGGGTGGAATGACAATTTTGACCGCACGCGCTTTCCGGTGGCTGCCCCGTCCAACGGAGCCTACATCGTCAAGAACAGTTGGGGTACTGGGTGGGGCGATGCCGGATATTTCTATGTGTCATATTATGACACCAAATTTGCCCATGAAGACATGTTTGTATTTATGAACGCTGAACCCGTTGGCAACTACATGAAATGCTACCAATACGATCCGCTGGGATGGATCAGCTCTTTCAGGCAACCATGGGCGGCGGCGATTTATACGGCCAGCGCATCGGAACCTCTTCAGGCGGTGGGCTTTTATTCTGCACAAGCGGCTAGCTACGAACTATACGTCTACACTAATGTCGAAGCCGGAGCCCCTCGAAGCGGCACGCTTGCAAGCAGCATATCTGGCACTTTGCCGTCCGCAGGTTTCCACACGGTTTCACTGGCCGCGCCCGCCGCATTGGTGGCGGGACAGCGGTTTTCGATTGTTTTACGGCTGATAAACGGTGGCGATTATCCCCAGGCAATTGAATATGCATATAGCGGCCTAACCAGCGCGGCCACCGCCGCCCCCGGGCAGACCTTCTATAGCTCCGATGGCTCCCAATTCACCGATCTGACGGCACTTGAGTCGACAGCCAATTTTTGCATCAAAGGCTATACTGGTACAGATACGACTCCCCCGGGGGAGCCCACAATTTCGTCGACGACCCACCCGGACGAGAACGCCTGGTATGCCAATGGCAACCCGTCGTTTACCTGGACCACGCCATCCGACGCGGGCGGGATAGGCGGGTATAGTTATGTTCTGGACGGTTTGGCCACGACGATTCCGGACACCACGGCGGACGCGGCGGGGAATACAAAAACCTATTCAAGCATTCCCGACGGAACATGGTATTTCCATGTGCGGGCCAAGGACAATGCCGGCAACTGGGGCACGGTGGATCACTATCGAGTGCAGATCGACAAAACAGCACCGACTTTCGGCAGCGTCGCGGTCAGTCCGACTCCGGCCAAACAGGGTGCGGCGGTTTCGATCACGTTCACGGCGTCCGAGACCCTGGCGGCCAATCCGACCGTAACGGTCAACAGCCACGCGGCGAGTTACAGCAGCAAGTCTGGGAATAACTACACGTACAGCTACACGGTCCTGTCGTCGGATTCCGACGGCGCCGCGGCAATCGCGATCTCCGGCGCGGACCGAGCGGGAAACGCCGGTTCGGGCAGCAGCACCTCGGCCCTGACCGTGGACAAGACGCCGCCGACATGCGCCATCGTTCGCAACGACCCAAATCCGACGTCGGCTTCGACCGTGCATTTCAATGTGAACTTTAGCGAGAACGTGACAGGTTTTGTTCAGGCCGACGTCGATCTGACCGGCACAGCGCCCGGGAAGAGCATCACGGGCTTCAGCGGGGGGCCGCAAAACTTCGTCGTGACCGTCTCGGACATCGGCGGAAGCGGGACCGTGGCGGTCGATGTGGACGCCGGCAAGTGCACAGACGCGGCGGGCAATCCCAACACGGTGGGCGCGGCAGCGAGCTACACAATCGATCAGGGCGAAGTCGGCGTGACGATTACCCAGTCCGACGAAAGCACGGCGGTGACCGAGGGGGGAAGTTCCGACACCTATACGGTGGTTCTCAAGACGCAGCCGTCTGCAAATGTTGCCGTGACGGTCAGCCCGGGAAGCCAGTTGTCGGCATCGCCGACGACGCTGCCCTTCATTCCCGGCCAGTGGAACGTCGCCCAGACGGTCACGGTGAGCGCCGTGAACGACGCGCTATACGAAGGCCCGCACTCTGCAACGATTACGCATAGCGCCGCCAGCAGCGACGGCAACTATAACGGCATTCCTGTGACCAGCGTGGCGGTGACGATCACCGACAACGATGCTCCTCCGACGGTCCGCTTCGCTGCGGCGACCCAGTCCAAAGCCGAAAATAGCGGGACGGCCTTGGTCACGGCGGAGCTTTCGGCTGTTTCCGGTCTGGCAGCCACAGTGCCGTTCACGCTATCGGGGTCGGCGTCGAACGGAGCAGACTTCACGGTAACGGCCAGCCCGATCATCATTGCCGCGGGCAGCACGAATGGAACCGCGACGATCACAATCGCCAACGATGCGCTGGACGAAGACGACGAGACGGTCGTCGTGACCATGGGCGTGCCGGCAAACGCAACCCAAGGGGCTACGATCGTCCACACGCTGACGATCACGGACGACGATGCGGCGCCCACGGTGGCTTTCACTTCCGGCAGCCAGACTAAGGGCGAGGGCGGCGGAACCGTGGCGGTTACGGCGCAACTCTCGACGGTGTCCTGCAAGAACATAAGCGTGCCGTTCACGGTATCGGGGTCGGCAACAAACGGAGCTGACTATTCGATCACGGCCAGTCCGATCAACATCCCTGCAGGAAACGCCACCGGGAGCGCAACAATCACCATTGTTGACGATGCTTTGACCGAGAGCAACGAGGCGGTCATCGTGACGATCGGAACGCCGGAGAACGCAACCAAAGGAACTCCGTCCGTCCACACGTTGACCATCACCGACAACGACACGCAGAGTCTGGTGGTGTCGCCGGCAGTTCTCAGCGTGCCAGAAGGTGGCACAGCGAGTTTTTCGTTGTGCCTAGCTAAGCAGCCTCAGTCAAGCGTGGCGGTAACGACCACTCGGATTAGCGGCGATACGGACCTCAGCGTCAGCGCTGGTGGGACGATCACCTTCAATTCCGAGGATTGGAATACGCCCAAAAACATAACGATTGTCGCGGCCCTAGACGAGGACGATATAAGCGGTAGCGCGGTCTTTGCTGTCTCATCGCCCGGGTTGACCACGGTCAATGTAACTGCAATCGAAGCCGACAAGGATGCAGAGCATCTCTGGATGATATATGTCGATGCAAGCCGCCCCGACGACAATGGAGATGGCTATTCGTGGGCAACGGCCAAGAAGACAATTCAGGCGGGCATCGACTTGGCAGCCGACGGAATGACGGTGCTGGTGACCAATGGCCTTAACAACATCGGCGGCCGGGTCACGCCAGGATATACGCTCTCTAACCGGGTTGTCATTACCAAGGCCATCACCGTGCGCAGCGTCAACGGGCCTGAAGCAACAATAATTGAAGGCTCCGGGACGAATGCATATGGAACGGCTTCGGCAATGCGATGTGTCTACATGAGCAAAGGCGTCCTCATAGGGTTTACACTCTCTGCCGGGACGACGATGACAAATGGTGCCCCAGCATATGACTGTAATGGTGGTGGAGTGGACATATACCCGCAATCACCCGGAACCATCGTTTCTAATTGCGTAATTCAGCAATGTAGAGCCCTCAGCGGCGGCGGGGTATATGGTGGCACGCTGTACAGCAGCACGCTTATGGGCAACACTTCAGATTCTGGCGGCGGGGCGCTAGCCAGCACACTGTACAACTGCACGCTTTCAGGAAACACGGCTTTTAGCGGTGGCGGGGCGCGGGCCGGTACGCTATACTATTGTACGCTTTCGGGTAACGCGGCACTTTATGGTGCCGGGATACATGGCAGCACGCTGTACAACTGCACACTCTCAGGTAACGCAGCAGACTATGCTTCGTGGGGCCGCGGCGGAGGGGCATACGACGGCACACTGTACAACTGCAGGCTTACGGACAACACAGCAGCAGCTGGCGCCGGCGGGTCGCACGCCAGCACCCTTTACAACTGCATCATCTGGGGCAATACGGCTGGGTCCGCCGGTGGGTCATATGCAGACACACTTTACGGGTGCATCGTCTGGAGCAACAGGTTGACAGGAGGAGAAACGAGCGATGTTGTTGATGGCGAGTGCACGTACACTTGCGCGTCGGATATTGCGGCTTCGAATGGATGCATCAACTTGGACCCACTGTTAGTGGATGCAGCTAACGGGGATTTCCGTCTCCAATCCGGTTCTCCCTGTATCGACACAGGAGCTAATACACTCGCCCCCAACTACCCTGACTTGGACGGTCATGTTCGGATAGTCGACGGCAACAGTGACGGGACGGGCACGGTAGACATGGGTCCCTACGAGTATGGATCGCCCGCTACGATTACAGTCACTTTCAATGCCCATGGTGGTGTGGCGCCGAGTCCCGCGTCGACGGAGGTAGTATTTGGCCTTCCCTATGGGCCGTTGGCGAGCACGGCTCGCCCAGGGTACACATTTGCGGGATGGTGGACGGACGAGGGCGGTGTCGGATCAGAGATCACAAACGCGACATCCGTGTCTATGGCCTTTGACCACCAACTATTTGCGAAATGGATACCGGCGGCATCTGGCCGTACGCTGTATGTCAACGCCAGCCGTCCGGACGACAGCGGCGACGGATTCTCCTGGGCGACGGCCAAGAAGACGATTCAGGCGGGCGTGAACGAAGCCGTGGATGGCGAAACCATCTGGGTTACAAATGGCGTCTACAGTATTGGCGGTGCGGCGAAGTTGGGTCATTTCTGTTCGAACCGGGTGATGATCGCGAAGTCCGTCGTCGTCCGCAGCGTCAACGGCAGTGCGGTTACCACAATTCAGGGTTCCGGCACCAACCTTTTCGGCACTGTCGGCGCTACGAGGTGTGTATACATGAGTGCAGGAGTGCTGGTTGGGTTCACGCTGCAGGGGGGCGCGACCTTGGAACAAGCCGTGAACACAAATGACACCTTTGGCGCGGGTGTGTTTGCAACCAGTCTATCTCCCGAAATTCGAAACTCCGTGATAACCGGAAACCAATCATATATATATGGCGGCGGGTCATACAACGGCACGCTGAACAACTGCACGCTCACCGGCAAAGTAGGCGCATAAGATGG
>CALMNW010000035.1 GCA_937872095.1 uncultured Verrucomicrobiota bacterium
GCGATCTGCTTGATCGCGCTGCAGCGGTTGGCGCCGTCGGGGCCGACGACGTAGCGCGCCGGATCTTCGCCGCCCTCGCCGCTGTTGCTGCGCCCGCCGATGCCGTTCATCGCGATCGCCAGCGTCTCGTGCACTTCCTTGCCCAGCGAACCGAAGCTCATCGCGCCCGTCATGAAACGGCGCAGGATCGCTTCTTCCGGTTCGACTTCGTCCAGCGGCACCGCCGGACCCGCCGGCCGGATCGCGAACAGCCCGCGCAGCGTGCTCTGCTTTTCGGCCTGGTCGTTGATCTGCGCCGCGTATTTCTTGTACAGCTCCCAGTCGCCCGTGCGCGTGCTCTGCTGCAGCGCGCTGATGCTCTGCGCCGTCCACAGGTGCCGCTCGCCGTCCGCCCGCCAGCCGTACTGCCCGCCCGCCGGCAACGGCGCCGCCGCCGCGGCCTGCCGCGCGTCCGCGACCCGCGCCAGCGCTTCCCGCGCGATCTCGTCGAGCCCGATGCCGCCCACCCGCGACGTCGTCCCCGTGAAGTAGCGGTCCAGCACCGCCTGCGCCAGGCCCACGGCCTCGAATACCTGCCCGTTGCGATAGCTGCGCAACGTCGAAATGCCCATCTTGGACATGATCTTCATCAGGCCCTTGTTCAGCGCCTTGATGTAGTTCTGCAGCGCCCGCGGCGCGTTCGTCCGCACGCTCAGCGCGTCCGTCCGCACCAGATCGGCCACCGTCGCGAACGCCAGATAGGGATTGATCGCCGCCGCGCCGAAGCCCAGCAGCAGCGCGACGTGCATCACCTCGCGGGCCTCGCCGGTTTCGATGAGCAGCCCCGTGCCCGTGCGGAAACCCGTTTCGCGCAAGGCCTGGTTCACCGCCGCCGTCGCCAGCAGCGCCGGAATCGGCGCGCGGCCTTCTCCCAGATCCCGGTCGCTCAGCACGATCAGGTTCACGTCCGCCCGCACCAGCTCCAGCACCCGCTCGCACAGCTCCGTCAGCCCGCGCTCCAGCGCCGCGCCGGGCGCGGCGGCCTCCGCGTCGAAATCCATCTTCACGGTCGCCGACTGGAACCCCGCGCGGTTCAGGTTGATGATCCGCGCCAGATCCGCGTTCGACAGGATCGGATGCTGCAGCTTCACCAGCTCCGCATGCGCCGGGCTCTCGCTCAGGATGTCCGGACTGTGCCCCAGGAACGTCATCAGCGACATCACCAGCTCCTCGCGGATCGAATCGATCGGCGGATTGGTGATCTGCGCGAAGAGCTGCTTGAAATACCAGTAGAACAGCTGCGGTTTCTCCGACAGCACCGCCAGCGGCTGGTCGCTGCCCATCGAGCCCACCGGCTCCGCGCCTTTCGTGGCCATCGCGTCCAGGATCATGCGCACGTCTTCGCGGGTGTAGCCGAACAGGCGGTGCTTCGTCGCCAGCGCCCCGACCGGCTCTTCGCCGGCGTCCACCGCGCCGTAGAAGCCGTGGATGGAAATGTGGTTTTCCTCGACCCAGCGGCGATACGGCCGCCGCCGCGCGAGGTGCATCTTGATCTCGGCGTCCTTCATCAGGCGCCCCGTCGCCAGATCCGCCAGCAGCATCGTGCCCGGCCGCAACGAGCCCTTTTCGGCCACCTGGTCCGCCGGCAGGTCCAGCACGCCGGCCTCGGAGGCCAGCACCATGAACCCGTCCTTCGCCACCGCGTAGCGCACCGGGCGCAGCCCGTTGCGGTCCAGCGAAGCCCCCACCAGCCGCCCGTCGGTGAACGCCACCGCCGCCGGCCCGTCCCACGGCTCCATCAGCCCCGCGTGGTACTCGAAGAACCCGCGCAGATCCGGCCCCATCGGATATTTCGCGCCCCACGCCTGCGGAATCAGCATCAGCATCGCGTGGTGGATTTCGCGCCCGCCCAGCGTCAGCAGCTCGAGCACGTTGTCGAGGTTCGCGCTGTCGCTGCCGAACTCTTCCAGGATCGGAAACAGCTTTTCGACGTCGCGGCCGAACGCCTCGGACTTCAGCTTGGGCTCGCGCGCGGCCATCGCGTTGCGGTTGCCGCGCAGGGTGTTGATTTCGCCGTTGTGCGCCAGCATCCGGAACGGCTGGGCCAGCGGCCAAGAGGGGAACGTGTTCGTCGAATAGCGCTGGTGCACCACCGCCACCGCGCTGACCATGCGCGCGTCGGTCAGGTCCGGATAGAACTTCGGCACCTGCGGGGCGATCATCATGCCCTTGTAGACCAGCGTGCGGCACGAAAAACTCGCCGCGTAGGCGTTGGGGGAATCGTCCGTCGGCCGGCGGCCCAGTTCGTGCTCGGCGCGCTTGCGCACGACCAGCAGCTTGCGCTCGAGCGCATCGCCCGCCAGCTTGCCTTTCGGTTCCGCCGCGAACACTTGCCAAAACGACGGCATCGCCGCGCGGGCCGTCGGCCCCACCGCCTGCGGATCCGTCGGCACCTCGCGCCAGCCCAGCGCGCTCAATCCTTCTTCGAGCAAAATCCGCTGCACCCCCGCCTTCGTGTCCGCCAATTCCTTGCCGCCCGGCGGCAGGAACAGCGACCCCACGCCGTACTTCCCCGGCTCCGGCAGCGCGAAGCCCAATCGCTGCGCCTCTTCCCGGAAAAAGCCATCCGGAATCTGGATCAGCAGCCCCGCGCCGTCCCCCGTGTCCGGATCCGCCCCCGTCGCCCCGCGGTGCAACAGGTTCTCCAGCACCTCGATGCCCTTGGCGACGATCCGGTGCTCCGCCTGGCCGTTCAGGTTCAGGACGAAACCCACCCCGCACGCGTCGTGTTCGTTCCGCGGGTCGTATAATCCGATGGCTTTCATCCTGTCGCTCCTTCGCTTCCGTCCTGCCCGAATCCGGGACATTCGTCCGAGAAAAACGCTTTTATAGGCGATCGATCCCAAAAAATCACGCAATAACTCAACCTTGGCCGCTTTTCGCTCCGAACCGACAAGAACGTCGGCCCGCGAAACCTCGCTTCAAATTTGTCGCCTCCGGAATAGCCGCATCCGGCCGGGACCCGAGGGCCCTGGCCGGCGCGGATTCCCTGGCCGGTGCGCCTATCCGATTGCCGCCTTTCCCGTCTCGCCCGTCCGGATGCGGATGCATTCGGGCAGGTCGAGAATGAAGATCTTGCCGTCGCCGATGTTGCCGGTGCGCGCCCCTTGGATGATCGCGTCCACCGTCGGCTTCACGAAATCCTCGTTGACCGCGATCTGCAGTTCCACCTTTTTCAGGAGGTTCACTTCCGTGACCGCGCCGCGATAGCTCTCCTTGTAGCCGCCCTGCTGGCCGCAGCCGATCACGTTCTTGGCCGTCATCTTGCCCACGCCGGCCGCCATCAGGGCTTCTTTCACGTCCGTCAGCTTTTCGGGCTGGATTACCGCGACGATCATTTTCATGTGCTTGCTCCTTGCTTGCGGATTACTTGGTCAGGAAACCCTGGAAGTCCGGATAGGCTTCCATGCCGTGCTCGCCCACGTCCAGCCCGCCGATTTCCTCGGCGCGGCTGACGCGCAGCCCGAGCGTGTACTTGAGCGCCGCGAAGATCGCCAGGCACAGCGGGAAGCAGAACGTCCCGTAGGCCAGCACGCCCAGCGCCTGCGTCTTCAGCGTGAAGTCCGGATTCGAACTGAACAGCCCGACCGCCAGCGTGCCCCAGATGCCGCACACCAGATGCACCGAGATCGCGCCCACCGGGTCGTCGATCTTCAGCTTGTCGAAACCCATCACCGCCAGCACCACCAGCACGCCCGCGATGCCGCCGATGGCGATCGCCGCCGGCACCGACACGCAATCCGCGCCGGCCGTGATGCCCACCAGGCCCGCCAGGCAGCCGTTCAGCACCATCGTCAAGTCGGGCTTCTTCTGGATGCCCCACGACGTCAGCATCGACGTCACGATGCCCGCCGCCGCCGCCAGGGACGTCGTCACCAGCACGAACGACACCGCGCCCGCGTCCGCCGAGAGCACCGAACCGCCGTTGAATCCGAACCACCCCAGCCACAGCAGGAACACGCCCGTCACCACCATCGGCATGTTGTGGCCCATGATCGGCCGGATCCCGCCGTTGACGTACTTGCCCAGGCGCGGCCCCAGCAGCAGCGCGCCCGCCAAGGCGCCCCAGCCGCCCACCGAGTGCACCAGCGTCGAGCCGGCGAAATCGTGGAAATTCAGGTCGGCCAGCCAGCCGCCGCCCCAGACCCACGAGCCCGCGATCGGATAGCCGATCGCCACGTAGATCGTCGAAAAGATCAGGAAGCTGCCCAGCTTCACGCGTTCGGCCACCGCGCCCGACACGATCGTCGCCGCCGTCGCCGCGAACATGCCCTGGAAGAGGAAATCGGTCCAGTAGGTGTAGCCCGCGTTGTAGGCGCTCGTCAGCCCGGCCGCATCCGTGCCGACGCCCCCGCCCAGCCGCAGCCAGCCCGGAATCGCCCAGTCGCCCTGGTACATCAGCCCGAACCCGACCAGCGCGTAGGTCAGCAGCCCGATGGCCGGAATCAGCGTGTTCTTGAAGAGGATGTTGACCGTGTTCTTCGCCCGCGTCAGGCCGGATTCCACCGTTGCGAATCCCAGATGCATGACGAACACCAGAAACGTGGCCACCATCATCCACAGGTTGTTCGTCGTGAACATTTCGACGCTCACCGTCGGCTCCGCCGCTGCGGCCGTCGCCGCCGGCGCGGCGTCCTGCGCCCATGCCGCCGCGGCCCCGCACAACAACAGGGCCCCAAACACCGTTTTCCATTTGCCCGTCGCAATCATCGCCTTGCTCCTTCCCGACTCCCGCAGCGCCGGCTCTCGGCACGACCGGAATGTCGGCTTGCCCATGAAGTAGCAATGGCCATGCCAATCTTGTTCGAAACAAATCGAAATCAATCGCAATTCACTGCCAGACAATGAAATAAAAATACATCCGGCCAAGACAATTGTGGCGCACGCCTGAAATGAAGATACATAAATGTCGCCATTCTAAATTTTTGCGACATTTATGGGACTTAGTCCCACAGCCGTTTCCATGCTTTGGGGAGCCGGAACGCATGTCCGACATGGTCTTGGCGGCGGCGGGATCCCGTCCCGAGTTCTATCGAGTCTTGCCAAACTGGGTTGCAGGTTGATCCCGAACCGTTCCCCTGACCGTCATCCCGAGCCCGTCGAGGGATCTCGGCTCAACCCGAGGCGATGGTGCAGGACAATGCCGAGACGTTTCGACTCCGGCAGCAAGGCCGCCTACGCTCAACGTGACCGGCGGTTAGTCACCCATCTGGGCCAGCTTCCAGAAGAAACGACCTCAATCCTTCGCCGACGGAAACAGATCGTCCAGTTGGCCGAAGGGATTGAACAGCGTGCTGGCGGCAGGCGGATCGTCCGTCGTGCCGCCGCCGTAGCCCGCCATGCCGTTCTTCTCGTGCTCGTGGTCGTGGCAATAGAGGCAGAGCAATTCCCAGTTGCTGCCGTCGGGCGGATTGTTGTCGTGGTTGTGGTCCTTGTGGTGGACCGTCAGTTCCTTCAACCGCGCGCCTTTGAATTCCCGCCCGCAACTCGCGCACACGTGGGGAAACAGCTTCAGCGCCCGCTCGCGGTAGCCCTGGGCCCGCTGCGCCGTCTCGCGCCGCAGTTCCGCCAAGATCCGCGCGCGCTCCGCGTCCGTCAGCGGCTTCTTCGACGGCCCTCGACTGAATCCCGGTTCCATGCCCTGGTTTCCCTTTGGCCGAACAGCATAGTCCCCCGGAAACCGGTTTTCAACCGCTCCATTCTGAATCCTGCGCCGCCGACCGGAGAAAATCACCCGTACGGGCGGGGATCGATCTGGTAGCCCTTGATCTTGTAGCCGAGGATGCGCGGGGTGGTGCCGAGGGCGCGCGCGGCGCTGGCGACGTTGCCGCGCGTGGATTTCAGCGCGTCGCGGATCAAATCCCGTTCGTAGGCGCCGACCAGGGCCTTGAGGTTGCCGGACATCGGCGCGCCGCTGGCTTCGGCCGTCTGCAGCGTCGGCGGCAGGTGGTACGGATGGATCACGTTGCCTTCGGCCACCAGCACGGCGCGCTCGATGCAGTTTTCCAGCTCGCGCACGTTGCCGGGCCAGTGATAGCTCATCAGCATATCGATCACCGCGCTGGAAAGCCGGCGCACGTCCTTGCCGTTTTCCTGCGCGTACTTCTGCAGGAAGAAGTCCGCCAGCAGCACGATGTCGGCCTTGCGCTTGCGCAGCGGCGGCACGTAGATCGGGAACACGTGCAGCCGGTAGTAGAGATCTTCGCGAAACTTGCCCTGCTGCACCAGCGTCGGCAGATCCTTGTTCGTGGCCGCGATCACCCGCACGTCGACCTTGATGGTCTTCGTCCCGCCCACGCGCTCGAATTCGCGCTCCTGCAGGACCCGCAGCAGCTTGATCTGGATGGACGCGGGCACGTCGCCGATTTCGTCCAGCAGCAGCGAGCCGCCGTGCGCCAGCTCGAAGCGCCCCTTGCGTTCGGCCACCGCGCCGGTGAACGCGCCCTTTTCGTGGCCGAAGAGTTCGCTTTCGATCACGCTTTCGGGCAGCGCCGCGCAATGGGCCTTGATGAAGGGCTTGTCGGCCCGCGGGCTGTTGTAGTGGATCGCGTGGGCGACCAGTTCCTTGCCGGTGCCGGTTTCGCCTTCGATCAGCACCGACGCCGGGCTCTTCGAGACCTGGGCGATCTGGTCGTACACGATCTGCATTTCGTGGGAATTGCCCACGATGTTCGCGGGGCGGAAGCGTTCCCGCAGCTCGGCCTTGAGCCGCGCGTTTTCCTCCGTGAGCCGGCCTTGGTCTTCCTGCACCGCCCGCCGCAGCTTGACCGCCTGGGCGATCATGGAAGCGATGATGGTCAGCAGGCGCACGTCCTGCTGCAGATCGGCCGCGGGATCGAACGCGCGGTCCGCGCTCAGCGTCCCGGCCACTTCTTTTTCCGCCTTGATCGGGACGCAGATGAACGACGTGTCCGGGCGCTTGCCGCGCCGCGTCTTGTCCAGGAACAGCGGCGATTCGCTGGTGCGCGGAATCACGATCGGCTTGCCGTCCTGCACCACCTTGCCGGTGACGCCCTCGCCCAGCCGGTAGCGGCCGCGCTGCGCCTGCTGCGCGGACAGGCCGTGCGAGGCCTCGATCCAGATTTCGCCCGTCTTCCGGTTCAACAGCGTCAGCGTCGCGTACTCCATGCCCAGCTGCAGCGAAAGCGCCTCCAGCATGGGATCGGCCACCTCGCGGAGGTCGATGCTGTGGTCCAGCAGCCGGCCGACCTCGCCCAGCAGGTCGATTTCCCGCGCGTGGCGATCGGCCGCGCCGCCGGGCGCCGGCGTCGGTTCGGATGGGGAATTCTGCAAAGGCATCGCGGACCCGCTTTCCTCGATCCGCCGGACGGACCTCCCGGCCGGCGGATCGGAACGCTTACTTGATGAACAGCATTTCCTGATAGGTCGGCAGCGGCCAGAGATCGTCGGCCACGATGCCTTCGAGCTGGTCGGCCACCTCGCGCAGCGCGTCCATCGCGGGCACGATCTTCTTCCGGCAGTACGCCGCGTGGACGGCGACGTCGCCCTTGGCTTCGTGGTCGATGGCCTTGCGCAGGTCCGCGATCCGGCGCTGGAAATCCGCCGTCAACTGGCCGAGTTCGTCGAGCACCGTCGTGCAATGCTTCTTGCCCAGCGACTTCAGCGCGATCGACGTGCCCGCCAGGCGGTTCTGGTATTCCACCGCGGCCGGGAAGATCATCGTCTTGGCGATTTCGAACGCCAGGCGCGCCTCGATCATGACGTCCTTGACGTACTTCTCGAGGTAGATTTCGTTCCGGCTGTGGAATTCGCGGTTCGACAGCACCTTGAACCGCGCCAGCACGTCGTCGTTTTCCTTCGTCTGGCACGCCGGAATCGCCTCGGCGGTGTTCCGCGCGTTGGGCAGGCCGCGCTTGGCGGCTTCCTTCTGCCAGGCGTCGGTGTAGCCGTCGCCGTTGAAGATGATCCGCCCGTGGTCCTTCATGATCTTCCGGATCGTCTTCTGCAGGGCGGCGCCGAGTTCGGCCGGCGACTTCGTCTTGGCCGCTTCCAGCTCGCCCGCGATGTAGTCGATCGAATCGGCGATGATCGTGTTCAGGATCACCAGCGGACCGGCCACGGACTGGCTGGACCCGACGGCGCGGAACTCGAACTTGTTGCCGGTGAAGGCGAAGGGGCTGGTGCGGTTGCGGTCGCCCGCGTCCTTGGGCAACGGCGGCAGCGTATCCACGCCCACCGTCAGGAAGCCGGGGCTCTTCGACTTGCCCGTGCCGCCCTTGGCGATGTTCTCGAACACCTCCGTGAGCTGTTCGCCGAGGAAGATCGACAGGATCGCCGGCGGCGCTTCGTTCGCGCCGAGGCGGTGGTCGTTGCCCGCGTGCGAGATCGACGCCCGCAGCAGCGTCGCGTGTTTATCCACCGCGCGGATCACCGCCGCGCAGAACGCGAGGAACTGCATGTTGTCGTGCGGCGTGTCGCCGGGTTCCAGCAGGTTGGCCTTCTTCGTGCCCAGCGACCAGTTCAGGTGCTTGCCGGAGCCGTTGATGCCGGCGAAGGGCTTTTCGTGCAGCAGGCAGGTCATGCCGTACTTCTGCGCCACGCGCTGCAGGACCGTCATCGTCAGGTACTGGTGGTCCGCCGCGACGTTGGCGTTTTCATAGACCGGCGCCAGTTCGTACTGGCCGGGGGCCACTTCGTTGTGGCGCGTCTTGACCGGCACGCCCAGCTTGTAGAGTTCGCGCTCGACCTCGAGCATGAACGCCAGCACGCGCTCGGGAATCGCGCCGAAGTACTGGTCTTCCATTTCCTGGCCTTTCGGCGGCTTGGCGCCGAACAGCGTGCGGCCCGCGCTGATCAGGTCCGGCCGCGCGAAGAAGAAATTGCGGTCCACCAGGAAATATTCCTGCTCGCAGCCCGCCGTCGCGTACACCCGTTCGGCGCCGTGGCCGAAGATCTTGAGCAACCGCTGCGCCTGGGCGTTGAGCGCCTGCATGGAGCGCAGCAAGGGGGTTTTCTTGTCCAGGGCCTCGCCCGTCCACGAGCAGAACGCCGTCGGGATGCACAGCGTGGTGCCGTTGGGGTTTTCGAGGATGTAGGCGGGGCTCGTCACGTCCCAGGCCGTGTAGCCGCGCGCTTCGAACGTGGCGCGGATGCCGCCGGAGGGGAAGCTCGACGCGTCCGGTTCGCCCTTGATCAGCTGCTTGGCGCTGAATTCCGCCAGCGCGCCGCCCTTGCCGTCCGGCTCCAGGAAGCTGTCGTGCTTTTCGGCCGTCAGGCCGGTCAGCGGATAGAACACGTGCGCGTAGTGCGTCGCGCCCTTTTCGATCGCCCAGTCGCGCATCGCCACCGCCACTTCGTCGGCGACCGACACGTCCAGGGCCTCGCCCTTGTCGATCGTCCGCCGCAGCGCCTGGTAGGTCGCCTTCGGCAGGCGCGCCTGCATCGCCCGGTCGTCGAACACGTTCGACCCGAAAATGTCGCTCGCCGGCGTCTTCGAAAAATCCAGCGCCTGCGCCGTCGCCCGGTAGTTCGTCACCGCCGCGATCGCGTTCAATCTCGCATTGCTCATCGTCGTCCTCTTTCGTTTTCGTTTTTGAATTCGCTCAAATCCAACTCTTTTGTCGTCTCGGTCGTTTCATCGTCCACTTTTGTGGCGATGACTACCATTAGCAACAAGCATGCCAAAGGCCTCTCGCCGAAAATCAAAGAAGACGCAATTCGCTCCGGGCCATCGAATTGAAAAATTCGACCCCAAACCGACTGTCTCTTCAATACTACATAAATGTATTTTTGTAAAACCATAAATTACAAATATGTCGCTTCTTTTCCGTCTTCCGACAGAATCGAAACTGCCCTTATCCGGCCGAAATGTCGCTGCGCGGGAAAATGCGGGTTGGAACCGGTTTCCGGGGCCGCCGCGGGGCCCGCGCTCGGGTTGGAGTTGATTTTTCGGGGCGCAGGCGTCTATGATGCCGCCCTTTATTAGCAAGAACAGAAGGAACACGTCATGAGCAGAGCATTCAACTTCAACGCCGGCCCCGCCGCCCTTCCCCTCGAAGTCCTCGAGATCGCCCAGAAGGAATTGACCGATTTCAACGGCACCGGCATGTCCATCATGGAACACAGCCACCGCGGCAAAGCCTACGACGCGGTCCACGCCGAAGCCGTCGCCAACATGAGCAAGCTCCTCGGCCTGACCGACGACTACCAGGTCTTGTTCCTCCAAGGCGGCGCCAGCCTCCAGTTCTCGCAGGTGCCCTTGAACCTCCTCGGCGCGGGCCAGACCGCCGACTACGTCAACTCCGGCGCCTGGGCCTCCAAGGCCATCAAGGAAGCCAAGAAGGTCGGCACCGTCAACGTCGTCGCCGACACCTCCAAGGAAATCCCCACGAACATGCCGAACTACGCGGCCTTGAACTACACCAAGGGCGCCGCCTACGTGCACGTGACCTCCAACGAGACCATCGCCGGCACGCAGATCAAGCAATTCCCGAAGACCGAGGCCCCCCTCGTCGCCGACATGTCCAGCGACATCCTCTGCCGCCCCATCGACATCCAGAACTTCGGCTTGATCTACGCCGGCGCGCAGAAGAACCTCGGCCCCTCCGGCGTCACCCTCGTCGTGATCCGCAAGGACCTGATCGAGCGCGCCCCGGCCACCCTGCCGACCATGCTGCAATACCGCACGCAGGCGAAGGACAACTCCCTCTACAACACCCCGCCGACCTTCGGCATCTACATCCTGATGCTCGTCACCCGCTGGCTGCTGGCCAAGGGCGGCGCCGCCGGCATGGAGAAGATCAACCAGGCCAAGGCCGACAAGCTCTACGCGGCGTTCGACAACTCCGGCGGCTACTACAAGGGCAGCGCCGTGAAGGAATTCCGCTCCACGATGAACGTCACCTGGCGCCTGCCGAGCGAAGCGCTCGAAGAGAAGTTCATCAAGGAAGCCACCGCGCTGAAGATGATCGGCCTGAAGGGCCACCGCGACGTCGGCGGCTGCCGCGCCAGCATCTACAACGCCGTCGGCATGGACGCCATCGACGCCCTGACCGCCTTCATGAAGGACTTCCAGGCCAAGAACGGCTAAGCCTCCGTTCCACCTGAATGCCAGCGCGCCGCGGTTTTCCGCGGCGCGCTTTTTTTTTCGCCGCCGGCCCCGCCGCGTCCTCGGGCGGTTCGCCGGAGCGCGGGCATCTTGCCCGCCTGGCGCTTGCTCGCGGCTCACAGTTTTTCCATGGCGTGGAAAAAATTTTTCCATAGCGTGGAAAAACTGGGCCGGATGGAATAAACCGCGATTCCCCGAGCGCGGGAAACGGGATCTAGGCCTTGGGGGCGCGGTAGATCTTGCGGAAGAGGCCGGCGAGCAGCGCATTCTGGGCGATGCAGAGCCGGCGGTTCAGTTCGCCGCAGCCGACGCCGCCCTGCATCTTGATGCGGCGCAGGGCGAACAAGGGCGTGCCGGGGCGGTTCGCGCCGCAATCCATGGAGAGCGCGGCTTCGTAGCCGGCAAGCAGCGCGGCTTGGATCGCCACGTCGTCGTATTCGCCCCAAGGCCAGCTCATCGCGCGCGTGGGCCGGCCGGCCACGGCTTCGAGGCGCTCGCGGCAGAGGGTGAATTCGTGCAGGCAGAATTCGATGCGCTCGCTCGTGGCGCGCGCGACGAGCTTGTCTTCGAGCAGGTCGTTGGAGGCGGGCCAGAAGCCGTTGTGGGCGTAGGCGGATCCGCTGGGATACATCGGCAGGCCGTCGCGCACTTCGAGATAGATGCCGTGGACGCCGGAATGGAGGTTGTCGCGCTCCATCTCGCCGATGGGCTGGTCGGAGCGGAAGCAGGTCTGGTGCGTGTGGGTATGGCCGAAGAGGCCGTGGCCCTGTTCCTCGACGAGGGCGCGCAGTTCGGTGCGGTTCATGAAGGCGGTCGGATCGTTGCGCTCGATGGCGCGGTCCCACGCGTCGCGCGCGACGGGCAGTTCGCGCAGGTCGGCGTTCGGCGTGGCGGCATCCGGACGGCGGGGCCCGTCGTGCAGGTAGGCGGTCACGCACCCGAAGGACGCCTTCACGCCGTAGTCGCGCAGGATCGGCGCGGCGTGCACCCAGTTGTCGAGATAGCAGTCGTCGAACGTGAGCACGTAGGACAGTTTCGGCGGCGCGGGGCCGCCTTTGACGTAATCGATGGCCTGGTCGAGGGAAATGCCGTGCCAGCCGTGCGAGGCCAGCCATTCGAGGTGCGCGCGGAATTCCGCCGGGGTGATTCCACACACCGGCGAGATGTTGCGGTAGCACAAAATCGGGACGCTCGACTTCATTCCGGTTCCCTATCGTAGGGAATTCGCAGGCAAAGTATAGCCTATTGTGGAGCGGAAGCGCCGCCGCCGTGCTTGCGGATCAGGCGGGCGTCGCGGGTGCCTTCGTAGACGTCGAATTCCAGCAGGCGGCACTCGATGTCGCCGTTCCACATCGCCGTCCGGCGGGTCGGATGCAGGCCGATTTTCCGGCCCAGGGCGAGGTTGCCGGTGAACACCGCGCCGCGCATGCCCTGGCACTTCGTCTTGAAGTAGGTGCCGATGGCCTCGTAGAGCGGCACGAGGCGCTCTTCCAGCCCCATGCGCTCACCGTACTCGGGATTCATCGCGATCAGGACCGGCGGCTTGGGCAGCGGCGTGTCGCGGAAATCGCAGGTATGGAAACGGATCATGCTTTCCACCCCGGCCCGGCCGGCGTTTTCCCGCGCGCAGGCGACGGCTTGCGCGTCCACGTCCGACGCCGCGATCCACGTCCGGGGCGCGGCGACGAATTTCGCCCGCGCGTCGGCCTTCAGGTCTTGCCAGGCGGTCCGATCGGCGCCGTCCAGGCGGAGAAACGCGTAGTCGTCGCGCTCGAGGCCGGGCGCGCGGTTTTGCGCGATCCACGCGGCCTCGATGGGGAGCGTGCCGCTGCCGCACATCGGGGCGACGAACGCCTCGGCCGGATTCCGGCCCCAGCCGGCTTCCAGCACGATGCTCGCGGCGAGCGTCTCGCGCAGCGGCGCCACCCACCCCCGCCAGCGGTAGCCGCGGTGCGAGAGCGGAATCCCGCTGGTATCGAGAAAAATCTGCGCCGACCGTTCCTTCCAGTAGAGCGCGACGCACGAAGCGCCTTCGGGCGTCGACGTCGAATCGGGCCGCGCGCCCGTCTGTTCCACGAACCGGTCGGCGATGGCGTCCTTGCAGCGCAGCACGGCGAAGCGCGGATCGCGGATGGTTTCGTGCTGGGCCACGCCGTGCACGTGGAAGGGCGCGTCGCGGCGCAGCCAGTCTTCCCACGGCAGGCTCCGCACCGCTTCGTAGAGGTCGTCGGCGGAATCGATCTCGAAACCGGCCACCTCGAACAGCACGCGGTTCGCCGTCCGCAGCCACAGGTTCAGGCGCATGGCGTCCCGCAGGTCGCCTGCGAGTCCCACGGAAGTCGCGGAGACGTCTTGCGGCTCGTAGCCGAGGCCGCGCAATTCGGTTTTCAGCACCTCGGCGCACCCGCGTCCGCAGGTCGCCACGATCCAGGTCTGCTCGGTCCAATTCATGTTTTCACGAGTCCGTTCCGGCAGTAGGCCGGCACGCGCCACCGGCGGAAATAGGCGCGGTTGGGACGGTCGCGGTGCCGCGCCAGCGCCTGCGGAGCCAGCGAGGGGTGCCACAGGTGCATCGCGCGGGCCTCTGCGATCACGCTGCGCGGTTCCACGCCGACCTGATACAGCCGGCGCGCGAAATCGTCGTCCTCGTAGCCCCAGCCCACGAAGTTCTCGTCGAAGCCGTTCACGCGTTCGACGTCCCCGCGGAAAAGCGAAAAATGGCAGCCGATCAGCTTGGGCTTGTGCGGGCGCGCCAGATGCCAGCGGCGCAGCGCCGCGTGCCGCGCGAACAATTTCGCGGCCGCCTGCCGTTCGCGGCCGTCCGCCGAACGCCACGCCAGTTCCCAGTCCGCTTCCGCAGGCGCGGGCAGGACGGCGAACAGCGCGCGCGTCGCGGCTTCGTCGAGCAAGGCGCGGTGGCCGCACAGCAGGCGGCCCCGGGCGGCGTTCCGCTCGTGCGCGGCCACGGCGTCGGGCAGCGGCACGACGTCGCAATCCAAAAACAGCAGATAGTCGCCCGTGACGGCGCGGATGGCCAGGTTGCGCGCGGCGGCGAGGCGATAGCCGTCTTTTTCCTGCCGCACGACCTGCGCGGGAATTCCGCACGCGGGCAGGCAGCGCGCCAGCGCCGCCGTCGTGGCGGCGTCGGAACCGTCGTCGGCCACGACGAGTTCGTCGGGCGGGCGGGTCTGCGCGGCCAGCGCCGCCAGCAGCAGGCGCAGGTGTTCCGGCCGGTTGTAGATCGTGGTGACGACGCTGATTTTCATGCGGTGCCGTCCCGTTCGGGGAGCCGGCCCAAGGCCAACGCCAAGCCGATGAGATAAAACAGCGAGGCGCGGATGACGCTGTCCGGGAAATCGCCGATGCCGTAGATCAGGATGTAGAGCAGCCCCACCGCCAGCAGCGAGGGCAACACGCGGACGCGCAGGCGCTCCAGCCAGCCGCCGGAAACCTGCTGGCCCGCGCGGGCGGCGAACCGCAGCAACCGGCCGAACAGCGCCAGCCAGCCCAGACCCCACAGCGCCAGCCCGACGGCGCCGCCCTGGAAATACAGCATCAGCCAATAGCTGTGCGCATGGGGATAGCGGACCGGCACCAGCGGCGCGCGCTGGTCCGGATTTTCGTACACCGCCTTCACGAACGCCTTCTTGCCGAATCCATAGCCCAGGACGGGGCGCCGGTCCGCCAGCAGCTTCGAATGGCCCCACGCCGTGTCGCGGTTGTTGAAGGTGCCCATCGTGCCGTCGTGGAAGCGCGGATTGATCTGGGCGGCATCATGCCACAGGCCCCAGCCCACGAACGCCGCCAACGCCGCCGCGGCCAGCCGCGAGCGCCAGCCCGGCAGCAGGACGACCGGAAACGCCAGCGCCGCCAGCGCGAAAACCGCCTGCGGCCCGCGCGAAGCCAGCGCCACCAGATAGGCCACGTCCAGCGCGAGCCCGACGGCCAGCAGCGCCTTCCGTCCCCAGCCCGGCGCGCCGGCCGTGAAGCGCGCGACGAACGTCAGCGCGCACAATCCCGCCATCATGCTCGAGACGTTCGGATGCGTGTAGAGATACGGATGGAAATAGCGCGCTTCGGTCAGCATCGTGGGCCAGCCCAACGCGCCGTACAGGCGGACCAGATCCGCCGTCAGCGTCGCCGTCACCACGCCCGCGCTCGCCAGCAGCGCCGCCCAGATGCGCCCCGGCCGGTCGAAAATCGCGGGAATCGCCAGCACTCCCAGCGCCAGCGGCGTCGATTTGACCAGATCGCGCACGCTGCCCGGCGGATAAAAACTCCAAGACGCGGACAACACCGCCCACAGCACGCCGGCGCCGAACAGCGCGCCGACGGGATTCTTCCACGCCGCGAGCGTTTTCTTCCCGTTCCACAGCGCATAAAGCCCCGCGACCGACAGAATGGCCGTGGAGAGCCCGCTCGACGGATCGAACCAAAGCACGGCGACGGCGGCCAAGCCCAACGCCCAGCGCCGGAGGCCGGAAACGCCGCCCGCCGACTCGACCCAATGGCTCCATCGTCCATTCATATAAACGGATGATCTTGCACCGTCGGAGTCGATTCCATCAATCCCAAACTGCCGGCCCGGAACCCCGCCGATCCAGCGCCCGCCCGACGTTCGGCGCGGCCGCCAGCAATTCCTTCGTATAGGCGTGGACCGGGCGGGCCAGCACGTCCGCGGCCGCCCCGCGCTCCACCACCGCACCGGCCTTCATCACGATCACCTCGTCGGCCATGTGGCGCATCACGGCCAGATCGTGTCCGATCAGCATCCAGGTGATGCCGCGCCGCTCCTGCAAGGACTTCAGCAAATTCAGGATCTGGGCCTGCACGGAGACGTCCAGCGCGCTGACCGGCTCGTCGGCGATGAGGAATTCCGCGCCGACGCACAGGGCCCGCGCCAAGTTCACGCGTTGCCGTTGGCCGCCGCTCAATTCATGGGGAAAGCGCCCCGCATAGTCCGCATCCAGCCCGACCGTTTCCAGCCAGGACGCCGCCTGCGCCGCCGCCGCGCCGCGCGTCTTTGCCAGCCGGTGAACCCGCAAGACCTCGGCCAAGGCCGAGCCGACCTTCAGGCGCGGATTCAGCGACCCGATCGGATCCTGGAACACCATCTGCGCCCGGCGGCGGAACGCCAGCAGGTCCGGCCGCTTCAGCGCCCGCACGTCCTGGCCGTCGAACCGCACGCGCCCCGCGACGCCGTCTTCCAAGCGCAGGATCGCCCGCGCCAGCGAACTTTTCCCGCTGCCGCTTTCGCCCACCACGCCGAGACAGCGGCCGCGCGCGAGCTCGAACGAAACGCCCTTCACCGCTGCGACGGTCCCCCGGCCCGCGCGATAGGTCACGCGCAAATCTTCCACCTGCAGCAGCGGCGCGCTCATGCCCAGCCGCCTTCCCCGCACGCCCAGCAGGCCACCGCGCGCTCCTCGCCGCAGGCCCGCATTTCCGGCGCCTTCTCGCGGCAGACCTCCCGCGCCAGCGGACAGCGCGGATGGAACCGGCAGCCCGCCGGACGCCGGCCCAGCGGCGGCACCGATCCCTCGATGCCTTCCAGCCGCCCGCTCCCGTCGAGGCGCGGCAGCGCCTTCAACAGTCCCTGCACGTAAGGATGCCGCGGTTGCCGCAGCATGTCCACCGGCCCGGATTCCACGATGCGGCCCGCGTACATCACGTGGACCTCGTCCGCGATTTCCGCCACCACGCCCAGATTGTGCGCGATGAGCAGCACCGCCAACCGTTCCGCCCGCTGCAGGTCGGCCAGCAGGCGCAGGATCTTCGCCTGCACCGTCACGTCCAGCGCGGTCGTCGGCTCGTCCGCCACCAGCACGCGCGGCCGGCCCGCCAGCGCCATCGCCAGCATCGCGCGCTGCTGCATGCCGCCCGAGAGCTGGTGCGGATAGCTGGCCAAGACGCGCGCCGGTTCCTCGAATCCCACCGTGCGCAGCAATTCCTCCATCCGTTCCCGCGCGCGGCCGCGCTCCTCCGGCGGCAGCGTTTCGCGGATCTGGTTGCCGATGGTGAACACGGGATCGAGGCACTCCCCCGGATCCTGGAACACGTACGTCAACCCCCGTCCCGGTCCGCGCGCCGCGCCGTCCGCCCAGCGGATTTCGCCGCGGTCCAGGGCCATCCCGCGCGGCAGCAGCCCACCCAGCGCTGCCGCCGTGATGCTCTTCCCGCAGCCGCTTTCCCCCACCAGCGCCGTCGTCCGCCCCGCCCGCAAAACCAGATCCACGTCCCCCACCACCTCCAGGCGCCGGCCATCCTCCGCGAAAAACCCGACCCCCAGCCCCGCCGCCGTCAATACGGCGTCCGCTTCGCCATTGACGCGCCCGTTCAAATCTGTTGGTTTCATGGACATGCACATTGAAGCACGAGTCACCGGTTTTATCGAAGAAAATTGTTATTTCGTCGCGAATCCCGACACGCGCGAAACCGTCGTGATCGATCCCGGCGACGACGCCCCCCAACTGGCGGCCCGATTGCGCGAGAAGAAAGCCTTGGTCGTCGCCTATCTGCTCACCCACGGCCACGTCGACCACGTCACGGCCCTCGCCGCCCTGTGCGACGCCTTTCCCGCGCCCATCCATCTCCATCCGCTCGACGCCGCGTGGTGCTTCAGCTCCCGCAACAACCTCCCTGGCTTCTACGATGCCCCCGACGTCCCCGCCTGCCCCCGCGTGTCCGCCGTGGAAGGCGCGGTCTTCGAACTCGCCGGCGCCCGCTGGTCGGTCGTCGAAACCCCCGGCCACACGCCCGGCGGCATCTGCTGGAAACTCGAAGACGATCGCGCCCTGTTCACCGGCGACACGCTGTTCTGCGGCACCGCCGGCCGCACCGATCTCCCCGGCGGGGATTCCCGCGCCCTGATGCGCTCCCTGCGCAAGCTCGCCGCGCTCGACGGCGACTGGACCGTCTATCCCGGCCACGGCGACGCCACCACCCTCGCCCGCGAACGGCGCGACAACTACTTCATGCAGTTCTAAATACAGCCAATACCGCCCGGCAAGATCCGGGTATTGTTTTATAAAACAATACCCGGATCATTTGCTCCGGTATCGCCCCGCTGAGGGAAACTCCCTGTCGCCCTTATCCCCCACCGTGGATCAATCGCCAAGCCATGGAGCCTGGCGGCGGAATGTTCGGCAGGTCGGCGGGATCGAACCAGCGCGCATCGGACAATTCCTCCGGCTGCAGTTTCAGTTCGCCGGATTTCCAGCGCGCGCGGAATCCCACCATCATCTGGTTCGGAAACGGCCAATGCTGGCTGCCGACGTAGCGGACGTCGTCCACGTCGATGCCGGCCTCTTCCTTCACCTCGCGGCGCACGCAATCTTCCAGCGATTCGCCCACTTCGACGTAGCCCGCCAGGCAGGTCCACAGGTCCGGAATGCGCTGCACGTGCCGCGCCAGCAGGATCTGCCCCTCTTTTTCCACTCGCACGATCACCGCCGGCGCCATCGACGGATAATCCACGTGCCCGCACGCGGCGCATTTCCGCGCGATTTCGACCGGGTGTTCCTCCAACGGGCCGCCACACGCCCCGCAGAAGCGATGCATCGCCCGCCAGTTCAGCAGCCCCAGCGCCCGGCAAGCCGTCGCCGCATGCGGCGATTCCGCGCCGACCAGCGCCCGCACCCGCGCCCATGCGCATCCCGCCGGCGCGGCGTCCGGCGCGCCGGACACGCCCGTCGCAACGCAACCCTGCGGCCGCACCACGAACGAATCCAGCACCTTGCGCGTTTGTTCCAGTTCCGGCAGCGCTTCGGTTCCCGCCGGTTCCAAGCCGCCCGCGCGGACGAGCAGGAATCCGTCGCAGAAGATGAACGTGGAGCCGGCCGGATCCATGTCCGGATCAGCTTTCTTTTTTCCAGCGCGGCAGGTTGTATTCCAGGATTTCCGCCAGGATGTCGCGGACGTTCTTCGTCAGCTTCCAGTCCGGATAGTGCGCCTGGAACTTCGACACGTCGCTCACCCACCAGACGTGGTCGCCGATGCGGTTCGTCTCGACGTAGGTGGTCTTCATCTTGCGGCCGGTCAGTTCCTCGCAGAGCTTCACGGCCTCCTGCATCGAGCAGTGGCTGAAGCGGCTGCCGCCCATGTTGTAGACTTCGCCCGGGCGCGGCGCGCGGTGGAAGGCCTCGAACGACGCCACCAGATCCGCGCTGTGGATGTTGTCGCGCACCTGCTTGCCCTTGTAGCCGAAAATCTTGTACTCGCGGCCCGTCGCGGCGCACTTCATCAGGTACGCGAGGAAGCCGTGCAGTTCCGCCCCCGAATGCCGCGGCCCCGTCAGGCAGCCGCCGCGGAAGACGCCCGTATTCATGCCGAAATAGCGCCCGTATTCCTGCACCATCACGTCCGCCGCGACCTTCGACGCGCCGAAGATCGAGTGCGTCGTCTGGTCGATGCTCATCGTCTCGTCGATGCCCTTTTCCGCGTACGGCCCCTCGACGCACTCCCAGCGCGTTTCTTGTTCCGCCAGCGGCAGGCGGTTCGGCGTATCGCCGTACACCTTGTTCGTCGAGGTGAAGATGAACGTGGCTTTGGGCGCCAGCTGGCGCGTCGCTTCCAGCAGGTTCAGCGTGCCCTGCGCGTTCACGCCGAAATCCGTGAACGGCTCGCGCGCGGCCCAGTCGTGCGACGGCTGCGCCGCCGTGTGCACCACCAAGTCGATCTCGCCCGCCGTCTCGAACGCCCGGCGCACCGCGTCGAAATCGCGGATGTCCGCCGCGATCGCCGCGAACGAATCCGGAAACGCCTTCTGCAGCTCTTCCACCGCCCACTTCGTCGAGGCCTCCGGCCCGAAGAAATATTCGCGCAGGTTGTTGTCCACCCCCACCACGCGATAGCCCTGGCCCGCGAAATGCAGCGCCGTCTCCGAACCCACCAAGCCGCCCGAACCTGTAACTAGTATTGTTTTCATAGCCGTTCAATTTGCCACAAATCACCGGAAACGTCTCGCCCAGACTTTCCAAACGCTCCGGACCGGCCTAGACTGCCGGGCATGGAAACGCTCCTGTCCCAGATCGCCGACGCGCTGCTCGCGCGGCGGCAGACCCTCGCCACGGCCGAATCCTGCACGGGCGGCCTCGTCGGCGCGCTTCTTACCGGCCTCCCCGGCAGTTCCGCGTGGTATCTCGGCGGCATCGTCGCCTACGCCAACGCGCTCAAGACCCGCCTGCTCGGCGTCGGCCCCGACCTGCTCGGCGCCCACGGCGCCGTCAGCCTCGAAACCGCCCGCGCCATGGCCGAGGGCGCCCGCGCCGCCACGCATGCCGATTTCGCCGTTTCCCTCACCGGCATCGCCGGTCCCGCCGGCGGCACCCCCGAAAAACCCGTCGGCCTCGTCTACATCGGCGTGGCCGCCCCGCATGGGACGGCCACCTTCAAGCATCATTTTTCCGGTTCGCGCGCCGACATCCGCAACGCCGCCGCCGAAGCCGCCCTGCGGCATCTGCTCGACGCGCTGCGCGCCTGAGTTCTTCGGCAGCCCCCGCGCGGCCGGTTTTTTACCGGATCAGCAAATCCGGCGGCGGCGGGGCGTCGCGCCCCGGCACCACGATCTGCGACGCGCGTTCCCGCTGCATCGCCGCCATCTCTTCGCGCAGATCCGCGATCGCCCGCTGGATCGTCGCGGAAAATCCCGCCACCGCGTCCGCCAGCGATTTCGCCCCGTCCACTTCCCCGCTCAGCGGCAGCACGCCGCCGGGCGTCATGACCTGCGTCGCCGCCGAAAAAATCGGCTCGCGCGACGGATCGTCCGATCCGTCCTCTTTCACCGGCACCAGCTTGCGCAGCGAACCCGCCTTCAAATCGGTATAGCTTTCCTCGCGGTACAGGTTGCCCGCGTCCATTTGGATTTCCTTGCCTTCTGGTTCCGCCATGGTCGTCTCCTTGGGCGGATCGCGCCGCCGGTTGCTCTGGAACGCGCGCCGACCGGGCGCGCTTCAATCCTTCAGCATCTGCTCCCGCAGCGTCGCGAGCGCCTGGTTCTGCAATTGGCGCACGCGCTCCCGCGTGATCTTCAGCCGCGCCCCCACCTCTTCGAGCGATTCCGCCTGGACCCCGTCCAGTCCGAACCGCCGCTTCAAAATCAGTTGCTCGCGCTCGTTCAGCGACTTCAGGTGCTCCGCCATCTCTTCGAGCAGCTGGCTGTCGTTCAGATCGTCGAACGGCGATTTCGCTCCCGGATCGCTGACCGTGTCGCCTTGGCTTTCGCGGCCGTCCTCGCCGATCGGCGCATCGAGCGACGAGGGCCGCTGCGACACTTCCAGCCAGTACTTCACCGTCTTTTCCGGCACGTCCAGCCGCTGGCCCAGTTCCGCCGCCGTCGGCACCCGGCCCAGCTCGTGGGAGAGCGTCTCCTGCATCCGCCGCATGCGGAACAGCTTGTCCACCATGTGCGACGGCAGCCGGATCGTCTTGCCCTGGTTCGCCAGCGCGCGCCGGATGCCCTGCTTGATCCACCACGCCGCGTAGGTGCTCAGCTTGCCGCCCTTCTTCGGGTCGAACCGGTCCACGGCCTTCATCAGGCCCATGTTCCCCTCGCTGATCAAATCCAGCAGCGGCAGCCCCAGCCGCGCGTAATCCCCCGCGATCTTGACGACCAGCCGCAGGTTCGCGCGGATCATCTGCTGCCGCGCCGCTTCGTCGCCTTTCTTGATGCGCCGCGCCAGCTTCACTTCCTCCGCGGGCGTGAGCAAGTCCACCTTGCCGATTTCGCGCAAGTAGATCCGCATGCCATGGTCGTCGCGTTCGTCCATATTTCTATATTCCCAAGCCCCCTCCGGAAATGCAAGCATCGACGTGGAGAATGCGTTTTGCCCCTCTGCGCTTGACTCTCCCGCCCCCCCCGCGCACACTCTTGGGCCATGCGCTGCCCCAAGTGTGCCCAGGACGACGACAAGGTGATCGATTCCCGCTCGATCCGCAACGGCGAGGTCATCCGCCGCCGCCGCGTCTGTTCCCGCTGCGGCCACCGCTTCACCACCTACGAGGAAGTCGTCAAAACCGTCCTGACCGTCCTCAAGCGCGACGGCCGCCACGAGGATTTCTCCCGTTCCAAGCTCCGCGCCGCCATCGCCCACGCCGCCGTCAAGCGCCCCATCTCCGAACCCCAGCTCGATGTCCTCGTCGACGACGTCGTCCACGAGATCGAGCACGAGTACGAACGCGAAGTCCCCTCCACCGTCATCGGCCGCAAGGTCATGGACAAGCTCGAAAAGCTCGACGAAGTCGCCTTCCTCCGCTTCGCCTCCGTCTACCGCCGCTTCCGCGACGCCTCCCAGTTCCTCTCCGAAATCGAAAACCTCATCGGCCGCCAATAAAGGCCCCCCCTCCCCTCCCATGCGTTTGCTCGCCGCTCGAGATTTTTCCACGCCGTGGAAAACTTTTTTCCACATCGTGGAAAAAATATCCAAAGTTTTTACGTGCTACGTAAAAATCGCCCAAAGTTTTTACGTTCCGTGGAAAACTGGAATATCGGAACGCTGGAATGATGAGGATTGCCCCCCGAAAGATCGATTCTCTTCCCCGCCATTCCACCATTCCGCCATTCCACCATTCCATTGCTTCTCCGCCTCATGATCCCGATTCCGTCCAGCGACGACGTCCGCGAAACCCTCCGGGGCCATCTCGAAGGCCTGATCCGCGGCGCGGCCTGGGATCCCGCGATCGCCGAAGCCGTCGCCGCCGCCGCCATCGCCTACCTGGCCGACCAGCGCCTGTCCCCGCCGCTGCCCGACGATTATCTGCACCTGCTCATTTACCGCGCGCTGCGCTCCCTCAACCAGCGCGACGCCGCCGGCCGCTGGGCCGCCGCGCATCTGCCCGGCATCGACGTGCCCGTCTTCGATCCCGACGTCTGGCCCGGCCCCGTCCCGCTGCTCGTCTGGCAGCTCTTCGCCTCCCGCCTCGTCCGCCCCGCGCGCACCGTCACCGCCGAAGGCCGCATCCTCTGGACGCTCGATTTCCGCCGCCTGCGCAAGGAGCAGGCCGGCTGGCTCGAAATCACGCTCCTCCCCGGCCTGCGCGCGCTGCTCGAACAGCTCGCGCCGGCGTGGGACGAGTCCTCCGGCGCCGGCCTCCTCGGCCTGCGCGGGCTTTACGCCGCCGGCTTCGCCCCCACCCCCCGCCGCCGCAAGCCCAAGGGCCGGTCCGCCTACGCCCCCCTCGACGCCCCCGCCATCCGCGATTTCTGCCTGCACGTTCTCGCCCACCTCCAGCACGCCCGCGGCTGGACCCGCACCCCCGACGTCCTCTATCTGGATTTCCCCTCCCGGCATTGATTTTCTTCCAAGGAAACTGGCGGATCGGGCCGAAATGAGCGATAATAGCCCGCACATGCAACCGGACGTCGAAATCTGCGCGGACGACATCTCGCTCGCGAACGCGCTTGCCGCGCGCGTCGCTTCCGCCGCCGCGGAAGCCCTCGCCGCCCGCGGCCGATTTTCGATCGCGATTCCCGGCGGTTCCGCCGTCGCGCTCCTTGCCCGCGGCTTGACTGCTCCGGGCGACGCCGCGAATTGGCACGTGTTCTGGACCGATGAGCGCCGCGTGCCGCTTTCCGATCCGCAGAGCAACTACCACCTCGCCAAGACCGAACTCCTGCCCAAGCTCGCCGGCGCGCAGATCCACCCGCTGCAAGGGTCGGTCGCGGACTACGAAACCGAACTCCGCCCCTTCCTGCCGCTCGACCTCGTCCTGCTCGGCGTCGGCGAGGACGGCCACGTCGCCTCGCTCTTCCCCGGAAATCCCGCGACGCGCGAAACGCAGCGCCTCGTCGCGGAAGTCCGCAACGCCCCGAAGCCGCCGCCCGACCGCGTCACGCTGACGTTCCCCATCCTGAACGCCGCGCGCCAAACGCTCGTCGTCGCTTCCGGCGCCGGCAAGGCCGCCATCGTCGGCCGCATTTTTTCCGGGCCAAGCGATTGGCCCGCGCAACGGCTTTCCGGAAATCCGCGCTGGCTGCTCGACCGCGCCGCCGCCGCCCACCTGAAGGAGTCCCCATGAACGACGCCATTCCCCAGGCCGACGCCACCACCATCGTCATCTTCGGCGCCACCGGCGACCTGACGCACCGCAAGCTCATCCCCGCCCTCTACCGCAACCGCAAGAAAGGCCGTCTGTGGGATCGCACCCGCATCGTCGGCGTCGCCCGCCGCGATTGGACCACCGAGTATTTCCGCGAGCACGTGCTCGACGGCGTGAGGAAATTCGGCGGCACCTTCGACGAAAAGGTCTGGGCCGACTTCGCGAGCCGCCTGCACTACGTCCGCGGCGATCTCGAAGTGCCCGCCGACTTCCCCGTCGTCGATGCGCGCCTGCGCGAGATCGAAGGCCAGCCCGCCAACCGCCTCTACTATCTCGCCACCGCCCCCGAGCACTACGGCCCGGCTTGCGACGCCCTCGCCGCCGCCGGCATGAACGCCGAAACCGAAGGCTGGCGGCGCATCGTGATCGAAAAACCCTTCGGCCACGACCTGCCCTCCGCCGAAGCCCTCAACCACCGCGTCCACGCCGCGTTCCGCGAGCACCAGGTCTACCGCATCGACCACTACCTCGGGAAGGAAACCGCCCAGAACGTCATGTTCCTGCGGTTCGCCAACACGTTGTTCGAGCCCGTCTGGAACCGGCGCTACGTCTCCAACGTCCAGATCACCGTGGCCGAAAACGTCGACGTCGGCTCCCGCGGCGGCTACTACGACCAGGCCGGCGTCTTGCGCGACATGTTCCAGAACCACTTGCTGCAATTGCTCTCGCTCGTGGCCATGGAACCGCCCGCCTCGCTCGACGCCAACGCCGTCCGCAACGAGAAGGCCAAGGTCCTCGGCAACCTCCGCGCCATCCGCCTCGCAGACGTCGTCCGCGGCCAGTACGACGGCTACCGCGCCGCCGAGCGCGTCGCGCCCGATTCGCAGACGGCCACCTACGCCGCCCTCAAGCTCTACGTCGACAACTGGCGCTGGAAGGGCGTGCCGTTCTATCTCCGCTCCGGCAAGGCCATGCCCTGCCGCACCAGCTCCATCATCGTCGAGTTCCAGGCGCCGCCCGACGTCATGTTCGGCCTCGCCGCCAACCAGTCCTTCACCCCAAACATGCTGTCCATCTGCATCCAGCCCGAGGAAGGCATCCACTTCCGCTTCGAAACCAAGGTGCCCGACACCGTCGCCGAATCGCGCTCCGCCCGCATGGACTTCAGCTACCGCGAAGCCTTCCCCGACGTCGTCCTCCCCGACGCCTACGAACGCCTGCTCCTCGACGCGCTGAAGGGCGACGCCTCGCTCTTCGCCCGCAGCGACGGCATCGAAATCGCCTGGGCCCTCCTCGACCCCGTCCTCGCCGGCTGGGAAAAGACACCGGACGTCTCGCCGCTCCATCCCTACGCCCCCAAGACCTGGGGCCCCGCCGCCGCCGACGAACTCCTCGCCCGCGCCGGCCACGTCTGGCGCTACGGCTGCGGCGAAGAAGGCTGCACCCTTTGAAAGGAACCCCCGGAATGAAATCGCAAGCGGATATCGGCGTCGTCGGCCTCGCCGTCATGGGCGAAAACCTCATCCTCAACATGGAAAGCCGCGGCTTCACCGTTGCGTGCTACAACCGCACCGTCGAGAAAGTCGATGCCTTCGTCGGCGGCCGCGGCCAGGGCAAGAACCTGATCGGCTGCCGTTCCATTCCGGAACTCGTCGCGGCCCTTGCGCGCCCGCGCAAAATCCTGATGATGGTCCGCGCCGGCCGGCCCGTGGACGATCTGATCGGCGTGCTCTGCCCGCTGCTCGAACCCGGCGATATCCTGATCGACGGCGGCAACAGCCACTATCCCGATACCGTCCGCCGCTGCGAAATGGTCGCCAAGCGCGGCCTGCTCTACGTCGGCGCCGGCGTCTCCGGCGGCGAGGAAGGCGCGCTCAAGGGCCCCTCCATCATGCCCGGCGGCGACGCCGCGGCCTGGCCGCACCTCAAGCCCATCTTCCAGGCCATCGCCGCTCAGGTCGGCGGCGTGCCCTGCTGCGAATGGCTCGGACCCGACGGCGCCGGCCACTTCGTCAAGATGGTCCACAACGGCATCGAATACGGCGACATGCAGCTCATCGCCGAAGCCTACCACCTGATGTCGCAGGGCCTCGGCCTGGCCCCCGCCGAAATGGCCGCCGTCTTCAAGAAGTGGAACCAAGGCCCGCTCGATTCCTACCTCGTCGAAATCACCGCCGACGTCCTCGCCAAGACCGACGACGAAACCGGCCGGCCCATGGTCGACGTCATCCTCGACGCCGCCGGCCAGAAGGGCACCGGCAAGTGGACGTCGCAGGCCGGCCTCGATCTCGGCGTCGGCATCCCGCAGATCGCCGAAGCCGTCTTCGCGCGCTGCCTCTCCGCCATCAAGGACGAACGCGTCGCCGCGGCCAAGGTGCTCGCCGGCCCTTCCGGGAAGTTCGCGGGCGACAAAGCCAAATTCCTCGCCGATCTCGAGCAGGCCGTCTACGCCGCGAAGATCTGCTCCTACGCCCAAGGCTACCAGCTCCTGCGCGCGGCCTCCGCCGAATACCAGTGGAACCTCAACTTCGGGAACGTCGCCCTCCTCTGGCGCGGCGGCTGCATCATCCGCGCCCGCTTCCTCGGCAAGATCAAGGAAGCCTTCGACGCCGAACCGCAACTGGCGAATCTGCTGCTCGCGCCGTACTTCCAGAAGGTCGTCGGCGACGCGCAGGACGCGTGGCGGCGCACGGTCAAGGCCGCCGTCGATCTCGGCCTGCCCCTGCCCGCCATGTCCACCGCGCTCGGCTACTACGATGCCTACCGCTGCGCGCGCCTGCCCGCCAACCTGCTCCAGGCCCAGCGCGACTACTTCGGCGCCCACACCTTCGAGCGCGTGGACCAGCCCCGCGGCCAGTTCTTCCACGTCAACTGGACCGGCCACGGCGGCACCACCGCTTCCACGACCTACGGCGTGTAGGGCGGGATCTCAATATCCAATAATCAATGTTCAATCTCCAATGTCCAAGTCCGGACATGGATGGAAGCCCCCGCGGCCGTGGGTGAATCAAATCCGCCCGACGAGGGCGTCGGGTCTCCAAAAAACTGAATCGCCCGGAATGGAGCCGGGACGCTTGTCCGCCGGAGCCTTGGCGGCGGCGGGTCTTCGTCCCGAGGCTGTTCGATCCGGCCAGGTCAACGCCCTGGCCTGCAACCGATTTTTCGCCCTGCCGCAGCTAGGCCCGCGCGGTCCCGCCGGAATGGGCGGGCACCGATTTCAAGGCCGTGGCGATCGCGTCGGCGGCTTCGAGCAACCGGTCGAGGTCTTCGGCGCGGTAGATGGGATTGGTCGTGCAGACGCCCCAGCATTGCGGCTGGAAACGCAGCGAAGCGCCGCGCTGGTAGCAGAACGCGCTGCGATCCGCCAAGACGGGATGCACCTTCAGCAACGCCTGGATCAGCGCGGGAGGCAGAACGCCCGGCTGGTCCGGTCGGGCATAAACCTCGTAGCGGGCCAGCAGTTCGGAATCGAGACCGGTCGCGACGGCTTGAAGCCCGTGGCGCTTTTCCCACTGGACGCTGTGGACCCGTTTGGCGGGGACGAGATGGAACTCCGCATCCAGCGGCATGGAAAACGTGTCGATCAGCATGGTCGTGCCCTGGCGGGTGGAATAGTGCGGAAGCCGGTCCATCTGGGTCCGGAAGGCGTTGGCGACGATCCGGTCGCCTTTCACCATGGCCAGCTGGACGGTCCAGGCGGGGATGGGTTTGTCTTCCAGGGGATCGACGGGAAACAGGGGCGCGCCTTTGGCCAGAATGCCCGTCAGCAAGGGATCTTCGGGCGCGCAGGCGTGATAGCCCTTGGCGGCCAGCCCCGCGAACGTGGCTTTCACGCGCCGCGGAAAAACCACGATGATCCAGTAAAAGACGTAGCCGACGACCAAGGTGAACGCGAGCACCAGGAGGCCCCCGCCGAACCGATCGAGCCAGGATAGAAGATTCATCGCGATTTTCCCTTCAGGCCTCTTCCGCCGGTTGGTCGCGACAGGCGCAATCATCGGGCGGGCGGCGTCCATCCACGCTGGAATCCATACCAGATGCGGCCCGCGGCCGCCTAGCCGCATGTCCGGAAAAATGCGCCGGGCCAACGCCCCGGCCTACAACGGATCCGCGTTGTAGCCGGCCCCGGTGGGGCCGGGGCTGTCGTTCGGATAAACCGGGCCCACCGGGCCCGGCTACAATAGATCCGCCCCCCCCTGAACCCTGACCTCCGAACCCCGCTCTCTTCCCTAGATGAACAGCGTCGGCCCGCTTTCCTTGGCGCGCGCGATGAAGGTCGCCACGCCGGCGACTTCGTCGACGTCGATCAGTTCCTCGCGGGTCAGGCCCATCAGGTTCATGGCCATGTCGCAGGCGATGAACTTCACGCCCAGCGCGCGCGCGTTCTGGAGCATGTCCGGCAGCGAGGCCACGTTCTGGCTGGCCATGACGTGCTTCATCAGCGCCGTGCCCAGGCCCGCCACGTGCATCTTCGACAGCGCCAGCTTCTGCGCGCCCTTGGGCAGCATCCACCCGAACATCCGGTTCAGCAGGCTCTTTTGCGTCTGCGGCCCCGGATGCTTGCGCAGCACGCTCAGGCCCCAGAAGGTGAAGAAGATGCTGACCTGCATCCCCGCCGCCGCCATGCCCGTGGCGATGATCAGCGCCGCCAGCGCCTTGTCGAGGTCGTTGCTGAACAGCACCAGCGCGCCCGCGTTCCCGCCGGCCGCCGCGCCCGTGCACGGCTGGGCCGTACCCTTGCGGACGACGGCTTCCAGATGCCCGTCCTTCTGCGCGATCTTCACGACCTTGTGGCCGGCGCATTGCGCCCAGCTCGCCAGATCCGGCGCGAAGGCCGGCGCCCCCAGCACCTTGATCGTCGCGCCTTCGCCCAGGCCGTCCAGTTCCTTCTTGATGCGCACCACCGGGCCGGGACACTGGAGCGCCCGCACGTCCACGACGATCTTCGGTTCCTCTTTGTCGTCCGCGAGGCTCGGGCCGCCTTCGCTGCCCGTCGTGGCCAGCGCGATCTGCTCGTCGGTGGGCATCCACATGCCGGGCTGGTACTGCTTCCAGGTCAGGTAGCCGCCCGACAGGTTGGCGACGTCGTACCCGAGCTGCTTCAAAATGCGCTCGGCGACGTAGCCGCGCAGGCCCACCTGGCAGAAAATGACGATCTTGCGGTCCTTCGGCAGCTCGAACGCGCGCGAGCGCAGCTTGTGCAGCGGCACGTTCACGGCGCCCTTGAGCGTGCCCTGGGCCACCTCGGCGGGCTCGCGCACGTCGAGCAGCAGCGCGCCGGCCGGCAGCGCGTCGGCCTGCGCCAGGGTCGTGACGCCGTCGAGCGCGTTCGTGGCGATCATGCCGGCGACGGTGATCGGATCCTTGGCCGAACTGAACGGCGGCGCATAGCACAGCTCCAGCTCCGCGAGCTGGCGCACGTCCATGCCCGCGCGCATCGCCGTCGCCAGCACGTCCGCGCGCTTGTCCGCGCCTTCCGCGCCGACGACCTGCCCGCCGTAGATCTGGCCGTTGTCGCCGAACAGCAGCTTGATGTGCAGCGTCGTCGCGCCCGGGTAATAGCCCGCGTGCGAGCCGGCGTGCAGATAGACCTTCCGATAATTCTTGCCCGTCGCCTTGAGCCGCGCCTCCGTGTGGCCGCAGCTCGCGGCCGTCAGCTTGCCGACCTTCACCACCGAGGCGCCGTACGTGCCTTCGTAGCGGCGGTTGCGGCCCAGGACGTTGTCCGCCGCGATGCGGCCCTGCCGGTTCGCCGGGCCCGCCAGCGGCACCGCCGTCGTCCCGCCGAAGACCGGATCGACCACCGCAACGACGTCGCCCACCGCCAGCACGTCCGGGTCCTTCGTTTGCATGCGCGCGTCGACGACGACGTGCCCCTTGGGCCCCGTCTCCAGTCCCGCGGCCTGCGCCAGCGCGGAGTTGGGCTTCACGCCCACGCACAGCGCCACCACGTCCGCCGTCCACGAACGGCCGTCCTTGACCGTCGCCGTCACCCCGCCGCCGTCCGCCGGCGCGAACGCCGACACCGTCGCGCCCAGTTCGACGACGATCCCCGCCAGCCGCAGTTCTTCGGCCAGCAGCGAGCTCATTTCCTCGTCCATCGTCGGCAGCAGCTGCCGGCCCATTTCCAGCAGCGTCACCGCCAGCCCGCGGTGCCGCAGGCTTTCGGCCAGTTCCATTCCCACGAACCCGCCGCCGACCACGATCGCGCGCTTGGCGCCCGCGTCCAGCTTCTTCGCGATGCGGTCCATGTCCTCCAGCGTCCACAGCGGCAGCACCTCGGGCAAATCGATCCCGGGCAGCTTCAGCTGCATCGGCGAAGACCCCGTCGCGATCACCAGCTTGTCGTAGCGCTCCTCGCTCTTCGCCCCCGTCTGCCGGTTCAGCACTTGGACCGTCTTCTGCGCGCGGTCGATGGCCGTCACCTCGTGGTTCACGCGCACGTCCACGTTGAAGCGCGCGCGGAAGTTCTCCGGCGTCATCACCAGCAGCCAATTGCGCTCCGGGATGATCTTGCCGAGGTGGTACGGCAGCCCGCAGTTCGCGTACGATATGTGCGGCCCTTTCTCCAGCAGCACGATTTCCGCCTGCTCGTCCAGCCGCCGCAACCGCGCCGCCGTGCTCGCTCCGCCCGCCACGCCGCCGATGATGATCGTTTTCATTCCAAGTCCTTTCCGTAAATCGCGTTCCACGATACCACGCCTCCGGCCCGATTGCCAATTCCGGGCCCGCCGGGTGTGGGGGTCTGGCCGTTCCCATCGTAATCGTAGTCCTAATCCTAATCTTAATCGTAATCCTAATCCGGCTGCGTTCTTATCCGGCTGCATCCTTCGCACGACTCAGGCAAGAGCCGAGACCGACGGGGAAGAAGATGGCGGTCAGGATTAGGATTACGATTACGAGCAAGATTAGGATTAGGGTTATGAATGCGATTGGGATATGGCCATTCCGTAAAAACTTCCAGGCGGCCCCTTCCAAAAAATATTTCGCCTTTCGGTTTGCGCTTCGGGCCTAATCTGGTATCGTAGTACCAGAATTAAACGGAGATCCCCCCATGCCCGGTTTGCTCAACATCCCCGAAGGTCTGTCGATCGCCCTCCACGTCTGCCTGTGGATCGCCGACGGCGACCGCGCCTTCCGCCCCTCCCCGAAAATCGCCAAGGAGCTCGGCTTTTCCTACAACCACTTCGCCAAGGTCGTCCAGCGGCTCGTCCATGCCGGCCTGCTCGAGACCGAGCGCGGCCCCAAGGGCGGCATCCGCCTCGCCCGTCCGCCCAAGCAAATCTCCATGCTGGAGATCTACGCAGCCGCCGGCGGCGAGCCCCTCCGCCCCCACCGCTGCCTGCTGGATCCCCAGATCTGCGCCGGCCGCGCCTGCGCCCTCGGCCGCCTGATCGAAAACGAAAACGACCGCCTCTACAAGACCATGCAGCAAACCACCCTCGCCGGCCTCGCCCGCTCGCTCGACCGCTCACAATTAGCGGGCCCTGCCACCTCGCGTGGCAGGGGAGCCAACGTTAGCCTCCCGCGACGCAAGGTCGCGGGGCGGCCAGCCATGAATCCAGGGGAGATCGCATGAAACGCAAGATCGTCTCGATCGACGAAGCCCTCTGCAACGGCTGCGGCCTGTGCGTCAGCGCCTGCCACGAAGGCGCCATCCAGATGGTCGCCGGCAAAGCCAAGCTGGTTTCCGATTCCTACTGCGACGGCCTCGGCGACTGCCTGCCCGCCTGCCCGACCAACGCCATCCGGATCGTCGAGCGCGAAGCGGCCGACTACGACGAAGCCGCCGTCGCCGCCCGCCAGGCCGCCGCGCAGGCGACCGCCCCGGCGCGGCCCATCTTCGCCGGCTGCCCCGGCATGCAGGCCAAGGCGATGGCCC